>NZ_JBFOCM010000016.1:0-542629 GCF_040907825.1 Aeromonas sp. s7(2024)
AGGTTATGTCCCAATTACGTGTTGCATGGGGCGCCCCAGCGCCTCATGCAAACATGTTTTGATATTTACGCCTTTTCCGTAACGCTCCAGCATCCGGCGCCAACCCAAGTAGTTCTTCAGGTAGTGCGTCGCCACGCCATGGAACCGCTCCATCCACTCTTTCAACCGATGGTGATATCCGTTCACATGCTGGATGTGATACGCACCGACTACCCGTTCGCCTTGACGATTGCGCACCACCTGATGGGTTATACCCTGTTCCTTGCTGAAACAGGCATACACACCCGCCCCATCGCTACACAGCACCGCATCCGGTGACACCAACGGCTTCAACACTGCGATGACCGTATCGGCATTTATTTTCTCCAACTGGAAATCCGCATGGTGGCCTGCACGGTCTTGTACCACCATCACCGGGATGTAATCTGGCCCGGTTCCACGAGTTCGACCTTTACCACCGCGATGACGTGGTGGACGCGGCAGTCCCCGCTGCCCCTTGAACGATTCAAGGAAGAAGGTCTCATCCACCTCAACAATGCCCTCTTCCCGGGTGGCCTGATGGGTTGCCATCGCGCGCAAGAATCGGTGACGCCAGAGGAACGCGGTGTTTTTGCTGACCCCACAGCGCCGCGCGGCCTGGCGGACAGTCAGTCCTTCGATGAGAGCTTGCGCGTAGTCTTCCCAGCACTGTGCTTTACGCAATCTGGCCAAGGGCGTCTTGGTCAGAACGGTGCTGGTGCGCAGACACAGTTTGCAACGGTAGCGGCGCAGTCCCCGACTCCATCCCCAAGGCGCCAGCTGGGTAACATCGGCCTGACAATGGGGGCAGCCACTGCATGCCGGTAACTGAGTATTGAGCGAGGTAATGGTGTGGGGTGCAGTAAGCTCCTGCTGAGCAACACGGCGCTGGCGCAGGGTTAACTGGGGAAAAAGGGACAACAGGTGTTGAAAGGCTGGGGTATCCATGATGGTAGACCTCAAGGTGATGGCCTACTTCAAGATTAGCCTTTCAACACGTAATTGGGACAGAGCCATAAAAACCCCGCCGAAGCGGGGTTTTTGATTAGTTGCGGTTGCCGCCAAGCAGGCTCAGCAAGCTCAGGAAGATGTTGTAGATGGAGACATACAGGGTGACGGTGGCGGAGATGTAGTTGGTCTCGCCGCCGCGCACGATCTGCTGGGTAGTCAGCAGGATGGCCCCGGAGGAGAAGAGCATGAACATGGCGGACAGAGCCAGGCTCAGGGCGCTCATCTGCAGGAAGATGTTGGCAATCATGGCTACCAGCAGTACCCAGAAACCGACGAACAGCATGCCGCCGATGAAAGAGAGGTCACGCTTGGTAGTCAGGGCATAGGCCGACAGACCGAAGAAGGTGAGCGCGGTGCCGCCAAGGGCGGTCATTACGATCTCGCCACCACCATTATTCATGTACATGTTGATGATGGGGCCCAGGCTATAGCCCAGCAGACCGGTCAGGGCGAAGGTGAATACCAAGCCCATGCTGTTGTTGCGGTTCTTCTCGGTCAGGAACATCAGACCGTATACGCCGATGAGGAAGATGGCCCAGTGCAGCGGCGGCATGTTCATTACGGTCGCGATGCCCGCCACCACGGCAGAGAAGCCGAGGGTGAGGGAGAGCAGCATATAGGTATTACGCAGCACCTTGTTGGTATCGCGTGCGGCACTCTGGGTGCCGGTGTAGATAGAACGGGTATCCATCTTGGGTGTCCTCTTGGTGTCCTGTTGAGGCGGCGAGCGGCCGTCTCGTCATCACTTAAAGCCTAAGCATTCTATGAAGAACAAATAGGGATGACGAGGAACAATTTCAAGCCACCTGCCATTTTGCTCCCGCACACTATCCCACAGGAAATATGTATTGCATATGAACAAGGGCTTAGCGTAGTATGCACGCCGTTCGGAGGGGTGGCAGAGCGGCTGAATGCACCGGTCTTGAAAACCGGCGATGGGCGACCATCCGTGGGTTCAAATCCCACCTCCTCCGCCATATTCAAAGAGAAAGCCCAAGCGGTCACCCGCTTGGGCTTTTTTTGTATCTGCGGTATCTGGTATTTCAACTGACACGTCACATGGACGATAAAAATGGCTCGGGTTGTCCCTGAGCCATTTTCACCTTGAATGATGGCTTAGATCCGCCCCTGATAGCGCAGGGGGAAGCGGCCCTGACTGTCGGGCTGGCCGAGGAAGGGGAGCCCCTGTTGCATCTGCGGTGGCAGTGCCGGGCCCGGCTTCAGGGTGCCCTGGAACAGGTATTGGCCATTGGGTTGCAGCTCGAGGCGACCGCTGGTCTGCACCGCATCGGAGCCCTGCTTGAGTTCGGCCACCAGTTTGGAGTCGAGGCAGGTGAGTTTCACCTCGGGGTCGGCCAGATCCAGCTTGCCGGCCGGGGTATCGGCGCTGGCGTTGTACCAGTCGAGGTTGCCGTAGAGGTTGTCACACCAGGGGTTGCCCTGGACAAATTGCTCCACTTTGAGCTGCAGCTGGCCGCTGACGGTGATCGGGATCGGCAGGCGCATCGGCACCCGGCTTAGCAACCAGGGGGCGGGGGCGTTAAGGGTCAGGTCACGGCCGAAGGCGGCGCCATTCCAGCCGACAACGCCCTGACCATTGAGTCCGTTGCGATCGCCAAAGCGAATGGCCACTTCGGGTGCGAAGCGCAGCAGCGACCAGCCGTTGAGATCCCAGCGCAGCTGGTTCACCGATTCGCTGGCATATTGCAGTCGGGCAATCTGGCCACTCCAGAGGGTGCCGCTCACCCCTTCCAGTTTCAGCAGGTTGGCAACGTTGGCAGGCAGCGGCAGATGGCGAGCCACCAGTGCCGCGGGCAGGGTGGCCAGCAGGAAGAGCAGATAGGCGGCCAGAAACAGGCTGGCAATCAGGATGCGTTTTTTCATTGTGGACGACTCAACTGCAAACGTCTGACCTTGACCAGACCCGGGGCCAGATCCTCGCGGGCGATCTCGATGATTTGAACCTGAATGCCGTGCTGCTCCACCAGAGTGGAGAGCCAGAGCAGCAAGTCATCGAACTGGACCGTGTCGATCCACACTTGCAGCTCCTGTGCCTGGGGTTGCAGCCGGGCAATCTTGATCTTGTGGTTGAAGGCGGTGCGGTTGACCACCCCTTCCAGGGTGCCGCTGGTATCGATCTGGCGACCCGAGCCCCCCTGCATGGCCAGCACCTCTTCACCCTTCTCCTTGAGCCAGGCGAGCGTCTGCTGCTGGTTTTGCACCTGCCGCTCCCGCTCCGCGATGCGGTTGGCGATGGGCTGCCAGACGCTCCAGTAGAAGAGACCGACCAGCAACAGGGCGCCACCCGTGACCACCAGCCGCTGTTCCCGTGCGGTGATGCCGTGCCACCAGCTCTGCAATTTTTCCATCATGATGATTTACCCTTGAGCACCAGTGTGCCCTCTACCTTGCCCTCGGTGCTGCGCACCTCGCCTTGCTGTACCTCGAATTGTTTGCCGGCCAGCTCGCGGAACCGCTCGATCTCGGCAAAACCGGGGGCGGTCACCTGCAGCCGCAGCTCGCGGCGACTGGCATCAAAGCGCATCACCTGCGGCTTGAGGCCGGGGACTTCGGCAAAGGTGGGGGCCAGCTCGGTGAGCATCAGCAGCACGCCGTTTTGCGGGGCTTGTCCCATCTGTTGCAGATGCTGGTTCATCTGGCTGCGCACGTTCACGATGCGGCTCTCACCCGGGAAGATGCGGGTATAGACGGCGCGGATCTCCGCTTTCAGCGCCTTGTCCTGCTCGGTGAGCTGATAGAGCTGCACCCCGCGCTGGCCGAGGGCCGCCAGCAGCAACAAGCCTGCGGTGATGGCCACCTTGCGCCACTGCAACCAGTAGCGGGCATATTCGGTCTGGGGTCGATAGGGGCCGGTCAGCAGGTTGGCCCGGCAGGTGAGTGCCCCTTTGGCCAGCAGCAGCATGGGCAGCTCGGGCTCCGCCGCCTGCCAGTTGGCGGCGGCAATGGCGGGCACCGGGGTGTGGCTGTGGATGGTGACCGGCTCCGCTTCGGTTGCCAGCAAGATGGCCAGCAGCGGCTCGTCGGCGACGATCCCCTGACAGGGGCCCTGGCGTACCAGCCACTCATTGCCGAGTTGCAGGGCAGACCAGCCATCAGCGGCCTGTGGCAGCGCCAGTACATCGGGCAGTAGTTGCAGGCTCTTGAGGCCAGCGGCATCGAGCCAGCCGAGCCACTCGGCCATCTTCTGCCGATCCACCGCCATCAGGTCGACCTGTTGCCCTTCGTGGGCCAGCACCACCAGATGGAGCTCGTCCACGTCGGAGGCGATCTGCTCCTCCAGCAGGTAGGGGAGGGCCGCTGCCGACTGGCGGTTGTAGCGACCCGGCAGGGTGACGCGCCGGAAGATCAGATCGCTGCCCGGCACTAGGGTGACCACGGGGCGGCCACCGGCCCGCTCCTGCAGCTCGCTCAGGGCATCGGCCGAAGGTAGGGTGCCGGAGGCGATGATCTCCTGCTCCTGACCGGACCAGACCAGCCAGGCCACGGGTTGTTGTTTATTGGTCCCCAGTCGGATGACCAGACTTTCGCTCACGCATCTCTCTCCTGCGATACCGGTTTGCAAAGGGCGTTGTGCGCCCTGGCAACCGGTGCGCAGCCCGCAGGCTGCATCCAACATCTCTCGTACCCGCGGGCGATGGCCTGCAGGTGCGCTGTTTATTCGGCGCCGCTACTGAGGCGGCGCAGCATCACCAGTTTATTGTCCTTGCCCCGCTGGAACAGGGTTTCGAGCCAGGCCCGGTTGTCGCCGACCTCGGCCACGACTCGGGCTTCGAAGAAGTCGCTCTTGACCACCAGCGCCTCTTTCAGTCCTTTCACCGAGTCGACCGGAGCGAGCATGTCTGTCATCAGCTTGCTCTCTTTCCACCCCTTCTGTGGCCGCTCGTTCAGCACTCGCTTGGCGTCATCCAGCCCGATAGTACCCAGATAGAGGGCAACCAGCAGCTCGGGGTGCTGGGGGGCAAGGGTATTGATATTGATCTTCAACTTGTCGCTGGGCAGGGTGCAGACATAGGGGGCCAGTCTGGCATAGACCCTGGCTGTTACGCCGCGCACCGCCCGCAGCTCATCTTTGCCCAGCATCCACTGGTTGGCGGTCAGATAGGGTGGCTTGAGCCCCTCGTAATAGGCGTCCTCTGCGCCAAGGCTGGAGACCAGCACCGTATCCTTGTCGGTCCAGTCACGGATGGCATCGGTGAGCTGGGCTGCCTCGTAATCATCCATCGCCAGCTGTTTGAGCAGTTCGCGAAACACTTGCACCGGATAGGGCTGCTGCGCCAGCTCCTCGCCGCTCCCCGCCTTGGAGGCCACGCTCAGGCTGTTGAGGTTGAAGCAGGATTGCAGGTCGGTCACCTCGCCCTTGAGCTGGCCATCGTCCACCGGAAATACAGTGTTCTTGCGGGCCCAGTTCTGGCTGAGGTTGACCACCTCGGGGTTGTCCTTGAAATCCTGCGTCAGCACCTTGCTCACCAGCGCTTCCGCCGAGAGGGCATACCACCACGCCTGTTTGCCTGTGGTGATGTTGGCGGTGCGGCGCAGCTCAAGCTGCAGGCGGCCGCTCATATTGCTGGCGATGATCACCATTACCGAGAGGATCAGCAGCACCACCAGCAGCGCCATGCCGCGCTGGCGATCGGGTGCGGCGAGATTAGCCCGCATTGGCGCCCCCTCCGTTCTGGCTGTCACCATTACCGCCATTGGTATTGCCGTTGCCGCCGTTGTTCCCGTTATTGCTGTTGTTGCCGCCCCCCTGGTCGGGATTGCTGCTCTGGCTGCTCTCTTCGGCGCGCTGGCCACCGGCACCAATCAGGAACTGGCGGCGAATGGTGCCGTAATCTTCCAGATCCAGCTCCACTGCCAGCCCGTGGGGCAGCACGCTTCGCTGGGTCCACTCCTCTTTCCAGTTGCCCTTGTCGAAGAAGTAGAGGCGAAACGCCGTGACTCCCGCCAGCACCGGCTGGATGCGCGGTTCGGTGCCGATCACCGGATCCGGATAGAGGTAGCTCAGGCGCTCCAGCTTCTGATCCTTGAGGCGCCAGCCGACCCGTTGCAGATGGGAGCGGGGCAGCATGCCGTCCGGGTTGAGCCAGCCGCTGCGCATAAAGGCCATGCCCCAGTCATCGCTCTGCTGGCCGAAGCGGGAAGCCGCCAGCAGCACCTTGTTGTTCTCCCCCTCGATGCGGCCGCTGCGCGGCACCATCTGGGTGATGTCTCGCTCCAGCAAGGTGAAAGCGAGTTGCAGTTCGTTGAGGCGAGCCTCCTTGCGTTTTGCCACCTCGTCGCTGGTGAGTACCCCTTGCAGCACCTGATAGGCGCCCATGCTGAGGCTGGCGAAGATGGCGATCGCCACCAGCATTTCGAGCAGGGTGAAACCGGCATGGCGGACGGGGCGAGGCGTGCGGGCAACGTGCTGGGTCATCGGCTGATATAGGTCCGCATCATGGCGACCGGGTTCTCGGCCTTGGCCTCGGTGCGCACTTCCATATCGAGCGCCCGGAAGTTGTTGTCGGCAGTGGCGACGCCGCGATAGCGCCAGTACCAGGTGCTGCCCGCCATCTGCTCATCCCCTTCCACCCAGCTGTCGCCGGGCCACTTGTTCTCGAGCTTCTGTTGCACCAGCTGGTTCTCTACCACCCAGGTGGCGAGTGTCTTCTGCTCCAGATAGTTGAGGGCAGAGAGGTGTTCGCTGGCGGTTTTCATTACAGCGAGACCCGCGATGGCAAAGACGGCCAGTGCGACCATGACTTCAAGTAGTGTCATGCCGCGGGCGTTCATTCGCTCACCTCTTCATCTTCATCGCCGGTGAGCAGGGTGAGGCGGCCGAACTCGTCCCCCTTGACGATGCGGGTGTAGCGGGCATCGTCATCCTGCTGGGTGAAGGTGAGCACGAACGGGCTCAGCTCGCCGCCCGGGAAAATAAGCAGCTGTGGCGTGCGCTCCTTCTCGTCGCGCTTCTGTTCGATTTTCTCGTCGGAGTCCGGCTGCCAGCCAAAGCCTTCCAGCTCCAGCGCCAGCGTCATGTTCTCGGCCAGTTGTACCGGCCCCAGCTGCTTGTCGCCAGTCAGGGCCAGCCACTTGCGATCCTTGGCCTGACGCTGCATAAACTGCCAGCCGTTATCCTCGATGCGAATACCCACCAGCCGACCATCCATCACCGCATACTCCTGCGCCAGCTGCAGGGTCGCCATCAGGCGGCGCGCCTGCTTGTCCAGCTCCCTATCCCCTCTGGCGCCTCCCATGCTGAGGGTGACGGCGGTGGCCACCAGTCCCATCAGCATGGCGACCAGCAACACTTCCAGCAGGGTAAAGCCGGATTGGCGATGAAAGGAGAGAGAGCGCTTCATGCAGTCAGCTCACAAGGAGTGCGGTGGCGACATATCACTTATTGGAAATCCTTCAGGTTCCAGTTGCCGATGTCGTCATCGGTACCGGCTTCGCCATCCAGACCCATGGAGAAGATGTCGATCTTGCCGAACTGGCCCGGGCTCAGCAGCTGGTACGGGTTGCCCCAGGGATCTTGCGGCAGGCGTTTAATGTAGCCGCCATCGCGGTAGCTGCGCGGCGCCGGATCGATGGAAGGCTTGGTCACCAGCGCGTCCAGCCCCTGTTCTGTGGTCGGGTAGCGGTTGTTGTCCAGCTTGTACATGTCGAGTGCGTTTTCCAGCGCCACGATATCGGAGACCGCTTTCTGCTGGTCAGCTTTCTCCTTGTTGCCCATCAGGTTGGGCACCACCAGACTGGCCAGAATGCCGAGGATCACGATGACCACCATGACTTCCAGCAGGGTAAAACCGGATTGACGACGTTTGTTCATGAGTTGCTCCGTAACGAATGAGATGGGATAGCCCATCAGAGAGTGATCACTGGGTGGGTTCGACGGGCCGCCAGCGGCGTCACCGAACACCGGAAACTTACATATTCACCATATTGTTGAGCTCGAGGATCGGCTGCAGGATCGACATCACGATAAACAGCACCACCCCGGCCATGGAGACCACCAGCATGGGTTCGAACACCCCGAGGGCGATATTGACCTGGGATTCAAACTCCCGATCCTGGTTGTCTGCCGCCCGCTCCAGCATGCTGTCGAGTTCGCCGCTCTGCTCGCCGGAGGCGATCATGTGCAGCATCATGGGCGGGAAAATCTTGGTCTCGGTCAGCGACTTGCGCAGACTGGTCCCCTCGCGCACCCGTTCGGCAGCCTCGAGAATGCGCATTCTGGCAAAGTCGTTGGAGAGCACTTCGCCGGAGATTTTCATCCCCTCCAGCAGCGGCACCGCACTGGCGTTTAGGATGCTTAAAGTGCGGGCGAAGCGGGCGGTGTTGAGACCACGACTGACCCGGCCAATCACCGGCAGGCCGAGCAGCACCTGATGCCAGCGTCTTCGGCGCTTTTCATCGGTGAGCCACCAGCGCCAGACAAAGCTGCCAAGGAAGATCAGCAGCAGGAACCAGAGGCCGTAGGCCTGCATCAGTTCGCTGGTACCGATGAGAAAGCGGGTGGTGCCCGGCAGTTGCTGACCCATGTGTTCAAACTGGGCCACCACCTTGGGCACCACGGCGGTGAGTAGGATCGAGATAACCCCGATGGCGACACAGGTGAGCACGATGGGGTAGATCATCGCCTGCAGCAGCTTGGTGCGCATATGCTGGCGCTGCTCGGTGTAGTCAGCGAGGCGGTTGAGCACCTTCTCCAGATGGCCCGATTTTTCACCGGCCGCCACCATGGAGCGAAACAGCTGGTCGAACACATGGGGAAAGGCCCCCAGCGAGTCGGCCAGCGAATAGCCTTCCACCACCTTGCTGCGCACGGTCGCCACCAGAGAGCGCAAGTGGGCTTTTTCGCACTGCTCGGCCACCGCCTTGAGCGCCTCTTCGATGGTGAGACCGGCCCCAACCAGGGTCGCCAGTTGGCGAGTGATCAGGGCCAGCTCGGCAGTGCTGGCACCACGCCGAAACAGGGCGAAGCGGGTCGCTTCCCGTTTCGCCTTCTCGGTGGTCTCGTTCACCTCGAGGGGAGTGAGCCCCTGTTCGCGCAGCAGCTGGCGCACCTGACGGGCCGAGTCGCCCTCCATTACGCCGCTCTTGCTGCGTCCCTTGTTGTCGAGGGCCTTGTATTCGAATGCCGCCATCTCAATCTTCCCGGGTCACGCGCAGTACCTCTTCGAGGCTGGTCTGCCCCTTGAGGACCTTGTCGATGCCGTCACGGCGGATGCTGGGGGTGTGGCCGCGGATCAGCCGCTCGATGGCGAGCTCGCCGCTGGCACTGTGAATGGCTTCACGCACCGCTTCATCGATCACCACCAGCTCGTGGATGCCGGTCCGGCCACGGTAGCCGGTGTGGTTGCACAGCTCGCACCCGACCGGACGCCACACCTGCTGATCGGGGGCCAGCTCGATGCCCATGGCGAGGCGCTCCTGCTCGGTGATGGGGCGCGGGGCACGGCAATCGGGGCAGAGGGTGCGCACCAGCCGCTGGGCCAGCACCGCCAGCAGGGACGATGAGAGCAGGAAGGGTTCGATCCCCATGTCCCGCATCCGGGTGATAGCGCCGATGGCTGTGTTGGTGTGCAGGGTCGACATCACCAGGTGACCGGTCAGCGACGCCTGCACCGCAATCTGGGCGGTCTCGAGGTCACGAATTTCCCCCACCATCACCACATCCGGATCCTGACGCAAGATGGCGCGCAGGCCGCGGGCGAAGGTCATGTCCACCTTGGTGTTGACCTGGGTCTGGCCCACCCCTTCGAGGTCATATTCGATGGGGTCTTCCACCGTCAGGATGTTGCGATCTCGCGAGTTGATTTCAGACAGCGCCGCATAGAGGGTGGTGGATTTACCGGAACCGGTCGGGCCGGTAACCAGAATAATGCCGTGGGGCTTGCGAATAAGCTCGCTGATGATGGTGCGGTTGGCCGCGGTCATCCCCAGCTGCTTGAGCTCGAGGCGCACGTTGTTCTTGTCGAGCAGACGCAATACCACCCGCTCGCCGTAGCTGGACGGCATGGTGGAGACCCGCACGTCGACGGCGCGACCGCCGATACGCAACGAGATTCGGCCATCCTGTGGTACCCGCTTCTCGGCGATATCCATGCGCGACATCACCTTGATCCGCGAGACTAGTAGTGATGCCAGCTTGCGATGGGGGCGCAGGATCTCCCGCAGCACCCCGTCGATGCGAAAACGAATGACCAGTGCCCGCTCGAAGGTCTCGATATGGATATCGGAAGCTTCCTCCTTGATCGCCTCGCTCAACATGGCGTTGATGAGGCGAATGATGGGGGCATCGTCATCGGCGTCCAGCAGATCTTCGCTTTGCGGCAGCTCTTCGGCCAGGGCGAAGAAGTCCATCTCGTTGCCGAGATCTTCCATCAGCTGGCGCGCCTCGGAGGAGTCGCGCTGATAGTGGGCCATCAGCAGCTCTTCGAAGGCCTCGTTGTCGAGCTGCTCCACCCCGAAGCTGCACCCCGCGACCCGCCGCACCTCCAGCAGGGCCTGCGGGGTGACGCCGGGGCGGCACTGCAGCACGGGGGCGCCGTCCCGCTCAATCAGGATCACCCCGAAGTTGCGGGCAAAGACAAAGGGGAGCTCGGGCAGTGGCGCATGCCCGACGCTTCCATCCAGATGGTAGGCACTCATCAGGGCTTACTCTGCACAAACGGGGTGGTGGTCTCGACAGTGCTTTGCTGTCTGCTCCGCATCTCGTTGATCTGCTTCTGGATCTCTTTTTGCAGCTCGGGCGACACCATCACATCCTGGCCATAGGCAGGCAATACCTGACGGGCGGGGGAGGTGAGATACCCCTCCTGCGAGGCGGCATTGAGCTGCTCGGCGCGGAACAGGGAGTACTTGTTGCTGGAGACACCGGTATAGACATCCGCATCACGCAAGATGGTCGGCCGGATAAAGACCATCAGGTTGCGCTTGGAGGTAGTGTTGGAGGTGGAGCGGAACAGATAGCCCAGCACCGGGATATCGCCCAGCAAGGGCACCTTGGAGACCTGCTCCTTGGTCTGTTCGTCCATCAAACCGCCGAGCACCACAGTTTCGCCGCTTTTGACCAGCACCGCGTTCTTGACGGTACGGGTATCGAAAGTGGGGCCAAGGTTGGCAGTACCGGTCGCCTGGGTCTGGGCGACGCTGGAGACCTCCTGCTCGATATTGAGCAGCACAGAATCCCCTTCGTTGATCTGCGGGGTCACCACCAGCTTGGTTCCCACCGTCTTGCGCTCGATGGTGTTGAACACCTGATCGCTGGTGGTGGAGCTTTGCGAACCGCTCTGGACCGGGACCTCCTGACCGACGTTGAAGGAGGCCTCCTTGTTATCCATGGTGACGATACTCGGGGTGGAGAGAATATCGTTCTTGGTATTGGAGGCCAGCGCCGTGGCCAGCATGGCCCAGTCGCCGTGATAGAAACCGGCGGCCATGCCGTTGAACTCTTTCAGCAGACCTGCAGCGGTGTCGGTCTTGCCATTCTGGTAATCCTTGCCCGCCGCAATGGCGCTGCCGAGGGGCAGACCGGAGTTGGTGAACTGGGTACCACCGCCGTTGGCATTGCCCCACTGGACGCCAAGGCTGAGGCCGTCGCCATCCTGCATCTCAACGATGATCGCCTCCACCAGCACCTGGGCGCGGCGGATATCGAGCTTGGCCACCACCTGCTCCAGTTCGGACATCACGTCCGGCTGGGCGGTGATGACCAGCGCATTGGTGGTCTCGTCGGCTGAGATGGCCAGCTTGCCACCGCCGATGCTGGCGCCACCTGTGGTTGCGCCGCCGCCCTTCTTGTCGGCCTCGATGCTGGAGCTGACGCCCTTGAGCACCTCGACCATGTCTTTGGCCTTGCCATATTTGAGGTAGAAGACCCGGGTGTTGCCCTGGCTCTGCAGGTCGCGGTCGAGCTGGCGCACCATCTGGATGATGCGGGCGCGCGCTTTCGGTTCACCACTCACCACCACAGAGTTGGTGCGCTCGTCGGCCACCACCTTGGGGGAGAGCAGCAGGGAGGCGGTGCCGCCCTGGGGGTTGCCATCCTTGTTGAGGTTGGTCACCAGCCGTACCATTTCCCCCGCCGAGGCAAACTTGAGCTTGATGATGTCCACATCCTGATCGCCTGCGCGGTCGACCCGGTTCACCACTTCCACCAAGCGGTTGACCACGGCGGCGCGGCCGGTGATCAGCAGCACGTTGGAGGGCTCGTAGTGCACCACGTTGCCACCACCGGCGTTGTCGTTGAGTTGGCGCAGCAGTGGCGCCAGTTCACGGACCGAGACGTTGCGCACCGGCACTACTCTAGTCACCATCTCGTCGCCGGAGCCCGGGTTGCTGCCATCCACCACAGGAATGGCGGAGGTCTTGGCATCCCGCGAGCGCAGCACCTTGAGCACTCCGTTGTCCATCGGCACCACGGCAAAGCCGTAGACGTCGAGCACGCTCAGGAAGAACTGGTAGTACTGTTCCTCATTGAGCAGGTCGTAGCTGCGCACGTTGATCTTGCCGCGCACCGATGGCTCTATGATGATGGTTTTATTGAGGTTCTTGCCCACCGTATTGATGAACTCTTCAATGTCGGCGTTCTTGAAACTGGCAGAGTATTCGGTGGCCCAGGCTGAGCCCGCCATCATCAGTGCCGCTGCGATAGTGGCCAGACGCCAGCTTTTCCCTTTAGTGGTCATTATTGGTACGACTCCAAATCATTATTCTGACAAGCGCACATAAATGTCGAACTGTTCGCCCTGTCGCTCGACGGTCACTGTCATTTCCGTTGCGCCAGCCATCTGCTGCATCGCCTGCATGGCTTGCATGTTGTCCCGTAAATCCAGCCCGTTGATGCTGATGGCCAGGTCATTGGCCTGCAGCCCGCTCTGGTTGAAAAACTCAGGATTGCTGCCCGGGTTGAGGCGATAGCCGGTCATGCGGCCATCCACCTGAACCGGTGAAATATTGAGGTAATCGGTGATCTTGCCCGGATCGGCCATCAGCTCGCTGCGCAGGGAGCCAAGGGGGGCGGCATTGGTCTGCGGCAGCGGCTTGCCATACTCCTCGCCATCCAGCATCAGGGTCTCGTCGCGGCCATCCCGCTCGATGATCACCCGATCCGGATAGACCTGCCGGATCCGCGCCTGGGTGCCGTCAATCATGTCACCGACCCCGTAGGAGTTCTGGATACCGGACATGGCGATGATGGCGATGGATTTGGCCGGATCAGAGCTGGCCAACACCCCGTTGAGCTGGGCATTGAGCTGGGTACGCGGCGCATTGGCGGCCACGGCGGCTTTGGCTTGTGCCTTGGGAATCGCCTTGCCAAACAGTGCCAGTCGGCTCACCTCGCCCAGTTCAAGGCGCGGGTTGCTCTGGCCGCTGACCGCCACGGCGGAGGGTTGCCACGGTTGGCTGGTTTGCGGGCTTGCCAGGGTGAGCAGACGCCAGGTGAGGGCGGCGCTCTGCTGGGCCAGCATGATCAACAGCGCCAGAAAGGCCACCTGGGGGACTCTGGTCATGGGAAGCCGCCGGCACTGGGCCAGCAGCATGGTCAAGATGTCATCCCTGAATCGTAGCGTCATATTAATCAACAAATTCCAGGCTCTGGGGCGGCTGCGTATTGTGTACGGCGGAGTGCTGTGACACAACGGGTCCGGGCGCGCCAAACCATAAAAATGGATATTTCATCACACCGTAAACCTTTGAATGCTCACAAAAGTGGCACTCAGGTGAGGTGCATCCTGCTTGCCAGCGAACATCAGGGTACGGTGCGTACTCATCCTCGCCAATCCTGCAGCGCCTTGAGGGTCACGCTCTGTCCGGCGACCTGCAGCACTATGTATTGCTGGTCGATGGTCGCGAGCACGACTCCCGGGGCGATTTCGCTCCCCTCCCGGTATTCCCGGCCATTGAGCACCACGGCCCGCTTGGCGGGGTTGGAGGAGAATACATGAGAGCCATAGCTAAATTGCGGTACCTGCTGGCGCACCGACTGGGGTGCCGAGCCCAGCGCCATCAACTGGGCCGGTTGCACGTTGTTCTGGCCGGTGGCGTGTGGCGTCTCCTGCAATGGGGTTTCATTGAGGGCTATCATCAGTTGCTCGGCCAGACTCAGCGCGGGGGTATTTCCCTGACTGGTCCCCTCGTTTTTGGCCACTGCTCTGGGTTGGACCACCGGCTCCGGCAGGGGCGGGGGCAGCGGACGGGTCACCATTGCCTTGGGTTCAACCCGCACGAAGGGCGGGGTGATCACCTCTTTCACCTCCACCTTCTCCTCGATGGGGCGCAGGTGGAGCAGATGCCAGCCATAGTTGGCGCCCGCCCCCAGCAACAGGGCCAGGGGAGCCAGCAGCCAGCCGATGCGGCGTGGGCTGCGCTCCTCTTCCCGGGGCATGGGCAAGCCCATGGCCGGAATATGGGCGGAGAGTTGCGGTTGCTGCGCACGGCGCAGCGCCTTGAGCAGGGTAGACATCAGGAGGCCTCCTCCAGTCTGGGCATGGGTTCACCGGAGAGGGCGTTGAGGCGCAGCAGGGTATTGCTGCCGGCGATGCCGTCAGGGTTGAGCCCCTGATCCCGCTGGAACTGCTGCAGCTTGTTCTTGAGCTCGCCATCGAAGCGGCGCACCTTGCGCTCGGGCTGTTGCAGCGCGCGGCTGAGGGCATTGTCGAGCCACTGGATCTGGGTCTGACCGGCATTGCTGGCGATCAGGCTCACACCCCCTTTCGGCATACGCCAGAGCAGGGTGTAGCTGCCGCCCCAGTTGTCGCTGAGCCACAGGCGATCCACCTGCCAGCTTTGGTCACCGATCATCAGGCTGGCCTTGTTCGGTCCCAGATTGACCAGGGTCGCGTAGTAGAGGCCGCCAGTCTGGTCAGTGAGCGTGATCATGGCGGGATACTGCAGGGCGCGCAGCTCGTCAAGGCTTGCCTCTCCCTCCTGACAGCGCAGACCGGCACGGGGGGCGTTGTCACAGGTTGCCTCGAACGGTTCCGGTTCATAACCCCAGACCCGATAGAGATTCTGCATGGCGCTCTCGGGGTCGATGGCCTGATTGATCGCCTCGGTCAGCTGCTCCTGCTGCTCGGCGGTCTCGTCGATGGTGACCGGCACCTCGACCTTGACTACCGGACGGGTGGGGAACACGCCGAAAAATTGCCAACCCCACCAGCCTGCGGTCACCAGCAGGGCGCCTGCCAGCATCACCATCAGACCGGAGGCCCAGCTTCCTTCGTCCCGAACGCCATTGACCTCGAAGGCGGCCTGGCTGATATCGCTGTGGACAATCTTGTAGCTGCCACGGGCGAAGGCGGCGATCAGGGCGCGGTCGCAGATGAGATTGATGAAACGGGGGATGCCGCCACTCAGGCGATGGAGCGCCTTGATGGCGCGCGGGGTAAAAATGGGTTGCACACACCCCGCCACTTGCAGCCGGAAGCGGACGTAGGCATCCACATCGCTGTGGGAGAGCGGCAGCAGGTGATAGCGGGCGGTAATGCGCTGGGCCAGCTGGCGCAGCAGGGGTTGACGCAGTATCTCTTGCAGCTCGGGCTGACCGATCAGCACCACCTGCAGCAGTTTCCGTTCGTCGGTTTCGAGGTTGGTGAGCAGACGCAGCTGCTCCAGTACACCGGGCAGCAGGTGCTGCGCCTCATCCACCAGTACCACGCTGCGCTTGCCTGCCGCCAGGTTGGCCAGCAGGTGATCGCGAATAAGGTCGAACAGCCGCTTGATCCCGGCATCTTCGGGATAGGGGAGTTGAAACTCGTCACAGATGGCGGCCAGCAGATCCCGTTCGGTCAGGGAGGGGTTGAGGATATAGGCGATCTCGGTCTCGGCGGGCAGCTGTTGCAGCAGGCAGCGGGAGACGGTGGTCTTGCCGGTGCCCACTTCGCCGGTCAGCAGCACAAAGCCGCCGCCATCCTGCAATCCATAGTTGAGATGAGCAAGGGCTTCGCCGTGGCGCTCGCTCATATAGAGGTACTTGGGATTGGGCGAGATGGAAAACGGGTGTTCCGAAAGGCCGAAGAACTGTGTGTACATGAGGGTATTCTTTTGTAGCCGACGACAGATGAAAAATGTCTCCGGATGATAGCAAACCTCGCTTTCATTGGAAGCCATCATTGGCGCCGGAGGGCAAATTGCGGTCTTTTCCTGCCATCTTGTGATCCCGGTTGCGTCATTGGCACGAACCCGGATCACAAAATGACAAAAAACAGCTGTAAATAAAGGGAAATATCAATATGGGCGCGGCTTGGCAAATACCGCCAGCATGGCGCTGAATCGGCGATGGCCAGACCTGTTTGTGTACAATTTATGACGCCAGTTGCCCTGTCAGCCATCAGGGCAAGCTGGTCGGGATGTACTTGCTCAGTGGTGATCTTGAAACTGTGCGGCAATCTCCCTGAACTGCGCCTCACAGGCGAGAAACGCCGCGACAATGCCGGGATCAAAATGGCTGCCGCTCCCCTTCACGATGATCTCCTTCGCTTCCTCATGGCTGAAGGCGGGTTTGTAGACCCGTTTCGAGATGAGGGCATCGTAGACATCTGCCACCGCCATCAGCCGCCCCGAGAGAGGAATATTCTCACCCGCCAGCCCAGCCGGATAGCCGCTGCCATCCCACTTTTCGTGGTGGGTGAGGGAGATCTCCCGGGCCAGCCGCAAGAAGGAGTTGGAGCCCAGCTGCGCCTCGGCACTCGCCAGCGCATCGGCGCCGATCTGCGGGTGGCGCTTCATGATGGCGAACTCCTCGTCGGTCAGCTTGCCCGGTTTGAGCAGGATGGCATCGGGAATGCCCACCTTGCCCACATCGTGCAGCGGGGCCGACTTGAACAGCAGGTCGATGGTGGCGTCATCGAGCGGATAGCGATCCCAATCGCTGCGACTGAGGTATTGCGCCAGCGCCTTCACATAGTGCTGGGTGCGGATGATATGGGCGCCGGTCTCGTTGTCACGGGTCTCTGCCAGCGAGGCGAGGCCGAGGATGGCCACGTCGCGGGTCAGGTTGAGCTCGTCACTGCGGGATTTCAGCTCGCCGATCATCTGATTGGTGCTGGCGGCGATAAGGCCAAACTCGTCATCCCGGGTGACCGGCACCCGGGCGTCGAAGTCACCACACTGTACTCTGGCCATTGTGCTGGTCTGCTGGCGCAGGGATAGGCCGAGATTGCGACCATAACCGTGAATAATGAGGGCGAGATAACAAAAGGTCACCGTCATTACGAAGGCGATCTCCCACAGGATGTAGTGCTGGGCATCGACCCTCGGCAGGCTGCGCTCCACCGTCACCAGCCACTCCAGATCCTTGTTGAACAGCAAGAAGAAGACACCTCCCAGCAGGGTGAGGGTCGCCAGAGTAAAGAGGGTGAACTTGCGTGGCAGCGGCATGGCCAGCGGGTGGCTTAGTGCCAGGCTCTGCTCGGCTTGCCGTGCTCTGGCCCGATGCAAGTCTCGCTCCAGAGTCAGGTCGGCCGCTACCAGAAAGCCGAGGGTGGTCATCCCCAGCAGCACCTTGAGGTGACTCTCCAGCGGGAAGTTGTGGGCCAGGGCGTTGTAGCTCGAGAGCAGCAGTGCCCCCAGCAGGTAGAAACCCACCTCCAGTCCAAACCCATCCAGCCCGTTGCGCGGCAGGGGCCGCCTTGAGAGCAGCCAATTGCGTACGGCGAACATGATGGCGAACGTCACCAGGGTCGGCCCCAGCAACTGGGGCAGGGTGAGACTCTCGAGAAACGGGCAAACCTGCCAGCCATAGAGACAAAATAGTGACAGGGTTACCCCGTAGTGCAGGGCGCAGCGCCCCG
Source organism: Aeromonas sp. s7(2024) (assembly GCF_040907825.1). Lineage (NCBI taxonomy): Bacteria > Pseudomonadati > Pseudomonadota > Gammaproteobacteria > Aeromonadales > Aeromonadaceae > Aeromonas > Aeromonas sp. s7(2024). The sequence goes on from NZ_JBFOCM010000016.1 coordinate 17,832, forward strand.
TGATCCTCTGCATATTCCCACCCATGTTGCTGGTTATTGTTATGTCGGCGGGAGGCCCGCCATTACAGGCGCCGCAGCAGCAGGCTACCGATGGAGTAACCTGCGCCAAAGGAGCACAGTACGCCGCGAGCCCCCGCAGGAAGGTCGCGATTGTACAGATGAAACGCGATGATGGAACCCGCCGAGCTGGTATTACCATAGCTATCAAGAATGACCGGCGCCTCCTGCTGGCTGGCATCGTGGCCCAGCAGCTTGCGACCGATGAACTGGTTCATGGTGAGGTTGGCCTGATGGAGCCAGAGCCGGTTCAGGCTCTCGGCGGGCCAGCCCTGCTCATCGAGCTGGTTGGCAATCTGATCGCACACCAGCGGCAATACCTCCTTGAACACCTTGCGTCCCTGCTGGCGAAACAGCTTGTCGTCGCCGTAGCGGGTGCGCGGGCTCAGCCGGTTCAGAAAGCCGAAGTTGTTGCGGATGTTGTTGGAGTATTGGGTCACCAGCTTGCTGGCTACCAGTTGCCACGGATTGGCCACCTTGCAATCGGCCTCCCGCTCCAGCAGCACCGCGGTGCAGGCATCGCCGAAGATAAAGTGACTATCACGATCGCGAAAATTGAGATGCCCCGAGCAGATCTCCGGATTAACCACCAGCGCCACTCGGGCGGTGCCTGCCGCCAGCATGTCAGCGGCTGTCTTGATGCCGAAGGTGGCAGACGAGCAGGCCACATTCATATCAAAGGCCATGCCGCTCGCCCCCAGATAGTGTTGCAGCTCGATGGCCAGCGCCGGGTAGGGGCGCGGCATGTTGGAGGCGGCGACGATCACCAGATCGATCTCGCCGGGCTCGCGACCGGCGGCGATCAGCGCCTGCTCGGCGGCGGCCACCGCCATCTCCACCATGATGGAGGGCATCTCATCGGGCCGCTCCGCCAGCAGCGGCTGCATGATGTCGGGGTTGAGCACCCCCTCGCGGCTCACCAGATAACGGCTCTTGATGCCGGAGGCCTTCTCGATGAACTCGCAACTGGAATGCTGCTTGGCGGGGAGCTGGCCAGCGTCGATGGCGGAGGCGTTCTCCTCGTTGTAGAGATCCACATACTGGTTGAAGGCGGCCACCAGCTCTTCATTGCTGACGGCAAAAGGTGGGGTATAGAGGCCTGAGCCACTGATCACGATAGAGGTCATCTTTGCTCCTCGCCGGGTGCGTTCCCGGCTTGTCGGTTTATAGGGTAGAGAGGGTTACAGCTGGTCGATCGCCGCAGCGAGACCCGCCAGGGTCAGCGGATGCATCCGTCCGCCAACCACGTCATTCATCAGTTTGATGGAGGGATGCCAGAGCCACTCCCGCCGCGGGGTGGGATTGATCCACACCAGTTTGGGGAAGTGCTGCTGCAATCGGGTGAGCCATACCTGACCCGACTCCTCGTTCCACTGCTCGACACTGCCGCCCGGCCAAGTGATCTCGTAGGGGCCCATGGTGGCATCCCCCACCAGGATCACCCGGTAGTCGCTGCCATAGGTGCGCAGCAGCCGCAGGGTATCGAACCTCTCCTCAAAGCGGCGGGCGTTATCCTTCCAGACGAAGTCGTAGAGACAGTTGTGAAAATAGAAGTACTCCAGATGCTTGAACTCGTGGCGCAGGGCGGAGAAGAGGCGCTGCACCTCGGCCACGTGGGCATCCATGGAGCCCCCCACATCGAAGAAAACCAACAGCTTGACCCCGTTGTGGCGCTCGGGCCGCAGCTTCACATCGAGCCAGCCCTGGCGGGCAGAACTTTTTATGGTGTCGTCGAGATCCAGCTCGTCGGGATTGCCTCTGCGCACCCAACGCCTGAGTTTGCGCAGCGCCAGCTGGATGGCGCGCTGGCCAAGCGGTGAGTCGTCGCTGAAGTTGCGATAGTGACGGGCCTCCCACACCTTGGCCGCCTTGCCGTGCCGCCCCTCTCCACCCATGCGGATCCCTTCTGGGTGAAAACCGCCATGGCCAAACGGGCTGCTGCCACCAGTCCCCACCCATTTGCTGCCGCCGGCGTGGCGCTCTTTCTGTTCGCGTAATCGCTGGTTAAGGGTTTCAATCAGCTTGTCGAGTCCGCCGAGGGATTTGAGCAGCGCCTTCTCCTCTGGGCTCAACAGTCGCTCGAACTCCTTGCGCAGCCACTCCTCGGGCAGGCTCTCCGGCAGCAGGGGGATGGCGTCCAGCCCCTCATAGTATTCGGCGAAGGCGCGATCGAAGCGATCGTAGTGGGCCTCGTCTTTTACCAGCAGGCAGCGGGAGAGCTGGTAGAACTCGTCCATATCGACAGCGACCAGCCGGGCTGCCAGTGCGGCGTGCAAGTCCAGCAACTCGCGCAGGCTGCACGGGAGTTTGTGGCGGCGCAGGTGGGTAAAAAAGTCGATCAGCATGGGTCAGCTGCCGCGCCGGGCCAAAAAGGCGAGCTTCTCGAATAGATGCAGATCCTGCTCGGTCTTGAGCAGGGCGCCATATAGCGCGGGCACCAGCTTGCCGGGCTCGCGGACACGCATCGCCTCGGGGGCGATATCGTCGGCCAGCAGCAGGCGGATCCAGTCCAGCAGCTCTGAGGTGGAGGATTTCTTGCGCAGTCCCTCTACCTCGCGCAGTTCGAAGAAGAGATCCATTGCCTCGCCAAGCAGGCTCTCTTTGAGGTCGGGGTAGTGGAGTTTGACGATGGCCTGCATCTCGGCCTTGTCGGGGAAGCGGATGTAGTGGAAGAAACAGCGGCGCAGGAAGGCATCCGGCAGCTCTTTTTCGTTGTTGGAGGTGATGATGACCACCGGCCGCTGGCGCGCCTTGACTCGCTCACCGGTCTCGTAGACATCGAACTCCATCCGGTCCAGCTCCAGCAGCAGATCGTTGGGGAATTCGATGTCGGCCTTGTCGATCTCGTCGATCAGCAGCACAGGTCGCTGCTCGGCGCTGAAGGCCTGCCACAACTTGCCTTTACGAATGTAGTGACTGATATCGGCCACTCTGGGGTCGCCGAGCTGGGAGTCCCGCAGCCGGGCCACCGCATCATATTCGTAGAGTCCCTGCTGGGCCTTGGTGGTGGACTTGATATGCCAAGCAATGAGGTCGGTGCCGAGATGGTCGGCGACCGCTTCCGCCAGCACCGTCTTGCCGGTGCCCGGCTCCCCCTTGATCAGCAGCGGTTTCTCGAGGGTGATGGCGGCATTGACCGCCATCTTCAATGCATCGGAGGCGAGATACTGGCTGCTTCCTGAAAATCCCATAACGTCGGTTCCTTTGACGATTGGCGCCCGGAGTCAGGGGCCAGAGAGAATAAGCTCTATATGTTGTAATACCATATGGTTATAACGAATAGTCACTTCTCATTCAGAAACCACAGGGTAATCTTGTTTCATCGTCGTAACAAACACAGGGATAGCGCCATGAGCAAAATTTTTGAGGACAACAGCCAGACTATCGGTCACACCCCGCTGGTTCGTCTCAACCGTGTTACCAAAGGTCGCGTGCTGGCCAAGATCGAGAGCCGCAACCCCAGCTTCAGCGTCAAGTGCCGTATCGGTGCCAACCTGATCTGGGATGCCGAGAAGCGCGGCATCCTGACCAAGGGTAAGGAGATCATCGAGCCCACCAGCGGCAACACGGGTATAGCTCTGGCCTTTGTCGCGGCGGCTCGCGGCTATCCCATCACCCTGACCATGCCGGCCACTATGAGCCTGGAGCGCCGCAAGCTGCTCAAGGCGCTCGGTGCCAATCTCGTGCTGACCGAAGGGCCCCTCGGCATGAAGGGGGCCATTGCCAAGGCCAACGAAATCCTCGAGTCCGAGCCGGGCAAGTATGTGTTGCTGCAACAGTTTGAAAACCCGGCCAACCCGGAGATCCACGAAAAGACCACAGGCCCCGAGATTTGGGATGCCACTGACGGTGAGGTGGATGTGTTCGTGGCTGGGGTCGGTACCGGTGGCACCATTACCGGTGTCTCCCGCTATCTGAAGAAGACCCAGTGCAAGGCGGTGGTCTCTGTTGCGGTCGAACCGGCCGAGTCGCCGGTCATCAGTCAGAAGTTGGCCGGTGAAGAGATCAAACCGGGCCCCCACAAGATCCAGGGGATCGGCGCCGGCTTTATCCCGGGCAACCTGGACCTCTCCCTCATCGATCGGGTGGAGAAGGTGACCAGCGATGAAGCCATCGAGATGGCTCGCCGTCTGATGGAGGAGGAGGGGATCCTGGCCGGTATCAGCTCCGGTGCTGCGGTGGTGGCTGCCAGCCGTCTGGCCGAGCTGCCGGAATTTGCGGGCAAAACCATAGTGGTCATCCTGCCGAGCGCGGCGGAACGTTACCTCTCCAGCGCCCTGTTTGCCGGGGTGTTCAGCGAGCAGGAACTGCAGCAGTAACTGATCGGAATCTTTCAAAACAGCGGCGCTCCCAGGAGCGCCGCTTCTTTATGGGCTAGACTCAACCCCTGTTAGTGTCACTTGATCCTTATTTTTTGGGGTAAAATAACAAGTTCCGGAGTGAGAAAAAAAGCAGACATTCCGCTCTAAATCTCATATCCTGTGCGGCGTCACGCGGTGTTTGCTGGCTCGGTATCACAAAGTAACAAAGTGTTATTTTTCGTTATAAAATAATTTCAGGCCAGTCCTGATGCGGCTTGTAGCCCAATAACTGAAAATTGCCAACCAGCGCGCCGATTACTGCACAGAAACTTGACCTGGATTAAACCATTGCGGGTCTGCTTTCGTTACTTTACAACATATCCATACTGACACGGTGGGTCAGGTTGCTTCAAAAACGACCAATCCACCAAAAATATCAATAATATGGGGTGAAACCATGTACGAGAAGTCTGTTGTTATTACTGCTGAAAACGGCCTGCACACCCGTCCGGCAGCTCAGTTCGTGAAAGAAGCCAAAGAATTCCAAAGCGAGATCACTGTGGTCTCCGGTGGCAAGTCCGCCAGCGCCAAGAGCCTGTTCAAGCTGCAGACCCTGGGCCTGACCAAGGGTACCAACGTAACTATCCAGGCTGATGGCCCGGATGCTCAGCAAGCTGTTGAGAAGCTGGTTGCCCTGATGGACGAGCTGGAGTAATCCAGCTTTAGATTCCTCCCCCACAGTCGTTTTAATAGGAAGGATTATGATATCTGGCATTCTTGCGTCCCCCGGTATCGCATTCGGTAAGGCGCTTCTTCTTAAAGAAGATGAAATCGTTATCAATCAGGGCAAAATCTCTGCTGACCAGATTGATGCCGAGATCAACCGTTTCCTCGAAGCTCGTACCAAGTCAGCTACCCAGCTGGAAGCCATCAAAGAGATGGCCGGTCGCACCTTCGGTGAGGAAAAAGAGGCCATCTTCGAAGGCCACATCATGCTGCTCGAAGATGAGGAGCTGGAAGGGGATATCAAATCCTTCATCAAAGAGAACAAGGCTTCCGCTGACAAAGCCATCTATGAGGTGATCGAACAGTACGCCAAGATGATGGCCGAGCTGGATGACCCTTATCTGCGCGAACGCGCTACCGACTTCCGTGACATCGGTACCCGTCTGGTCAAGAACGTACTGGGCATCGCCGTTGTCAACCTGAGCACCATCGACGAAGAGGTGATCCTGGTCGCCAAAGACCTGACCCCGTCTGAAACCGCTCAGATCAACCTGAAATATGTGCTGGGTTTCGTCACCGACATCGGTGGCCGTACCTCTCACACCTCCATCATGGCCCGCTCCCTGGAGCTGCCGGCCGTAGTAGGCACCAACGACATCACCGAGCGCGTCAAGAACGGTGACATGCTGGTGCTGGATGCGATCAACAACCAGATCATCATCAATCCGACCGCTGAACAACTGACCGAAGCCAAGAAGTTCCAGGCTCAGTTCCAGGCCGAGAAAGATGAGCTGGCCAAGCTGAAAGATCTGCCTGCCATCACGCTGGATGGTCACCAGGTCGAAGTGTGCGCCAACATCGGTACCGTCAAGGATACCGAAGGTGCCATCCGCAATGGCGCCGAAGGCGTGGGTCTGTACCGTACCGAGTTCCTGTTCATGGACCGTGACGCGCTGCCGACCGAAGACGAGCAGTTCAAAGCCTACAAAGAAGTGGCCGAAGCGATGCCGGATCAGCCGATCATCGTGCGTACCATGGACATTGGCGGCGACAAAGAGCTGCCCTACATGAATTTCCCGAAAGAGATGAACCCCTTCCTGGGCTGGCGTGCAGTGCGTATTTTCTTCGACCGCGAAGACATCATGCACGCTCAGCTGCGGGCCATTCTGCGCGCCTCTGCCTTCGGCAAACTGCGCATCATGTTCCCGATGATCATCTCTGTCGAAGAGTTCCGTAGCCTGAAAGCCACCGTAGAGACGCTGAAAGCCGAACTGCGTGCCGAAGGCAAAGCCTTTGATGAATCCATCGAAGTGGGTATCATGATCGAGACCCCGGCCGCTGCCGTGATGGCTCATCATCTGGCCAAGGAAGTGGATTTCTTCAGTATCGGTACCAACGACCTGACCCAGTACACTCTGGCTGTCGATCGTGGTAACGAGATGATCTCCGCCATGTACAACCCGCTGTCACCCTCCGTCCTGACCCTGATCAAGATGGTTATCGATGCGTCCCACGCCGAAGGCAAGTGGACCGGTATGTGTGGTGAACTGGCTGGTGACGAGCGCGCTACCCTGCTGCTGCTGGGTATGGGTCTGGATGAGTTCTCCATGAGCGCCATCTCTGTACCGCGTATCAAGAAGCTTATCCGCAACACCAACTTCGAAGATGTGAAGGCAATGGCTGATCAAGCACTGAGCTTTGCCACCGCCGCTGAAATCGAAGCATGCGTAGATAACTTTATTAAGCAGAAAGCAGTCTGCTAAGATCGGCTGCAAACAGCGACAAATCATCTCTAGGAGCTTTATATGGGTCTGTTTGATAAACTGAAGAAACTGGTTTCCGACGATAGCTCTGACACCGGCGGCATCGAAATCTTTGCTCCGCTGTCTGGCGAAATCGTGCCGATCGAAGATGTGCCTGACGTTGTCTTCGCCGAGAAGATCGTTGGTGACGGTATCGCCATCAAGCCGGCTGGCAACAAGATGGTTGCGCCGTGCGATGGTACCATCGGCAAGATTTTCGAGACCAACCACGCGTTCTCTCTGGAATCCGACTCCGGTATCGAGCTGTTCGTTCACTTCGGTATCGACACCGTTGAACTGAAAGGCGAAGGCTTCAAACGTATCGCTCAGGAAGGCCAGCAGGTCAAGCGCGGCGACACCATCATCGAGTTCGATCTGGCCGTTCTGGAAGCGAAAGCCAAGTCTACCCTGACTCCGGTTGTCATCTCCAACATGGACGAGATCAAAGAGCTGATCAAAATGACTGGTGCCGTGACTGTGGGCGAGACCCCGGTTATCCGTATCAAGAAGTAATGCCCGGCTGGCTCACGCCAGTTGCGCAGTAAAAAACCGAAGCCTTGTGCTTCGGTTTTTTTATGGCCGCGAGTCGGCTTCCCTTTCTGGTGATCACTCTATTCCGTCGAGATGACAACCCGGTTACGGCCCTGATCCTTGGCCTGATAAAGGGCCCGGTCGGCCATCATCAGCAGATAGTCGATGCTCTCCTGTCCCTTCATGCTGGCACACCCCAGACTGATGGTGAGGGATAGCTGCTTCCCCTGCCATGGCAAGCGGGTGGTACTGACATGCTGGCGCAGCTGTTCGGCGCGCCGTGCCGCCTGTTCAATATCGCAGCCAGGCAGGATCAGCAGGAACTCCTCTCCGCCCCAACGGGCCAGACTCTCCCCCGGCAACAGCTGGCCAGCCATGGCGTGGGCGACGGCGCAGAGCGCGGCATCGCCCGCAGGGTGGCCGTAGCGGTCATTGACTTGCTTGAAATGGTCGATATCTCCCAACACCACCGAGAGGGGCTCACCCTGCAACCAAAGGGCCTGCAACTGTTGCTGGGCGCCACGCCGGTTGGTCAGTTCGGTGAGCGGATCGGTGCAGGAGAGGCGGCTCACCTCTTCCACCATACACTGCAGATCGTGGATATCGCGAAAGGTGACGATATGGCCATCCGGGATGGCATCGGCTCCCAGCTGGGCAGTGACGATAAACCAGCGCGACTGACCGCTCTTGCAGCGGATCAGCGCAGGCATTTCGGCGACCTCCAGCCCTTGCGACAAGCTCTGTTCCACCTGGGAGTGCCAGGAGTCGATGATGGTGCGGCGATACCCTTCATCCGGGTAGGCGACCTGAAACCAGGAAGCCATGTCCGGAAGATCGTCAAGGTTGTAGCCCAGTTGCTCAATGAAGGCTTTATTCAGGAAGCGGTGGCGCCGCTGCGGGATCATGTCGGGTGAGCAGCCATCGTGACGGGCAATGGATTCGGACACCAGAATAGGCAGCGGGATCACATCGAAGGAGCGAAACAGGATCTGTTGCAGTTCTCGGTCATTCATAGGAAAAGCGGCTCCACGATGCATCTTTTACATGCTTTACCATAGGTCAGACCTGTTTGGTGGTAAACCGATTTATAGCGGTTCCGCCGCCGGTTTTTCAGCCAATGGCAAAGGCGAGAAAATGGCAGAGTTGTGTGCCGTGACCGTATCAGGTGAAAGCAGGGCAGGCTGAGGAGAAGCGGCGGGGCAAAAGGGTCAAAAAAACCCACATGGTCAGGCACATGTGGGTCGGGAAAAACCAGACAGGGTAAAACAGACACTCCCTGTGTCGGTCATCTTCAGCTCAGGTGGAGGTGGTCCATCTGCTGGAGCTTTTCGGGCCAGGGCCCCTGCTGGTGGTCACCAAATCTTCACACGCTCGGAAGGTGGCAGATAGAGCTTGTATCCCGGCTTGATGGCAAAGGCGCGATAGAAGGCCGGCATATTAGCGACGACGCCGTTGACCCGGTACTCCAGCGGCGAGTGGGGATCTGTCTTGAGCAGAACGGCAGCGAGCTCGGGCCGGTACTTTCCTTTCCACACCTGCGCCCAGCCGATAAAGAAACGCTGCTCGCCGGTGAAGCCATCGAGCACCGCTGGCAGGCGGTTGCCCAGGGCGAGCTGGTACGCCTTGTGGGCGATGGTCAGGCCACCGAGATCGCCGATGTTCTCGCCAAGGGTCAGCTGGCCATTGACATGCTCCCCCTTGATGGGCTCGAAACGGTCGTACTGTTTTGCCAGTTTTTGCGCTCTGGCGGTGAACTCCTTGAGATCGGCCGGAGCCCACCAGTTGTGCAAGGCACCGTTGCCATCGAATTTGGCCCCCTGATCATCGAAACCATGGCTCAACTCGTGACCGATGACCGCGCCGATAGCGCCATAGTTGACCGCATCATCCGCCTTCAGATCGAAGTAGGGCGGTTGCAGTATGGCTGCCGGGAAGACGATCTCGTTGTTGTTCGGGTTGTAGTAGGCGTTCACTGTCTGCGGATTGTCGAACCACTCCTCCCGATCCACCGGTTGATGGAGGCGGGCAAGGTGCTTGTTGTAACGTACCGTGGCCGCGCGCTGGGCATTGCCGACCAGATCATCGGGACGGATCTCGATTGCGCTGTAATCCTGCCACTGGTCGGGATAGCCGATCTTGACCCGTACCTTCTCCAGTTTCGCCAGCGCCTGCTGTTTGGTCGGGGCAGACATCCAGTCGAGCCCACCGATCTCCTGGCGATAGGCGGCGATCAGATTGCGTACCATGGTCGCCATCTGTGCCTTGGCTTCGGCCGGGAAGTAGCGCTCCACGTAGAGTTTGCCCACCGCCTGACCCAGATAGTCGTCCAGCACCTCCATGGCCTGCTTCCAGGGCTCCCTCTGCCGTGGGATGCCGCTCAGGGTCGTACCGTAGAAAGCGAAGTGCAGGGCATTGCTCTGGCTGTCGAGATAGGGCGCATAAGTGCGTAGCAGATGGAACAGGCAGTAGGATTGCCACTGCGCGATGCTGGTCTCCTGCATCACGGCGGTCAGCTTCTCCAGATAGTCCGGCTCACTAACGATGATCTCCGTTTCCCCGGCGATACCGGCCTCTGCCAGGTAGCGTTGCCAATCCAGGGTGGGCAGCAACTGACTGAGGCGGGCGATGGGCAGTTTGTTGTAGGTGAGGTTGTCATCCCGCCGCTTGACTCTGTCCCACTGCAGGCTGGCGAGGCGGGTCTCCAGCGCCAGAATGCGATGGGCCTGCTCGCTCGCCCCCTCGACGCCGGCATGGTTGAGCAGGGTGGTAATGAACTGCTCGTAGCTGGCCCGCAGTGTCTTGCTGGCGGCATCTGCATTCAGGTAGTAGTCCCGATCCGGCAGACCGAGGCCGGATTGCTGCAGGTAGATCCCGTAGCTGTCAGGCTGCTTCTTGTCGGCCATGATCCCGATACCAAAGGGAGCGCCGCCGCCCAGCTTGCTGACCCGGGCAAAGTAGGTGGCTAGCGAGGCGCCATCATGGATGGCCATGATCTCGTCGCGCAGTGGTTGAATGGGGGTCAGCCCTTTGGCATCCCGCCCGGCCTGATCCAGATAGCTGGCGTAGAGATCGGCGATCTGCTGGCGAGGGGTTCCGGACTGTTGCGGGCGCTTGAGCAGCGCCTCCAGCAACACCTTGCGATCCTCCAGCGACTTGTCCGCCAACAGATTGCCGATGGTCTGCCCCGGCATGTCATCCGGTATCCGGGTCTGGGCCAGCCAGTTGCCGTTGACGTGGCGAAACAGATCGTCCGCCGCGCGCACACTGTTATCCATGCTGGCCAGATCCACCCCGGAGTGGCCGCTGGTGGCACCGGCGTATGGAGCGAGGCCAAGCAGGGCCAGCGTAATGAGGCTGGCGATCATGCTGCGTTGCTGTTTCATCGTGAGTGTCCTGTATGGGGAGCCTGTGGTGATTGGCTGTAACCGCTGGCCAATCAGCTGCGAACGACCGAGAGGAAACGACCGTCGTGATTGAAGGTGCAGGTAAAATCGACTGCATCATCATCGGTCTCGTACTGGCCATAGACCTTGTATCTGTGGCCACTCTCTTCTGCCGACTCGGTGGTGATATCGCGCGGGGAGACATGGAATTTGCTGGCCGCTTCCCCCGAGCAGTAACGGGGCATCTTGCTGGTGGCCATATGCTGGTCATCGCTATCGTCATGCTGGCCATCATGCTCGTGTTTGTTATCGCTGTGCTTTTTCCCGGCGTAATAGCCAGCAGCGCCGATGGCCCCCAGCGCAGCTGCACCTATCAGGACTTTCTTGGTGTCCATATTCTGGCAGCCGCTTAATGCCAGACAGGCGGCCAACCCCATTACCATCAAGGAGTGTTTCATCTCTCGGATCCTTTCAATTATCAAATGAGCAAGTCGGTGTCAGCCGGACGGTGGTCACAGGGCCCGGCGCGGGAATGGCGCCACTTTGCAATGGTCAGGATGAAGAGGACACTCAAATAAAATTAAAAAAAGTTATAAAAATCCGGGAGCCGGAGCGAGCGCGGTATGGGGTAAGCAGTGAGGGGAGAAGGGCGCAGGTTTCATCCATGCGGTAAGTAGTGGTGTGGGGCAAGTGTCTGTTTTTAGACTTTTATTTCTCTTTATATTTTATCAAGTGCGATGGCCGCACTGTTGCGTGGCTTTCACTGATGCTGGCAATGGATAACTGTCTCTATCGCCATAGACAGGGCATAAAAAAGCCGCTCACCTAGGTGAGCGGCTGTTGCCATCAGATTCATGTAGTTCGCTATCAGGCTGGCTGTTTGCCATCTTCTGCGGGCGGCGGCAGGGCGGCGGAGTTGGACTCCACCTTCTGCTCTTCGCCCTGCATGTTCTTGATGTAGACATCCATCTGGTTGAAGGCGATCTCGATGCCGTTCTCGCGGAACAGCTGGTCGATCTTGCGGTTCAACTCGTCCACCGCCGGGTTGCGATCCCCCAGTTCGCTCACGAAGAAGCGCAGCTCGTGATCAAGCGTGCTGGCGCCAAAGGTGAGGAAGTAGACGATGGGGGCCGGATCTTTCAGCACGCGGCTGTTTTCGTCGGCCGCCTGTTTGAGCAGGGTGCGGGTCAGCTCGAGATCCGAGCCGTACGCCACGCCCACCCGTACGATCACCCGGGTGACGGTGTCACTCAGCGACCAGTTGATGAGCCGTTCTGTCATCAGCTGCTGGTTGGGGATGATCACCTCTTTGCGGTCGAAGTCGGTCAGGGTGGTGGCGCGAATGCGGATCCGCGAGACGGTACCGGAGAAGGAGCCGATGGTGACGGTGTCACCGATCCGCACCGGACGTTCGAACAGGATGATGATGCCGGAGACGAAGTTGGAGAGGATCTCCTTCATGCCGAAACCGATACCGACTGACAGACCACCCGCTACCCACTGCAGCTTGTCCCACTGCACGCCCATCATCGAGAGAGCGGTGAGGGAGCCAAAGCCGATCAGTACGTAGTTAAGCATGGTGGTGATGGCGTAGGCGGTCCCCTGAGCCAGGTTGAGCTTGGAGAGCACCAGCACCTCCAGCAAGCCCGGCAGGTTGCGCGCCAGTGACCAGGCACCGCCGAGCAGCAGGAAGCCGATCAGCACGTCACTCAGGCTGATGGGGAACAGCACGGCGTTGGCGCCGGTGCCTTCACTGCGGTGCCACAGCACCATGCTGTCGAGGTAGGAGAAGACCGCGACCAGATCGGACCAGAGCCAGTAGAAGGCGACGCCGAAGATCAGCATCAGCACGGTACGGGTCAGACGCAGGGACTGCTGGCTGACATCCTCCAGATCCATGGGCTGCTCTTCGATGGACTCGCCACCTTCCGCATCTTCCGAAGATTTGTGCTCACGCTTGGCCACCGCACGGCGGTAGGCCAGACGACGGGCTGCCAGCTCCAGACCACGCAGGGCTGTGCGGTAGACCAGGCTCCAGATGATGATGAGGTAGAAGGATTCGATCAGGCGACCGGTTAGCTTCAGCGCGGTGTAGTAGTAACCGAGCACCGCCAGCACGATCAGCGCCACCGGTGCCAGCGCCAGGGCGATGGCGATCAGCGACTTCTGCATGCTCGCCTCGCCCTTGATGCGGGCGCGGGAGATGGGGAACACCAGATAGGCGGCCAGCCCCAGCAGGGTCAGGGTCATGGCCTGGCCGATCACGTCGTTGCCCAGGGTGGAGGGTTCAACCACCGCCTTGGTTGCGAGCATGATGAGCGGCAGCAGTGGCAACCAGATGTAGCGCATGCTGTTGCGCTTGGCCTGCAGCTCCGCTTTCGGGATCCGGAAGTGGGTCTCGGCGATGCCGCCCGGGCGCATCACCGCCAGATAGACGCTGAACACCAGATAACCGAGGGCGAGGTTCAGGGTGATCTGGAACATCAGCTTGGGACTGAGCAGACCGCAGTAGGTGAGCAGCAGACCGCCAGCCAGAATGAACATGCTGCCCGGCAGGCGTTGCAGCACGGTATAGAGCAGGGCGCGCGGGGTGTGCCACTGGCTGTCCTGACGGAAACGGCCAAGGTCCTTGGTGATCTTCTTCTCGCGCTCAACCAGCGCCGGACGTTTCCAGACCAGCAGGCCGCCGATCAGCAGCAGCGGGAAGGCGAGCAGGGAGATCCCCAGCAGCTCTTCGCGCCAGCGTTTCCAGTCCGGTTTCAATACCCAGTCGGAGGCTTGTTTGTAGGCCTGGGCGGGCCAGCTGATAAACCACTTGCTGTCGATGGGCTTGTTGCTGCTTACCCAGAAGATGTGTTGCTGCAGGGTAAATTCAATAGAGGCATAGACCCGAGCCAGCTGCTGCTGGGTCAGCTGCAGGCTGATGGCGTTGGTGAGCTGGCTGTCGAGTTGGCGGTTGAGCTGATCGAGCAGATTGATGCGGGTGTCGAGCAGCTTGGCAAGGCTCTCCTTGTCCTCCTCGCTCACCGGATCCTTGCTGCCGGCGATCAGATTGTCCAGATAGAGGTTCTTCTGGAACAGCTGGTCACGCTGCTGGCTCAGTTCAAACTGGGCCAGATGGAGATCGGCGATCTGCTCTTCAAGGTTTTTGACGGCGATGGTGGGGGCCGCCTCCAGCTGCTGATAGAGCTGATAGAGGATGCGTGATAGCAGCAGATTGCCCTTGAGCATCTGCACCTGTTCATTGAGGTTGCGCTCGGTCTGGATGCCGCGCTCCAGCCAGCTCTTGGCTTGCAGGTTTTTCTGGACCAGCGAGTTGAGGCTGGTGGTGGCACCGATCAGCTGCTGGCTGAGCTGGTGGTTGAGCTCCTGCTCTTTTTGCACCAGCGGGCTGTCTTCGGTCGCCACCAGTTCACCGGTCTGCTCGGCGGTTTTTTCGGTGTCGCCGAGGCGCTTGGCGCTGCTTTGATCCTGCAACAGCTGCAGTTTCTGCTCTTCGCTGGCGAGACGGGCACTCTGGTAGTCGCGCTGCTTGATCGCCAGATCCTGCATGCTGGTACGGTTATCCAGCTCCTTTTGCAGGTGGGCCAGTTGCAGGTCGAGCAGGGCCAGCTCGGCACCGAGCTTCATCTTCTCGGCGCTGGAGACGCTTTCACCGGCGTTGAGGCGGGTACGGATCTCCTGACTGCGCTGGTAGGCACGGCTCATGCTGGCCTGGGCCCGCTCCGGCAGGGTCTGCAAGCTGGTGAGCTGGCTGCCGATGGCGCCGAGGGCCTCCTGGGCCGCCTGCATGTTGGCCAGCACTTCCGGCTGACGGCTGTCGAGCTCTGCCAGACTCATGCTGGCGTATTCGCTCTTGATCTGCTCGGCACTCTTGCCCTTGGTCAGGGCATCGAGTTTGGCGCTGATCTCTCTGAGTTCGGTGGGCAGGTTGCGGATCCGCTGGGCCTGGGTCTTGGCCTTCGCCTCTTCCTTGTCGATGCTGTCGAGCAGGCCGAGGGTTTCGGTCAGCAACTTCTGATCCGCTTGCTGACTGACGGTCAGGGTTTCTGATTTACCCAGACCATCCAGCGCTCGCTGAACTGCGTTGCGAGAGGGGACATCTTGCGCCATGGCTTGCGGCACGCAGAGGCTGGCGAGGAGACAGAGCAGCGGCAACAGGGTGGCCGAGGCTCTTTTAAAACGTATTGAGGGCATATAACTTCCGGGTTATTACGCGATATTCGGGAGATTTCCCGCATAGATTAAATTCGCGTGGATTCTAACACCGGGCTTGTCAGGTAAGCAGGGGGGAGGGACAAAAAAAACGGCGCCCGCAGGCGCCGTTTTCAACTCGTTCAGCTCTGATTAAAGAACGTGAACAGAAGCGGTGTTGGTTGTGCCGCTCGGTACCAGAGCACCGGAGACCATCACAACCACGTCACCTTTCAGACCCATGCCGATTTCCAGCGCGGCTTCTTTACCGATGCGATAGAAATCGTCGGTAGAGGCGATGCTGTCAACCACGTGAGCAACCACACCCTTGGTCAGAACCAGCTGGGCAGCAGTTTTCTTGTTGGTGGTGATAGCCAGGATCCAGGCTTTCGGGAAGTACTTGCGAATGGCCTTGGCAGACTTGCCGCCTTCGGTAGCGACCACGATCAGCGGGGCGTCCAGCTTCTCGGAGGTCTCTACGGCGCCTTTACATACGGCTTCGGTGATGCGCAGCTTGTTGCTGTCGTTGGCAGCAGACAGGTTGGACGGCATCACGGCATCAGTACGCTCGCAGATGGTGGCCATGATGGTCACGGCTTCCAGCGGGTACTTACCCTTGGCGGATTCACCGGACAGCATGACTGCGTCGGTACCGTCCAGGATGGCGTTGGCCACGTCACCAGCTTCGGCGCGGGTCGGACGCGGGTTCTTGATCATGGAGTCCAGCATCTGGGTGGCGGTGATAACCACTTTGCGGGCCTTGTTGCACTTGGCGATGATCATCTTCTGGGCGAAGATTACCTCTTCAACCGGGATCTCGACACCCATGTCGCCACGAGCAACCATGATGCCGTCGGACACAGCCAGGATCTCGTCGAAGTTGTCCAGACCTTCCTGGTTTTCGATCTTGGAGATGATCTGGATGTTCTCGCCACCGTGGGCTTTCAGGTGCTCACGGATTTCCAGTACGTCTTCTTTCTTGCGGATGAAGGAAGCAGCAACGAAATCAACGCTCTGCTCGCAACCGAAGATCAGGTCGCGCTTGTCTTTCTCGGCCAGGGCCGGCAGCTTGATGGAGACGCCCGGCAGGTTGACGCCCTTGTTCTCGCCCAGATCGCCGTTGTTCAGTACTTTACAAACAACTTCGCGCTCGGTGATTTCGATGACGTCCAGACCGATCAGGCCGTCGTCAACCAGGATGCGGTTGCCGACGCGCAGGTCGTTGGCGAAACCAGCATAGGTCACGGCCACTTTGTCTTTGTTGCCAACCACGGTCTGGTCGGTGGTGAAGGTGAAGGTCTGGCCAGCAACCAGTGCTACGTCATTGCCACCTTCCAGCTTCATGGTACGGATTTCCGGACCCTTGGTATCCAGCAGGATAGCTGCGCGCTTGCCGGTCTCGGCCATCACTTCGCGCAGGTTGCGGATACGGGTGCCGTGCTCTTCGTAATCACCGTGAGAGAAGTTCAGGCGCATGACGTTCATGCCGGCGTCCAGCATTTTTGCCAGCATTTCTTTGGATTCGGTCTTGGGACCGATGGTGCAGACGATTTTGGTCTTTTTCATGTCAGTCTTCATGGTTAAGGAGTTTCCGCCGAGCAATATACACCAGTTTTTGGATTCTTTTTATGATCCAGAAACAACGTTTTGACCAGATAACGTTTTCTTTTCAGGGATAACGTTTTCCTGTTGGTCACTTTTTAGAGCATGCATCCACTGGTCTGAGCTGATTGACGACAAATGTTGCCATCTGTGTCTTATTGGCGGAGAGAAGGTTCAGATGTTGTAAAATGACCACCTGCTCACTGTCACCGTCTTGTCACCAGCTTGCGCAAAGATGTTAGCCCATTGGCGCGCTTGTGAAGGGGAAACAGATGGAAAACAGCCCATGGGGTGGCCCGGTACTGCTTTTGCTGGCGGGGGCACTGCTGCTGGCCCATGCCATGCCTGACGCCAGCTGGCCGGGCAATCACCACTGGCGCTCAGCCTTTACCGGCAACCACTCTGCCGAAGGAGCGGCACCGGTCTCGGCAGAGGTGGCCGCAGAGCGATTGCTGTTGCAGGAGTGGCAGGCTCAGGGGGCGGCGACCCGCGTGGCCCTTTCCGGCGAGAGGCATTGAACGGTCATCAGGTTGCGGGGGTAACCGCAAAACGGGTTAACCAGCCGGGTTGCCCTCTTTTGACAATTGTTGAGCTGGGTGTCTGATTATCAATAATGGGTTGATAGTGATTATCCATTTAGCCTGATTGTTAACCTTTTTAGGCGGACTGATAATGAATTCAGCGGCGTTGCCTTGTGGCAAAAATCGCCATCCAAACCCTTGCTGGAGTCACTGTTATGTCCCTCGCCCCTGTCTGGTTTATCTCTCACGGCGCACCGGATCTGGTGTTGCGTGATCAACCTGCCACCCGTTTTCTGAGCACCCTGCGGCTGGGGGATCTCAAGGGATTGGTGGTCATCTCCGCTCACTGGTTCAGTCGCGAGCTGCAGATCAACGTCGAGCCCAAACCGGCGCTGATGTACGACTTCTATGGTTTCCCCGAGCCGCTCTACCGGATGCGCTGGCCAGCCAGCAGCCCCGAATGGTTACAGCAGGCGGTGGGTGATCAGCTGACGCAGGCGGGGCTGGCAGCCACCCCGGTGCGGCGCGAGCTGGATCACGGAGTCTGGTCACCGCTCTCCCTGATCGACCCGGACAGCGAGATCCCGCTGGTGCAGATCTCCATCCCTGCCAGCTTCACCCCGAACCAGCTCTGGCAACTGGGAGAGGCACTTGCCGAATTGCGCCGTCAGGGGATTGGTATCCTCGCCTCCGGCGCCATCACCCATAACCTGCGGGCGTTGGGGCCCGAGGGGTCGCCGGTGCCGCGCTGGGCGAGCCAGTTTGTCGACTGGCTGGAAGGGGCGATGGCGGCAGGGGAGCGAGAGGCGCTGCTCGACTACCGTCGACTGGCCCCCGGAGCGGTGGAGTCCCATCCCCATGACGATCACCTGCGCCCGCTTTTTGTGGCGCTGGGGGCCGCACAAGGCAAGGCACCGACCCTGCTGCACGAGAGCTGGGATGGCGGCAGCCTCTACATGGGGGCTTACCGCTTCGATTAACGAGCGCCGTGCAAGCAAGAGCCCGCCAATTGGCGGGCTCTTGTCGTTGTGGGGATTGGCTACGGTCAGGGGACGATAACCCGGCTTTCGCCGCCACCGAGGGCTTCAACCCTGACTTGTACGCCAATCCGCTCCACCAGGGTCTGGACGTGGGAGATAACCCCGATCTGGCGGCCGGCGGCCTGCAGGGAGTCAAGGCTGGCGAGCGCCAGATCCAGACTGTCCGGATCCAGGGTGCCGAACCCTTCGTCGATAAAGAGCGATTCGACCTGGGTCTGCCGTGACGAGAGGCTGGAGAGGGCCAGTGCCAGCGCCAGCGACACCAGAAAGCTCTCGCCGCCGGAGAGGGAGTCCACCGAGCGAACCTCGTCCCCCATATCGAGATCCACCACCTGCAGCGCCAGATCGGTGCCGGGCACCCGCTCCAGCCGGTAGCGGGGCGAGAGCTCGGCGAGCTGGGCGTTAGCCTCCAGCAGCAGGCGCTCGAGGGTGAGGCTCTGGGCAAAGGTGCGGAACTTGGCGCCGTTGGCCTGCCCGATCAGATCGCACAGCTGCTGCCAGTGATCTGCGACTGCCTGCTGGCTGGCCAGCTCCTGCTGCAGGCTGCCCGCCTTGAGGGCGGCCGCTTCGGCCTGCGCCAGCGTGCTCTTGCACTCGAACAGTTGCTCGTCGAGCTCGCGGCAGTGGGCTTCCAGCGCCGTGAGCCGCAGTACCAGCTCCTCCTGCGGCAGGGCGGCCAGCTCGGGGTGATGCTCGCGATAGCGCTCCCGCTTGCTCTCCTCCAGCGCCAGCGCCCGTTGCCGCTCGGCAAGACGGGTACGCGTCTCGCCAAGCGCATCTTCCAGCCCTTGCAGGGCAGTGCGGCGCGCCTTGAGTTCATCGGGGCTGATGGCCAGCAGGCGGCGCAGGTCATATTCGGCGATGCCGAGGGTGCTGGCGTGGGCAGCCCAGCGACCCAGCACCTCCCGTTTGCGGCGGCTGCTTGTCTGCTTTTCCTGCTCCACATGGCTGAGGCGGACCTTGAGCTCGGTCTGCCGCTCGCGCAGGGTGCGGGCGCTCTGTTGCATCGCCTCCAGTTCGTTGGCGAGCTGCTGCAGCCGCTGTTGCCAGCGATTCTCTACCAGTGCTATCTCCTCGCCACCCAGACAGGCAGCGCGGCTGGTCAGCAGGCCCTGCCGCTGCTGCTCGTGTTCCTTGTAGTCCCGCTCCAGCTTGTGCAGCAGTTCGCGTTGGGTCTGCAGACGCGCTTCCTGCGCGCTCAGGGCCGGGGTGAGGCTGGCGATCTCGCTGGCCAGCCGCTCCCACTCGCTCTGGCCGTGCAGCCAGGCCTCGCAGGCCCGCTGCCACTCGCGCCACTGCTGGCTGCCGAGCCACTGGCGCCAGGGTTGGCCAGCCATCTGTTCATCGAGACGGTTGCCCCCCTGTTCGAGGCGCTGGCGCAGGGTCGCGTCCTGCTCGCCCATTGCTTTCACTTCCCCTTCCAGCGCGATGCGATGACGGTCGGCCTCCTGCCACTGCTGCTCGAACTGCTGGTGCTGGGCGCTCAGCTGGCTCAGCTGCTGACGCACTCCCTGCAACTGCTGCTGGCCTAGCTGGGCCTGACGCAGCAGCTGCTGGCTCTGGGCCAGCCCCTGCTCCAGCGCCTGGCCACGGCCGAGCAGGGTGCTCATCAGCTCGTTCCACTCGATGGGGCTCTGGCGCAGCGGCAGCGGATGGCCCAGCAGGGTATCGCCTCCCAGCTGCAGCCAGCGCTGGGTCAGCTGTTCGGCGCGCGCCTCCAGCTCCGGCAGGTGCTGCTGGCGCACTGCCAGCTGGCGAGCCAGCTCCTGACGCTCGCTCTCGCACTGAATGTATTGATGGTTGAGCCGCTCCCACTCCAGTTCGAGGCTGCGGGCCCGCTCCGCCAGTTGGCCGAGAATACCGGCCACCTGCGGCTGGCTCTGGCTGTAGGGGTGCTCCTCGGCGCCACAGAGCGGGCAGGGGGTGCCATCGTTCAGGATATGGCGATACTGCTCGAACGTGGCCACCGCCCGGGACTGCTCCAGCGCGTGACGCGCCTCGTCCCGCTGCAGGGCGAGCCGCTCGCGGGCTGGCGCCAGCTCGTCGCCAAGGGTGGCGAGTTTGCCGAGGGCCTGCTCCAGCTGGGCAATCTCCTGCTGCAAGCGGGTATGCTGCTCGCCGTGGTTGCGGCCATAGTCGGCCAGCTCCAGCAGCTGGCGTAGCTGGCCCAGCTGTTCGGTCTGCTGCTGCCACTGCTCCTGCGCCTTGGCGAGGCGGCTCTCCCACTGCTGCTCCTGCAGCTCGTTCTGTTGCTGCTGCAGCCGCTCCTGCTCGCGCTGCCAGTAGTCGCGCTCCTGCTGGCCCTGTTCCAGCTGGCGTTGCAGCTGCTGCAGGGCGCGCAGCTTGTGATCGCGCAGGGTGAGCAGTTGCTGCAGCTTGTCGGCATCCTCGGCCCAATCCTGCATGGCGGTGAGCAGGGGCTGCCACTGGCGGGCGACCGGTGCCAGCTCCTTGTTCTCTTCCAGCCAGAGGCTCCACTGCTGGTGCTGGCGCCTGAGCTGTTCCACCTGCTGACTCTGTTCGCGCCACCCCTGCTCGAGGGTGAGCTGCACTTCCCGCTCCTGAGTCCCCTCCTGCTGGATCTTCTGCAACTGCTGCTGCTTTTCCCGAATGCGGGTGTCCAGCTCCTGCGCCCGCTTGAGTTCGGGTTGCAGGGCGCCCCACTCCCGCTCGGCGGCGATCTTCTCTGCCAGCAGCTGCTGTTCGGTAAGGGCGCTCTGCTGGGTCTGCTCCTCGAGTTTGGTAAGTTCCGGCCCCAGCTCGGCGATCACCTTCTCCTGCTGCTGCACCTCAAGAGTGAGGCGGGCCAGCTCGTCGTGATCGGCGCGGGCCACCTGTGCCTGCTCGGCGCGGGCGAACTCCTCGCGCTCGGGCGCGGCGGCGCCGTGGGCCTGCATGGCGGCTTCCAGCGCGGCTTCCCCCTCACTGCAACCTTGCTGCTGGGTGGCGATGCGACCGTTGAGGTCACGCAGATCCTGCATCAGCTGCTGCTGTTGCTGCTCATGCTTGAGAGTGGTGGCGAGGCTTACCTGCCGGCTTACCCACTGCTCGCGGGTCGCCTCGTCCATCAGCGCTACGTCGCCGAGGCGTTGAGTGATGGCGGCCAGCTTCTGCTGCTCTTCCCGTGCCCGCTCATAGGTCTGGATGGAGATGGCGGAGTAGAGCTCGGTGCCGGTCATTCGTTCGAGCAGGGCGGAGCGCTCGTTGGCGTCCGATTTGAGGAAGGCGGCAAACTCCCCCTGCGGCAGGATCACCGCGCGGCGGAACTGCTCCCAGGAGAGACCCACCAGCTCGTCGATGCGATCCTGCAGCTCCCGCTTGCTGCCGGAGAAAACCTGACCCGACTCGACATCGGTCAGGGTGCGCTCCTGCGCCTGAAAGCGCCCCTCGGCGCGGTTGCGGGCGCGGCGCACCGCCCAGCGGGCCAGCCAGATGCGGCCATCGCAGCCGCGAAACTGCACCTCGGCAAAGCCGCTGGCATGGCCGCGACTGAGGATGCCGCGCACGTCGTTGGCCTTGAGCTTCTCTTCGTCATCCATGCGGCCCACTTCGGCCACGTTCTTGCGATTGGCGATAAAGCGCGGCATCTCGTCGTAGAGGGCGAGACAAATGGCGTCGAGCAAGGTGCTCTTGCCGGCGCCGGTATTGCCGGTGATGGCAAACAGCCCGGCGGCGCCGAGTGCCCCGCGGGTAAAGTCGATGGTGAAGGCGCCGGTCAGACTGGCCAGATTCTCACCAGACAGAGACAAGATTTTCATTGGTTGGACTCCTTCACCTGCTCAAGGATCTCTTCAAACGAGGCGACCAGTTGTGCCTCGGGTTCCCCCTCGAACTGGCGCTGATAGCAGAGGCGAAACACCTCGGTGGGGGAGAGCTCATCGAGCCTGCGCCGCTCGCAGCCATCGGCCAGCCCTTCGCCAGAGCCCTGATACTGGGTGCTGATACGGGCCAGCCGCACCGGTTTGTCGGCGATGGCAGCGAGAATCCGCTCGCGAATGCGGGCTTCGGGCTTGGGCAGCAGCAGCCTAACTTCGAGGAAGGGCTGTGCTTCTTGTGGACAAGGGGGGAGCGTCAGTGCCTCGATGGCTTCGAGTGCCTCGTCGAGAGGGCTCTGGGGCAGACGGATCATCTCCACTGCGCGGGGCACCGGGATCCGCTCCAGCCCGGCCAGTTTCCCCTCTGCAAAGGTCACTTCCAGCACCTGATGGTTGTAGTTGGCTTCGGCGAGCGAAAGCGGCAGCGGCGAGCCGCTGTAGTGCACCCCCTCGGCCGGGCTCTGGGCCAGATGGAGGTGACCGAGCGCCGTGTAGTCGGCACCGGCAAAGAGTTCGGCAGGCAGGGCGTGCTGGTTGCCGCCGAGCACCCGCCGCTCTGAAAGCTCGGAGAGCTGGCCCGCCGCCAGATAGGCGTGGCCCATGGCGATAAGTGGCAGATCCTCCCCGCAGCGAGCGCGCCCTTCGGCCAGCACTTCGGCATAGACCTGGCGTACCCCTTCGATCAGCCTGTCCTGCCCCTCAGCCAGCTGTTCCACCCGCAGATCGCTGCTGCGCAGGAACGGCACGGCGGCGCACCAGGCGGCAATGTTGCCCTCCCGGTCTTGCAGCGGTACCAGCAGGCGGTCGGTGTCGAGCTTGCCCTCACTGTCGCGGCTGATGCTGCCAACCAGATGAAGATCAAAGGCGCGCAGCAGCTCGTGGGGGGCATCGAGCTTGGAGGGGGAGTCGTGGTTGCCGCCGATCAGCACCATGTTGAGGTGGGGCATCTCGGCGCGCAGCCGCGCCAAAAAACGGTAGAGTTGCTGCCAGGCGCTGGCGGGCGGATTGGCGGTATCAAACAGATCGCCCGCCACCAGCAGGGCGTCGATCTCGCGCGCCTTGAGGGTGTCGCTCAGCCAGTCGAGAAAGGCATCGTGTTCAAAACGGCGGTCATGACCATGGAGTTGATGGCCAAGGTGCCAGTCGGCGGTATGGAGGATTTTCATTGGAAAGCAGCCCGGTTGCAGGGACGGTGCCGGTGGCACCCGATGGTGACAAGATGAGGATGCCCCGTGTTTTTTTCAAGTAAAACAGGGGGCTGCCGTCAGTTCATGCGGGTTCGCAGCACATCTTGTACTGGGGGTGGCCGGTGAGGGGATCGGACTCCTCGGCCTCGATGACAAAGCCGTGGCGGCGGTAGAAGCGCACCGCCTGGTCGTTCTCGACAAAGACCCGGGCGTGGAGCGACGCCCCCTGACGCTTGGCCTCCTGCAGTAGGGCGTGGCCGACGCCGCGTCCCTGTCGGTCGGGGCGCACAAAGAGGGCGGCGAGGTAGTTGTCCACCAGCGCCATAAAACCGAGCAGATCGCCGCGCTCCTCAAAGACCCAGATCTGGGCGTGATCGAGGTAGCGGGTGCGCAGCTCCTCCTGAGCCTGCCACCAGCAGGAGGCATCGACAAAATCGTGGGCCTGCAGGGAGGCCAGCAACCAGATTTCGACGATCTCGTCCATGTCTTCGGGGCGACTGGGCCGCAACATATCTTCATCCTTGTTAACAACTTCATCTTCGCAGTCTAGGGTAACTTGATGACTCTTCCGGTAACCGAGATGGCACCATGTGAAGTCGATCGACCTTTATTTAGCGAGAATGATTGGCTGATCACAAAGCGCCTCTCTAGTACAATGCCCGCCGGACAATC
Organism: Aeromonas sp. s7(2024); assembly: GCF_040907825.1. Taxonomy (NCBI): domain Bacteria; kingdom Pseudomonadati; phylum Pseudomonadota; class Gammaproteobacteria; order Aeromonadales; family Aeromonadaceae; genus Aeromonas; species Aeromonas sp. s7(2024). The sequence goes on from NZ_JBFOCM010000016.1 coordinate 41,663, forward strand.
TAGAGACCGAGGACGCCATGTGGTTTAAAAACCTGCAGATTTATCGCTTTACCCGCCCCTTTGACCTGACCGTGGATCAGCTGGAAACCCAGCTGGAAGCCTGTGCCTTCACCCCTTGCGGCAGTCAGGACATCTCCCGTTTCGGGTGGGTCAAGCCCCTTGGCAAATTCGGCTCAACCCTGACCCACTCAGCCTCCGGCCACATCCTCATCTGCGCCCGCAAAGAGGAGAAGATGCTGCCCGGTACCGTGGTCAAGGAGATGCTGGCCGAGAAGGTAGAGGCGATCGAGTTCGAACAGGGACGCGCCCTCAAGAAGAAAGAGAAGGAAGCGCTGAAAGAGGAGATCCTCCACACCCTGTTGCCCCGTGCCTTCAGTCGTACCAGCCAGACCTTCGCCTGGATCAATCCGGCCGACAATTTGATGGTGGTGGATGCGGGCTCTGCCAAGAAGGCGGACGACCTGCTGGCTCTGTTGCGCAAATCCATCGGCTCCCTGCCGGTGGTGCCGGTGGCCCTCAAGAACCCGCCCGAAATCACCATGACCGAGTGGCTGAACGAGGGCAACCTGCCTGCTTCGTTCGCCCTTGAAGATGAAGCCGAGCTGCGCAGTGCCATGGAGCACGGTGGCATCATCCGCTGCAAGCAGCAGGATCTGATGACGGACGAGATCAAGAACCACCTGGCCAACGACAAGCTGGTGACCAAGCTGGCCCTCAACTGGGGCGAGACCGTCAGCTTCGTGCTGGGGGATGATCTCTCCATCAAGCGCCTGAAGTTCAGTGAAGAGCTGCGCGAGCAGAACGACGACGTGACCAGCGAAGATCCGGCCGCCCGTCTGGATGCCGACTTCGCGCTGGTGACCGCCGAGCTTTCCCAGTTTATTCCGGCGCTGTTTGCCGCCCTGGGTGGCGAAGAACAGTCCATCTAGGCGAACTGCTCTGCCTGATTGCCAAAAACCGCCCGAGGGCGGTTTTTTTTATGTCTATTGCGCATAACCATTATTGATAAATGAGTAAGATATTGATCTTGTTCAATAACTTGAGCTGTCAGTGCCAATCGTGACATAGTCCACCCTCGTGGTCATAAAACAGACAAGGAGAGTGTCATGTTGCGCAAATCTCTGGGGCTGGCTGTCGCCCTTGCCCTGCTGGCCGGTTGTGCCAGTGACAACGGCTTTCACTACAGCCCGCCACCCCAGACCCTGATCGCGCCGGAGGCGGCCAGTGGCTGGACCGACAAACAGGGCTGGCATGGCCATGACTTCATGGTGGCGGCCGCCAACCCGCTGGCGGTGGATGCGGGTTACCAGATCATCAAGGCGGGTGGCAGTGCCGTCGACGCTGCTATTGCGGTGCAACTGGTGTTGACGCTGGTAGAGCCGCAATCCTCCGGTATCGGTGGCGGGACGCTGCTGCTGGTATGGGATGGCCGCAAGGTGAGCGCGGTGGATGGCCGCGAGACGGCGCCGGCCGCCGCCACCGACCAGCTGTTTATGCAAGATGGCAAGCCGCTGGCATTTTATGACGGGGTGGTAGGGGGCCGCTCGGTTGGCGTTCCCGGCACCCTGCGCGCCCTGGCGCTGGCCCATCAGCGTTATGGCAAGTTGCCCTGGGCCGAGTTGTTTGAGCCTGCCATCAGGCTGGCAGAACAAGGATTTGTGATAAGTCCACGGCTGGCCACATTGCTGGCCAAGGATCCCTATCTGGCACGGGATCCGCAGGCGCGAGCCTACTTCTATCAGGCGGATGGCAGCCCCAAAACGGCGGGTACCAAGCTGACCAACCCGGCGCTGGCCATGGTGCTGCGCACTCTGGCCACAGAGGGGGCGGATGCCTTCTATCGGGGGGCGCTGGCAGATGCCATGGTGGCCAAGGTACGCCAACATCCCACCAATCCCGGAGTACTGGCGGCCACCGATCTGGCCAGCTATCAGGCCAAAGTGCGTGATGGCCTCTGCTTTGACTATCGCCAGAGCAAGATCTGCGGCTTTCCCACTCCCTCGTCCGGCACCCTGGCGCTCGGCCAGATCTTCGGCATGCTGGAGAACCGCGATATGGCGGCCCTCAAGCCGATCACCACGAAGGAGGTGGGACTGGCTGCTTCCAGCGAGGCTATCCACCTCTACAGTGAAGCGGCGCGTCTCGCCTTCGCCGATCGCAACCAGTACGTCGCCGACAGCGATTTTGTCAGCGTGCCGGTGCAGGGGCTGCTGGACAAGGGCTATCTGGCCGAGCGGGGCAAGCTTGTCGGTCAGCACTCCATGGGGATTGCCAAGCCCGGTACGCCGCCACTGGCGCTGGCGCGGGGCCAGGATGCGACTCCGGAACTCCCCTCTACCAGCCATGTCTCGATCGTCGACAAGGCGGGGATGGCTATCTCCATGACCAGCTCCATCGAGGATGGTTTCGGATCGCGTCAGATGGTCAACGGCTACCTGCTCAACAATCAGCTCACCGATTTCTCCTTCACCTCGGTAGATGCTGCCGGTCTGCCGGTGGCAAACCGGGTGGAGCCGGGCAAGCGGCCCCGCTCCTCCATGTCACCCCTGCTGGTGTTTGACAAACCAAGCGGCGAGCTGACCATGACGCTGGGCTCTCCGGGGGGCTCCGCCATCATCAACTACGTGGGCAAGACCCTGCTCGGCACCCAGGATTGGGGTCTGAACCTGCAACAGGCCATCAACCTACCCAACTTTGGCAGCCGCAACGGCCCCACCGAGCTGGAAGCCGGGCGCACCCCCATGTCGGTGGTCGAGGGATTGAAGGCGAGGGGACACGAAGTGGTATTGAACGAGCAGACCTCCGGCCTGCAGGGGGTTGAGCGCAACACTGGCGGCTGGTTTGGCGCAGCGGATCCGCGCCGGGAAGGGATCGCCAAGGGGGAGTGACGCTCCCATAGCAACAAGGCCAGCATGATGCTGGCCTTGTTGCTGATGGTGCGCTTACTGGATACCCAGCAGCTCCACGTCGAAGATCAGGACTGATCCCGGCGGGATTTTGCCTGCGGCACGGTCGCCGTAGGCGAGGTTGGCGGGGATGTAGAAACGGGTCTTCTCACCTTCCACCATCAGCTGTACCCCTTCGGTCCAGCCAGAGATAACCTGATTAAGGCCAAATTCAATGGGCTCGCCACGGGCGACCGAGCTGTCAAAGACGGTGCCGTCCAGCAGCTTGCCCTCGTAGTGCACCTTCACCTTGCTGGTGGCGGTGGGGTGAACGGTGCCGGTGCCCGGGGTCAGCACTTCGTACTGCAGGCCGGAGGCGGTGGTGGTCACCAGCGGCTTCTCCTTGTTGCTGGCGAGGAACTCGGCGCCAATCCGTACGTTGTCGGCAGCCAGCTTCTTGTTGTTGCTGCTGGAGTAGAAGTAGTAGGCCACACCGGCGATGAGCAGTGCGATCAGTATGAATTTCATCGGTTTTTCCTGTTCCATGAAATGTAAAAAGTGCAATGAGGGTGCCATCTTATCGCGCACCGCCCCTGATGGCGAGCCACAGGGCGGGAGGATGTGAGCAGGCAGGCAAAGCCCGTCGAACTGGACGCAAAAAGGGGCGAGTCGGTGACTCGCCCCTTGTCATGGCAGCTGCGCTTACTTGGCGGCCACCATCATCAGGGCGGGCAGGGCGAAGAAGAGACCCGTCACATAACCCAGAGCCAGCAGCTTGTTCTCGCTGCCTACCCGGGCCAGCCCCTCGGCGGCGCGCACCGGCAGGTCGCGCAGGAAGGGGATGCCATAGATGATGACCACGGCAAAGAGGTTGAACAGCACGTGGACCAGCGCGATGGTCAGGGCCAGCTGGGCACCGGCTCCGCTGATGGCGGTGGCAGCCAGCAGGGCGGTGATGGTGGTCCCGATATTGGCCCCCAGGGTGAAGGGGTAGAGCTGACGGGTGCTGAACACGCCGCCGCCGGCCAGCGGGATCATCAGGCTGGTGGTGGTGGAGGAGGACTGCACCATGATGGTCACCAGCGCACCGGAGGTAATGCCAGTCAGCGGGCCACGGCCCAGCGCCTTGTGCAGCACCTCTTTGGCGCGGCCAACCAGTACCTGTTGCAGCACTTTGCCGAGATACGTGACGCAGGCAAGGATCAGCAGGATACCGATGATGATGGTCGCGATGGCGGCACCCTTGCCCGGCAGGAAGGCCACGGCGCTGTCAATCAGCTGCTGGGCCGGTGCGGTCAGCGGCTTCATGAAGTCCATGCCCTTCATCGACATGTTGGCGGAGCCTACCAGCAGGTTGGCCAGCCACTCGGCGCTATGTTGCAGCAGACCGAACATCAGTTCCAGCGGCAGGAAGATGAACACTGCCAGCAGGTTGAAAAAGTCGTGCACGGTGGCGGCGGCGAAGGCGCGGCGGAACTCGGCGCGATCCCGCACATGGCCCATGGAGACAATGGTGTTGGTGATGGTGGTGCCGAGGTTGGCACCCATGACCATGGGGATGGCCATGCTGATGGGCAGGCCGCCAGCCACCAGACCAACGATCACCGAGGTGACGGTGCTGGAGGATTGCACCAGCGCGGTAGCGAGAATACCCAGCAGCAGGGCGACAAAGGGGTTGTTGGCAAAGGCGAAGATCTGGGCTGCGCCCTCGGCGCCGCCGGAGAAATCTTTGAAGCCGTGGGAGATGGCGCCCACGGCAACCAGGATCAGGTAGACCAGTACGATGACACTCATCCAGTTGAACAGGGCGCGGGTCGCGGGCGGCTGTGACAAGGAGTGATGGTGTTGCATAAAGCCTCTTGAGACGGTCGTTCCGTCTTGGGTTGTTGATGACCCGCGCATTTAATCAATGGTTAATGACAGAAATATGACAACGTGACATTTCGATGATGTTTTTATGACGACGAACTGCGGCGACAGGCGCTGACCGAGCAGGTTGGCTCTGGGGTGATAAAAGGGGGGCGAAGGCACTGCCGCCTTGCCAGTCGGGACGTGATCGCTACACTGCGCCCCTTTATTGGCAAGCAGGAGTAAACAAGATGATGCGTGCATGGATCCTCTCTCTGTCGCTGGGGCTGCTCTCGGCAGGGGCACAGGCCAGCCTGTTGAAAACCGACTGCAACCTCGACAAGGCCCTCAAAAACGAATCGGTGAATGCCACTCTGGGGGTCAAGGGCAACTGTGATACCAGCAAGCTGGTGAAGCAGGAGAAAGAGAAGGTGAAAGCCGAGGTGCAAAAAGGCCGCACCGACCTGCTGGGCGAGAAGCGTGCCGACCTCAAGGAGAGCGGCAACGGTATGCAGCAGAAGATGGACAAGGCAAACCAGCAGCTGCACAAGGCGGAGCAGGATGCCAAGACCATCGCTCGCGATCCGCTCAAGGCTGCGGCGACCGCCGTACTGGACAAGCAGTAAGCAGGTCGGGCCCAAGCCCGTGTGACCGGCCACAGACCGGCAGCAAAAAGGGGAGCCATGGCTCCCCTTCTGTCTATCCGTTATCCGCAAAGGATCAGGCGTCAGCCGCCTCTTCGTACTGACGGAACGGGATGCGGAACACCGCCAGACGCAGGAACAGATAGGTTGCGCCTAGGCCAGCCCAGATCAGGCCCAGCTCCAGCGAGCTCTGCTCCAGGTTGATCCACAGCGCACCGATGGTGGCGGCGCCGAGCAGCGGCATCAACAGGTAGATGACGTGATCCTTGAGGGTCTTGTTGCGTTTCTCGCGCACCCAGAACTGACCGATCACCGACAGGTTGACGAAGCTGAACGCCACCAGTGCGCCGAAGTTGACCAGCGCCAGTGCGGTATCCAGATCAAACGACACGGCGGAGAGGGCCAGACCGCCTACCATCAGCACGTTGATGGCCGGAGTACGGTATTTCGGGTGGATGTAGCCAAACACCCGCTCCGGGATCATGCGGTCACGCCCCATCACGTAGAGGATGCGCGACACACCGGCGTGAGCCGCCATGCCGGAAGCCAGTACCGCGACCGTGGTGCAGACCAGCACCACGGACTGGAAGAAGGTGCCGCCAACGTAGAGGGCGATCTCCGGCAGTACCGCATCCGGATGCTGGAAGCGGGCAAGGCTCGGGAAGTAGAGCTGCAGGCAGTAGGAGACCACCACGAAGATGATGCCGCCGATAAGGGCCGTCAGCACGATCGCCTTGGGGATCACCTTGCCAGCGTTCGGCGTCTCTTCGGAGAGGGAGCTCAGACCGTCAAAGCCCAGGAACGAGAAGCAGAGAATGGTCGCACCGGTAAAGAGCGGTACCAGCTGTGCTGACTCGAAGTGGAACGGACGGCTGCTCATCAGGGTGCCAGCCCCTTCGCCGTGGTAGATGCCCCACGCCATCAGGCCGATAAAGAGGGTGATGATGGCCAGCTGGATCACCACGATCAGACCATTGAAGTTGGCCACCAGATTGATGCCGCGCAGGTTCAGGAAGGTCATTACGGTCACCAGACCGAAGATGAACACCCAGGGCTCGACGCCCGGGAACATGGCGGTCAGGTAGATCTTGGCCAGCAGGATGTTGATCATCGGCATGAACATGTAGTCGAGCAGGGATGACCAGCCGACCATGAAACCGACGTAGGGGTTGAACACCTTCTGGGCATAGGTATAGGCAGAGCCCGCAGAGGGGAACTTGCGTACCAGATGTCCGTAGCTGAGAGCGGTGAGCAGGATGCCACCCAGAGCCAGCAGATAGGCGGTGGCGACCCGGCCATCGGTGATGTCACCGACGATGGCGAAGGTGTCGAAGACAGCCATGGGGGTCAGATAGGCCAGACCCATCACAATCACTTGTGTCAGGGTAAGGGTCTTGAGCAGCTTGGCGTTTTGCGATGCCATTACGCTTTCTCCTCAATCAGTGCCGCAGCACGTGCTTGCAACGAGCGCAGGGATACGATGGATTCGCAAGCCTGTACATCAAGGGCGCCGGGGAGGCGCATACCGGGCTGTACCGGCAGGAAAGCATTAAAACGCCCCATTGTTATCCTCTCAACGTCGGGAGATTGTTTGGCAATCTCGAATATCACTTCCGGAAACGTTCCGGCCTCTTGTGGTGGGTTTGTACTGCACTTCAAAAATACAAAAACCGATGTCGCAGTGAACATCGGTCCTTTATTGGCGGCGTATTGTGCATTCGGTCAGCCCCCTTGACAAGCAAAAAAGGGCGGATTAACGCATTTTTTTGCATACGCACGGAGCAGGTAAGTGGTCACTCGCACCCTGCAGCCGTCCCCGAGCCGCTCCCCCTTTTTTGGGGGGGAAGAGAACCCTGTCATAGCGTATGAAAAATCGGCAAATCGGGGCTGCAGGGTGCATAGCGCCTCAACATTGATCCTGATCATATTTGGCGGCGTTCCCCCGGGCTCGAGTCCTGCGAGCTTATCGGCTGGTGGGGGATGGGAGGGGTTGAAGTGGAAAAATAGTGGTTGCATATCCATTCACATTAATGACTGAGAATAGGGGGCAACACGGCTCGGGTCATGGCACGGCGAGCAGTCCGGCTGGGTAGTTATTTGAAATCAGTCACACTTCCTGCAGAAACCGCATTTCTGGCGACCCGTGCAGCTGGCAACCAGAACACCGCAAAAACAACAAGGAGCCCGCAGGCTCCTTGTTCTCTATCGGGGGGAGGGGCGCCAGCGGTTACTGGGCGATCTCCACCTTGTCGGCGGTATGCAGCGGGATGCGGAACACAGTCAGGCGCAGGAACAGGTAGATGGCCCCCAGCGCCGCCCAGATCAGCCCCAGCTCGAAGGAGGAGGGCTCGAGGTTGAGCCACAGTACCCCGATGCAGGCGGCGCCACAGAGCGGCAGCAGCAGGTACATCAGGTGGTCCTTGAGACACTTGTTGCGGCCCAGCTTCACATAGAAGTGGGCAATCACCGCCAGATTGACGAAGGTGAAGGCCACCAGGGCGCCAAAGTTGATCAGCGCCAGCGCCATCTCCAGATCCAGCGACACCGCAGAGAGGGCCAGCAGGCCGACCAGCAGCACGTTGAACGCCGGGGTCTGCCACTTCGGATGGATGTAGCCGAAGAAGCGAGCGGGCAGGGCACGATCACGACCCATCACGTAGAGCAGGCGCGATACACCGGCGTGGGAGGCGAGCCCCGAGGCCAGCACCGCTACTGTGGTGCAGACCAGCACCACCGCCTGAAACAGCTTACCGCCGACATAGAGGGCGATCTCCGGCAGTACCGCATCCGGATGCTGGAAGCGGGAGATGTCCGGGAAGTAGAGCTGCAGGAAGTAGGAGGTGGTGACGAACAGCACACCGCCGATCAGCGCCGTCAACACGATGGCGCGGGGGATCACCCGATCCGCGTCCGGGGTCTCTTCCGACAGGGTACTGATGGCGTCAAAACCGAGGAACGACAGGCAGAGGATGGAGGCCCCCATCAGCAGCGGTGACACCTGGATCTGTTCGGAGAAGAAGGGACGGCTGCTGGCCACGGTCCCCAACCCTTCACCGTTGTGAACGCCCCAAGCGATCAGTCCGATGAAGATGGCGATGATGCTGAACTGCATTACCACGATCAGGCTGTTGAAGTTGGCCACCAGCTTGATGCCGCGCAGGTTGAGGGCGGTCATCACCGCCGCCAGACCGAAGATATAGGTCCAGGGCTCCACGTTCGGGAAGAGGGCTTCCAGATAGATCTTGGCCAGCAGCATGTTGATCATCGGCATGAACATGTAGTCGAGCAGGGAGGTCCAGCCCACCATAAAGCCGACATAGGGGTGAAACACCTTCTGGGCATAGGTATAGGCAGAGCCGGCTGACGGGAACTTGCGCACCAGATGGCCGTAGCTCAGGGCAGTGAACAGCATACCGATGAGGGCAAACAGGTAGGCGGTCGGCACATGGCCTTCGGTGATCTCGGTAACGATGCCGAAGGTGTCGAACACCGCCATGGGGGTGAGGTACGCCAGTCCCATAACCACGACCTGCCACAGTTTGAGGGTCTTTTTCAGACCAACCTGCTGGGCCGCCATTATGCATGTTCCTCATGCAGTGCCAGAGTGGCACGGTCCATCAACGAAACCGGGAGAGAGGCCCGGGAATCAAGGGCGCCAGGGCGGCGCACACCGGCCATGGCCGGTTGGAAAGCATTGAGATGCCCCATGTTGTTCCTCACTAGACTTGGTGTCGGGAGACTGCTGCCAATCTCGCTATCTTTTCCGGGGGTGATCCGGCCTCGTTTATGGGTGTGTTCACTGTTTAAAAAAGAACCGATGCCATTGTTTTACATCGGTTCTTTCAGTGGCGGCGCATTGTGCATTTGCAGGGCCCCCTTGACAAGAAAAAAAGGGGGCAAAATTGCATTTATTTGCACAGGTAAGTGGTCACTTTCCTGCTGGTCAGGCCAGCACGGCCTCCAGTGATTTTTCAAGGAGTTGCAGCCCCTCGTCAATCACTGCCGCAGGGGCTGTCAGGGGGGCGAGAAAACGGATGACATTTGCGCGCACCCCGCATGAGAGCAGGACCAGACCCCGTTTGCCCGCCTCGGCCACCAGACGTTTGGTGAGGTCGGGATCGGGCTGGCTGGCATCACGGCGTTTCACCAGCTCCATGGCCACCATGGCACCGGGGCCGCGAATTTGACCTATGCAGTCAAAACGCTCGGCTATGCGTTCCAGCCCCGCCTTGATCTGCTCCCCCTGATCCAGTGCTTTCTGGTTGAGCTGCTCCTCTTCGATCACCTGCAATACCGCCAGCGCGGCGGCGCAGGCGATGGGGGATCCCGCATAGGTGCCACCGAGGCCCCCCGGCTTGGCCGAGTTCATGATCTCCGCCTTGCCCACCACCGCTGACAGGGGAAACCCCCCCGCCAGACTCTTGGCCAAGGTCATGATGTCCGGCTCAATGCCGGCATACTCGGTGGCGAAGGTCTTGCCGGTGCGGCAGAAACCGCTCTGGATCTCGTCGCAGATCAGCAGAATGCCGTGCTGGTCGCAGACGCTGCGCAGCTTCTGCATAAAGCTCGGGGAGGCGGGATAGAAGCCCCCTTCGCCCTGTACCGGCTCGATAATGATGGCGGCAACCCGGCTCGGCTCGATGTCGGCGCTGAAGCAGAGCTCGAGGGCGTGCAGGGCATCCTCTTCACTTACCCCGAGATAATCGGCGGGGAAGGGGATGTGGTAGACCTCCCCCGGGAAGGGGCCAAAGCCGGTCTTGTAGGGCACTACCTTGCCGGTGAGCGCCATCCCCATCATGGTGCGACCGTGAAAGCCCCCCTTGAAGGCGATGGTGCCGCTGCGACCGGTGTGGGCGCGGGCAATCTTGATGGCGTTCTCGACCGCCTCGGCGCCGGTGGAGAGAAACAGGGTGCGTTTCGGGGTCGGGCCGGGCACCAGGGCGTTGAGCTTTTCGGCAAGCTCGATATAGCCCGGGTACGGGGTGACCTGAAAGCAGGTGTGACTAAACTTTTCAAGCTGATCGCGCACCGCCGCCACCACTTTCGGATGGTTGTGGCCGGTGTTGAGCACGGCGATGCCGGAGGCAAAGTCGATGTATCGGTTGCCCTCCACATCCCACAGCTCGGCATTTTGCGCACGGTCGATAAAGACCGGCAGCAGGGTACCGACGCCATTGACCACGGCCGCTTCGCGGCGCGCTTGCCACGCCTTGTTTGATTCTGACTGACTCATCTTTCCTCCCTGAGGGGCCGCAGCCCCCGATATTCCCTGAAAATGTGGCAGGCGTTTTGGCGCCTATTACCGCCGATCAGCCCATCGGGCCAGATCGGCGGCGCCTTGTCTCTCTGTTGCTGCCCTAGCGAATGGCGCCAAAGCAGAGGTATTTGGTCTCCAGATACTCCTCCAGCCCCTCGGCAGCGCCTTCGCGGCCCAGACCCGACTCCTTGATGCCGCCAAAGGGGGCCAGCTCGGTTGAGATGATCCCCTCGTTGATGCCGACCATGCCGTACTCCAACTGTTCGGCGACGCGCCACACACGGGCGATATCGCGGCCATAGAAGTAGGCGGCCAGTCCATAAGGGGTGTCGTTGGCAATGGCGATGGCCTCGGCTTCGCTCTCGAAACGCACCAGCGGGGCGACCGGGCCGAAGATCTCCTCCTGCAGGATGGGATTGGTTTTATCCACCTTGCCCAAAATGGTGGGGCGGTAAAAAAGGGGACCGGCGGGGTGAGCTTCGCCCCCCAGCAGCACTTCGGCACCGGCGGCGACCGATTGCTGCACCAGCTCGGCCACCTTGCTGGCGGCAGCCGGGTTGATGAGCGGGCCGATCTGGGTGCCCTCCGCCATGCCATCTCCCACCCTGAAGGCCTTGACGGCGGCAGTCAGCTTCTCGGCGAAGGCGTCATAGACACTGGCCTGCACCAGAATCCGGTTGGCGCAGACGCAGGTCTGCCCGGCGTTGCGGTATTTGGAGGCGAGCGCCCCGGCCACCGCGGCATCGAGGTCGGCGTCGTCAAAGACGATAAAGGGGGCGTTGCCACCCAGCTCCAGCGATAGCTTCTTCATGGTGTCGGCGCACTGGCGCATCAGCAGCTTGCCGATGCGGGTGGAGCCGGTGAAGGAGAGCTTGCGCACCACCGGATTGCTGCACAGCTCGTTGCCCACCGCGCTCGCCTGATGGCTGGTGACGATATTGATGACCCCGGCGGGGATCCCCGCCTGCTCGGCCAGGGCGGCTAGTGCCAGCGCGCAGAGCGGGGTCTCGGCGGCGGGCTTGATGACGATGGTGCAACCGGCGGCCAGCGCTGGGCCCGCCTTGCGGGTGATCATGGCAATCGGGAAGTTCCACGGAGTGATGGCGGCGACCACGCCCACCGGCTGCTTGATGGTGGCCAACCGGCGATCGCCGCTAAAGCCCGGGATGGTGCGGCCATAGGCGCGCTTGCCCTCCTCGGCGAACCACTGGATAAAGCTGGCGCCATAGGCCACCTCGCCCTTTGCTTCCGCCAGCGGCTTGCCCTGCTCGCAGGTCATGATGCGGGCCAGCTCGTCGCTGTGGGCGGTGATGGCGGCAAACCAGGCGTAGAGCTTGTTGCTGCGCTCCTTGGCGGTCAGCGCAGCCCAGGCGGGTTGCGCCGCGTGGGCGGCCGCGATGGCGCGGCGGGTATCCTCGGCATCCATGTCGGGCACCTGGGTAATCACGGCCCCGCTGGCGGGGTTGGTGACCTCGAAGGTGCGGCCGCTGGCGGCCTCGCACCACTGTCCATCTATATAGGCGCGGGATGTGATCAAGCTGGAGTGGGATGTTGTTCCTGACATGAGAAGCCTCGAGTGTGGGTCAGAGCAGCTGGTTGCCGGAGTGAGCCGACCCTTCCTGCGCCGCTGCCGTATAAAATAATAAGCACAGGAAGACCATAATTTGAGCTGAAATGTTTTTCAAGTGTTAAATATATTTGAATTGCTGGGGGGCGCCATGCTAGAAAATGGGCTGTGTAGCGCGCTTTCTCCAGTTCGCTTGCAGGCTGTAAGTGGGCAAACGACCGGGAGATGGTAAATCAGGTGTGCAAAATAATGAACGGTTTCGCTGTGTAACATAGTGAACGGCAAGGGAAAGCTGGTCGGCTATTTTAACCAGCAGGGTAAACAGGCAGCGCCTGATCCGATGCGATCACGCGCAAGCAGGAGAGGCTGATGATGCAAGGATGCAGACATGGCGCAGCAGGGGGCTTGTCATGAGCGGGCCGCAGAGCCGGGAGGGCGTGGCTCGACCGTTGGGTGCGGCTGACGCCGGGGCGCGCACCATGGGGGAACGGCTGGCGGCGGTGCGCCATCAGCTGGGGCTCTCCCAGCGGCGGGCGGCCGAGCTGAGCGGCCTGACCCACGGCGCCATCTGCATGATCGAGCAGGACAAGGTGAGCCCCTCCGTCGCCTCCCTGCAAAAGCTGCTCACCATCTACGGCCTGCCGCTGTCGCGCTTTTTCGCCGAGGAGGAGAGCCGCACTCCGGAGGTGGTGATCAAGGCTGATCAGCTTATCGAGCTGGGCAGTCAGGGGGTCTCCCTCAAGCTGGTGCACAACGGCAACAACCGCCGCCAGCTCGGCTTTATGCTGGAGACCTATCCCCCCGGCACCGACACCGGCGGTCAGGTAACCCATCAGGGGGAGGAGGTCGGCACCGTGCTGGAGGGGTCGGTGATCCTGACGGTGGCGGGCCAGAATTATCAGCTGGAGGCGGGCGACAGCTATGTGATCGACACCGGCGAGCCCCACAGCTTCAGCAATCCGTCGGGGGAGACCTGTCGCATCGTCAGCGCCCACACCCCGGCGAGCTTTTAATCCTGACAGTAGTTTGGCAACCGAACCGGTAAGGAAACAGGGATCATGACCGAACATGTAAACAGTTACTACGCAGCCAGCGCCAATAAACACGCGCCCTATCCGACATTGACCGAGCAGCTGGAGTGCGATGTCTGCGTCATCGGGGCGGGCTATACCGGCCTCTCCAGCACGCTGCATCTGGTAGAAAAGGGCTACAAGGTGGTGGTGCTGGAGGCCGCACGAGTCGGCTTTGGCGCCAGCGGCCGCAATGGCGGCCAGATCGTCAACTCCTACAGCCGCGACATCGACACCATAGAAGCGAACTGCCCGCCGGATCAGGCCAGGCTGCTCGGTTCCATGTTGTTTGAGGGGGGCCAGATCATCCGCGAGCGGATCAAGCGCTACAACATCCAGTGCGATCTGCAGGAGGGGGGCGTCTTTGCCGCCGAGACCGAGAAGCAGCTGCACGAGCTCAAATCCCAATACGCCCGCTGGCAGAAGTGGGGCAACGACCAGCTGGAGCTGCTCGATGCCAAGGGGGTGCGCGAGGTGGTCGCGAGCGATCGCTACGTCGGCGCCCTGCTCGACAAGAGCGGCGGCCATATTCACCCGCTCAATCTGGCGTTGGGGGAGGCGGAAGCCATCCGCATCCAGGGCGGGCAGATCTTCGAACAATCCGCCGTCACCAGTATCACCCCGGGGCAGCCAGCCTTGGTCAAGACCGCCAAGGGGGCGGTGAAGGCGCGCTTTGTGGTGGTGGCGGGCAATGCCTACCTCGGCAATCTGGTGCCGGAACTGGCCAGCAAGAGCATGCCCTGTGGCACCCAGGTGATCGCCACCGAGGTGCTGGGAGAGGAGCGGGCCCGGTCACTCTTGCCGCAGAACTACTGTCTGGAGGATTGCAACTACCTGCTCGACTACTACCGTACCTCCGGCGATCACCGGCTGCTCTATGGCGGCGGCGTTGTCTATGGCGCGCGGGATCCGGCGGATATCGAGCGGCTGATCATCCCCAAGATGCTGAAAACCTTCCCGCAACTGGCCGACGTCAAGGTGGAGTACACCTGGACCGGCAACTTCCTGCTCACCCTGTCGCGGCTGCCACAGTTTGGTCGCATCGGCCCCAACATCTACTACATGCAGGGCTACAGCGGCCACGGCGTCACCTGTACCCATCTGGCGGGCAAGCTGCTCTCCGAGGTGCTGAGCGGTCAGGCGGAGCGCTTCGATGCATTCGCCAAACTGCCGCACTACCCCTTCCCGGGTGGCCGCCTGTTCCGCATCCCCTTTACCGCCGCGGGCGCTGCCTGGTACACCCTGCGCGATCGGTTGGGGGTATAAGAGCCGCTCTGCGAGAAATGTGGGCTGGTGGCTGCCGCTTAGATAACGCTGACGCCAGCACCAATACCGGAAACAACAAGGCCACCGCGAGGGTGGCCTTGTTTATCACGCTGCAGCGCGCTGATTAGCTGTAGAAGGCTTCAACGGTGCCCTTGAGCTTGATCAGGATGGGCTGACCACGGCGATCCAGCGCCTTGGGGGAGGGGATCTTCACCCAACCTTCGCTGATGCAGTACTCCTCGACATCGGTGCGCTCTTTGCCGTTCAGGCGAATACCGATCGGGTGCTCGAAGCAGGCGGCCACATAGTGAGGGCTGCGGGGATTGCAGGAGAGGTGATCCGGCAGAGCCGGTTTGGTGCTGGTATCGCTCATCGATATAACCCGAAATGAATAAAAAGTGGGTCATTGTAGAGAATGCCGCCATGGCATTCAAGGCGGCCACAAAACAGGCAAAGCGTGCTCGCCATCGCTATGGGCGACCCGCTTATCCTCGTTGCCAATGCATCACCAGCTCGGGGCGACCGCTATGCTCGCACAACTGCTGCTCACCCTCTTTGAAACCGTTGCGGGAATAGAAGCGCCGCGCCTGCTCATTTTCGGCGTAGACCGTCAACTCGAGCCGGTCATATTGGGCTTTGAGGTGTTCGAGCAGTTGGCGACCCAACCCGTGTGATTGGTGATCAGGGGAAATAAACAGCGCGGCAACAGACCCCTGATACCAGGAGATAAAGCCCAGTAGCTGTCCATCCTCCTCATAGACCCAGCTCTGGCTGGCGGGCAGATAACTATCGCGCATCGCCGCCCGTTGCTCGTGCCAAAAGGCGGTGGGAATAAAGTCGTGGGCCTGCACCGATGCCTGATACCAGAGCTCGACGGCGACATCCAGATCGGTTGTTAATAATGGGCGGATCATAGTGGCCTTAATAACAAAGAGTGGAAGTAACGCAGGCTCGATAAGCGCAGCGTAATCGGGCATTCGCGGTAGGGAGAGGGGGGAGAGTTCTGCGCCACTCCCGGTTCGCCACCTTGGCCAAAATGGCAAGGCTGTGATTTATGCAATCCCAGTTACCGTATAGTGTCGCTCGACATTGACGGTTATTTTCCTCCAGCGAGAGGATTTGACTCTGGCTTGGTGCGCTTGAAAAGCCGCCTGATCAACAAACTCTTCATAGACATCGAATCGGCAGGGATTGAGAGGGTCTTGAGTCACCTTAAAGATCAGGCAGCCTGTTTCAGCGCGTGTGAGCTGGATATGGTTATCAAGCTCATCCTTGACCGCAGCCAAATCGTTGGAGGGGACGATAATAAATCCTTTTAATATTACTCTGCTCATTATTCACCTTGAAGGTTGAGAGGCGCCATTACTTCATGTTGAATATTTTATTAGCATTCATTTCGGCAAACTGTCCTGATAAAGTCTGCGCCAAACTTTGTTAAAGTAAGTTCTTTTCTCTCTAGTCTTGTTGATGTTTGCTTGTCTTTTATAATTGTATTTTTCAGCGTTTGAATGTCATTTATTAAATCCACCATTACTCTTGGATAGTCTTCAAATCTACGAGGGACAGAGTAATGTTTTTTCCCCACAAACTTTACTAGATCTTCATTAGTGTAATCTCGATCTTGCCATGTTATTAACCCCAGGCGAATAAGGCTAGAATATGCTTTTTCCTTTGTGGAACTTTCAAGAATTTCTTGCTTACAGAAATCACCAAACTCAGTGTAAAGCACCTTTGCATCCAGTGCCGTCATTTCACTAATCACTGAAGCATAGCTTGGGTGAACATCAGATTCATATTGCGTATCCGATGCGGACAATAAAAGCTGTGCGAATAGTTTTTGAATTTCAGGTTCTTCGGCAGAGTAGGCTACATTTTTTAATATGTTGCAGCCAAGGCGAAGTGTTGGCTCTATACGCTGTTTAAGAGGTATTTTTTCGTACCCTTCAGCATAAGTATCTCGAAATGTTTTTAAATGAAAATTTAAAAAATCTGCAGGTAAACCAACAAGGTTGTCAACAACCTTCAATATCGTGTCTGCAGTTTTGCACATGGTTGAAATAGGTGCTGAAACAGCATCAACAATATCGCCTTTAAGTACAAGACCATCAGTTGTAATACTTATCTCTTTTTCACCCATTGAGTTTACCATCCTTGAACTAAGTCTTTTATAAATTATTGTCTGTTGGGCTTCATGGGTATCAGCACCGACAAGTAAATAAGGTGTATCGCCAAGTTAATCAAGCCAACGCTACCGCGCCACCATGATACCGATTGAAGCCGGTGGTGGAAGGGCTGAGGGGCGATAATCAGTGCCGGATCAAAAACAACTTGGGTGGCAAAAACCACAAGGCCCCCGAGGTCGGGGGCCTTGTGATAGGGCCATTACTGGCGAGGTTGAGCAGGGCAATGCCGATCAGGGCAGGTCTAGCGTAAAGCGGGCGCCGCCGAGGGGGGATTCATCGACCCGGATCTGGCCGCCATAGCTGTGGACGATTTCAGTCACCACCGCCAGACCTATACCCTGACCGGGTGAACTGTCTGCCCGCACGCCGCGTTGGAAGATCTGCTCCGATTTGGCCGGGTCGATTCCCGGGCCATCATCTTCCACTTCGATACGCAGCCGCTCGAGATGGCGGCGCACCGTCACCTTCACTTCGCTGATGGCAAACTTGCAGGCGTTGTCGAGCAGGTTGCCCATCAGCTCCATCAGGTCGCCCTGTTCGCCGTGGAAGAGGGCGTCATCATCGAACTTGAAGTGGGTTTGCAGCTTCTTGTGGCGATAGACCTTGGTCAGGCTGGCCAGCAGTTTTTCAATCAGCGGCACCGGCTCGGTACCCTTGCTGGCAAGGCGCTGGCGGCCGGTCACGGCTCGTCTGAGCTGATACTGGATCATCTGATCCATGGTGAGGATCTGCTCGTTGATGTTGTCGTGGATCTCCCGCCCCAGCTTCACTTCGCGGGTGGTGATCTGGATCAGCGCCAGCCGGGTTTTCAGGCTGTGGGCGAGATCGTTGAGGGCGTGCTGGTAGCGCTGGGTCTGCTGGCGTTCGTTTTCCAGCAGCTGGTTGATGGAGTCGGTCAGCGGGGCCAGCTCCCGCTCAAAATCGCTCGAGAGGTCATCGCGCTTGCCGGCCCGGATATCGTCGATCTGACGGGCGATGGTGCGCAGGGAGCTGAGGCTCCAGAAGGTGGTGAGCAGCAGCAGCCCGGCCAGCAGCATATAGGCGAGCAGCGCCTGTTTGGCGGTCTGGTAGAGGTAGGTGCGGGACTCTTCGTGGTAGCGTTTGGCCGAGTCGATCATCACCACGTAGTAGGCGGTGGTGCCGCTGCCGGGATTGCGGATAAACCGCAGGCTGTAGACGAAGTAGCTCTCGCCGTTCTTGATGGTGTGCTTCTTGAAGAAGTAGTCGAGATCCATCCCCCCCAGATACTTCATCAGATCGCCGCAAATGGTCTGTTTGGCCTTGATCACCTCCGGCATATGGAGGCTCGACCAGACCAGATCGCCATCGGCGCGGCAGATCAGGGTATCGAGGTTGCGATCCCCTGCACCACGGGATATCCGCCCCAGCTCGACGTTCGACCCCTTGTCATCCGGCTCGGTGGAGGAAAACAGCTTGGCCAGGTTCTCCTGCATCCGGGCGCTGGCCTTCTGGGTCTGCTCCTCGACGTGGCCGAGGTAGAGGGCGTAGACGGCAAACCCCATGATCAGCGCGATGACCAGCAGCGAGCTGAGCAGCAGTTTGATGTGCAGTGAGCTGCGGATCATCTTGATGGGGCGCGGCAGATGAAACTGCATCAGTTACAGGAGAGGTTGAAGATGTAACCCTGACGCCGGATGGTGGAGATGGGTTGAATCGTCCCTTCCGGATCCAGCTTCTTGCGCAGGCGGCTCACCATTACCTCGATGGTGTTGGGATCCCCTTCGCCGTCGCCGTAGAGCTGGTCGAGCAGTTGCTGCTTGGAGACCACCTGACGGGCGTTGCGCATCAGGTACTCCAGAATGAGGTATTCAAAGCTGGTGAGCACCGCCACTTCACCGGCGATAGTCAGCTCCTTGCGGGAGAGATCCAGCTCGTAATCACCGGCCTTCACCTTCGGCGAGATAAAACCGGCGCTGCGGCGCACCAGCGCATTGAGTCGGGCCAGCAGCTCATCTTTCTGGAACGGTTTGACCAGATAGTCATCAGCACCTGCTTCCAGTCCTTCGACCTTGTCCTGCCAGTTGCCACGGGCGGTCAGCACAATGATGGGGAAGGGGATCTGCCGTTCACGCAGTTGCCGGATCAGTTGCAGGCCGTCCATATCGGGCAGACCGAGGTCGATGATGGCCACATCAATGGGATAGTCGGCGGCGTAGTGCAGTGCAATCCCGGCCTGGTCGGTGCTGTAGACCTGATTGTCGGCTTCGGTCAGCAGAGAGGAGAGGTGGTGATTGAGCAGCTTGTCGTCTTCGACCAACAGAATTTTCATGATGTGAGCGGTCATAGGGATCCAGGCTGTCAATTAGAAAGTGTATGTCGCTTCGAGTCAATTCGAATCCTAATGCATCCCGGCTGTATCGGGACTGAATCAGCGGGACTTCAGAGTTCGCGCCAACTGGTCGTTTAACCATGGTCCGGGTTGTCGATGGCCTGCTGGTCGGCAGTCATGTTGCGAAAGGTTTGATGCGATGAGAGAGATGGCCGGAAGGCTGCTGGCGCGACTGCAACAGCGTGAGCGCAGCGACCTCCTCTATATTGTCTGGCTCTGCTGGGGGGCAGCCTTGCTGCTCTACGTGCTGGGGTCGCCCTGTTTTCTGTGGCCAGTGGCGCCGATGCCGCTGGTTCTGCTTGTGTGGTTTGTGGAGAGAGTACGGATGTTTGGAAGAAACAAAGGTGGTGCGGCTACTGCGTCGGCGGGAGCCACCGTGATTGCAGCCGGTGCCCGCTTCAAGGGGGAGTTGCAGGTGGAGGGGGATCTGGAGGTGCGCGGTCAGATCAACGGCACCATCCAGCTCATCGGTGGTGTGCTGCGCATCATGCAGGGCGGCAGTGTTGAGGGGGATGTGAGTGCGCCCCAAGTGATCATCAATGGTCTGCTGGAAGGCACCTGTACCTCCGCCGAGGTGGAGATCCTGGAGAGCGGCAAGATGCAGGGGATCTTCAAGGGGGGCAGTCTTTCCATCTGCAAGGGCGGCAACTTTGTTGGCCAGTCCCAGCCCACCGTGGCCGGCAAGGCTGATCCTGTGTTGCAAGCCTTGTCTGAAAACAGTTCGTCCGGGAGCAAGCAGCCGGAGAGCAAGAGCAATGTGAAAAAGCTGCCGCACGAGCCGAAAGGCAAGCCGGCTGAGGAGCTGGCCAAGCAGGAGTGATGCCGTTTGCCAGCGGTGCAGATAACGGTTGTTAAGGAAAACAGAGAGGGGGCCACGATGGCCCCCTCTGCATTTCCCCGTTACCCGTTAGCTGCGGCGCGGCGGCAGCATATTGGTGAGGGTGTTGTCTTTGAGAATATGGTGGTGATAGAGGGCCGCCACCGTGTGCAGGCCGATCAGGGCGTAACCGATATTACCCAGCGTCTCGTGCACCTCCTTGATCAGCCCCTTGAGATCCGGACTGGGGGAGAGCAGGGCAGGCAGCTCAAGCCCGAAGAAGGGGATGGGCTTGCCCGCGGCGCTCAGCAGCAGCCAGCCAAACAGCGGGGTGAGAATCAGAAAACCGTAGAGGGCGAGGTGGGCCAGTTTTGCCAGCTTGTGCATGATCGGGGAGAGCTCGGGCACGATACGCGGCGTCGGGCTCATCCAGCGCAGGGCCAGTCTGACAAAGACCAGGGCGAAGATAAGCAGCCCCAGCATAAAGTGCCACTCCTTCATCAAATCACGGCCAGGGTCCCCTTTAGGGAAAATATCGCGAAATTCGATCAGGGCGTAGACGGCGATCATGGCCCACAGGGTCAGCCAGTGCAGCCCGATATTCAGGGTGCCATAACGTTGTTCACTGTTCATCAGCATAGGTTTGTTCCTTCGAAGTGCTGTCACATCCGTTTGGCATCCCCGCACTCAAACGTGTCGGGGCGAGGCCAGATCCTTTGGCGGCAATAGCAGAGCTACCATGCTTGCCATACATCGATAGCCTGCTTCTGACATCAGTCAGAGAGGAGATGCCCTCTGCTGTCTGCATGGTATCACTGGCAACCGGGTGGATAGTCTGATCAATGCCACACAATTTACAGGCTCATTAAGCCCCTTGTGACGTGAAGAAGGCGTGAAATAGCATCAGCGATGTCAGCCCCCCCAGGTTCAGGCAGGCTCGATGGCCAGCACCAAGCAATCCGGCTCGCTGATGCGAAAACGGACGTTGCAGTCAAACAGCCGCACCCCGTACTCCTTCTCATCGGGCTTGCCCTTCTTGTAGGCGGGGCGCGGATCTTGTGCCAGCACTTCGCTCACCAGCTGGCGCAGCTCGGGATGGGCCTTGAGCCAGGGTTGCAACTGCTGCTCGGCCTCGGCACTGAAGTTCACCGCCAGCGGCGGGGTGGGTGCGTCGGGGGCAAAGCCACCACGGGCATCCGGCAGGCTGTCGGCATAGGGAATATAGGGTTTGATATCGACGATGGGGGTGCCATCGAGCAGATCCACCGCCCCCAGCTCCAGCCACAGCTTGCCCCGCTCGCGACCGACCCCGTGCAGCTCGACCACCGAGAGCCCTAGCGGATTGGGGCGGAAGGTGGAGCGAGTGGCAAAGACGCCGACCCGTTCGTTGCCGCCAAGGCGCGGCGGGCGCACCGTTGGGTGCCAGCCCTGCGCCATGGTCTGGTGAAAGACGAAGCTGAGCCACAGATGGGAGAACTGCTCGATGCCGCGCAGCACATCCGGCTGATCGTAAGGGGGGAGCAGCTCGAGGCGGGCGCGGGCCGATTTGACCAGTCCGGGCTGGCGGGGGATGGCGAACTTCTCCTTGTAGGGAGAGCGGATGATCCCGAGGGTGTCGATTTCGAACTTCATGGCGGATCCTGACTGAAAACCCCGGCAATTTAGCACAGACGGCCCCAAAACGCAGGCTTGGCCTCATTACGCCCTTTTCTGCGGCGCTGCCGTGATCCCTGTCCCATCCCGGCCAGTCGGGGGCTGTGCCCGCGCGCCGAGTTGCGTAGGGTGGAGGCAACAGGCGTGTCAGGATGAAATGTGCGCACTCGCGCCGAAGGGGGAGGGAGAGGGATGAAACTGCTGATTATCGGTGGCACCGGCTTTTTGGGGCGTCACCTCACCGCGCTGGCGTTGGATTGGGGCCATGAAGTGACGCTGTTCAATCGCGGCCTGCACCAGCATCCGGATTGGCGCGATCTGGTGCAGCTCACCGGCGACAGGGACAAGAGCCTGAGCGCCCTGCAAGGGGCCGGGTTGCAGTGGGATCTCGTCATCGATACCTGCTGCTATCGCCCCGAGCAGGCGGCGAGCCTCTCGGCAGCTTTACTCGGGCGCTGCGCGCGGCTCATCTTTATCTCCACCATCAGCGTCTATCGCGATTTCTCAATGCCCGGGATGGATGAGTCGGCGCCGCTGCATGCTATCCCCGAAGGGGAAATGCCCACTGACTATGGCCCCCTCAAGGTGTTGTGCGAGCAGGAGTATCGCGCCCGCTGGGGCGAGCGGCTTTGCATCCTGCGCCCGGGCGTGCTGTGCGGCCCCCATGATCCTACCGGGCGCATGGCCTGGTGGATTAAGCGGGTGCAGCAGGGCGGGCCCTGGTTGCTGCCGGGCAGTGGCGAGGATCGCTTGCAGTATCTCGATGTGCGCGACTGCGCCGAGTTTGTACTGCGGGCCGCCGAGCAGCAGTTGGGGGGCATATTCAACCTGCTCAAACCCGGTATTACCTTGAGTGACTGGCTGGAGCGGCTGAGCGCTAGGTTGCAGCCAGCTCGCTCCATCCAGCCCGAGTGGCTGCCTTGGTCGACCCTGATGGCGGCCGGAATCGAGCCCTGGCAGAGCTATCCCACCCTGCTGCCCTGCGCGCAGGCGGAGTTTGCCGGTTACGGCTCTATAAGCGCCGAGGCGGCCATCGTCCACGGGTTGAACTTCCGGCCGCTGGAGGAGACCGCCGCCGACCTTGCCCACTGGCTGGCCATCGAGCCTGCCGCCGGGGTGGCGGAACATGCCATGACTCAGGCCGAGGAGACCTCGCTACGGCAGCAGCTGCTGGAGCCCAGTCTGCAATAGGCGAGGTGCATCGAGCCGCTGCTGCCGAGCGTGGCGCGGCAGGTGTGAATACAACGAGAGAGGGCATCCCGCGGGATGCCCTCTCTGTCTATCCAATGTCTGATGGTTGCCGAATACAGGCTGACGCGATTCCCCATCCCATCGCTGTCGCTCACCGAGTTAGCGGATGGCGGCGCCTGCGGCTACCAGCAGCTCTTTCAAGATAGCGCGATGGCAGCGGGACTCCTGCTCGCAGTAGCAACCGACCGAGAGGTTGGTGGTATGAGAGAGGGCGGCCAGCAGAGCCAGATCGTGCCTGGCGGCAGGTTGCGCCATCTCGGCCTTGTACTGTTTGCCAAACGCTGCCCACTGGGCGGGTGTCTCGGCTGCCTGCCCCAGCTTCATGGTCTCGCTGCTGGGGGCCAGGATGGGAAACCAGACATCGTACCAATGCTGGCTGGCAAATTCGCTCTTGGGGACGCCGCGGGGCGGGCGGCGCACCGTGCCGATCCGCAGCCCCTCATCGGGCAGGCGCGGGCTGCCAAGGCGAACGATAGCGAGGGCCATGACAGTGAGTTACTTCTCTTCGGCCACTTTCAGCGCCTGCCCGTAGCAGATCACCTGTTTCAGGCAGCCCGGGGTGTCGCTGAACTCGGCGCACTTGTCGATGGTGACGCCGTTGCCACCCATGTCGGCGGCACGGCGGCGGGCCAGGGTGCGCGCTTCACCGGCGTTGGGCACCGGCTGGTTGGCATCGGCCTGGCAGGATTCACCCTCGATGGTGCCGAGGTAGAGGTAGTTGAGGTCAGCCAGCTCATCCTGTTCATAGATGCGCACGCTACCGGGTTTGAAGTATTCGTCGAAGTTCTCTTTATCCAGATTGCTGTTGAAGGCGTAGTTGGCACAGCCGGAGGCAATCAGGGGCATCATCAGGATCAGGCGTTTCATCGTCTCGTATCTTGTGTCGGTGATGAGGACAGTAGAAATGCGCAGGCGCTCCATGTCGGCATCTTGTTGAATAATGAGGGGGACATTATAGGGGCCAGCCGCCTGCGGCGACCAGCCCCGTTTTGCGCCCGTTTGTCAGGGTGTGACCCCCATCAGCCTGATATCAAACAGGAGCCAGCCGCTGATAGAGGCTGCGGTAGTAATCATCCGCCAGCAGCTCGTTGTGAGGGGCGCAGAGGCGGATCTGTCCCTCTTCCATCAGGGCAATCCGGTCCATCTGTTCCATCCCCAGCAGGCGGTGGGAGATGAGCAGCAAGGTGCGATCTGCCCCGAGCCGGAACAGCAGATCCATGATCTCCCGCTCTGTCTGACTGTCGAGCCCTTCGGTCGGCTCGTCCAGCAGCCAGAGCGGCGCATCGTGCAGCAGGGCGCGGGCGATGCCGATACGGCGACGCTCACCACCGGAGAGGGGGCGGCCGCCGTCACCGAGCCAGGCGTCGAGGCCCGCCTCATCTTCCAGCAGATTGGCCAGTCCGACCTGGGTCAGCACCTCGACCAGCTGCTCGTCAGTGGCAGTCGGCGCTGCCAGTTTGAGGTTACCGCGCAGGTTATCGGCAAACAGATGCACCCGCTGGCTCACCACCGAGATGGAGGCGCGCAGCGCCCCTTCGCTGTAGTCGGTGAGCGGCTTGCCATCGAGCAGGATCTTGCCTGCTTGCGGGCTCCACTCCCGGGTCAGCAGCCCCATCAGGGTCGATTTGCCGCAGCCGGTCTGGCCCAGCAGCGCCAGCTTCTCACCGGCGTGCTGTTGCAGGGTGCAGCCACGCAGCACCGGCTGGAGGTTGCCGGGGTAGCCAAAATAGAGGTCATTGATCTGCAGCGCGCCAGCGGTGGCATGGGTCTGCTCGTCGCCCCACACGGGGGCTTTGGCCTCTTGCAGGATCTCGTTCAGGCGGCGTGCCGAGGTAAGGCTGGTGGAGAGGTGCTGGAAAGCCCCCGCCAGCGGCATCAGTGCCTCGAAGCTTGCCAGGGTGGCAAAGACCATCAATGCGGTAATGGGGTCGGGCACCGCACCCGCTACCCCATGACCGGCCAGCCAGAGCATCAGGGTCAGGGTCCAGCCGCTCAGCAGTTGCACCGAGAAGTTGGCCAGCCCGCTCACCTTGGCCATCCGGGCCTGCGCGGCGAGCAGCGCCTGTTCGGCTTGTTGCAGCTCAACCAGCGCCTTGGGGGCGGCGGCAAACATCTGCAGCTCGGCCTGACCATCCAGATAGTCCACCATCCGGGTACGCAGGGTTGATTTTTCGGCAATCAGCGCCTGACCGGGGCGACGGCCGAGGAAGTAGAACACCAGCGGCAGGGCAATCATGCCAAACAGCAGAATGGCACCCAGGGTGAGGGCGAGACGGCTGTCGAAAAACGACAGGAAGAAGACCAGTCCGGCGGTGCTGAGCAGGGCCGCGCCTATGGGGGTGATCAGCCGCAGATAGACGTGGTCCATCGCATCGATGTCGGCCACCAGTCGGTTGAGCAGATCCGCCTGACGGAAACCGGCCAGGGTACCGGTGGAGAGCGGCGAGAGTTTCTGCCAGAACCAGACCCGTAGTCGGGTCAGTACCCTGAAGGTGGCGTCGTGGCTCACTACCCGCTCACCCCAGCGACCGGCTGTGCGGACGATGGAGAAGAAGCGCACCCCGCCCGCGGGGGTCATGTAGTTAAAGGCATGGGTCGTCGCAACGGTCATTCCCGCCACGGCGGCGGCGGAGAGGAACCAGCCGGAGAGGGAGAGCAGCCCCATGCCGGCGGCCAGGGTCACCAGCGCTAGCAGCAAACCAATGGTGAGGCTGAGCCAGTGTTGGCGATAGAGGCGCAGAAACGGCAACAGATCACTCATCGAGAGAACCTCCGGAACGTTGGGAGAGCAGGCGGGCAAAATGCCCCTGCCCAGAACTAAGTTGCTGGAAGCTGCCTTGCTCCACCAGCTGGCCGCGGGCCAGCACCATTATCTTGTCCATCTTGGTAAGCTGGTCGAGGCGGTGGGTGATCATCAGCAGGGTCTGGCCAGCCATCGCCTGCTCAAGGGTGGTCATGATGGCGCGTTCGGAGTGGCGATCCAGACTGGCGGTCGGTTCATCGAGCACCATCAGCTGGGTTGATTTGAGCAGGGTGCGCGCCAGGGCGAGGCGCTGGGCCTGACCGACCGAGAGGCCGCCTGCCTGATCGCCGACCGGATAGTCGAGCCCCTTCTCCATGGCAAATTCCCACGCTTGCGCCCGTTTCAGGGCATCTTCCAGCTCGGCGTCGCTGGCCGTTGGTTTGGCCAGCAGCAGGTTGTCGCGCAAGGAGGCGTGGAACAGCTGCGGGTTTTGCGAGAGCCAGCCCAGCTGCAGGCGCCACTGGCTCATGTCGAGGGTGGCAAGCTCCTGCCCGTTGACCTTGAGCTCACCGCGATAGGGGGCAAAGCCGAGCAGGGCGTTGACCAGCGAGCTCTTGCCTGCGCCGCTGACGCCGATGAGGGCGGTACGCGAACCGGCTTCCAAAGTGAAGTCGATAGGGCCGACCAGCACCTTCCCTTCGGCGCTCAGTACTTCAAGACCTCTGGCCTCTACCTTGACCGGGCTGTCGGCATGGAACGGCGCCGTGCCTGCGGCCGGTTCGCTCACCTCGGCTTCTAGAAATTCAAGCAGCTGCTCGGCAGCGCCGATAGCCTGTGCCTTGGCGTGGTAGTGGGCACCCAGTTCCCGCAGCGGGGCGTAGAACTCGGGGGCGAGAAACAGCACGAACAGGCCGGTAAAGAGGGTGACCTTTACCCCATAGCTACCAAAGTTCAGATGGTCGATATAAGAGAAGCCAAAGTAGACGGCAACCAGAGCCACTGAAATGGCTGCGAAGAACTCCAGCACGGCGGTGCTCAAAAACGCCAGGCGCAGCACCTCCATGGTGCGCTCGCGAAAATCTTCCGAGGCGTCGCGAATCGCGTCACCTTCCGCCTGGGTACGCATAAAGAGTTGCAGGGTACGCAGCCCCTTCAGGCGATCGAGGAAGTGGCCGGAGAGACGGGCCAGCGCCTGAAAATTGCGGCGGTTGGCATCAGCGGCGCCCACACCCACCAGGATCATAAAGATGGGGATGAGGGGCGCAGTGCCCAGCAGGATCAGACCCGCCGCCCAGTTGACCGGGAACACGGCCACCAGAATGACCACTGGAATAAAGACGGCGATGGCCATCTGCGGCAGATAGCGGGAGAAGAAATCCTGCATGTTTTCAATCTGTTCCAGCAACAGGCTGGCCCAGCTACCGGCCGGACGGCGCTGGATATAGGCAGGGCCGAGGCGACTCAAGCGAGTGAGCACCAGCTGGCGGATGGTCTGGCGCACCGCGCTGCCCGCCTTGAAGCTGGCCACTTCGCGGCCGTAGGCCAGCGCCGCTTTGCCTAGCGTCACCAGCAGCAGGGTAATAAAGAGCGTGATGGATTGCTCAGGCGTTGAGCCTTCGATGATAAAGCCGTGCAACAGGGTCGCCAGCAGCCAAGCTTGCGCCACCATCAGAATGCCCTGGCCAAGGCCAAAAGCGATGGATATCGTGATCCAGCGGCGACCGTGACTCGATTGCTTGCGCAACCAGCCATAGAGACGTTTTTGCGTTTTTTTATCCATTACCACCATCCTCGCGTCGAGTGACGCAAGACTATCCTTGCCGTTTGGCCTTGGCAACCTTGTAAATTATCTGTGTTGAAAATGTTTGATTGAAAAAGCAACCGTCTGTTCAATCCTTGTCCGAACAGGTTGATTTATTGAAAAAAGTGGCAAAGGCGCCATTGCGCTCAGCGGCAAAATGCATATAGTAGGAGCCCTGACGCGGGTGTAGTTCAATGGTAGAACGGTAGCTTCCCAAGCTGCATACGTGGGTTCGATTCCCATCACCCGCTCCAAATTTCAGATGCCAGGCGGGCATCGTATAATGGCTATTACCTCAGCCTTCCAAGCTGATGATGCGGGTTCGATTCCCGCTGCCCGCTCCAGCTTAAAAACAAAAAGCCCACTCCTGCGAGTGGGCTTTTTGTTTTTCATCTGCCTTGTGCGGCGTTCGACGTCACGCTCACCGTTTCTCAGCTTTAAGGCAAACCGCAGAGACAGAAAAGGCGCCCGAGGCGCCTTTTCAGATCAACAGCGTCGCGGGAGCTTATTCCTGCTCCAGCTCACCACAGAAACGGTAGCCTTCACCGTGGATGGTGGCGATGATCTCCGGAGTATCGTTGACGCTTTCGAAGTGCTTGCGAATGCGACGGATGGTCACATCGACGGTACGGTCGTGGGGTTTGAGCTCACGGCCGGTCATCTTCTTCAGCAGCTCGGCACGGGTCTGGATCTGGCCCGGGTTTTCGCAGAAGTGCAGCATGGCGCGGAACTCGGAGCGCGGCAGCTTGAACATGTCGCCAGTGGGGCTGACCAGGGCGCGGCTGTTGATATCCAGCGCCCAGCCGTTGAACAGGTAGCGCTCAACCAGCTTCTTCTCTTCGCCACCGGCAGCCACGTTCATGGTGCGGCTCAGCAGGTTGCGGGCACGGATGGTCAGCTCGCGCGGGTTGAACGGCTTGGTGATGTAATCATCGGCGCCGATCTCCAGACCCAGGATCTTGTCCACTTCGTTGTCACGACCGGTCAGGAACATCAGGGCGATGTTGTCGTTCTCACGCAGCTCACGGGCCAGCAGCAGGCCGTTCTTGCCTGGCAGGTTGATGTCCATGATCACCAGATTGATGGTGTGGGAAGTGAGGGCCTGGTGCATTTCGTCGCCGTTGTTGGCTTCGAGCACGATGTAGCCTTCGGCTTCAAAAATGCTTTTCAGGGTATTGCGTGTGACCAGCTCGTCTTCGACGATCAGAATGTGTGGTGTTTGCATGAGTATTCCCAGATTCTTATCAGTTAATTATCTTAAATTTAACACTCTTTGGCGTTTCAAACCGATTTCCTGACTGATCCTGAAAATTTATTACGTCATCCTGGGTATGAGAGTCAGGTCGGAATATCGCGAATTAGGCATCAGTACCGGCAAGTATCCCTGTGCCACTTATAGGTTCCCGACAAGTCTGGTCGAGCAGAGCCTGGAAAGGTCGTCCATTACGAAAGTGGCCGCATTTTATCAGTTAACAGGAGCATAACAACACTCTTTGCCGTCAGATAGCAACTTTTTAACTCTGATTTGATATAGGTCAAACCCTGGTACAGCTGCATCATACTTGGCCTGAACCGGGTTTTCGCCCCTACAAAATGTAATGGAATGTAACATGTGATTGACATGAATTTGTGGGAAAACTACAAGAAAATCTGCTTTATCGCGCCATTTGAGCCACTAGACTGGTCTGCTTTTGCCATCATCACAGCCTGGAATCCGGCCAGCCAGTGGGTCACACAACGACGCAATATACGGCGGGAACGGGCACTGTGGCGCCATCTGACCGTGGATTTGCAGGTACCCGTGGTGGGGCCGTTTTGGGGATCTGACCCGGACGAACGCTGGCAGGAGTCATCGCTGGCGGTGGCGCTATCCCTGCCACAAGCTCGTCAGCTGGCAGCGAGTTTTGGCCAGAACGCCATCTACTGGGTGGAGGATGGCCAGCTCTGGCTGACACCAGTATTGATGGATAAATCAGCAGTTTGTCTGGGCAATATTGAATCCTTCTGGATTGCCAGAAACCTTGCCTGATGAAAGAATGAACACCTTCATGTATCTGAAAGGAATCAAATCATGCTGGATCTCCTGCCCGACCTCTGCGATCAACATGGCGACTTGCTGCAAGTGGCCGACCCGGTGTTTCAGGATTTTGGCGGCAAGGCCCTCTTTTATGGTCGCGCCGTAACGCTCTCCTGTTATGAAGACAACAGTCTGGTGCGGGATCTGGTGACCCGCCCCGGTCACGGCAAGGTGATGGTGATCGACGGCGGCGGCTCGCTGCGCCGTGCGCTGCTTGGCGATCAACTGGCGGTCAAGGCGGTGGAGCAGGGGTGGGAGGGGATCCTGATCCACGGCGCGGCGCGGGATGTGGGCACCCTGGCGACATTGGCGCTCGGGGTCAAGGCGCTGGCGGCCTGTCCGGTCAAGACCGAGAAGCGGGGATTGGGAGAGCTGGGGGCTGTGGTCAGCTTTGCCGGGGTGACCATCCACGAAGGGGATTATGTCTATGCGGATCGCAACGGCGTGGTGGTGAGCGCCACGCCGCTGTTGTGATCATCAGAAATTGAAGCCGACGCCCAGGCTCAGCGCCTGATCGGCAGTGATGGCGCTGACGCCGTAGTTGGCGGTGAGGGAGAGTCTGGGGGTCAGCAGCAGGCTGGAGTTGAGCTCCAGCAGGGTGCTGGCCTTGTCGAGATCGAGATGCTTGATCTGGCTGCCGATATTGAATGCCGGAGAGAGCTGGTAGCGTACCCCCGAACTCATATTGAAACCGGATGTGCGATTCTGATCCGCCACCGCCGGGCCCGCTTCCATAAAGAGGGTCACATCATCCACCACCGGATATTGATAGCCGCTATTGACCAGCCAGAGATCAAAACTGTCGCTGTGATGGCTATGGCCATTGAGCAGCACACCCGAGTAACTTTTGACATAGAGAGACGGGTTGGATTGCGGCTGAACCACTGCCCAGTCGGCGGCCTGTGCGGCCATGCTGGCGCAGGTTGCAAGCAGTGTGATGATGAGCGATTTGACCATTCGTTTCCCCTCCCTGGGTCCGGAACTGAGCCTAAGCATGGCACATGCCAGCTGGTAGTAAAGTGAAGGGAGATCACAATAAAATCCTTTGGCATGGGCGTCAGCCATGTTAAACAGGCTGCCGTATTGATGGCTCTAATCATTAAGAGGTGAATCCATGAACAAGAAACTGACTCTGCTGGCCGCGCTGGCACTGGGAGGCTGCGCAATGGCAACAGGTTCCAGCATGGCTCAACTGCAAGCATCCAGCTGGCAGCTGCAAGGCGCCACCGGCGATACCTTCACCCTGCAAGTGGTCGACGGCAAGGTGGCGGGCAAGGGCGGCTGCAACCGCTATTTTGGCGGTATTACCAAGCAGGGTGACGGTGTCTTGACGCTGGGCGCCATGGGCTCCACTCGCATGATGTGCATCGGCGACGCCATGAACAAAGAGACCGAGTTCCTGCAAAAGCTGGAGAAGGTGGCAACCTACTCCATCAACGGCAACCAGCTGACTCTGAGCGATGCCAACAAGGCGGCCCTGCTCACCTTCAACGCTGTGCCAGCTGCCAAATAAGGCACGCGTTCGTCTGATTGCCCCGGCAGCGCTGACTGTGCTGCCGGTCAAATACTCTGATACGCCCTCCCTCTGGAGGGCGTCTGTTTATCTGCGATGACCCCTGTGTGGTCGTCCTCAACGGTTGTTCACTCGTCGATTCTCCAGTCAGCCTGGTTTGATACCAGCACCTCGTATCTTCGCTTCGGTACGTATCTTGATCATTTCAATAATTCTTGTATAGTTGAAATAAAAGGTCACACCAAGGGGAGTGAAGATGAACAAAGAGATGGCCACCAAGGTCTTTGAATCGCTGGCATCCGGCATCCGGCTCGATGTATGGCGGCTGCTGGTGAAGGCCGGGCTGGAGGGGCGGGTCGCCGGTGAACTGGCCAGCGAGCTCGATATTGCCCCCAATACCCTCTCGTTTCACCTCAAGGCGATGCTCAACACCGGTCTGCTGTCGGTGGAGCAGGAGGGGCGCTTTCTGCGCTACCGCGCCAATATTCCCCTGATGCTGAATGTGATCGCCTACCTCACCGAGGAGTGCTGCGCCGGTCATCCCGAGGCGTGCGGCGTGATGCGTGCCGAGTCAGCCTGCTCCCCTCATGTTCTGCCTGCGCAGCCCTGCTGCAACAAGGAGTAATGCCATGTCCTCCATTCAGATTTTTGATCCCGCCCTCTGCTGCTCCAGCGGTGTCTGCGGTACCGAGGTTGATCAGGCACTGGTCACCTTCGCAGCCGACCTTGCCTGGGCCAAAGAGCAGGGAGTGGCCATCGAGCGTTTCAATCTGGCCCAGCAGCCGATGCAATTTGCCGAGACACCTGCCGTCAGCGCTTTTCTGACCCACGCCGGGGAGGAGGGGTTGCCGCTGGTGCTGGTGGAAGGGCAGGTGGTGTTGACCGGCCGTTACCCGAGCCGCAGCGAGTTGGCTCGTTATGCCGGGCTGCCAGCGCCGCAAGCGGCCATCAAGGGGATCGTCAAGGGCGGCTGCTGCTCTGGCAGCGGTTGCTGCTGAGTCGTGATGCACCATTCGGGAGAGGCTATGTACTATTTTCTGACCAATCCACCGCCGTTTCTCTTTTTCACCGGCAAGGGCGGGGTGGGCAAGACCTCGCTGGCCTGCGCCAGTGCGGTGGCGCTGTGTGATATTGGCAAGCGGGTGCTGCTGGTGAGCACAGACCCTGCCTCCAACGTGGGGCAGGTGTTTGCCACCGAGATCGGCAATCGCGTCACCGTCATCGCCGCTGTGCCCGGTTTGTCGGCGCTGGAGATAGATCCCCCCGCGGCGGCCAAAGCCTATCGGGAGCGGATTGTCGGGCCGGTGCGCGGCAAGTTGCCCGAGAGCGTGGTGCGCAGCATCGAGGAGCAGCTCTCCGGCGCCTGCACCACCGAGATCGCCGCCTTTGACGAGTTCACCGCGCTGCTGACCGACCCGGCGCTGCTGGCCGAGTATGACCATATCGTCTTTGATACGGCCCCAACCGGCCACACCATCCGGCTGCTGCAACTGCCGGGAGCCTGGAGCGAATTTCTGGAGCAGGGCAAGGGGGATGCCTCCTGCCTTGGCCCGCTGGCGGGGCTGGAGAAGCAGCGCAGCCAGTATGGCGAGGCGGTCGCCGCCCTGGCAGATGCTGCCCGCACCCGTCTGGTGCTGGTGGCGCGCGCCCAGCAATCCACTCTGCGGGAAGTGGCCCGCACCCATGAGGAGCTGGCCGCCATCGGCTTGTTGAATCAGCAACTGGTGATCAATGGCCTCTTCCCCGAAGGCGCCATTGCCGGAGATCCGCTGGCAATGGCGCTCTGGCAGCGTGAGCAACAGGCTCTTGTACAGATGCCGCAGGGGATAAAGGGGCTGGCGCAGGATCATATCCCGCTGCTGGCCACCAATCTGGTGGGGGTCGACAGTTTGCGCCAGCTGCTGCAATCAGAGGGAACCGCCGCTCAATCTCCGGCAGTAGAGTCCACTGTCAAGCAAGCCCAGCCCGAGTTGAGTTCGCTGGTAGACGAGCTGGCCGCCGACGGTCACGGCCTCATCATGCTGATGGGCAAGGGCGGGGTAGGCAAAACCACGCTGGCGGCCGCCGTGGCGGTGGAGCTGGCCAGCCGCGGTTTGCCGGTGCACCTCACCACCTCGGATCCCGCCGCGCACCTGAGCGAGACGCTGGCAGGTAGCCTGCATCATCTGGAGGTGAGCCGCATCGACCCCCACGCCGAGACCGAGCGTTACCGCGCCCAGGTGCTGGCCACCAAGGGAGCAGCCCTGGATGAGCAGGGGCGGGCACTGCTGGAGGAGGACTTGCGCTCCCCCTGTACCGAGGAGATCGCCGTGTTTCAGGCCTTCTCGCGCATTATTCGCGAGGCGGGCAAGCGCTTCGTGGTAATGGATACTGCCCCCACCGGCCACACCCTGCTGCTGCTCGACGCCACCGGCGCCTACCACAGGGAGATCGCTCGCCAGATGGGAAGCAAGGGGCTGCACTTCACCACCCCCATGATGCAGTTGCAGGATCCCAAGCAGACCAAGGTGTTGATTGTGACGCTGCCCGAGCCGACCCCGGTGCAGGAGGCGGCCAATCTGCAAGCCGACCTGCGCCGGGCCGGTATCGAGCCCTGGGGCTGGCTTATCAACCACAGCTTGCAGCAAGCCGCGGTCAGCTCACCGCTGCTGCAACTGCGGGCCGAGCGCCAGTTGCCCCATATCGAGGCGGTCGAGCAGCAACACGCCAGCCGCTACGCCGTGGTGCCGCTGCTCGCCGAGGAGCCGGTGGGGCCCGATGCCCTGCGCCGCCTCTGCCAGCATCATTGAGTCGTCGCCCCGGCCTGCTGCCGGGGCGGCTTGAATATGCCGTTACTTGTTATAAACCCGTGTTTTGAACCAATAGAAGATGCGAAATTGCGCCGCATCGGGAGCTGTGATGTCTGCAACATGTGATGCCAAGGCCGTGCCTGCCATCGGCTTTTTTGAACGTTATCTGACCGCCTGGGTCGCCCTCTGCATTCTGGTGGGGATTGGTCTGGGGCAGGGTTTGCCGGATCTTTTCAAGGCGATCGGCGCCATGGAGGTGGCCAAGGTCAACCTGCCGGTGGGGCTGCTGATCTGGGTGATGATCATCCCCATGCTGCTCAAGATCGACTTTGGCGCCTTGCATCAGGTGA
Organism: Aeromonas sp. s7(2024); assembly: GCF_040907825.1. Lineage (NCBI taxonomy): Bacteria > Pseudomonadati > Pseudomonadota > Gammaproteobacteria > Aeromonadales > Aeromonadaceae > Aeromonas > Aeromonas sp. s7(2024). The sequence goes on from NZ_JBFOCM010000016.1 coordinate 75,727, forward strand.
AGGGCCACATGAAGGGCATTGGGGTCACCCTCTTTATCAACTGGCTGGTCAAGCCCTTCTCCATGGCCTTCCTCGGCTGGCTCTTTATTCGCGTGCTGTTTGCCGACTGGCTGCCGGCGGATCAACTCGACAGTTACGTAGCGGGCCTGATCCTGCTGGCGGCGGCCCCCTGCACCGCCATGGTGTTTGTCTGGAGTCGCCTCACCAACGGCGATCCCTACTTCACCCTGTCGCAGGTGGCGGTGAATGACCTCATCATGGTCTTTGCCTTCGCGCCGCTGGTGGCGCTGCTGCTCGGGGTCTCCAGCATCATAGTGCCGTGGGATACCCTGCTCACCTCTGTGGTGCTCTATATCGTCATCCCGGTCATCATTGCCCAGCTGCTGCGCAAGGCTTTGCTGAAAAAGGGAGAGGCCCATTTTGACGGCGTCATGACCCGCATCCAGCCCTGGTCGGTGGCGGCCCTGCTGCTCACTCTGGTACTGCTGTTCGCCTTTCAGGGCAACGCCATCATTGAGCAGCCGCTGGTTATCGCCCTCTTGGCGGTGCCGATCCTGATCCAGGTGCTGTTCAACTCTGGCTTGGCTTACTGGCTTAATCGCAAGGTGGGGGAGAAGCACTCGGTTGCCTGCCCTTCCGCCCTGATCGGCGCCTCCAACTTCTTCGAGTTGGCGGTGGCCGCCGCCATCAGCCTGTTCGGCTTTCACTCCGGCGCGGCGCTCGCCACCGTGGTCGGGGTGCTGATCGAGGTGCCGGTCATGCTGCTGGTGGTGCGGGTGGTTAACGCCAGCAAACCCTGGTACGAAGCTGGGCTAAGCCGCTAACTGATGACCGCTAACAGCTGGCCGCGAACTGATGCTATCGATTTTCTATTCACTTGATTAATGAGAGACACGCAAATGAGTGCAATCACCATCTATCACAATCCGGAATGTGGTACCTCCCGCAACACCCTGGAGCTGATCCGCAACAGTGGCGTGGAACCCACTGTCATCCACTATCTGGAGACGCCACCCTCCCGTGACCAGCTGGTGGCGCTGATCGCCGCCATGGCCATGCCGGTGCGCGACCTGCTGCGCAAGAACGTGCCCCCCTACGAGGCGCTCGGGCTGGCGGAAGATCGTTTCAGCGATGATGAACTGATCGATGCCATGCTGGCCCACCCCATCCTCATCAACCGGCCTATCGTGGTCACGCCTCTTGGCACCAAGCTGTGCCGTCCGTCGGAAGTGGTGCTCGATATTCTGCCCGATCAGCAAAAAGGGGCCTTCGCCAAGGAGGATGGCGAGCAGGTGGTGGATGCGAGCGGCAAGCGCCTCAAGTAATCATCTGAACGCTCAAGTACGGATTGAAACAGGGCCAGCGTCACGCTGGCCCTGTTTCGTTGTGTGAACAAGTTGAAAAAGTTACTCCGGCCAATCGTTTTACCGCTTTTTCTGTGACGATGATCACTGTACCATCGCCGCCCGACCTGCCACCCGGCCGCATCTCCCCCTGCGACGGCGCTGGCGTCACCCGATACATGCTGTCACCCGGAACGTGAATGACCCCAGGATGGGACCCGCCACTAACCTGTAGGTTTGTGGTCTGCGTGTCGCGTGGGTCGGCACCTTTTCCGCCGGATCTCCCGCGACGCCTGTCTGCAGACTTGCCATATGAAACTCCTCTCTTCATAGGTGCAAGATGACACTGTTATTGAGTCTGGTCGGTATGCTGGCCCTGATGTTTATCGCCTGGCTGGCGAGTGAAAACCGCCGAGCCATCCGCTGGCGAACCGTGCTGGGTGCGCTCGCCCTGCAAACCGGTTTTGCTGCGCTGGTGCTCTATTTCCCCCCCGGACAAATCATGCTCGGTGCCATGAGCAATGGCGTCTCCGCCCTGCTCGGCTTTGCCGACAGCGGCATCCGTTTCGTGTTTGGCGATCTGGCCAGCAACGGCTTTATCTTCGCCGTGCGGGTGCTGCCGCTGGTGATCTTTATCAGCGCGTTGATCGCCGTGCTCTACCACTTCGGCATCATGCAGTGGGTGATCCGGGTGCTGGGCGGCGCCATTCACCGCCTGCTCGGCACCAGCCGCGCCGAATCCCTGGTGGCCACTGGCAATATCTTCCTGTCGCAAGGGGAGTCGCCGCTGCTTATTCGCCCCTTCCTCGCCGGTATGACCCGCTCCGAACTCTTTGCGGTGATGACCTGCGGCATGGCCTCGGTGGCGGGCTCGGTGCTGGGCGGTTACGCAGGTCTGGGTGTGGATCTGAAATACCTCATCGCCGCCTCCTTTATGGCGGCGCCGGGTGGCCTGCTGATGGCCAAACTGCTGGTGCCGGAGCAGCAGCAGGTGAGCGATCAGACCGAGATCACCCTCGACAAGAGTGACTACAGCAACGCCATCGACGCACTGGCGGGCGGCGCCATGGGCGGCATGAAGATCGCCGTGGCCATCGGTACTATCCTGCTGGCCTTTGTCAGCGTGATCACCATGATCAACGCCGGTCTCACCACCGTCGGCGAGTGGTTCGGCTGGGCAGACCTCTCCCTGCAGCAGCTGCTGGGTTATCTGTTTGCCCCGGTGGCCTGGCTGATTGGCGTGCCCGCCAGCGAGATGATGGCGGCAGGCTCCCTGATTGGTCAGAAGGTGATCATGAACGAATTCGTCGCATATCTGGATTTTGCCAATATCAAGGCAGACCTGAGTGCCCACACCCAGATCATCATCACTTTCGCGCTGTGCGGTTTTGCCAATCTGGGCTCCATTGCGGTGCAGCTCGGCTCCATCGGTACCATGGCACCGGAGCGTCGTCACGATGTGGCCAATATGGGCTTCAAGGCGGTGCTGGCGGCGACCCTGGCCAACCTGATGAGCGCCACCCTGGCCGGGATCTTTGTTTCCCTCTGATGAGATAAAACGAGGCTGCGCCAGTAAAAAAGCGCCCGCCCCATGTGGGGCGGGCGCTTTGTTTTATGGGCTGGGTGCTAGCGAGTGTTTGCTTCCCCCAGACGTGGGTTGAGGGAGAGAATGCGGGTCTTGCTGACCCGGTGGCGATAGATCTCCCGCAGATAGAGCAGCGCCTTTTTCACCGATTCGCGACTCAGGCGAATATCGTTGATGGAGACGAACTTCTCCTTCTCGCGGATAAGCTCCCGATATTTCTTCTCATACATGGGTTTGATGGCGTACCAGTTGGTATCGAGGATCTTGGCCGGGTTCTCGAACTCGTTGAGCATGCTGTCGAGCAGTGTGTCGTTCCACTCCTCATTGCTGATCATCTCGATCACCGCCTTGTCCAGATGCTCATCGAAGCGATAGTGATCCTTGGCAAAGCAGCGTTTGATAAAGGCCACAATCAGGGTCAGGAAGTCATCGCTCAGGCAGGGGCTCTTGACGATCAGGGTGGTGAGGGAGATGTTGGCCGACGCCCCGATGACCAGCGCATAGCGCTTTAGGGTGGTGTTGGGGAAGAGCCCGTTGAGGTGAGACTTGAGCCGGTTGAGATCCATATAGGAGAGCTTGTACTCCTTGGGCAGGGAGATGATCGACACCACGGAGGAGCAGTTCTTGAAGAAGTGCAGCTCGTTGAGGTGGGCCGGGTCATGGCCGCTTTTCACATAGTCGTCCAGATACTCCCGATAGTTGCCCGCCTCGATGGGCAGCAGACTGATCCCCTCGATGGCCTGGGTCATCTTGTTGAAGTGAGGCAGCTCGATGGAACGGGTGAAGAGATCGTCCACATTGAGCCCGCCCTCCTTGTCAAACAGGCCGCCGGGGGGCGAGATGGACTCGGCATATGCCACCGCCACCGGCCCCGCCAGACTCATAAAGAGGTCGTTGGCATCGAGCCGAATGGTCTCGCTGATATCGATGCCCGCCCGGCGAAAGTAGTTCTCGTCGTAGTCGGTGGTGACGGCCTGGGCGGTAAGAATGTTGAAGATCTGCTGGGAGATGTACTGGTTGGCGTACTTCTCCATGGTGTTGACATCAACGTGCTGGATCTCGCCATCGTCGCTCTCTTCGGCGTAGCGCATGATGTCGTTGGAGATCAGCATCATGGCATTCCAGGGCCTGATCCGCTTGAGCATGCTGGCATCGCACGCCTGCTCGTTGTCGAAGTGATAGGAGAAGTCCCATTCCTCGGCCAGATACTTGCACAGCAGGCGCCCCGCGTTGATGTGCAGCGCTTCCGAGATCTCGATACCCCGATCACAGATATTGGGCAGGATGCAGATGCCGCTGGTGAAGATGGGATCGAACATGAAGTGCTCCCCGAGGGAGAGGTGCTCCTCCTCTTCTGACGGGGGTGAAAAGGTCTTGCTCATGTAGGAGTACTGCTGGGCCAGCCCGAACTCGGAGGCCATGCCGGAGCCGGTGCCGCCCCCGGCACTGAAGATGTAGAAATAGAGGCGGGACTGGTTGGCCTTGATGCCGCAGGAGTCCACCAGATAGGTATGAATGGCCTGCCACTCGGAGTTGGCGAAGTAGTGGGGGCTCTTGTTGAGGATGATCTTGGCCAGATACTGGCCCAGGATGGGGGCGTTACCCGCGCCTCCCGCGTGGATCTCCGACAAGTCCATCACCCGCATCTTGGCGTAGTCACGCAAGGAGCCACCTTCGCCGCTGCGATTGGAGTGGCGGATGCGGCCATCGATGTCCTTGTCCAGATCCCCCAGCATCACCATGGGCTCGATCAGAAAGACCGGCCGGGCCCCGTTGTTTGGTAGCCGCAGATTGCGCCGGATCCAGCTTACCGGACCAAACTCCTTCTCCCGCTTGCGTTGCTCTTCACTGTTGAACTCATTGAGATAAAAGCTGCGGGCGTTGTAGACCAGCGAGGCCACATCCTGCGCGATGTTCGAGCCGCAGCGTCCCAGCCCCACCAGACAGACGGACGGAAAGTTGTGGGGCACGGTGGCGCCCGTTTCGCTCTCTCCGATGGCGGCCGGAAACACCGCGTGGCGCAGATGTTCCAGATTGGCAAGAATGCGGGCCAGATCCCCTTCGGTGTAGTAGAGGTAACGGTTGCCTGCGTCCTGCTCATCATCCGTGCTGATAGGTAGCAGATCGATATGCTCGGTCATGAAAAAAGATCCCTCTTGGCGGCGAATGTATATAAATCAGCAGCTTTTGGACTGCCCGCTAACTCTAGATGATAAAAAGCGGGGGCGCGGTGAGAGGAGGGCGAGAGTTGTGACTGTGTGATCATGGGCACAGCAACACCCCGGAAATCTGCCGGTACCCCGCCCTGGACGGATTGGGCAACGGTGCCCCATTCCCCTGAAAAGGGGGGCGACCACACTCAACAACGTGTTGACCCCGTGCCGGATCATCCCGCTCTGAGCGGTCTGTTTCCCTTGCACTGGCGTGGTGGCGCACACATGAAAAAGAATTTTTAGATTGGTTTTAGCACTTCCAATCGATTATTTGATTGGGCAGTAACGGCATTAGCGGTGTCAGATTAGGGGAGCAGGTTGGCCAACGCGCCGTCAGCCAGTCTTTACGCGGTCACACAAGGAGACACTCTGATGGAAACACTTGACCAGAAAATCGACACCATGCGAGAAGCATTTATGCAGCAGGAGCGCAAACAGGCCCACGACAAGTGGCAAGCCAGGGTCGAAGAGCTGCTACAGATACGGGGTGAGGAGAGACAACCGGAGGAGCAGGAAGAGTAGTGCTCGTTCCCGGGCGAAAGTTGAGGTAGCGAACCCTTCGTATCGGCTACCCGTTATCTACCACCGATAAAAAACCACCGACCTTTTGCAGGTCGGTGGTTTTTTATTATGGATTGTTGCTGATTGGCAGCCCTCACTTCCGGGCCGAGCAATGGGGTCACATCCAGGGGCGTAGGGGCGCGACTACTTCGAATGGGTGACGGGCTCTTCGGAGAGCAACTCGTTAACGAGTCCTGCAGCCAGATGAATATTCGACTCCATCTTGTCGCCGTTCACCGCGTTCGCTTGCCATGATTCGGGGGCTTCGGGGTGTGGCCCGGAAACGGCCACCTTGCCTTTCCCGTATGAGCTGATCAGCGCGGCAATATGATGGTTTTGAAAATGGGCGATGACCTTGACCTGCTCGGGGCTTGGCACCGGCGTAAATTGCGGGCCGGCCTGGTAATACATCTGGCGCGCTTCACCAAGCCAGCTGATCGGGAAGATCCTGGCGCTAAAGTCGCCGTCATAATCATCGGATGTGGCAGGAACAAGGCCCAGCGCCGGCACAAAGCCCTCTTCTTCAGACCAGCCGGTGGATGCCACAAAGGCACCCCCACAGATCCCGAGGTAGCGGCCGCCGTTCTGCAAATAGGTTTTTAACGCCGAACGAGCGTCCGCGGTGAAGGCGTTGAGGAGCGGCTCAACATCGTCCTCAGTGCCGCCAACGATAAACACCCTGGCATTATCGAGCTCTGCAGGCAGCGCCTCGATATTGGAGAGATACCTGACTGGCAAGCCCACCTGCCTGACCACATCCGCAATCGCTTTGGTGCTATCCCTATCAGAAACCGGCCCGTTATAGATCAGCGCGTACGGCTCTTGCTGCGGCTGCGCAGAGGCGGTCTCTGCCATGCATCCAGTCACTAACCAAAGGCTGATAACGTTCGCAATCAGCCTGATGCCTTTTGATACATTCATCGCTGCCACTGTCCCTGTGATGTGAATCGAAGAGACTACTTATCACGATCCCGTTCTGCATGTCAGCCGCAGTTAAATGAACATTTCAAGTTAACGCACCAACGCTGATGGGGCCTGCGTTCGACACACAACGAACGAGCCAATACAGAGGGACAAACCACAGAATTTCGGCCCCTGCTTCGGAGCGCGTGCAACAGCTTTCCTGTGTGACGCCTCTTCTGGCTGATGGCTAAGGATTTGAGTGGGAATACAGCAATATAAGAGGGGGCACTTCACCTTCACTTCACCGAGCGGGGATAAGGTAGGCGAACGTTTTCAGTTGGAGCTTTATCCTATGCCCACCATAGTCACTCACGCCGCCGTTCCTCTCTGCCTTGGACTCGGGCTTGGCAGCCGGATTATCCCGCCGCGCCTGCTGCTGGCGGGGGTCGCCATCGCCATGCTGCCCGATGCCGATGTGCTCGCCTTTAAACTGGGGGTCGCCTACGGCCATGTCTTTGGTCACCGCGGCTTTACTCACTCCCTGTTGTTCGCCTTTGCCCTGCCCACACTGGCCATGCTGTTTTATCGCCAATTTCGGGCGAGCGCCGCCACCGTCTGGTCGTTTCTGCTGGTCTCGCTACTCTCCCACAGCCTGCTCGATTCACTTACCACCGGCGGCAAGGGGGTTGGCTGGCTCTGGCCTTGGCGTGATGAGCGCTTCTTCGCTCCCTGGCAGGTGATCCGGGTCGCCCCCTTCAAGTTGGAGGCCTACCTCACAGCCCGAGGTGAAGCGGTGATCCTCTCCGAGCTCTACTGGGTCTGGCTGCCGGGGGTTGTATTGATGCTGGTATTGATGGGGTGGCGGGGGTGGAGCAGGGGGCCCTAGGGGATGCTGAGACTGGCGGCCAAGTGATGAAGATAGTCATAGCTGTGCCACTGTATGGCACAGAGAGCGAGCAGGGCTGATGCCCCCAAGGCACCCTGATCCCGGTGTCGGAGCAATACACGCAATGCATGTATTATGCAGAGACCCAAGATCGTCAGGTAAATGATGGCTAACGCCACTTCAATCAAATCAGATATACCGTAGGGGTCATTCGGATTGTGATAAAGCTGGTCATAGCCAAAGGCGCGAAATCCGAGTCTGATCAGAAACAGAGAAAAGCAGAGGGTGGCCAGTTGTTTTGTTTTTTGGCGGATTTCTGTCATGCAACTTATCAAGTATTCCAACACTAACTTTTGGGCTGAGATACAGCTGAGCGGGGACACCCATATTTTGGAATGTTGGATATGCAAAGCCCGGCTAAGAAACGTGAGGGCCCTAATTTTCTTTTGCATTATAAGCGTGATAGCTTTGGCGCAAAACTCATAGCGACATTAATTCACTAACGATAGTAACTTCTTCTTCAGAAAGGTTGAAAAACTCCGTATACCCTCCAAAAGTGATATCACTTCCATTAATTTGAGCTTGTTTATCATAAATCATCTTGTGAATATCTTGCTCTAAAGCGAAGCAATCAAATAATGTGCCGTTTGATGTTTTGATAACGTCATAACTACCATCAATACGAGTGGATACATTATTCTTCGTAATGCCTATCTTGTGATATAGAACACCATCAATCACCTTAGACACTAGGTATATCTCAGCGGGTGAATTTGCTAACTCAGGGTCACGACGGAGGATTGTCTCATTGTAACGACCTGCGTTAACCACTTTGTCAGTTCCAAGATCAATCGCTTCACGGATTGTCATACCCTGACTCACGCGACTGTTCAGCATGCTTACTCCCATACCGAAATTTTCAGCTATAGCTTTCATTGATGGATAGTAGCTACCCTCAAATTCGATGTTCTTATCTGATGGTGATAACTCTAGTCCTACGGCTTGTTCCGATGTCCACCCGTTAGCCAATCTAGCTAGAATAACTGTATTGCTTATACCAAACTTTTCAGCTGCTTCAACAATAGTTTTGTACACAATCCCATTAACTAGGATAGGTTTACCTTTACCAAGTTCTGGGTTAACTGCATCTTCAGGTGACCAACCATAATGTGTTATACGCGAATTAACCACATGATATGGCATGTCATATGCCTCAGCTAGTGCTTTGTATGACCGATACACCACACCGCCTACTTCAAGATTTACAGCTTTACGCCTGTTCACAGACTTGCGCTGCTTAAAAAGTGAGCGCTGGACTTCTTTACTAATAGCTTGCTCTACAGTAGCGCCTCGATTTAGGCGGTCTCTTATCGTAGAAACTGATGAACCCGAGATTTCTGATATCTCAGATAGAGTCATCATTTTTCCTTGGTATTCATACTTATCCCGACGCTTACGACGACCATCTTCAATTGGATCAATACCTAGTGCTTCGCGTTTCGAATAGCCTTTATTTAGGCGTGAACGGTAAGTTACACGCTTGACACCAAATGCATCACATAGCTCATTAAGATTACGGTAAGTCACACCTTCAAACTCAACCTTAAATGAGTTTTTCTTCTCAGGCTTAACAACTTCTTCCGCCTCCACATAATTCTTAATCTCTTTCGGCATCAAGAGGCTATCACCACGACAGCCGCGCTCATATCTCTTATACATGGTGTTGTAGTTAACAGCATAAGCATCAGAAATTTGACGTAGGCTGTGATATTCAACCCCCTCAACCACCTGTTTGAAACCATTAGCTTCTCTAGTTTTAACTGCGGTTTGTTTTGGGGTGGTAAGAGCTTCTTCAATAGTCATACCATCTTTCAGCCGATAACGGACAGTAGCAAGACCAACCACTGCTATGTCTTGATTTTCATTAAACAGCTTAGATAGTGTCGTGTAGCCTTTACCATTGAAAGAAAACTTTCTCATCGCTTTAACCTGTATAGAAATTAAGTCTACTGGCAATTGTTAAACTCTATCTTGATTATGAAAATGTGGTCAAATAAAACAAGTAAGATCGAATCAAACGTTGCTCTAACTCACAATGGGGTAAAACTGAGTTAGCCACAACCAGTTATCGCGTATATTGGGCTAAAAATCGTAGGTTGGTGCTTCACGAAGTGAAGCCAAACATTTACCGCGAAATATATCTGTAAATCTGTTTTACCGATCTACCACATCCTTGTTTATCCCGCTCTGATGGGGGTAATAAGGCTCGCCTGTTGGGCTTCGCTCTGCTCTGCGCCAACCTACAAAAAACCACGCTACCGCTCCTGAGTGACAGCCCCCAGTTCGCTGCTGTTAACCTGCGAGATAGCAACGATCGCTTTCATGGCGTCCTTCCGAGAGGTTGATTGTCGTTTGGCTATCTTAAGGGCGAGGGCTGAGTGTTGAGAAGCGGGTTTTGGCGGGAATCTGTGTTGGATCAATAAATTAGTCATCAGTAGTATTCAATTTGAGCAAATTCGGTTGCCGTAGCTTCCCCTCACCCCAACCCTCTCCCAAGGGGAGAGGGTGTAAAAGAAAAGGGAGCCGGTCAGGCTCCCTTTTACATGGTTATGCGAACTGGCATATCAGGGCCACAGACAGCCTACCCCATACCCGACCTTATCGATTGGTCGCCGCCTTCATCCCTTCCACAAATTCCTTCAGACGGGTGAGCATATGTTCCGGGTTATGGTGGTGGGTCTCGATGATCTTCACCACGGCGGAGCCGGAGATGGCACCGGCGGCGCCAGCGGCGATGGCCTCACGCACCTGAGCCGGTTCGCTGATGCCAAAGCCGAGCAGGGCGGGGGGGGCGTTGAACTCGCGCAGGGTATTGATGAGACCTTCCACCGGCATGCCGGCCTTGGTCTCGGCACCGGTGACGCCGGCACGGCTCACCAGATAGGTGTAACCATTACCCAGCTCCGCCACCTGTTTCAGGGTCTCGGCATCGCCATTGGGCGGGGCGATAAAGATGCTGTCGATGCCGAACTTGTCGGCGGCCGCCTTGTAGGGGGCGCACATTTGCACCGGCACATCGGCAACCAGCACCGAATCCACGCCCGCCTGCTGGCACTTCTCGTAGAAGCCGTCGATTTTACGCACATAGACCAGGTTGGCGTAGACCAGTAGGCCAATGGGCAGTTGCGGGTACTTGGCGCGGATGCGGCCAAGCAGCTCGAAACAGTCATCCGGGGTGGTGTGGCTGGCAAACGCACGCAGGGCGGCGCCCTGAATGGTGGGGCCGTCTGCCACCGGATCGGAGAAGGGAATGCCGAGCTCGAGGGCATCGGCGCCCCCTGCGACCAGCGCATCGACGATGGCCAGCGACAATTCGGGAGTCGGGTCACCCAGCATCACGAACGGCACAAAGGCGCCCTGATTGGCCGCGTCCAGACGGGAGAAGAGTTGTGCGTAACGGTTCATGACAAGGTTCCTTCTTTCTCGAAAATGTCGGCAACGGTGAAGATATCTTTGTCGCCACGGCCGGAGAGGTTGACGATGAGCACCTGCTCTTTTTCCGGTTCACTGCGGGCCATCTTGAGGGCGTGGGCCAGCGCGTGGGAGGACTCCAGCGCCGGGATGATGCCTTCGGATTTGGCCAGCTCCTGGAAGGCGTCCAGCGCCTCCTTGTCGGTTACCGAGGGGTACTCGGCGCGGCCGATGGCGGCCAGATGGGCGTGCTGCGGGCCGACGGAGGGGAAGTCGAGCCCTGCCGAGACGGAGTAGGACTCCTGGATCTGGCCCTGAGTGTCCTGCATCAGGTAGGAGTGCATGCCAAAGAAGACCCCTTTGCTGCCGTGACCGAGCGGCGCACCGTGCTCGCCGCTCTCGATGCCGTGACCACCCGGCTCGACCCCGATGAGACGCACCGACGGCTCATCGATAAAGTCGGCAAACATGCCGATAGCGTTCGACCCACCGCCGACGCAGGCGATCACCGCATCGGGCAAGCGCTCTTCTTTCTCGAAGCACTGGGCCTTGGCCTCTTCGCCGATCATCTTCTGGAACTCCCGCACGATGGTGGGGAAGGGGTGCGGGCCGGCGGCGGTACCCAGCAGGTAGTGGGCCGACTCGTAGTTGGCGGCCCAGTCGCGCAGCGCCTCGTTGCAGGCATCTTTCAGGGTGCTGGAGCCGGAGTGCACCGGAATGACGGTGGCGCCCATCAGCTTCATGCGAAATACGTTGGGTTTCTGGCGCTCGCAATCCTTGGCACCCATATAGACCCGGCACTTGAGGCCGAGCAGGGCGCAGGCCAGCGCGGTGGCAACGCCATGCTGACCGGCACCGGTCTCGGCGATGATCTCGCTCTTGCCCATCCGCTTGGCCAGCAGCGCCTGACCCAGCACCTGGTTGGTCTTGTGGGCGCCGCCGTGCAGCAGATCTTCACGTTTCAGATAGAGGCGGGTCTTGGTGCCCTTGGTCAGATTGCGGGTCAGGGTGAGCGGAGTCGGGCGACCGGCATACTCGGTCAGCAGGGACTGAAACTCGGCGATAAAGGCGGGATCATCCTTGGCATCGACGAAGGCTTTCTCCAGCTGGAGCAGGGCCGGGATAAGGATTTGGGGTACGTACATACCGCCAAATTCACCGAAAAACGGGTTGAGCAGGGTCATGGCTTCTTCCTTGTATTAGCTAAATCGAAATATCAAAAAGGGTTGCGTTACAGGTTGCGCAGTGCGCCGAAGGCGGCTGCTATCTTGTGTGCATCCTTCTGGCCCGGGGCACTCTCCACCCCGGAGTTGAAATCAAGGCCGAGGCAGCCCACTTGTGCCGCCTGCAGGGCGTTGTCGGGATTAAGGCCCCCCGCCAGCATCAGTTTGCTCTTGTCGAGCGTGGCCAGCATGGCCCAGTCGAACGCCTGACCGGTGCCGCCGCTCTGGCTGCCCACTTTGGTATCGAGCAGCAGGCGATCTGCCGGGTAGTCGAGGGCAGGCAGCGGCTCGCCGCTTTCTTTGCCGAGAGAGACGCCTACGGCCTTCCAGATCTGGCAGCCAGAGGGCAGCAGCGGCCGCAGTTCCTCGATATAGGCGGCATCCTCATCCCCATGCAGCTGCACTGCGGAGAGCCCCAGCGCATCTACCGTCTTGGCGATAGTGGCAGGCTGGGCGTTGCGAAATACCCCGACATAGGCGAGCGGCGCCCCTGCCATCACCGCGCGGGCGGCAGGGATGTCCACATAGCGCGGGCTTTTCGCCACAAAGATAAGACCCCCGAATACCGCCCCCGCCTGATGGGCGGCGGCGGCATCCTCGGCGCGGGTGAGGCCGCACACCTTGTTCTGGCCCAGTACCAGCTTGCGCACCGCAGCCTCCAGATCCGGCTCGGCCATCAGAGATGAGCCCACCAGAAAGCCCTTGGCGTGGTGGCGCAGATCCGCCACCTGAGCGCGGTGGTTGATGCCGGACTCGCTGATCACCACCCGCTCGCTCGGAATATCTTTGGCCAGCTGTTTGGTGCGGTTGAGATCCACGCTCAAATCCCGCAGATCCCGGTTGTTGATGCCAATGACCGGCGCGCCAAGGGCGATGGCACGGGTCAGCTCCTCCTCGTTGCTCACCTCGGTGAGCACGCCAAGGCCTAGCTCCTTGGCGGCCGCGAACAGGGCGCGATACCCCTCGTCGGTGAGCACCGAGAGCATCAAGAGGATGGCATCCGCCTGATAGTGGCGGGCCAGATAGACCTGATAGGGGTCAATCATGAAATCCTTGCAGAGTACCGGCTGGCTGACGCGGCTGCGTACCCGCGGCAGGAAGGCGAAATCCCCCTGAAAGAACTTCTCGTCGGTCAGTACCGAGATGGCGGTGGCGTATTTGCCATAGATGTCGGCGATGGCCTCCGGGCTGAAATCGTCGCGGATCAAGCCCTTGGAGGGGGAGGCCTTCTTGCACTCCAGAATAAAGCGGGTGGAGCCCGCCTTGAGCGCCCCGACGAAATCCCGATCGCTCGGGGTCAGCGCACTCTGGAAGCTCGCCAGTGGCTGGGCCAGTTTGCGGGCGGCAACCCACTCCTGTTTGGCCGCCACGATCTTGCCGAGAATGGTCTGGCTGATGGAGGCCATGTTCAGAAATGCATGGGGGGCAATAAGGTCTGACATCTCGTTATCCTTGCGAAACTGGCTCTTGCCCTGTGGGCGTTCTGAATGACTGCTGTGCGACATGGTGGCTGACATCATGCCTCCTGATGACCCGCTTCCTGATGGCTCAGAGTAGCCAGCCGAGCAGCCAGATCCGCTGCCTTGCCGCTAGCCAGCACCGCCAGCACCTCGGCGGCCGCGCTCTTGAGATCCTTCGCCTTGCCCGCCATCAGCAGCAGTGGCGCCACGTTGGCGGCGATGGCGGCGTTGTGGGCCGGGGTGCCGCGCCCTTCCAGAATGGCGGCGGTGATGGCGCGGTTCTCTTCCGGTTCCCCGCCCTGAATGGCGCTGACCGGATAGGTCTCGAGGCCAAAGTCAGCCGGGGTGATCATAAATTCGCGGATCTCGCCGTCACGGATCTGGGCCACCTGGGTCGGGCCGTGGATGGCGATTTCATCCAGCCCGGCACCGTGCACCACCATACCGGTTTTCAGCCCCAGTGCCAGCAGGGTTTCTGCGATGGGACGCACCAGCTCGGGGGCATAGACCCCCATCAGCTGATAGGTGGGGCGGGCGGGGTTGATAAGCGGCCCCAGCACATTGAACAGGGTGCGAGTCTTGAGGGCTTGACGCACCGGCATGGCGTGGCGCACGCCAGCGTGGTACTGGGGGGCGAACAGGAAGCAGATGCCGAGTTCATCCAGACAATGGCGCGCCTGCGCCGGGCTCATGTCGAGCTTGATGCCCATTTTGTCGAGCAGATCGCTCGAACCCGACTTGCTCGAAACCGAGCGGTTGCCATGCTTGGCCACTTTTAGGCCGCAGGCGGCGGCGACCAGCGCCGAGGTGGTGGAGACGTTGATGGTGTTGAGGCCATCGCCACCGGTACCGACGATGTCGCAGAACTCATAATCCGGACGCGGGAAGTCGCGCGCTTCCGCCAAGAGGGCCTCGGCGGCACCGGCGATCTCCTCCGGGGTCTCCCCCTTGATCTTGAGGGCAGTCAGCAGGCTTGCGAGCACGATGGGGTCCACTTCGCCACGTACCACCTGGCCGAAGGCATCGCGGGTACTTTCACGGCTCAGAGACTGACCCTGATAGAGGGTGTTGAGATGTTGATGCATGTTGGTCTCCTTACCTTAACGCACGCTGCTTTCTGGACGGGTGATGTGGGCGAGCGCCTGAGTCAGCAGACGGGCCCCTTCCGAAGTCATGATGGATTCGGGGTGGAACTGGAAGCCCAGTACCCGCTCATCCTGCTGCTCGATGGCCATGGGCATCCCCTGATAGTGGGCAATCACCGTCAGCTCTTCCGGTACATAGGTAGCGACCAGCGAGTGGTAGCGGGCCACCGGCAGCGGGCTCGGCAGACCAGCGAAGGCGCCGTGGCCGTTGTGCTCAATCAGGGAGCGCTTGCCGTGGACGATCTCGCCCGCCGCGCCGACGGTGCCGCCGTAGGCTTCGCACAGAGCCTGATGGCCGAGGCAGATACCGAGGATGGGCACCTGACCGCGGGCCAGTTTGATCAGATCAATCAGGCAACCCGCTTCGTGGGGGGCACCCGGGCCCGGTGAGAGCACCAGCACGGCGTCCCCTTCGCAGGCGGCGATCTCGCTCATGATGCGGCTGGCCGGCAGGCTGTTGCGGTAGATCCGCACCGGATAACCGAGGGAGCGGAACTGGTCGACGAGGTTGTAGGTAAACGAATCGAAGTTATCGAGCAGGAAGATATTAGTCATGGCTCACGTCCTTATGTTGCTCCTGCTGGGCGCTCAGGGCTTGCAGAGAGGTGCCATGGCTGGCAGCGATGGCGGCCAGCACGGCGGCCGCCTTGGCGCGGGTTTCGTCCGCTTCTGCTTGCGGCTTGGAGTCATAGACCACCCCGGCACCGGCCTGCACATGGGCCACGCCATCTTTGACAAATGCCGAGCGGATGACGATGCAGGTATCCATCTCGCCGGCGCCGTTAATGTAGCCGACCGCGCCGCCGTAGCTGCCGCGGCGCTTGCCTTCCACCATGCGAATAAGCTCGCTGGCGCGGATTTTGGGGGCGCCGGTGAGGGTGCCCATGTTCATGCAGGCCTGATAGGCGTGCAGGGCGTCAAGGTCGGAACGCAAGGTGCCGACCACCTTGGAGACCAGATGCATCACGTGGCTGTAGCGATCCACTTTCAGCAGCTCCTTGACGTAGCGGGTGCCGGGCTCCGAGATGCGGGCGATGTCGTTGCGGCCCAGATCCACCAGCATCAGGTGCTCGGCCACCTCTTTCTCATCCTGACGCAGCTCCAGCTCGATGCGGCCGTCGAGATCCCGGTTGATGCTGCCATCGGGGTTGAAGCCGCGGCGGCGGGTACCGGCGATGGGGTACATCTCCACATCGCGGCTGGCGGCGCAGAATTTCACCGCGCTCTCCGGCGAGGCGCCAAACAGGGTGAAGCCCTCATCCTGCACGTAGAACATGTAGGGGCTGGGGTTGGTCTGTTTGAGGCGGCGATAGGCGGCCAGGGGGCTCGGGCAGGGCAGGGAGAAGCAGCGGGACGGCACCACCTGAAAGATGTCGCCACGGCGGATAAAGCCCTTGAGCTTCTCTACCTCGGCGCAGAACTGTTTGTCGCTCTTGTCCACGCTGATGCCGCCGGTGAGGGCCGGGGTTGCCGGCTCCTGTTGCGGCGCCTGCTGGCAGGCTTGCTTGAACTGGCCGAGACGCTCGCTCAGGCGGTGGTATCTGTCCTCCACCCGGCTCTCGTCGCTGTCGCCGCCAAAGATGCAGGCCAGCAGTTGAGTGGTGCGCTCGATATGGTCGATGGTGATCAGGGTTTCGGCCACATAGAAGCAGTAGTCGGGGCAGTCGTTGCTCCCTTCCGGCACTTCGGGCAGATCTTCAAAAGAGGCGATCAGGTCGTAGGCGAAGCTGCCCGCCATAAAGAGCGCCTCTTTACCCAACTGGCAATCGAGCTCCCGCTGCAGGGTGCGCAGCACGTCCAGCACGCTGCTCCCCTTGAGGCGGGAATCTTCGTCCTGCTCCCGATCGGAGGCCGGGAAGTCGAGCTGCAATTCGCCATCTACCAGCGAGCGGGCCACCACCACGGGCAGCCGTTCGGCCAGCAGGCTTTGCAACTGGGCGCCGTTGTCGTTCAGGCTGCGCACCCGCACGGTGCGGCCACGGCACTCGATGCGCAGGCAGGCATCCACCAGCAGCAGGCTCTGTTTGCCTGCCTTGGAGTCGATCTCCACCGATTCCAGCAGCAGGTTGTTGGGGCGACCCTGACAGAGGCGGGTATAGAGCGCCAGCGGGTCGGCCACATAGGGGGCGTTGAGCTTGAGGGTATCGAATTCACCCAGAGGAAGGCGATGTGTGGCTGTCATAGTGCGTTCCCTTGCGTGTGATGCGTGTTACCGATGTTCATGACTTTGAATTCCTTAGAAATTTAATTGGTCCGGGGTGGCTGGTTCAGGGGCGCCATCGCCAGGTCAGCTTGCTTGTCTGAATTCTCGGTTTCATCACAGGTCCATTTGCCGGATAATAAAAAAGCCCGCTGGGGTCAGCGGGCTTTTTCTTTGGGTTCTTAATTTGCTGTCAGATTACAGGTACAGCAACGACCACACGCCCGCATGTCAGGGAGTGTGCCACCACCAGATGGTCAGGATGGAAGTCGTTTGCATGATAAAGTCCTGTAAAAAGATGTTTGCAATGAAGTGCCTACAGAAAACGATAAAGCCGCGGCCAAGTCAAGTCGCTTTTTAGCCTTCTTTCACCGATTTGCCATGAATGGTGACCTGACCACGAGAGCGGAATAACCTGATGAGATTCGATCTTCACTGCCATACCACTGCCTCCGACGGGGTGCTTAGCCCAGCCGAACTGGTGCGCCGCGCTGCCGAAAAACAGGTCGAGGTGTTAGCAGTTACTGACCACGATACCCTCGCCGGGCTTGATGAGGTGCGCCGCACTATCGAAGCCGAGCAACTGCCGCTGCGACTGGTGAGCGGGGTCGAGATCTCCACCGGCTGGGAACATCACGAAATTCATATCGTGGCGCTGGGGGTGGATGAAAAAAATCCGCAGCTGACTGACTTTCTGGCCGGTCAGCTGGCTCGCCGTGAGGCGCGCGCGCTGGAAATCGGGCGTCGTCTGGAGAAGTGCCTCATCCCCGGCACCTATGAAGAGGCCAAACAGCTCGCCGGTGATGCTGCCGTGACCCGCGCCCACTTTGCCCGGGTGCTGGTGGCTCGCGGGGTGGCCGACAACATGCAGAAGGTATTCAAAAAGTACCTGAGCCGTGGCAATAAAGGATATGCCCCGGCCGAGTGGCCCGAGATGAGCGAAGCCATCGCGGCCATTCACGCCGCCGGTGGGCTGGCGGTGCTGGCCCACCCCAGCCGCTACGATCTCACCGCCAAGTGGATCAAGCGGCTGCTGGTGGCCTTCAAGGCGGCCGGTGGCGATGCCATGGAGGTCTCATTGCCTCAGCAGAGCCCGCAGGAGCGGGCCAATCTGGGCCAGTGGGCCAAGGATCACGACCTCTATATCTCGGTGGGATCGGATTTTCACTTCCCCTCCAACTGGACCGAGCTGGGCCGCCACCTCTGGCTGCCCAAAGAGGGGATGCCCGTCTGGTTGGCCTATCCAAGTCACTTTGGGCTCACCACCGAGCAACAAGCCGAGCTGCTGGCGAGCCGCTAACGGCGTCAGCGAAATAGGGAACAAACTGGCAAGAGGGAATGGCCATATTGTGGTTGGCCTATCCCGGTCACTTTGGGCTCACCACCGAGCAACATGCCGAGCTGCTGGCGAGTCGCTAACGGCGCCAGCGAAGCAGCCACAAACAGGTTAAGGTAGTGTCATGGGTCTTTGACCCGTGACCATACGAGCGGGCAGGTATTGCTGCCCCCATTGCGAGAACAAGCTATGAGTCAGCATTTTTACGTACATCCGGAAAACCCCCAGGCCCGACTGATCGGTCAGGCGGTACAGATCATCCAGAACGGCGGCGTCATCGTCTATCCGACAGACTCCGGCTATGCGCTGGGTTGCCAGATGGGTGACAAGGGCGCGCTGGAGCGCATCTGCCGCATCCGTCGCCTCGACGCCAACCACGATTTCACCTTGGTGTGCCGCGATCTCTCCGAGATCTCCACCTACGCCAAGGTCGACAACAGCGCGTTTCGCCTGATCAAGAACAACACCCCGGGCGCCTACACCTTCATCTTCAAGGCGACCAAAGAGGTGCCGCGCCGCCTGATGAACGAGAAGAAGAAGAGCATCGGCATCCGGGTGCCGGACAACAAGATTGCCCAGGCGCTCTTGGAAGCCCTCGGCGAGCCGCTGCTCTCCACCACTCTGATCCTCCCGGACTCCGAGATGGCCGAGTTTGACCCGGAAGAGATCTTCGACAAGCTGGGCAAGCAGATCGATCTGGTGGTCAACGGCGGTTATCTGGGTGAGCAGCCCACCACTGTGGTCGATTTCTCTGACGACGAGCCGGTATTGCGTCGTCGCGGCGCCGGGGACCCGACCCCGTTTGAGTGATGTCGCTGAACCGGTGACAGTCCCCGCTGCCGAGATGGGGGCTGGCTCCGCACTACCCATCGCGAAAGTCCTGGGGCAGCCCTATCACGAGCTGCCCCAGGATCTGTTCATCCCGCCCGATGCGCTGGAGGTGTTCCTCGATACCTTCGAGGGGCCGCTCGATCTGCTGCTCTATCTGATCCGGCGCCAGCAGCTCGATATTCTCAACCTGCCGATCCTGCAGATCACCGCCCAGTACATGGAGTACGTGGAGCTGATGCAGGGGCTCAACCTTGAGCTGGCGGCTGAGTATCTGCTGATGGCAGCCTGGCTCGCGGAGATAAAATCCCGCCTGCTGCTGCCCAAGGCGCCGGAGCTGGAGGATGAAGATGAGGGAGAAGACCCGCGGGTGACCCTGATCCGCCGCCTGCAGGAGTACGAGCGCTACAAGGTAGGTGCAGAGAAGGTCAATGAGCTGCCACGGGTAGAGCGGGAGATTTATATCGCCGCCGCCTTGCCCCCCGATTTTGGCGCCCTCAAGCCACTGGCGCCCGATGTTTCGCTGGTTGAGCTCGCCCTTTACATGCAAAGTGTGGTAAAACGCGCGACTCATTTCGAACATCACCAGATCCGCCGCGAACAGATCCCGACCCGGGTGCGCATGGCGGAGATCCTTGCCATGCTCACGCTGGGGCAGACCCTGCGCCTTGAGCAGGTGCTGCGTGCCGAAGAGGGACGCATGGGGGTACTGGTGACGTTTCTGGCCCTGCTGGAGCTGTGCAAGGAGCAACTGATCTGGATCCTGCAGGCAGAACCGCTGGGACCAATTCATTTCGCATTGGCCGAGCAGAGCGAGGAGGGCAACCGTGGCGCTGCCCACTGAACGACTCAAGACCCTGATCGAAGCGGCGCTGTTCGTGGCAGGTCGTCCGCTCAATGTCAGCGAGCTGAAAAGCAGCGTGCTGGCGGATTATCCGGTGACCAGTCGTTATGTTCAGCTGCTGTTGGCCGAGATCAGGCAAGATTACAGCTCGCGAGGCGTCGAACTCAAAGAGGTCGCCTCCGGCTGGCGCTTTCAGGCGCGTCAGGAGTATGCCGAAGAGCTCTCGCGGCTCTGGAGCGAGCGGGCTCCGCGTTATTCCCGCGCCGTGATGGAGACACTGACCCTGATCGCCTATCGCCAACCCATCACCCGGGCCGAGATCGAAGCGATCCGCGGAGTGGCGGTGTCGAGCCAGATAGTGAATACCCTGAAAGAACGTGGCTGGGTGCGCAGCATCGGCCACAAAGAGGTGGCCGGTCGCCCCGAGTTGCTCGCCACCACCAGAGAGTTTCTGGATTACTTTAATCTGCAGAGTCTGGAGCAGCTCCCCGAGCTGGATCCGGAGCTGCAACCCCTGTTGCCCTCTGCGGTGGACGGGGAGAGCGATGCCCGGTGAATGGCGCCCAAGCGTGCCGATGTCACCGAGATATACATTTTTCAACTGTGGCGAGTGCTCCAACCGGCGTTTGTTACAGTTAACCCCGTTGCCTCTTTTACCAGTGGGCAGCGATCAACAATCAGGTAACCCCGATGAGTGAAAAACTGCAAAAAGTGTTGGCCCGCGCGGGTCACGGCTCCCGTCGTGAGATGGAGGCCCTGATCACCGCAGGTCGGGTCAGTGTGGATGGCAAGGTCGCCACACTGGGGGATCGCGTCGAAGTGAACGCCGTGATCCGGGTGGATGGTCACCAGGTCAAGACCCGTGCCGCAGAGGAAGTGATCTGCCGCGTACTGGCTTACCACAAGCCGGAAGGGGAGATGTGTACCCGTCACGATCCGGAAGGTCGTCCCACCGTGTTTGATCGTCTGCCCAAGATGGAAGGTGCCCGCTGGATCGCGGTCGGCCGCCTCGACGTCAACACCTCCGGTCTGCTGCTGTTCACCACCGACGGTGAGCTGGCCAACCGTCTGATGCACCCGAGCCACGAAGTGGAGCGGGAATACGCGGTACGTGTCTTTGGCGAAATCACCGAAGCCATGCTGCAGCGTCTGCGCAAGGGCGTGCAGCTGGAAGATGGCACCGCCAAGTTCAACAAGATCAAACCGGCTGGCGGTGAGGGTCTGAACCAGTGGTTCAACGTCACCCTGACCGAAGGTCGCAACCGTGAAGTGCGCCGCCTGTGGGAATCCCAGGAAGTGCAGGTGAGCCGCCTGATGCGGATCCGCTACGGTGACGTCAAGCTGGACCGCGGTATCCCGCGCGGCGGCTGGCAAGAGCTGAAACTGCCGGAAGTGAACTACCTGCGCGGTCTGGTCAACCTGCCGCCGGAGACCGAATCCAAGGTCGATCTGCAGCAGGATGGCAAAACCAGCCGTCACAAGCAGGCCGCCCAGATCCGTCGCGCCGTGCAGCGTCACAAAGAGATGCAGGGCAAAGAGCCGCGCGCTCGCGCCACCACCGCCCGTCGCAAGCCGCAAGCCTCTACCCGTAACTCCGGTACCGGCAGCAAGTAAGCCGATAGCCCGTTGCGAACTGCGCGCCGTTCAAGTGCGCAGTCGGCCAAGCAAAGGCCCGCACCAACTGGTGCGGGCCTTTTTCATCTCTAGCGGGTGACCTCCAGCTGCCGGCTGGCTCCGGTCATATGGCAATGATTGCTCTCACACTCCTCAGTTGGCCGGTGTAATCCACTCTTTGTTGAAGTCGCGGATAAACATCTCTCCCTCTTCATTGCGGGCGGTGACCAGATAGAAGGTGACGTTCTGGCGAAACAGCGAGAGGCGGTAGAGGGCGGCGTTGTCCTCCTCCGAGAGGTTCTTTTTTGAGGTGTCGTTGATGGGCACCAGATCGACTTTGCCCTTTTTCAACAGCTCGACACACTGGTTGAGGCGGTTGGTGGTTCTGACGATCAGCTTCTGCTCGATGGTCACCCGCTCGATGGCATCGGAGAACCACCCCTTGGGCACGCAGGCGGTTTTCTGCTGCCAGGGCGGGGATTCCAGTCCCTTCTTGTCGGGCGTGGTGTACCAGGACTGGATATCGAAGGCGATGGGGGTACTGAACAGCAGGGTGTTGCTGCGCTCGTTGGTCCAGGTAAAGGGGAAGGCGGCGATAGCGTTGCCCAGCTCGATGTTTTTAAGTCCTCTCGGCCAGGGCTGGTAGGAGACCCTCAGATCCGGGTGGCCTGCCGCTTTGAGAGTGGTGAGCACCTTGCTTGCCAGCTCGCCGCCATTGGCCAGCGTCGCTGAAGAGTAGGGGGGCAATTCGCCGGTGATAATCACCGCGCTCTGCACCGTGGCGGCCGGGAGCAGCGAAAGAGCAAACAGGGTGGCAAGAAGGCGAAGGGACGAGCGGGGGCGATAAGTGGCAGAGGGCGTGACCGGATAACGGATGTGCATGGCGGGTGATCTCACCTCTATCGATTGCTGACAGCGTAGCGGTTTCGGCAGGGAAAAAACAGACTCGATAAATGCTGCTGGTCGCGGTGTATGGCCCTTGGCGTTCCCTTTGGCGGGCGGAAGGGGCTGTGGCGGTTGCTCTGCTCCGGTGAGCTTGTTAGCCTGTGCGGCTCTGATAGAGGAGTGAACGATGAGCAAGGTACTTGATGAGCTGCTGGCGTTGCTGGCGCTGGAAAAAATCGAGGAGGGCCTGTTTCGGGGCCAGAGCCAGGATCTCGGTCTGCGGGCCGTGTTTGGCGGACAGGTAATGGGGCAGGCCTTGTCAGCTGCCAAGCAGACGGTCGAGACCGGTCGTCAGGTTCACAGTTTTCACTCCTACTTCCTGCGTCCGGGGGATGTGACCCGTCCCATCGTCTATGACGTGGAGAATATCCGTGACGGCCAGACCGTCTCCACCCGCCGGGTCAAGGCGATTCAGGGTGGCAAGCCCATCTTCTATCTCAACGCCTCGTTTCAGGTGCCCGCCGATGGTTTCGAGCATCAGGCGCAGATGCCCACCGGCATCACTCCGCCGGAGGAGCTCAAGAGCGAGCTGGAGCTGGTGCGCCCCTACGAGAACCTGATCCCGGCCTCTCTGCGGGACAAGATCCTCTGCGAGCAGCCCATCGAGATGCGCCCTGTGACCCTGGTCGACCCTATTCGGCCGACGGTGCAGGATCCGGTGCGCCATGTCTGGTTCAAGGCCAATGGCCAGATGCCGGACGATCTGCGGGTGCATAAATACCTGCTGGCCTACGCCTCCGACTTCAACTTCCTGCTCACCTCGCTGCAGCCCCACGGGGTGTCCTACTGGGAGCCGGATATGCAGGTGGCTACCATCGATCACTCCATGTGGTTCCACCGGGATTTCCGCTTCGACGACTGGCTGCTCTACGTGGTAGACAGCCCGAGCGCCAGCAGCGGTCGTGGTCTGGTGCGCGGCCAGTTCTTTACCCGTGACGGGGTGCTGGTGGCGAGCACCATGCAGGAGGGGGTGATCCGCCGTCGCGGCAGTTAAGGCGCAAAGCGGATAGCAAAACGGGGTGGCTTGGGTCACCCCGTTTTCGTTGCTGCCATTCGCGCTGGGCCAGCGGGATCAGCCGCCGCGTTGGTACTTGAAGCGTTTCTTGCGCCGGTAGGGGTAGACATCCTCGAACACCCCCACCTTGATGTTGCTCTGCAGCATCTTCCAGTAGTTGGCGTCGAACATCTCCTTGTGCAGTTGCAGCATGATCTCCCGCACCTGCGGCTTTTGCAGCAGGAAGGTGGCGAACTCCTCTGGGAAGATGTCGTTGGGGGCGACCGAGTACCAAGGCTCGGCGCTCCACTCATCCTCGGGGTAGCGGGGCGGCGGGATCTGGCGGAAGTTGCACTCCGTCATGTAGCAGATCTCGTCGTAGTCGTAGAAGACCACCCGGCCGTGACGGGTGACGCCAAAGTTCTTGAACAGCATGTCCCCCGGGAAGATGTTGGCCGCCGCCAGCTGCTTGATGGCGTTGCCGTACTCCTCCAGTGCGAGCCGGGTCTGCTGCTCGTCCGCCTTGTCCAGATAGAGGTTGAGGGGGATCATCTTACGCTCGGTATAGAGGTGCTTGATCACCAGCTTGTCGTCGCTGATGGTGAGCGCCGACGGTGCCACCGTCTTGAGCTCGGCAAGGAGCTCCGGCGAGATGCGATCGAGCGGAAACTCGAAGTTGGTGAACTCCTGGGTATCGGCCATCCGGCCAACCCGGTCGTGCTGTTTTACCAGCCGGTATTTCGCCTTCACCTGCTCGTGACTCACATCTTTGGGCGGCGTGAACTCGTCTTTTATCACCTTGAACACCACGTCGTAGGAGGGGAGGGTGAACACGCTCATCACCATCCCCTTGATGCCCGGCGCGATGATGAACTGATCCCGACTCTGGGCCAGATGGTGGCGGTAGTGGCGATAGAGCTCGGTCTTGCCGTGCTTTTGGCAGCCGATGGCGTTGTAGATCTCGTAATCGGGCTTGTGGGGCATGATCTGGCGCAGGAAGGCGACAAACAGTGCCGGTTCGCGGGCATAAACCATAAAGTAGGCACGGGCGAAGCCAAACACGATGGAGGCGAGATCCGGCTCGAAGATGACGGTATCCACATAGATGCTGTGGCCGGTGCTGAGCAGGGGCAGGATAAAGGGGAAGACCTGATCCCGGGCCCGGATCAGCCCCACCAGATAGGCCCCTTTGTTGCGGTAGAACACCTCTTTCAATAGCTCGATGGCAAAGGGCTCGTCATGGATGATTTGCGGGCCATTCTCGGCAAGATGACGGTGGATGTCGACAATATCCCGCTGCTTGTCCTCGTAGGGGAGGGTGAAGCTGTAATCCCCCAAAAGCTGGCTCAAGGTCTGCGGCAAGTGGGCCAGATCGGTGCGATAGATCCGCAGCAGGGCGCTCAGGTCCGGTTTTTCGCCACGGCTGACAAAGGGGTGGATATAGAGGTTCTCGTCGCGGATATTGCGATGACGAAAGATCCGGCGATAGACGGAGTTGAAGAAGGACTCCGCCACCTCGAAGTTGTCACAACGGGGCAGCAGATCGCTGAAAGCGCTTTTGACCCGTTTGAGCAGCTCCTGAGTGGCGTGGTGCTCCCCCATCATCTGGCGGATGGAGCTGGCGGTGGCCCCCACATGGTGGTCATAGAGGCGAATACGCTCCCGTCCGGCGAGCTGCACCCCCAGCCAGTCACTGTTCTCGAAGCGGCTCTTGCTGCCCTGGGTTATCTCGAGAAACCGGCTGTAAAACGACTCGAAGCGTTGCAAGATAGTCTCGGCGACGGCCTGTTCCAATGGCTGCTGCATCTCTCTCTTCCTTGTGATCTGTCGGGCCGATAGCGCGAAGGATTGGGTGTAATTTGTTCACACGTCAGGCCACTATCGCAACATTCAAACGTCTGTTCAAGTGGCAATTTTCGGGGATAAACGGTAGATTGCGCCCCTGTTTTGGTGATGGTTTAGCGACTGTTTGCTGTCTGTTTGAGAGGCTGTCCGGCCTGTGAGGAAACCCGATGAAGCTCTATTTTGTCCTGGTGGCACCTGCCCGACCTGCAAATGTGGGGGCGGCTGCCCGCGCCATGAAAACCATGGGATTCGATGCCATGCGACTGGTGGCGAGCCGGGTACACGAAGAGGAGGAGGCGAGCTGGGTGGCCCACGGTGCCCAGGATATCCTGACTCAGGCCGAAGCGTTCGATACCCTGCCCGAGGCGCTGGCCGACATGGATCTGGTGATCGCCACCACCGCCCGTGAGCGCGGCCGTTACCAGCACTACCTCACGCCGGGGGAGATCCGCGAGCAGATCCGCAGCAAGCCTTCCCTCAACAAGGTCGCCATCGTCTTTGGCTGCGAGGAGTCGGGGCTCTCCAACGAGCAGCTGGCCGAGGTCGATCTCATCAGCTATCTGCCCCTCAAGGTGAGCTACCCGTCTCTCAATCTGGGGCAGGCGATCATGCTCTACGCCTACGAGATGAGTCAGCTGATGGATGAGCTGAACGCCGACGGCGCCGCTGCGGTAGCAGAAAATTTTGATAACGCCGGGCAGGTTCGGGTGCTGAAAAGCAAAACAGCAGAATTGCTGGGTGAACTCGGAGTTTCGCAGGATGAAAAACTGCATCAATGGGTGATGGACCGGGTACCCATGCTGCCGCAGCGGGATTTGAACATGCTCCACCTGCTCTGCAAAGACCTTGCGCGCCGATTTGGGCGTGAGTAGCGAAGAGGTTTAAGTTGACAGCCCATCGCCCGCCGCGGTATTGCTAAAAGCCAGCTTCGTCAACGAGTGTTCGTCATGCAGTTATTCACCAACGTCATCACCACCACCATTATTACCGGTACCACCACAGGTGGCACTGGGGCCGGTTGATGCGCTGACGAACAAGCACAGAAATCAGAAAAGGCCCGTACCCACCCAGTACGGGCCTTTTTGTTGGATTGGTTTTTAGATTGAATTTCATAGATTTACAGGGAGAGAAAGCGATGAGAGTGTTGAAATTTGGCGGGTCTTCACTGGCCGATGCAGAGCGTTTTTTACGGGTGGCCGATATCGCGGTCAACACCCACGGCCAATCTCAGGTAGCCCTGGTGCTCTCTGCACCTGCCAAGGTGACCAATCATCTGGTGGCGCTGGTGGAGCAGACCAGTCGCGGCATGGATGCCAGTTCCACCCTGTTTGAAGTCAATGGCATCTTCTCCCGCCTGCTGGCCGGGTTGAAGGCGGCCTATCCGGCGCTCGATGACAAGGCGCTGCTGGCCCGTCTCACCGCCGAGCTGGATCAGGTGGAGCGGCTGATGCAGGGCATCCGTCTGCTGGGCCTCTGCCCGGACAACGTGCAGGCGCGCATTCTGAGCCGTGGCGAGAACCTCTCCATCGCCTTTATGCACGAGCTGCTGCGGGTACGCGGTCTGGATCTGGAGCTGATCGTACCGGAAGAGCTGCTGGTCACCGATGGCGGTTATCTGGAAGCCCACGTCGATATCGAAGCGTCCCGCCTGCGCTTTGCCGCCAAGGGGCTGCGTAGCGATTGCCTCTACCTGATGCCGGGCTTTACCGGTGGTAGCGACAAGGGCGAGACCGTGCTGCTGGGTCGCAACGGCTCCGACTACTCGGCCGCCGTCTTGGCTGCCTGCGTCGATGCCGAGTGCTGCGAGATCTGGACTGACGTCGAAGGCTGCTACAGCTGTGACCCCCGTCTGGTACCGGATGCCTATTTGCTCAAAACCCTCTCCTACAAGGAGGCGATGGAGCTCTCCTACTTCGGCGCCAAGGTGCTGCACCCGAAAACCATCGCGCCGGTGGCCCAGTTCCATATTCCCTGCCTCATCAAGAACAGCTTCAACCCGCAAGGGCCGGGCACCCTGATCGGCCCCGAGAGCGGCGACGATGACCTGAAAGTGAAGGCCATCTCCGACTTGTCCGGCATGTGCATGTTCAACGTCTCCGGCCCCGGCATGAAGGGGATGGTCGGCATGGCCGGTCGCATCTTCTCCGCCGTCTCCCGCGCCGGGGTCAGTATCGTGCTGATCACTCAGTCATCTTCCGAGTACAGCGTCAGCTTCTGTATCCACAGCTACGACAGTGAGAAGACCCGCAAGGTGCTGGAGCGCGAGTTCGAGCTGGAATTCAAAAACCAGCTGCTGGAGCCGCTGGATATCATCAGCGATCTGGCGATCATCTCCCTCATCGGTGACGGCATGCGTACCAGCAAGGGGATGGCGGCCCGCTTCTTCACCTCGCTGGCGCAAGCCTCCATCAACATCGTCGCCATCGCGCAGGGCTCCAGCGAGCGCTCCATTTCGGCGGTGGTGCGGGATCGCAAGGTGGCGGAAGCCATCAAGGCATGCCACCAGAACTTCTTTGGCAGCCAGCAGTTTATCGATCTCTTTGTGGTCGGTGTCGGTGGCGTCGGTGCCGCGCTGGTGGATCAGATCGCCCGCCAGCAACCGGTGCTGGCCGAGCAGGGCACTGGCCTGCGGGTGGTCGGCATCGCCAACAGCCGCCAGATGGCGGTCAACAAGGATGGCCTGAACCTCGCCAACTGGCGTGAACAGCTGGTGGAAGCCCGCGACAGCTTCTCGCTGGAAGGGGTGAAAAAGCTGGTGGAAGATAGCCACATCATCAACCCGGTGATCGTCGACTGTACCTCCTCCGAGGCGGTGGCCGTCCAGTACGCCGACTTCCTCGCCGCCGGTTTCCATGTGGTCACTCCCAACAAGAAGGCCAACACCGGTTCGCTCGATTACTACAAGGCGCTGCGCCGCACCGCCCGTCAGACTCGCCGCAAGTTCCTGTACGAGACCAACGTCGGCGCCGGTCTGCCGGTTATCGAGAACTTGCAGAACCTCATCATGGCCGGTGACAAGCTGCGCGCCTTCGACGGCATCCTCTCCGGTTCGCTCTCCTTTATCTTCGGCAAGCTGGACGAGGGGATGGCCTTCTCCGAGGCGACCAAGATCGCCCGTGGCAACGGCTTTACCGAGCCGGATCCCCGCGACGATCTCAACGGCATGGATGTGGCGCGCAAGCTCTTGATCTTGGCTCGCGAGGCCGGCATGGCGCTGGAGCTCTCCGATGTCGAGGTGGAGCAGGCGCTGCCGCCCGGATTTGACGCCAGCGGCGACGTGGAAGCCTTTATGGCCCGCCTGCCGGAGGCGGACGGCTGGTTCCGCGACCAGTTCGCCGCGGCCCAGCGTGAAGGCAAGGTGCTGCGCTATGTGGGCTCCATTGAAGGTGGCAAGTGCAAGGTCGCCATCAAGGTGGTCGGGGCCGACGAGCCGCTGTTCAAGGTCAAAGACGGGGAGAACGCGCTCGCCTTCTTCTCCACCTACTACCAGCCGATCCCGCTGGTGCTGCGCGGCTATGGCGCCGGTACCGAAGTGACTGCGGCGGGCGTCTTTGCCGACGTGCTGCGCACCCAGAACTGGAAGCAGGAGCTATAAGCATGAGTTCAGACATGTACCCCTCTTATATGACGGAAGGCGGCAGTGTCGTTGCCTACGCGCCCGCCTCCAGCGCCAACCTGAGCGTGGGATTCGATGTACTGGGGGCGGCGCTCGCCCCCGTGGATGGCTCTCTGCTCGGCGATCGGGTGCAGGTAAAAGCGGCTGACGTGCCGTTCGCCCTCTCCGCCGTGGGCCGTTACGCTCACAAGCTGCCGGACGATCCGAAAAAGAATATCCTCCATGACTGCTGGATCGCCTATGGCGAGGCACTGGAGAAGCGCGGCCTTAAACTCAAGCCGCTCGAAATGGTGCTGGAGAAGAATCTGCCGGTCGGCTCGGGTCTGGGTTCCAGCGCCTGCAGCGTGGTGGCGGCGCTGGAGGGGCTCAACGCCTTTCACGGCGAGCCGCTTGATGAGCACGACATGCTGCTGCTGATGGGGGAGATGGAAGGCAAGATCTCCGGCTCCGTTCACTACGACAACGTGGCCCCCTGTTATCTGGGCGGCATGCAGCTGGTGCTGGAAGAGCACGGCGTTATCAGCCAGGGCATTCCGGTGTTCGATCAGTGGTACTGGGTGGTCTGCTATCCGGGTACCGTGGTCTCTACCGCCGCGGCCCGCGCCATTTTGCCGGCCCAATATCGCCGTCAGGATTGCCTCACCTATGGCCGCCGCCTGGCTGCCTTTGTGCACGCCAGCTACACCGGGCAGGAGGGATTGGCTGCCAGCGTATTGAAAGACGTGATTGCCGAACCCTACCGCGCGGCGCTGATCGAAGGCTTCGCCGAGGTGCGGGCGCAGGCGGCCCAGAACGGGGCGCTCGCCACTGGCATCTCCGGCTCCGGCCCCACCGTGTTTGTGGTGATGAAGGATCTGGCGCAGGCCGAGCGGATGAAGGATTGGATGGAAGCACATTTCGTGCAGAACGAAGATGGATTTGCCCGGGTCTGCAAACTGGACATGGCCGGGGCACGGGTAACAGGAAGCGAGCTATGAATCTCTACAACATCAAGGACAACAGCGAACAGGTGAGCTTCGCGCAGGCGGTGCGTCAGGGCTTGGGTCGCGAACAGGGGCTCTTCTTCCCCGAACAACTCGAACCGCTCGCCGATGTGGATGCCCTGCTCGATCTGCCGCTGGCCGACCGCTCTGCCCGCATCCTGAGCCACCTGCTGGGGGACGAAGTGCCCGCCGCCAAGGTGAGCGAGCTTATCAACGCCGCCTTCACCTTCCCGGCACCGCTGGTGAAACTCAAGGATGGCACCTATGCCCTTGAGCTGTTCCACGGCCCGACTCTGGCGTTCAAAGACTTCGGCGGTCGCTTTATGGCCCAGTGCCTCGCCGCCTTTAGAACCAACGACAAGATCACCATCCTCACCGCCACCTCCGGCGACACCGGCGCCGCCGTGGCCCACGCCTTCTACGGGCTGGAGGGGATCGAAGTGGTGATCCTCTATCCCAAGGGCAAGATCAGCCCCTTGCAGGAGAAGCTCTTCTGCACCCTCGGCGGCAATATCCGCACCATCGCCATCGATGGCGACTTCGATGCCTGTCAGGCGCTGGTGAAACAGGCCTTTGACGACGAGGCGCTGAAAAAGGCCATTGGCCTCAACTCCGCCAACTCCATCAATATCAGCCGTCTGCTGGCGCAGGTTTGCTACTACTTCGAGGCGGTGGCCCAGTTGCCCAAGGCCGATCGCGCCAAGGCGGTGATCAGCGTGCCGTCCGGCAACTTTGGCAACCTCACCGCAGGCTTGATTGCCAAGGCGCTGGGGCTGCCGGTGAAGCGCTTTATCGCCGCCACCAACGCCAACGATACCGTGCCGCGCTACCTGAAAACCGGCCAGTGGGAGCCGCACCAGACAGTGGCAACCCTGTCGAACGCCATGGATGTGAGCCGCCCCAACAACTGGCCACGAGTGGAAGAGCTCTGCCGTCGCAAGGGCTGGGCGCTGGAGACCTTAGGGTCAGGCATGCGCAGTGATGCCCAAACTCGCGATGCGCTGAAACGCCTGCATGAGCTGGATTACCTCTGTGAACCCCACGGCGCCATTGCCTGGGATCTGCTGGGGGAACAGCTAGCCGAGGATGAAGTGGGGGTGTTCCTCTGCACCGCCCATCCCGCCAAGTTCAAGGAGTCGGTAGACGAGATCCTGAGTCTGGATGTACCGCTGCCCGGCCCGCTGGCCAAGCATGCCGAGCTGCCGCTGCTCTCTGTTAATTTGCCAGCGGAGTTTGCCCGGTTAAGGGCGTTTCTGATTGAGTAAAACTGGTTGAGCAAGATAGCCGGGTGCTGAATGGCAGCCATAAAAAATCCCCCGATATCGGGGGATTTTTGTTTTCTGCGTTGAGGTCGACAGCAACCAGAAATCGGGAGCAAGTTATTCCACGGCCGTTTTTTCACAGCTCGGGTTGCCCAGATCATCGTGAACACTGCAATCCCAGTTGTGCTCCCCATCGCTGAGCTGGTCGTATTCCACTTTGGCTGTGGCCAGGTTGACCCCTTCCAGCTCAGTCGGCTGGACGTTCACATACCACACGCGTGTGCCGTCGGTGACGAAGTTCTCCTGTAGCGGTTTGATAAGGGCGCTGTCGACCCCTTTTGGCAGAGGAGCGATCCGCTGGTTGCCGCTATAGAAGCCGTCCTTGGTCACGGCCGAAGAGAAGTTCAGGCAGTGGAAGCTGGTGGCATCCACCTCTTGTTGGGGTTCACCCTCGAAATAGAGGGTGCCATCAATGTTGGCCCACCCTTGGCAGGTATCGTACAACGCCACTTGTCCTTTGTGAGGGATGACCTTGGTCTGGTCGGCCACATAGTAGTAGTGATGTGGGTCGGCTGCCTGACCATGGACCGTCTTCAGGTGCTTGGGATCTGCCCCCTCGAGTAGTTCACCGGTGACGAGAAATACATGGCGCCCGTCACTGGCGAAAGGGTGGTCGAGTAATGCAAAGGCGTCGGTATTCACAGGCACATTGATTTGCTCGCAATAGGCATAGGCCTGCTGCCCGCTTAGCAGGAAACTGCCAAGCGCCTTGGCCGTGTTGATATCAAAGCTTGCGGGCAATCGCTGGTCGTTACAGAAATAACGACCTTG
Organism: Aeromonas sp. s7(2024); assembly: GCF_040907825.1. Taxonomy (NCBI): domain Bacteria; kingdom Pseudomonadati; phylum Pseudomonadota; class Gammaproteobacteria; order Aeromonadales; family Aeromonadaceae; genus Aeromonas; species Aeromonas sp. s7(2024). The sequence goes on from NZ_JBFOCM010000016.1 coordinate 107,815, forward strand.
TGAGAGGGCAATGCTGAAATCATCGTTGCGATATGTGACATCAAAGTCTGTCGGCGATGCATCTGCAAGGGGTTTGCCTGGCTGATTGCCATAAGGTTTGAAGACTACCTTGCCAGCTTCAAGTTGATAGGGAGCAGTGACTTCGGCATTGGTCATTAGCGGCAGACAGCACACTAGCAGGGGGCAGTAGCGAACGTTCATAAGGACTCACTGTTTATTAAATAGGTGGGTGATGATGCAAAACGGCAGCCTGGGTCTCGAGAAAAGAGCACGCCCTAAAGTGGTGCCGTTTGGAGTCATATGTCGATGAGTTTCCATATGGAAATCATGAAGCGCCGTTAGGGCAGTGATCTGAGGGAGGATAGGTGGTTGACTCTGATGACATGTGCCACCTAATTGCTATTCAGGTGGATGCCTGAGTCCCTTCCTCCGCTGGCAGAGCTCCCTTTTGGAGGGCGACAACAATAAGAAGAGCCCTGCCGGGCTCTTCTTTTGGATTGATAGCAGGCTGCTTAATTGGCTTTGCCAATCACCTGAGGGCTCGCTTCACAGAAGTCGTAACCGTCGCAGTACTGCACCTGATAGACATACTCCTTGCCGGGGATCAGAGGATTCTGGTCGGCATTGATGTCGATATAGCGGTCGTCGTTGATGCCGAGTCTGGCCAGCTCGACAAACTTCTGATCTTGCTGCTTGTCGAGTTTCTCGGCGCGGGAGATGCGGGTGTATTTATGCTGACGTGGCGTGATGGCGCTGTTGTCGGCATTGTTCCAGGCGAGTTGAATTTCGCTGACCAGATCATTGCTGGCTTTGATCCCGGCAGGCTGGTTGAATCTTGGGTACTGTACCTTGATGGTGGCGCTGGCGATGCCCAGTCTAAGGTTGGTCAATGAGTCGAAGGAGGCAATATTGTTGCCGCACAGCGAGAGATATTTCGGCATCGCCTTGTCATATTTCGGCTGATCTTGCCCATCGTAGAAATGCATCGAGAGCTGGGTATTGCCGCTGGAGTAAGAGGTCGCCCGCTCGATGTTCTTGCGCTGATACAACATGAAGTTGTCGGGTGAGCTGCTGGCCCCAACGGAGAGGGTCATAAAGGTATAAGAGTCGCTGGTGGAGGGCTGATAGAGATTATTGGTGCCCTGCAGGGAATAGCTGCGATATTTCGGATCGGAATACATGTAGGAGTAGAGATCCATGGTACCGGCAGAGGCACCTCCCTCCGCATTGACGCCGGTGTCATTGAAGTTGTGCCCGAACAGCAGGGTGGCGCCTTGCGGGGTATTGAGGCGATACATCTGGCAGCCAGCGATGATCTGCTGGTATGTCAGTGTGGCGAAGTGGTGGGCAACAGTCTGCTCGGCCATGGCGGGGGCAGTCAGCATGGTCAGAGCGGCGAAGAATGCGCGTTTCATATAATCGAATCCTGAATGAAAAAAGAGCGCACATTCTAGATCATGTCATCGATTAATAATACTCCATATGAGTACCTTGTTGCTCATGTTCAGCAGTCATTGCGAACCATACTGTTCTTAGAAAAATCTGGGACACCCACCTTTTACAAGATCACCATCCTCACCGCCACCTCCGCCACCTCCGCCACCTCCGCCACCTCCATCAATATCAGCTGTCTGCTGGCGCAGGTTTGCTACTACTGCGAGGCGGTGGCCCAGTTGCCGAAAGCCTCCCGCGCCAAGGCGGTGATCAGCGTGCCGTCCGGCAACTTTGGCAACCTCACTGCGGGCCTTATCGCCAAGGCGCTGGGGCTGCCGGTGAAGCGCTTTATCGCCGCCACCAACACCAACGATACCGTGCCGCGCTACCTGAAAACCGGTCAGTGGGAGCCGCACTAGACAGTGGCAACCCTGTCGAACGCCATGGATGTCAGCCGCCCCAACAACTGGCCACGGGTAGAAGAGCTCTGCCGTCGCAAGGGTTGGGCGCTGGAGATCCTGGGTTCCGGCATGCGTGACGACGCCCAGACTCGCGCTGCCCTTAAACGGCTTCACCAGCTGGATTACTTGTGCGAACCCCACGGCGCCATTGCTTGGGATCTGCTGGGGGAACAGCTGGCCGAGGATGAAGTGGGGGTGTTCCTCTGCACCGCTCATCCCGCCAAGTTCAAGGAGTCGGTGGACGAGATCCTGCATCTGGATGTGCCGCTGCCCGGCCCGCTCGCCAAACACGCCGAGCTGCCGCTGCTCTCTGTTAATTTGCCAGCGGAGTTTGCCCGGTTAAGGGCGTTTTTGGTGGGTTAAGCCGCCGAGCTGAGGTAACCGATAGAAATAAAAATCCCCCGATAACGGGGGATTTTTATTTGCATAGGAGGTGGTCGTTCAAGTTCGATGATATGCGTGATGAAGTCAGATAACAATTTATATTATTCCTCGCTTAAGCTGCTTTGGCCGACTACCTAGGCACTTTACTACTGGTCTCCCACAATTCCGAGTTTGTGGTCGGGGTAGAGGGTGAAAAGGAGCATTGGTTGGTGGGCGAGGGGTCATAAGCCTGCCGAGTAGTAACTGGATAATTCACAATGAGCACAGTACAAACTAAAACTGCACAGGTCTCGTATGTAAATTTAAGTAAGGCTATTTCTATGGTTGTTTATCTAGCATTTCCATTAATTTTTTTACTGATTTTTTTAATTCATGGTTTTCTGAAAAAGTTTCGAACCACATATTACATGTTACTGCTGCGCCATGGAGGTCTGGATATACTGTTGAACCTAATATATTCATAGTTCGCAAATCATTTATTGCCTCTAATCGATATTCATCTTCGACATTTATCTTTGTAATGTAGCTACTTAAGTTGTTCCTCTTAAGCCAGCCAATTAAATCCTCACCTGTAGGTAGTTTTGTGAACAAGCCAGCCTGAGATACGACACGCTCATTATCATCTTGAATTGGTTCAAAAAACTCCATTTCAGTTAAAGATTTAAATTTTTCATCACATTCTAATCCATACCTATTCAAAGCATAAATACTTCTAAATCCGGTTGAGCTTTCCTCTGACTGTTCAAAAGCAAAGTATGCAGCAATGAAAGCAGATTCAGACCAATCAATTAAAGGAGTGCAAAGACCATAATGTTGACCAAGTGACCACATTTCATTTGGTTGCAGACTTGGTGGGTTTTTTCCTCTAAGTCCTCTTATCTTGAATTTAAATAATTCTAGTTGCTTGATTTCCAAATGAGCAGCTGTGATGTCTTGCGATATACGTTTACTAAGTCTAGTTAACGTGCTTTCTATTTTCCAACTGCTATCTCTTTGTCCACGAAAAACGTACCCGACCTCGCTAGCATAATTTGATGCTATGTACTCTTTAAAATGTTCCCAGTCTCTTAATTGTTCTTCTTTCACAAAAACCTCAAATTGTTGAGAATGAAGTGGCAGGTTTAAATGAATTTCATAACTATTGTATTATCAAGCATATAGTTGAGTAAAAACAGCATAGGTGTGACACTTCTACATCATAGTAGAGCGATAAATTGGTCTATGTTTCCTATGGAAATAGAGTTTGAATATTCTTTATTACATCCTAACGTTATTTCCTTCTAGCTCCATTAATTTAGCAAATTTCTCCCAGGATAACCTATATTTGTTAACGTGATTGTTGGATGGTAGCCACTCAATATTTCCTTTGCTAATTAGTAATGTTCCCAGTTTTTGATTATCTGATTTCACCTCAATCTCAACATCTTTGTGTGACACAACCTTTGTATGAATATTTAGACTTACTTCATGTGTAGGCATATTTCTACCTATATATTTATGTATTTCAGAGTGATATCTACGCTAATTATTATTAGTAGTCTTTGGCCATTACGCTTTATCCAGTCGGTTGGCGCGGAGCAAGGAGTGTTTAACCCCTGGCCCACGCTACCGCCCGTGGATTACAGCTTCCAAAATGCTCCATTAACCAGCGAGGGCAGCAGCCCATCGCAGATGAATAGGCACCGGATGGCTATGTTAAGCCAATCGAATCTGGTCGTGCCAGTCAAAAAATGACGTAACTATCGGAAAATTCACGTTTTATGCGCTGGCTCAACAAATCGCCCTGACCGGGAACTGGATTCCCATGGCCCTTGATTTTATTGGGGTTGGCAGGTGTGGGTTGGAATAGGGTGGCGGGTTTGCCGCTGAGGAGGGCTGGCTGGGGGCAATCCAGCTCTGCCAATCGGCGCTATAGTGCGGGCGATGGTTACCCTCTGCGCCGTCTCCCAAGCTGGCGAGGCGGGGGATCTGCGGCAACAATCAGCTGTTGCAATCACAGCCATTTGCAACACATCGTCATGCAAATATGACCATGCAAACACATCACCTGATAGAGAGGATATCTCCCATGAAGCGTACCATCCTGTTCGGCCTGCTCTGCGGCAGCGTGCTGCTGGCCAATCCGGTCTTTGCCAACGACACAGCCCAGTTACAGTGCGAGGCGCAGGCCGCAGCCAAAAAGCTTAACGGCGCCGCCAAAACCAGCTTTGTCGGCAAGTGTGTGAAAGATGCCGCTGGCGCCGCGACCGGCGAGTGCGAGAAGGCGGCCGCCGACAAGAAGCTGGCCGGTGCGGCCAAAAACAGCTTTATCCAGAAGTGCGTGAAGACGGGCGCGGCGATGGATCCGGCGGCCAAGTGCGAGAAGGCGGCGGCCGACAAGAAGCTGGCTGGCGCGGCCAAGAACAGCTTTGTCCAGAAGTGCGTGAAGGATAGCGCCGCCAAGTAAGGCATTTTCTCATCCGGTGTGTTTGCGGGGGGCCATCAGGCCCCCCGCGCTTTTTGGGGCGCACTGATGGCGCAACGCACAAGCCTTGTATCGGGGCGGCAATAGCGACACTATTGACTCCTTTTATAGGTTCCGCAGAAGCGCAGCCATTACCTGCCGTGACCGGACGAGGGGTTGGCGAGCCCCATTTTTGCGGGATTACGCGCGATAAGGGAGCAAAGCAGGAATGATGGAAGGGATGGAATGGCGCTGGCTCAATGAACCGGCCCAATGGCACCAGACAGACGATGGTTTGCAGGTAGTCACGGACCAGCAGACCGATTTTTGGCGCAGCACCTGGTATGGCTTCGAGCGCCATAGCGGGCATCTCTATGGCTGCGAGGTGGCAGGGGAGTTTACCTTTCAGGTCTGCGTCGAGGGGGAGTTCACCACCCTCTACGATCAGGCGGGGCTGATGCTGCTGCAAGACGACGAGCACTGGCTGAAAGCGGGCATCGAGTACAACGATGCCCAGCCGATGATCGGCAGCGTGCTGACCAATCCGCGCTCTGACTGGGCCACCGGCATCTTCACCGGCAATCCGCGCCGCTTCTGGCTGCGGATTACCCGGCTGGCCGATTGCCTGCGTTTGCAATACTCCACCGATGGCAAGGTATGGCCGCTGCTGCGCCTCGCCCCGTTCCCGCCAAGCGAGCGCTGCTTTATCGGGGTGATGTGCTGCACGCCGGAGCGGCAGGGGTTGGCGGTGCGCTTCTCTGACCTGCGCCTCACGCCGCCTCTTGGCAAGGCGCTCCATGATTTGAGCTAGGCCAGCGGTTTTGCCTGCGATATTGAGCCAATAAAAAAGCGCCCGCAGGCGCTTTTTTTCATTTGGCTGGTAAGGCCTCAATTAGCTGATCAGGCTGGCCCACAGGTCATATTCGTCGGATTCGTCGATCCGCACCTTGACCATGTCCCCCGGTTTGAGGTTGGTTTCGCCGTTGAGGTAGACCAGACCGTCGATCTCCGGCGCATCGGCAAAGGAGCGGCCGGTGGCGCCCTCTTCATCCACTTCGTCGATGATGACGGTCATCTCCTGACCCACTTTACGGGCCAGCTTGCGGATGGAGACCTGCTGTTGCAGCTCCATAAAGCGCTGGAAGCGCTCTTCCTGAATCTCTTCCGGTACCGGATCCGGCAGCTCGTTGGCCAGCGCCCCTTCGACCGGGCTGTATTTGAAGCAGCCGACGCGATCCAGCTCCGCCTTGTCGATAAAGTCCAGCAGCATCTGGAAATCTTCCTCGGTCTCGCCCGGGAAGCCGACGATAAAGGTGGAGCGCAGGGTGATCTGCGGGCAGATCTCGCGCCACTTCTGGATCCGCTCCAGGGTGCGCTCGACCGTACCCGGGCGCTTCATCAGTTTGAGGATGCGCGGGCTGGCGTGCTGCAGCGGAATATCGAGGTAGGGCAGTACCTTGCCATCGCGCATCAGCGGGATGACGTCATCTACGTGCGGGTAGGGGTAGACGTAGTGCAGGCGTACCCAGATGTCGAGCTTGGCCAGCTCTTCGCACAGGGCGACCATGCTGGTCTTGACCGGCATGCCGTCGTAGAAACCGGTGCGGTGCTTCACATCGACGCCGTAGGCGGAGGTGTCCTGGGAGATCACCAGCAGCTCCTTCACGCCCGCCTCTTTCAGACGCTTGGCTTCTGCCAGCACGTCGCCGATGGGGCGGCTCACCAGATCCCCGCGCATGGAGGGGATGATGCAGAAGGTGCAGCGGTGGTTGCACCCTTCGGAAATCTTCAGATAGGCGTAGTGGCGCGGGGTCAGCTTGACGCCGTGGGCCGGTACCAGACTGGTGAAGGGGTTGTGCTGCGGCTTCTCCACATATTTGTGGACGTGACCCAGCACCTCTTCATAGGCGTGGGGGCCGGTGATCTCGAGTACCTTGGGGTGGATCTCGCGGATCTGATTCTCTTTGGCGCCGAGGCAACCGGTGACGATCACCTTGCCGTTCTCGGCCAGCGCTTCGCCGATCGCTTCCAGCGACTCTTGCACCGCGCTGTCGATAAAGCCGCAGGTGTTGACGACGACCAGCTCGGCATCGTCATAGCTGGGCACCACATCGTACCCTTCGGTACGCAGCTGGGTCAGGATGCGTTCTGAATCGACCAGGTTTTTGGGGCAACCCAAGGAGACGAATCCTACTTTGGGGGCCTGTTTTGTGTTGGACATCGCTCAATCACTCTTAGGTGGCTCTTCTTTAAGGGCGCGGATTTTACCGGAATGGTTAACCAAAAACTATACAGCCAGCATGGCAGAACCGAACAATATCTCCGACCAGGCAAGATTGGGCTGCACCAGCAGTCGCTGATGACGTGCCCTTTGTAGGGCTATTGCCTCTGCCGTGCGGGCTTGTTGTGGGGATGTTGCTTTGTTGATTTTCCTCTCAATATTGATTTGGTGACAGAGAGGAGAGCACCGGGAGTCACTATACTCCCGGTACGGGAACCCGTTGGAGAAGGCGATGGAAAGTTCATTTGGCGAAAAAATGCAGAGCGTACATGCCACGCTCAGGCAGCGCTTTGACAAGCTGAGTCGGGTAGCCATCGCGATTTACGATCCCCATACCGATCAGCTCAAGACCTTTGCCCATAGCACCGAGGGGCCCTCGCCACTGGTGCAGTATGAGGTGAAGTTGAGCGATGTCCCCTCCCTGAGTTATCTGGCGGAGCACAAGCAGTCCCGGGTGCTCGGCAATCTTGATGCCCTGCGTGGCTCTGCGTCGGAGCACAGCCGCAAGGTGCTGGAGGCGGGTTATGCCTCCAGCTATACCGAGCCGCTGCTGTTCAACAGCAAGCTGTTTGGCTTTCTGTTTTGTGATGCCATGGAGCCGGGATACTTCGAGGAGCCGATCCGCAGCGAGCTGTCGGCCTATGCCCAGGCGCTGTCGGCCATCATTGCGGTTGAGTTTTTCTCCATCCAGACCCTTGGCGGCGCGCTGACCACGGCGCGGGAGTTTAGCCGCTATCGGGATGAGGAGACCGCCAACCATCTGCACCGGATGTCAGCCTACTCCCGGCTGATTGCCAAGACGCTGGCCCCGACTTGCGGGCTGAGCGATGAGGAGGTGGAGTTTATCTACCTCTTCTCCGAGCTGCACGACATCGGCAAGATCGCGGTGCCGGACGCCATTTTACTCAAGCCGGGCAAGCTGACCCCGGAAGAGTTCGAGATCATGAAGATCCACCCCGGCAAGGGGCGGGAGATGATCAGCCTGATGATCAACGAGTTTGGTCTCGATGGCATTCACCACACTGACATGCTGACCAATATCATCGCCAGCCATCACGAGCGTTTCGACGGCACCGGCTATCCGCTGGGGCTGGCGGGGGAGGCGATCCCGCTGGCGGCACGCATCGTGACGGTGGCCGATGTGTTTGATGCCCTTACCAGCGAGCGCCCCTACAAGAAGGCCTGGCCGTTCGAGACGGCGTTTGCCTATCTGGAGGAGCATGCCGGCAGCCAGTTTGATCCCGCCTGTGTCGCCGCAGCCCTGCACAACAAGGCCGAGTTTTATGCCATCTATCAGCAGTATCAGGATCCGGCCTGCTCTACGAGTGTGGCGACCAGCGGCGCAGAGCCTTGTTGAGCACGTGTGCTGTGCGTAAGGAGCAAAGTGGCGGTTCAAGCATGGCGAGGAGTAAATAGAGAGGGGGCACCAGCAGGTGCCCCCTCTCTCTTATGCGTCTTTCTATTAAATGCGCCTTTAGTTTGCCGACCTTATCTCTGTGGCTATGGCGTTTGCGCTCAGGTTACTTTTTGGGCGCCGGCTCGCTGATCTGATAGAGGTGATCCGCGCAGGCGCTGGAGCAGCCACAGGGGCGTACCTCTTTATCTTCCCGTTTCTGGGCAAGCTGGTATTGGCGCCACCAGATGATGGTGCCCATGGCCAGAATCAGCACGAACGAGGCGAGCAGGCTCAACAACCAGATGGACATGATCTCTTCTCCTTGATGGTGATGACATGCACGGTGATGGCATCAGTGATGATGGCAGCAACCGCCCTGTTGGCCTGCGCCCTCACTGCCTTGACAACAAGTATGGCCTTGTCGTGGGCTCTCTGCCTGATGGCCACCACTGGCGCAACAGTGATCGGAGCTGCTGTTGCAACCACCGTGACAATTCGCATGGCTGTGGCTTGCGCCGACGGGCTGGATGGCACGGATAGTCGCCTTGCTCTGATGACGGCGAGACGGACGCCCCTGACTGGCCTCGGTTAGAGGTTGCAGATTGGCGGGGGCCAGCAGCGCGGGCAGCGGCAGGCGGGCCGTGCGGCACTGCAGCACCCGGATATTGACCGCCAGCAGGCGACCCAGCATCCGCTCGCCGATATTGCGCACCACCACCTGACCCACGTGATGATGGGTGAGGGCGTCGAGCAGCGCTTGCTTGCCGTGGCAGCCTTCGGCGGCGGCCGGGTTAGCCAGGGTGGTGATAACGTTCCCTTCGGGATTAAGAATTTGCAGCTGCTCGGCACGGGTAAAGTGGCCAGCCAGCAACCCCTGACTCAGCATCAGGGCGCTGTTGCAGAGGGTGGTGGTCATGGTTGTGACAGCATTCATGTCGGCTCTTCTCCACTGGTTGGGTGGTCGGGCTCGGCGGGTTGCATCATCAATGCCTTGCCCAGACTCAGACACTCCACCACCTTGTAGCGCCCTTTTTTCAGGATATTGGCCAGGGTCTGGCGGGAGACCCCCATCACCAGGGCGGCCTCCTGCTGCTGCATTCCTTGAAGGTCGACGAGGCGCAGTGCCTCGAACTCGTCAGGGGCCAGCGTGACCTGTTCCAGCTGATGCATGGGGCGGCCGTTGGGTTTGAAGCAGCTGTTGGCGGGGCGGCCACAGATCTGGCGGGCAATCTTGGGTCTTGGCATGGTGGCTCCTAATTGGCATAAGCCATTTATACGCTCATATGTGGCATATGCCAATAATTTTGTCGGGTGTAGAGAGCTGCGCGAATGCTGTTTACGGCAGAGAGGGGTAAAGAGGGGGAGGAGGAATACGTACAAACGCTGTGAAGGTGGCAGAAACGACGCAGGCCCGAACATGGTTCGGGCCTGCGGTTTTGCAGAGGATGGTCGGGCTATCTCGGCGAGTTTACGCCTGTTCGGCCTCGGCCACGGGGGCTGCACTTGCTGCGCTCTCGCTACCGTTGGCGAAGCGATCCGCCCACAGGGCAATCACGCCGTCACCAGTGACGTTGCAGGCGGTGCCGAAGCTGTCCTGCGCCAGATAGAGGGCGATCATCAGGGCGATGGAGGCTTCACCAAAGCCGAGCATGGAGGTGAGCAGGCCCAGCGCCGACATCACGCCACCACCCGGCGCGCCCGGGGCGGCGATCATGATGACACCCAGCATCATGATGAAGGGCAGCATGGTGTCGATGCCCGGAATGGCCAGATGCTCGGAGAGGAACATCACCGCGGTGGCACAGGTGACCAGGGTAATGGTGGAGCCACAGAGGTGAATGGTGGCGCACAGCGGCACGGTGAAGTTGGCGATGCCGTCGCTCACGCCGTTGTTCTTGCTCGATTGCAGGGCGACCGGAATGGTGGCGGCGCTCGACATGGTCCCCAGCGCGGTGAAGTAGGCGGGCAGCATGTTCTTGATGAGCTGGGCCGGTGAGCGGCCAAGGGCCAGACCGGTACCCACGAACAGCACGGAGAGCCAGATCCAGTGCATCAGGATCGCCATCACCAGCACCACGCCGAAGGTTTTCAGAGTGGCGAATACGGTGCCTTCTACCGTCATTTCGACAAAGACGCCGGCGATATAGAACGGCAGCAGCGGGATGATCACCTTGGCCAGCAGGCGGTCGATGATGTCACGACCCTGATCGGCGACCCGGCGCAGATCGGTGGCTTGGGTGGCGCTGATCCCGATGCCGAACACGAAAGCGGCAGCCAGTGCCGACATCACGCCAAACAGCGGCGGGATCTCCAGATTGACGTAGGAGGCAAGTTTGATAGCCGTGGCCGTGGTGGGCTCGGCGGCGGTGGTGAACTGCGGGATAAGGTGGCTCGCCACGGTAAAGGCGAACAGCCCCGCCAGAATGGTGGAGCAGTAGGAGAGGGCCACGGTTTTGCCCAGCAGCTTGCCGGAGTTTTTCGGCAGGCTGGCGATGCCGCTCATGATAAAGAACAGAATGATGAGCGGAATGGTGAAGGTGATGAGCTGACCTATCACTGTCTTGGCCGTAAACAGCACGCGCGCCACCCACTCAGGGGCGTATAGACCGAGCAAGAGACCGGCAAGGATGCCAGCAATGAGTTTCAGGACAAGTTTCATAAGGAAATCCGGAGTTGGTTGTATTGTCTGTTTTGTTATTAAATTTTGATATTAATCACACTTTTTAACACGTAAGCCGTGTTATGTCTGCCTTTTCTGCGTTAATGCCGAGTTAAATATTGTCGAAGATCAAGATCGCCGACTAGCTGTCGGCTTGGCGTTGAACAGGAAAATCCGTGATGAATTAGCCCGTTAGGTGGCCTGATGATCGCCACGCAGTAACATGACGTACTGGCTGGCGTGTTGACTTGAGGAATCTGATGTACTGGCTGATACGGCTTCCATCGGCGCCAGTTGCAGCGCTATCCCGGATGTGGTGACCAGTTGCTGTAGCTGAGCGTCAGTTATCTTGCCGCTTGGCGGCAGGGGGAAGCAGATCGGAGCGCCCGCTTTGAGCAGGGTCGCCAGCTGTTGCAACAGGGGAACAAGGGTGGCTGCGTCGCCATCAAGCGGGCGGCTTAGCCAGATGCCATCGTAAGGGAGCACCGAGTGCATCTTCGCCAGTGGGCAGACCCGCACTGCTTGTCCGGATTGCTGTGAGGCGACTTTGGCGTCGACCAGTACCGCTTCACAGGCGGTGACCACATACCCTTCTGCACGCAGCCAGCACAGTTCCTCCCCCGTACCGCACTGACCATTGAGCAGGTGAGCGCCGGGTTTGAGGCGCGCCACAAAGGCAGCCCGAGCGTGGGCGTGCTGGTCGTTAAATGGCCGGGAAGCGGGGATGGCGACAGAGTGTGGCACAGGGGTTACCTCAAGCAGGGGGCGCACAGGGTAACAAATCGGGGCCTGACTGCCAAAGCGTGCGGTCAGGCCCCGATTTGGATGGGTGGGAGTTGCCGGAGCCGGTTAGCGGCCGCAGGCAGGCCCGTGGGGCTGGGCCAGCATGATGAACATGCTCTCTATCAGGAAGGCGGATTCGCCCTGCAGGTCTATCCGCCCCGGAAAGTGGAGCCAGTTGATGATGTAGCCATCCAGGGTGCAGTGGAGCAGGGTGGCGGCGCGCTGCAGGTTGAGGTTGGCGGGCAGTTGGCCCCGCCGTACCGCATTGGCCAGGGTGGTCTCCAGATCCCGGAAGAAGTTGGCGGACTGGCTGCGGATATGCTCGCGCAGTGAGATGGCTTCCCCCTCCAGCGATTCGAGATTGAACAGTATGGTAAACATTTGCCGCTGGGCCGGATTGTGAATGAAGCTGTGGAGCACCCCTTCGAAGAAGAGGCGCAGTTGCCCCAGCGGATCCGGCTCATCTGGATTGAGGCAGGCATCGAGCTGGTGGGCGAGGGGACTGCAGAGCTCCTGCCAGAGCGAAATGAAGAGTTCATCCTTGTTCTTGAAGTGCCAATAGATGGCCCCGCGGGTCAGGTCTGCCGCCCTGGCGATGTCGGTCAGGCTGGTCTTGGCCAAGCCCTGGGAGCAGAACAGATCCAGCGCCGTGCTCATGATGTGGCAGCGTGTTTGCTGCGCCTCTTCTTTGGTTCGTCTGGCCATCGAAATTTGTGCCTCATGCAAGCAAAAAGTCACTTACATACATTTATGAATGTATGTATATTGCCTCATCTTTCGACTATTTACCAACAGGGCCCATGCGGCCCTGATTGTTCATTGACTGGCAAAGGCTCAGGTGTTTCATGCATAAACATATTCTTGCTCGTTCGGTAGGTCTTGCCCTGCTGGCTACAGGCTTGCTGGCAGGTTGTGGTGACAAGGGGGGCGCACCCCAGGGACAGGGCGGCATGCCCCCTGCGGCGGTCAACGTGGTGACCCTGCAGAGCGGTCCGCTGATGTTGACCACCGAGTTGACCGGCCGCAGCGCCCCGTTGCGGGTGGCCGAAGTGCGTCCGCAGGTGAGCGGCATCATCCTCAAGCGCCTCTTTACCGAGGGGAGCGATGTGAAGGCGGGCGATCTGCTCTATCAGATCGATCCGGCTGTCTATCAGGCGGCGGTTGCCAGCGCCAAGGCCAATCTGGCCAAGGCCGAGGCCAACGAGCAGAGTGCCCGCCTCAAGGCGCAGCGCTATCAGGAGCTGCTCAAGGTCAAATCCATCAGCCGTCAGGACTATGACGACGCCGATGCGAGCTGGAAGCAGGCCAAGGCGGAGATCATGGCAAGCAAGGCGGCCCTGCGCACTGCCGAGATCAATCTCGGTTACACCCGCATCACCGCCCCCATTAGCGGCCGTATCGGTAAATCCGCGGTGACCGAGGGGGCGCTGGTGACTGCCCAGCAGGCTGATAGCTTGACAGCCATTCAGCAGCTCGATCCCATGTATGTGGATGTGCGTCAGTCCACCGCCGATCTGCTGCGCCTCAAGCGACTGGTCGCCGAGGGCAAGCTGACCCAGGACGAGCAGAAGGGAGCCAAGGTGACCTTCCAGCTGGAAGATGGCTCCACTTATGGCGAAGAGGGCTCGCTGCAGTTCTCTGATGTGACCGTGGATGAGACCTCCGGCATGGTGACCCTGCGGGTGATTGTGCCCAACCCTCATCAGCTGCTGCTGCCCGGCATGTTTATGCGCGCCACCCTGCAAGAGGGGGAACGGGCGCAAGGACTGCTGGTGCCGCAAACTGCCGTGACTCGCACTCCCAATGGTGGCGCCACCGTGATGGTGGTAACCGCTGACAACAAGGTGGCGCTGCGCAACGTGCAGTTGAGCCGTATCGTCGGCAGCAACTGGGTGGTGGAGTCAGGGCTCACCTCCGGCGAGCGGGTTATCGTGGCTGGCTTGCAGAAAGTACGACCGGGCGCCGTGGTCAATCCCGCCGAGCAGGGTGCTGATGCACCGTCTGCTCAAGCCGCGTCCAACACCCCGGCCAACAAGTAGGATGGAGTAGTCGCTTCATGGCTCGATTTTTTATAGACAGACCCATTTTTGCCTGGGTGATCGCGCTGGTGATCATGCTGGCGGGCAGCCTGGCCATCATCAAATTGCCGGTCGCCCAGTATCCGAGCATTGCGCCGCCCGCTGTCGGTATTTCCGCCAGCTATCCGGGCGCATCCGCCAAAACGGTGGAAGACTCGGTAACCCAGATCATCGAACAGAACATGACCGGGCTGGATCACCTGCTCTACATGTCCTCCCAGTCTGACTCCGCGGGTCGGGTGTCGGTGACCCTCACCTTCCAGCCGGGTACCGATCCCGATATCGCCCAGGTGCAGGTGCAGAACAAGCTGCAGCAGGCGATGTCGCTGCTGCCACAAGAGGTTCAGCAGCAGGGGATCCGGGTTCAGAAGACCTCCAGCAGCTTCCTGATGGTCGCGGCCTTCATCTCTAGCGATGGCTCGATGAACAACGACGATCTGGCGGACTATGTGGTCTCCAACATCAAGGAGCCTCTGAGCCGTCTGGACGGGGTAGGGGATATCACCTTGTTCGGCAGCCAGTACTCCATGCGGGTCTGGCTCGATCCCAACAAGCTCAACCGGGTGCAGATGACCCCGGGTGATGTGCAGGCGGCCATCAAGGCGCAGAACGCCCAGGTGGCGTTCGGTAAGCTGGGTGGCACCCCGTCGGTGGAAGATCAGCAGTTCACCGCCACCATCATGGGGCAGACCCGGCTCTCTACCGTGGAGCAGTTCAACGATATCCTGCTGCGGGTGAATCAGGATGGCTCCAAGGTACGGCTGAAAGATGTGGCCCGGGTCGAGCTGGCGGGCGAAAGCTATGACGCCGATGCGCTCTACAACGGCCAGTCTACCGCCGCGGTTGCCATCAAGCTGGCGACCGGTGCCAACGCGCTGGATACCGCCGAGAAGGTGCGTGCCAAGCTCAACGAGCTGTCGGATTACTTCCCGGCCAACATGGAGATCGTCTACCCCTACGACACTACGCCGTTTGTGAAGATCTCCATCGAGGAGGTGGTGCAGACCCTGATCGAGGCGATCTTCCTGGTGTTCTGCGTCATGTATCTGTTCTTGCAGAACTTCCGCGCCACTCTGATCCCGACCATCGCGGTGCCTGTGGTGCTGCTCGGTACCTTCGGGGTGATGGCGGCGTTTGGTTTCTCCATCAATACCCTCACCATGTTCGGTATGGTGCTGGCCATCGGCCTGCTGGTGGATGATGCCATCGTGGTGGTGGAGAACGTGGAGCGGCTGATGAGCGAGGAGGATCTCTCCCCGCTGGAAGCGACCCGCAAGTCGATGACCCAGATCACCGGCGCGCTGGTGGGGATCGCCCTGGTGCTCTCCGCCGTGTTCGTGCCGATGGCTTTCTTCGGCGGCTCGACCGGTGCCATCTATCGCCAGTTCTCGCTGACCATCGTCTCGGCCATGGTGCTGTCGGTGCTGGTGGCGTTGATCCTGACTCCGGCCCTTTGTGCCACCCTGCTCAAGCCGATGAAACATGGCGAGTTTGGGGCCAAGCGCGGCTTCTTTGGCTGGTTCAACCGCGCCTTTGATGCGGGTACCAATCGCTATCAGAGCGGCGTGCGCAAGGTGATCAAGCAGGGCGTGCGCTACAGCCTGATCTACGGTGCCATGCTGGCGGTGCTGGCAGTGCTCTTTGTGCGGATGCCCACCTCCTTCCTGCCGGAAGAGGATCAGGGGGTCATCATGTCCATGGTCCAACTGCCGGTGGGGGCCACCAAGCAGCGCACCGAGGTGGTGCTGGCGGACATGCGCGACTACTTCCTGAAAAACGAGAAGGATAACGTCGATTCCGTCCTGACCGTATCCGGTTTCAGCTTCGCCGGTAGTGGCCAGAACGCGGGTATGGCCTTTATCAAGCTCAAGGACTGGAGCGAGCGCAAGAGCCCGGATCGCAGCGCCAATGCCATTATCGGTCGTGCCATGGGCTATCTGTTCAGCATCAAGGAGGCGCAAGTGTTCGCCTTTAACCTGCCTCCGATCCCGGAGCTCGGGACGGCGACCGGTTTTGACTTCTTCCTGCAGGATCGCGGCGGTATCGGTCACGACAAGCTGATGGCGGCGCGTAACCAGCTGCTCGGCATGGCGGCGCAGGATCCCACTCTGGTACGGGTACGCCCGAACGGGATGGAAGATACGCCGCAGCTCGATATCAAGATCGACTACGAGAAGGCGCTGGCGCAGGGGCTATCCATCGCGGATATCAACAACACCCTGGCTACTGCCTGGGGTTCTTCCTACGTCAATGACTTCGTCGACCGTGGCCGGATCAAGAAGGTCTACATGCAGGCGGATGCCCCCTTCCGGATGAACCCGGAAGATCTGAAACTCTGGTATGTGCGCAACAGTGCCGGTCAGATGGTGCCCTTCTCCGCCTTTGCCAGCACCGAGTGGAGCTTCGGCTCGCCGCGTCTGGAGCGTTATAACGGCGTGCCGGCGATGGAGATCGTCGGTGAAGCTGCGCCTGGCAAGAGTACCGGTGATGCGATGGCCGCCATCGAGCAGATGGTGAAACAGCTACCGGAAGGGGTGGGCATCGAGTGGACTGGGCTCTCCTTCCAGGAGCGTCAGGCCGGTTCACAGGCACCCGCGCTCTACGTCATCTCCTTGCTGGTGGTGTTCCTCTGCCTGGCGGCCCTCTACGAGAGCTGGAGCATTCCGTTCTCGGTGATGCTGGTAGTACCGCTCGGGGTTCTGGGGGCCATTGTGGCTGCCACCCTTCGCGGGCTGGAGAACGACGTCTACTTCCAGGTCGGTCTGCTCACCACCATAGGCTTGTCGGCGAAAAACGCGATTTTGATCGTGGAATTTGCCAAAGAGCTCTACGACAAAGGGATGGGCTTGGGTGAGGCTGTGGTGGAGGCGGCACGCCTGCGTCTGCGTCCGATCCTGATGACTTCGCTCGCCTTTATCCTCGGGGTGCTGCCGCTGGTGATCAGCTCCGGCGCCGGTGCCAGCAGCCGTAACGCCATCGGTACCGGCGTGATGGGGGGGATGATCAGTGCCACCGTGCTGGCCATCTTCTTCGTACCGCTCTTCTTTGTGCTGGTGATGCGCTATTTCACTAGCCACAAAAGTAAAGAGGCGCGCATGGCTGCAGCAGTTGAGTCAAAAGGTGACTGATGACATGCAGGTTGAGCTAATTTGAACGGAGTTCAATAAATCGCCAACTTGTTTTGGGCTGGCTGACAATCAAACAGGGCAACCCCATGGGTTGCCCTGTTTTTTTGTGAAAAATGTAAGCAAAAATTGCGTGGTTGTAATTGAAAAAGCGAGGTATGAGTAGGCGTTTCGCGCTCTTGATGTTGTGATGAGCCTCAAGTTGCCCCCATCACAAATTACTTTCAACTGTTCATCCTTGGGAAAAACGGGATAGAATTCCCTATAAAATCGGGCTGGTGCAGTGTGCTAACTCGCGGCGTGTCAGTGAGAGAGTGTTGCGATCAACGCTGCCAAGACATAACGATGCTGGAGGTATGATGACCAAAGGCGTGAGCAATTTGGTAAAGAGCAGCAAGCTGGGGGCTGTAACCCAGGGGCGGTAGCCATGATGTTTACCTGTCATCAATGTAATTTTTGCTTTGTCTAAAATGTCAGTCCTCGGATCTCGGATGTTGAGTGAATTTTAGACATTTCTTCTGCTCTTCAGCGTTTTACTCCATTTCAGTCCGCACCTATCACATATCAACTCTTCGTAAGAGATAACATATCTATGAAAATTCTCGTTACCGGTGGCGCAGGCTTTATCGGTTCTGCTGTTGTGCGCCATATCATCCGTGATACCCAGGATGTCGTTATCAATCTTGATAAACTTACCTATGCCGGCAATCTGGAATCCTTGGCCGATGTATCGTCAAGCGATCGTTATGCGTTTGAGCAGGTGGATATCTGCAATCGCGCCGAGCTGGATCGGGTGTTTGCCCTGCACCAGCCGGATGCCGTGATGCATCTGGCCGCCGAGAGCCATGTTGACCGCTCCATCACAGGGCCGGCTGACTTTATCGAGACCAATATCGTCGGCACCTATATGTTGCTGGAAGCAGCTCGTGCCTACTGGAACGGTCTGAACGAGGTACGCAAAGCGGCCTTCCGCTTCCACCATATCTCCACCGATGAGGTGTATGGGGATCTGCCCCATCCGGATGAAGTCGCCACCGGTGAGCCATTGCAACTCTTTACCGAGACAACCCCCTACGCCCCCAGCAGCCCCTATTCTGCCTCCAAGGCTTCCAGTGACCACTTGGTACGCGCCTGGCGCCGTACCTACGGCCTGCCGACCATCGTCACCAACTGCTCCAACAACTACGGCCCTTATCACTTCCCCGAGAAGCTGATCCCGCTGGTGATCCTCAATGCACTGGATGGCAAGCCGCTGCCGGTCTATGGCAAGGGCGACCAGATCCGTGACTGGCTCTATGTAGAAGATCATGCGCGCGCGCTCTACAAGGTGGTGACCACGGGCTTGGTCGGGGAGACCTACAACATCGGCGGTCACAACGAGAAGCAGAATCTGGAGGTGGTACACACCATCTGCGATCTGCTGGACGAGATGGTGCCGAAGGCGGGTTCTTACCGCGATCAAATCACCTATGTGGCGGATCGTCCCGGTCACGATCGCCGCTATGCCATCGATGCGACCAAGATGAGCGCCGAGCTTGCTTGGCAACCGCAAGAAACTTTCGAGTCTGGCATTCGCAAAACCGTGCAGTGGTATCTGGATAACCAGCAGTGGGTCAGCAACGTCAAGAGCGGTGCCTACAAGTCTTGGATTGAGCAGAATTACGGGGAGCGTGCCTGATGCATATCCTGCTGTTTGGCAAGAACGGCCAGGTAGGCTGGGAGCTGCAACGCGCACTGGCGCCGCTGGGCCGTATCACTGCCGTTGATTTTGACTCCACTGACTATTGCGGTGATTTCAGCAATCCGGCAGGGGTGGCCGAAACCGTACGTCTGGTCAAGCCGGACGTGATTGTCAACGCCGCAGCCCACACCGCAGTCGACAAGGCCGAAAGCGAGCGTGAGTTTGCCGAGCTGCTCAACGCAACCAGCGTGGCCGCTATCGCCAAAGAAGCGGAAGCATTGGGTGCCTGGCTGGTGCATTACTCCACCGACTATGTGTTTGATGGCAGCGGTGAGCGCCCCTGGGTGGAAGCCGATGCGACCGCCCCGCTTAACGTCTACGGCGAAACCAAGCTGGCAGGGGAACAAGGCGCCGCTATTTGCTCCCGTCACCTGATCTTCCGCACCAGCTGGGTCTACGCCGCCCGCGGCGCCAACTTTGCCAAGACCATGCTGCGCTTTGGCAAAGAGCGTAGCGAGATGTCGGTTATCAATGACCAGTTCGGCGCTCCGACCGGGGCCGAGTTGCTGGCCGATTGTACTGCCCATGCTCTCCGCGTGGCGCAGTGCAAACCCGAGGTCGCCGGGCTGTACCATCTGATTGCCTCCGGTACCACCACCTGGTTTGACTACGCCCAGCTGGTGTTTGCCAAAGCCAGAGAGGCTGGCGTTGAACTGGCGGTGACGCAGCTCAATGCAGTTCCGACCAGCGCCTTCCCGACTCCGGCCAAACGCCCCCATAACTCCCGCCTTGATACCGGCAAATTCCAGCGTACCTTCGATCTGGTGCTGCCGGACTGGACCGTCGGTGTAGAGCGGATGTTGACCGAGATTCTGGGCAAATAAGTCACTGGTCAGGGATGATTGAACTCGTCCCTGGCTGGCAGGGATAAAACGTAAAAGGTATGGCCACAAGCCACCCTTTTCTTTTGCAATTTAAAAATAAGAAACAAGTATCATGACCAAACGTAAAGGCATCATCCTGGCCGGTGGCTCAGGCACCCGTCTCTATCCGGTGACCATGGCGGTGAGCAAGCAGCTGCTGCCCATCTATGACAAGCCGATGATCTACTACCCGCTCAGCACCCTGATGCTGGCGGGGATTCGCGATATTTTGATCATCAGCACGCCGCAAGATACTCCCCGCTTTGAGCAATTGCTGGGTGATGGCAGCCAGTGGGGTCTGAACTTGCAGTACAAGGTTCAGTCAAGCCCGGACGGGTTGGCACAAGCCTTTATTCTGGGTGAAGAGTTTATCGGGTCAGACCCCTGTGCGCTGGTGCTGGGGGACAACATCTTCTACGGCCACGACCTGCAGAAACAGTTGGCGGCGGCAGCGGCCAAAGAGAGTGGCGCTACCGTCTTTGCCTATCATGTGCATGACCCCGAGCGTTATGGGGTGGTTGAATTTGATAAAGAGGGTACCGCTATCTCTCTGGAGGAGAAGCCACTGGAGCCCAAGAGCAACTATGCGGTGACCGGCCTCTATTTCTATGACAACAGCGTGGTGGAGATCGCCAAGAGTCTGAAGCCGTCGCCCCGTGGTGAACTGGAGATCACCGATGTGAACCGTATCTACTTGGAGCAAGGTAATCTGTCGGTGGCCATGATGGGTCGTGGTTATGCCTGGCTTGATACCGGTACCCATGAAAGCATGATAGAAGCGAGCAACTTTATTCAGACCATCGAGACGCGCCAGGGGTTGAAAGTTGCGTGTCCGGAAGAGATTGCCTATCGCCAGAAATTCATTACTGCAGAGCAGGTTCGTGAACTTGCTCTGCCGCTGGCAAAGAATGCCTATGGCCAATATTTGTTAAGAATGGTTGCCAAAGTCTGATGTGATATAGGGGGAGGGAAGATGCTCCCCCCATAAAAATTGAATCAAATGTGGATAGACAGATGAATGTAATCAAGACAGCGATTCCTGATGTGCTTATCTTTGAACCAAAAGTATTTGGTGATGAGCGTGGTTTTTTCTTTGAGAGTTTCAACCACAAGTTATTTGAAGAGGCCGTCGGATATCAGGTTAACTTTGTGCAGGATAATCACTCCAAATCGTCGAAAGGGGTATTGCGTGGCTTGCATTATCAATTGCCTCCCCATGCCCAGGGCAAGCTGGTGCGCTGTGTGGTGGGTGAAGTGTTTGATGTGGCGGTAGATATCCGCAAAAGCTCGCCGACCTTCGGGCAGTGGGTTGGGGTTCACCTGTCAGGTGAAAACAAGCGACAGTTGTGGATCCCGGAAGGGTTGGCCCATGGTTTTCTAACCTTGAGTGAACACGCAGAGTTTATCTACAAGACCACCGATTACTATCAACCCGCCGCTGAACGCAGCATCGTGTGGAACGATGCCACCTTGGCTATTGTGTGGCCTGAAATGATAACCTCTCCAACCTTGTCGCCCAAAGATGCGCTTGCTGCAGCGTTCAATGACGCAGAGCACTGCTGATAATTGTGCTCTTCAAATTCTCTCTTGAACACAAATCGTTTATTCTTAATTTGGTGATAAAATAAGGCGCTTGTGTGTTATATGGAAAACAGATTAAAGAATGTTGGGTTAAGCCATTTTGGCAAATATAATAAAAAATATATATTCAATCTGTTAAATTTTTTAATCCATGTCTATCACTTGCTTAGAATGATTTGGATTCAAAAGAGTTTATTGTGCATGATGAGAGCTGTAATAGATCCGAGGCCGGATTTGCCGATGTTTTGTAGGACGAGTCATGAAGATTGGTGAGATACTGATCGCCAAAGGTGCGATCGGGCGCGAAGACTTAGAGCGAGCCTTGGAAGTACAACGTCAGGCCGGTGGACGCTTGGGCTCCATTCTGGTCAGAATGGGGGCTGTATCTGAAGATGCGGTATTGAGAGCCCTGTCAGAGCAGTTGGGCTATCCCTGTGTCGAGCCTGCCCACATGCCTGCTCCCTTGGATATCTATAAGTGCCTGCTGCCTCTGCCGGTCAGGTTGGAGTGGTGGCTCGATAACGATGCTCTGTTGTGGGAGGTGGATGGTCAGCTACATCTGGTTGCAAAAGACCCGCTAGAGACGCAGCTGCAGGATCTCATTGCCTACCTGTTTGCGGGGTGCCCGGTGCAGTTCTGGCTGGCTCGAACCCAGGACATCGACACACTGGTGGACCAAGTCAGGCGTGAGAGTGCCGTCACCGACCTGTTCAGTAACAGCGAGCATTCGCTACAGGCGTTGATCGAAGAGGCTCCGGTCGTGGAGCTGGTCAATAACTTGCTGGCACAAGCGGTCGACAGTGGTGCGTCAGACATTCATGTGGAACCCGAAGAGCTTCGTTTCACGGTACGCATGCGGGTAGATGGTGTGCTTCACACTCATATGGTGCAACCGGCAGAGCGTTACCCGGCGATAGGGTCACGGATCAAGCTGATTGCCGGATTGGATATTGCCGAGAAGCGCTTGCCACAGGATGGCCGTATCACCTTGCGCCTTAGTGGTCAGGATATGGATATCCGTGTCTCGACGGCACCGGGTGTTCATGGTGAGTCGATCGTGATGCGTCTGCTGCCCAAGAACAGGGGAACGTTGTCGCTGGAAAAACTCGGGTTTGAGCCTGACCATCTCAGTTTGCTGCACAGCTGGTTGGCGTGTCCCAATGGGATCGTGTTGGTCACAGGCCCGACGGGCTCCGGTAAATCCACCACGCTCTATGCCGCGCTCGAAGCCATGCGTGATGGCAGCAACAAGATTATCACGGTAGAAGATCCTGTTGAGTATCAAGTCTCGGGTGTGACCCAGATCCAGGCGCACAACGAGATTGGTTACACCTTTTCCCGTGCACTGCGTGCCATCTTGCGTCAAGACCCCGACACCATCATGATCGGTGAGATCCGGGACTTGGATACGGCGCAGATAGCCATTCAGTCAGCCCTTACCGGTCACTTGGTGCTCTCAACGTTGCACACCAACGATGCTGCCTCAGCTTTTACCCGCCTAGTTGACATGGGGCTTGAGCCCTTCCTGGTGGCGGCGTCGGTCCGCGGTGTTCAGGCACAGAGGTTGGTTCGTCGCCTCTGTGAGCAGTGTGCCGTTGATGACGACCATCCGCTCTTGCCACAAGGGTGGTCAATCAGCCAACCAGCGTTTGCTGCCGCTAATTGGAAGAAAGCGATGGGATGCTCGCACTGTCATCATACTGGTTATCGTGGGCGATTGGGGATTTATGAGCTTGTTGCCCTAGATGGTGCATTGCAACAGCTGGTCAATCGACAAGCTCCCCTTCAGGAGATCAAGTCGCTGATCCGGCAACAAGGCCAGCGGACACTGTTTGAAGATGGCCTGATCAAGGCCAGCAGGGGATTAACCAGTATTGAAGAGGTGATGCGGGTCGCCTATGTGGAACATGACTGATGATTTTTCAATATGAAGGCGTAGACGCGCAGGGTAACAGTCTGAAGGGAGAGCTGGAGGCAGTCCATCATCATGCTGCATTACGCCAGCTCAGGGACAAGGGGATCATCGTCATTGAGCTAACTGAACAGGCGGTAGTGGCTCGTGCTCCCTGGTTTACTCCGCGCTTGACCCGTGCCCAGTTGCTGCAGGCACTACATGAGTTGACCACCCTGATCATTTCCGGGGTGACGCTCTCAGAGGGAATCGATGCCCTGATTGAGGGGGGACACCATCCTCAAATTGAGCAGGCATTTCGCACCATGGGCAGGGCTTTACAGCAGGGGGAGAGTTTTTCCGCAGCTCTTGCCCAAAGCAAGTTACCGCTTCCCGACTACCTGTTTCATCTGGTGAGAGCGGGTGAGGCCACCGGTGAGTTGGGTGAGGCGCTCAGTCGCGCTTTGGAGAAAATGCAGTTTGATCAACGAACCGGCAATGAACTGCGCAATGCTTTGACCTATCCCATCGTATTGGTGCTCGCAGGTTTGTCTGCGGTTGTGCTGATGTTTGCCGTGGTGGTGCCTAAATTCACCGGTATGTTGGGCCACGGTAAGGTGACGTTGCCCTGGTTGGCCGAAATGGTGCTCTCGACAGGGGAGTGGTTTAACGCCAACTGGGATCTGCTGCTTATAGCACTCATCCTCTGTATCGCTGGCATGGCCCTGGCGCTGCGCTCGCGCGATGTGCGGCAGCGTCTGCTCAACGGTGTGTCACGCCTGCCAGTAGTGGGGGAATGGCTCTACCAGAGCGATGTTGCCAGCTGGTCTTACACCCTGGCAGCCATGCTGGGATCCCGGGTCGAGTTACTACAGGCGCTAGAGCTATCGCGCGGCTCTTTTCGCATTCCGTTTCGTCAGCGCGGGATGGGAGAGGTGATCCGTCTGGTGCGCTCGGGCAAGAGCCTGTCGGACTCTCTTGCCGAGACGCGATTGATCGCTCGCTCCGGGGTCAATCTGGTGCGGGTCGGCGAGAAGAGTGGCCGCCTTGCCGAGATGTTCTCTTCGCTGGCCGCCATGTATGAAGAGAACAGTAAGAACCGCGTCAAGAAGGTGCTTGCGTTGATCGAACCCCTTGCCATTCTGCTGATTGGCTCTATCATCGGCGTCATTATTCTTGGCATCATCCTGGCCATCACCAGTGTGAACGAAATGGCCGTATAGTAACTCTGAGGACTCTTCATGCAATTGCAACGTTTCGCCCGCCATCAAGGCGGTTTTACCCTGATCGAGCTCCTGGTCGTGCTGGTCATTCTGGGCATGCTGGCCGGTTTGGTCGGCCCGCGCCTCTTCTCCAACGTGGATAAATCAAAAGTCAAAACGGCAGAGACTCAGGTCAAGATGCTGCGCGGGGCCTTGCAAACCTATCGCCTGGATGTGGGGAGCTATCCCACTACAGAGCAGGGGCTATCGGCTTTGATGAAAGCGCCGGCTGATGTGCCAAGCTGGCAGGGGCCCTATCTGGAAGATCAACTACCTAAAGACCCTTGGGGTAAAGATTATGTCTACAAAAGCCCGGTGAGTAACTTGCAAGGTTTTTCTCTCTATTCGCTTGGCGCAGATGGTAAGGAGGGCGGCGAAGGGCTGGATGCCGAGGTAGGTATACTGGAGAAGTAAGCATGCAACAACGGGGTTTTACTCTGCTTGAGCTGCTTGTGGTGTTGACTTTGATTGGTATGATCGCGGCGGTTGTAGGTCCACGTTTTCTCGAGATGGCAGATAAACTGCGCCATCGCAACGATTGGCAAACTGTTCAACAAGCCATCAATGAGTTGCCTTTTACAGTACGCCAGAGGGGAGTTCAAGTGGTGCTGGGGTCACACACCGACGATATTCCCTTACCGCAAGGCTGGCAGCTTAAGGCCCCTCAACCGATATACTACCTTGCCAACGGGATCTGTCTGGGTGGTGAATTACAGATACTAGCAGGTGGGGTCATCAAGCAGAGCATTCAGCTGGAATCTCCATATTGCCAATGGCAAGGAATACCATAATGCGTCAACAAGGCTTTTCGTTATTGGAGGCCATAGTAGCATTAACCATATTGGCGGGTGCCACTATGGCTCTATTTGGCTGGATAGGTGGTAGCTTGGCCCAACTGACAAGAGCCGAGAGCTATATTGACGCTGCTCCCACCTTGCAAAGTGCGGTGAATTATCTCAAGCTGAAGGATTTGGGCAATAACCCACAAGGTACTTTCGAGAGTGGTAACATATCTATAAGCTGGCATGCGACACCTATAGAGAAAGAACGTAATGGCGTGATGGGCAGTAATTTCATCCTCTCGCTTTATCAGGTTGAGCTTACCATCATTCATAAGAACCGCACTTTACCTCCCCTGACCACTCGAGTCGTTAACTATCACCTCAAGCCCGGAGTGCAAGAGCGCCGTGAAATCTATTAACCGCCAGCAAGGGATGACCCTTCTCGAATTGCTGGTCGTCATGGTTCTGCTCTCCGTGATAACAGCTTTATTAATGCAAGGATTATCCCAGTCGTTAGCAATTTATGAACGTGTGCAAAGGCGACAATATGAAGGTGTGCCACAACTATTGGTCATGCAATGGTTGAATGATAGTGTCGCGTCCATGCAGGCAGAGCTAGATGCTCCTCGCCAGCTCCGTGGTGACAGTTTCTATTTTGAGGGGAGCAGTCAGCAGCCACTGGTTGCCCAGAATGGTGAAGTACAGCCGGTACGCTGGTCAATTAATCAGCGAGGAGCCGGTGGCGTGACCCTCGATTATCGCCAGCCTGGTAGAAATTGGACCCTTTTTCGCTGGCCTGAAGGGACTCAAGTTACGTTCAGCTATCTGGATGAGCAGGGTAACACCCATAATCAATGGCCACCGGAGCAAACCCTTATCTCTCTCCGGCCAGATGGAAGAATGCCAGTAGCAATCCAGTTGATGGTGAGTTCACCTGCGATGAAACCATTGAACTGGTATATAGCCCTAAAGGGACGAACTTATCCTCGAAATGATTATCGTGATCTATGAGTGTAACCAGAGTCAGAAATAGAGGTATCTCATTATTGAGTGTGCCGCCCCCCCATCAAGGGGGGTTCGTTCTTATAGCCGTGTTAGGATTGATCGCGGTTATCTCCTTGGTTGCCGCCTTTATTGGTAGCTATGCCGAAGGCCGCTTGCAACAGGCTGTCGAACTTCGTAGCAGCTGGCAGCAGCAGCTGGATCAGCAGGCGACCCTGGCAACGTTACTCCATTTAGTGGCCACGCGCCCCCGTGGTAATCAGGGGTTCGAGCTGACGTCGGCTAATGATCAAGAACGTAGTTCGGTTAGCTCTTTGGCAGAGTTAGATCGACAACTTGCAGCAGATGGCAGAGCTTATCACGGAATAGGGACAATAGATTTCTCGATTCAAGATGAGGGGCCATTGCTCAGTGTGCTTGATGCTGATCCAGTGCGTTGGCAGCCGCTGCTAGCGCGTTTTGGGCTTACTCCTGTTCAAATAGATAGAGTTGTTGATCTAGTGAATGACTACACGGATCAAGATGATCTATCTCGCTTGAATGGAGCAAATGATGCGCAATACCTTGCTCGTGGCCTGACACTGCCTCGCCACCGCTTTATGGTTGGTCCTGGTGAGCTAAATAATCTTCTGGATGCACCAACTTGGCAGAGCTGGTTGCCTGACCTTATGCCTTTGGTCACCGCTCGTTCAGGCATGCTACTTAATTTGAATACCATGCCGGAGCCATTACTAGCGAGCCGGTTTGATGAACGAACAGCTGCTGAGCTGGTGCGACTAAGGTGGATGGAGCCATTTGATTCACTCCAAGATGCCAATCAGAGGCTGGGACAACTCCTACCCATAGCCGAGGAACAAATTCCGTCGATAGTATCTGCTTTTCATCGCATCATCCTTTGGAGCGATGCGAGCGCCGCAGGATGCAGACAGGCTCAGTGGATTGGGATATCATTGTCGCCCTCTTCGTTTCGGGCGCCTTGGGAATTTGATTATGCCTTTACCTATAACCATAACCGCGCTTGCCAATCAGCTGAGCAAATGGTGGTGGAGCCGCTATTCCCAGCCCCAATGGCTGATTGAGCGCCAACAAATCACCTCTGACAGTTACCCTGGTTGGCGTCCCAGGGTGATTGTTGCTCGCTCCCTTTGCATTTTTATTTCCTGCGATCTTGGCGCTGTACCCAAGGCTCGTCGTGAGCAGGCGCTGAAGCAACAGGTCAGCCTACATACTCCATTTACTGAACCGGGATATTATGTCAACTGGCATCGGGGCAGGGCGGCAGTCTGGATATGGGATCAGGCTGCGTTGGTTGCTCGGGTCGCTGAAGCAAAACGCTATCAGGTAGTGCCGGAAAGCGCGTTAGCACCATCACCACTGCCGGAGCAAGTACAGTCAGCAGATTGGCAGCGCTATCTATCCGGACTGCACGGTTATGAGTGGCAACGTTGGCAAAATGGCATATTAATCGATAGCCGTTGGTTGCCTGTACTTCAGACTGATGCCTCAACAGTGATTCAACTCTCATTTAAGCAAGCCAGTCCCTTGGCTCCGAGGGATCGGCAGTTACTTGGCCATCTTGCCTGTGGCGTAGTAGCGTTACTGTTAGTCGCCTGCATGTCTTGGCAGTTGGGGTCTTGGTTCAGACTTGAGCAACAGACAAATACGCTTTTGGTTGAGCTCGACTCCGCTGACGAAGGGCTTATTACTGCCCGTCATGCGAGATTGCGGGCCGAGGGCTTGCGTAGCCAGTATGAAGCTCGACTCACTTTACTTGGGCAGGGACAATCTCGCACTCTGCCCCAGTTAATCGCGCTTCTGCCTGCCAGTGTCAACACACTTCAGCAATACGACTATCAACCCCTGCGTTTGCAATTGTTGTTACAGGATAAAGCGCCAGATCCAAGGGAGTATGTCAGGCGGTTGGAGGGGATAACCCTCAATGGCCAACGACTGCACAATGTCCAAGTAAAGCTGGAAGGCAACGGTACCTTGGTGCGCTTGCAAGCAGATATAGAAGTACTGCCTCGGATTGTCCAAAGGACAACCGGCAAGGAGTCATAAACGGGATATGAATGCTCTGATCGACAATCTTCAGCCGCATTGGCAACAAGCTCGCCAACAATGGCAAGCCAACCCTCGCCTGCAATGGGGGGCGTGGCTTATCATTATCATTCTGTTGTTCTGGGTTAACTTGCTTTGCCAAGAACAGCGCCAGCAGCTGAGTGAACAACTACAAGAGCTCTCCTGGCAGCAACAGGATCAACAAAGTCTGCTGCAAGGAGAGAGTTGGCAGCAGCGACTAACCCAAGCTCGGGCTGCGAACAAAGCCCTCGATAAGTACTTTGGCATGGCCCCCAATGAAGCACTTGCTCGTGCTGAAGTACAGAGCAGGGTCTCAGCCCTTTTCACTCGCTTTGCTGTCGGCCAGCCCCAAGTTGAGGTATCAAAATCGCCACAACAGCTTGATCAGAATGGTCTGATCCCCCTGCAGTTGCGGGTGACTGGGCGCACCAATGGGGATGGTGTTATCGGTCTGGTCAACGAGCTGGAAAAACATTCACCCCGGCTCATCGTTAACGCACTGACTGTCAATAATCAGATGAACGACAAACTCAATTTCACGCTGCAGGCTACGGTTTGGTATCACCCCTTTGGAGAAAAAAAGGAGAGAATAAGTGATGGTCCCTAAGCTGAGTTTGCAGCGCCGGGGGATCACGATCGGGGTACCCCTTTTGTCCATCCTCTCTTTAATGCTACTTGGTTACTTCTGTAGCCACCCTTCTTTGACGGAGCGCCCTGCCAACACCCGAGATTGGTACTGGCCAGATCTGCCATTGGCGCAAGATCTGCCGCCCATGCCGGCAAGGATCGCTAGCCTATGGCCGATGGCACCAAAGCAGCTAAAAGATACTGATTCAGTCACCATGGACGCAGCTCGCAAAGAGGCTGCAAGGCAAGCCATGCAACAGAACGGCATCCTGATCGCCATTATTACCCAAGGTAGGGGGCGTCAGGCGTTGCTGCTGGGCCCTGATGCTGAACCTCTTGCTCTGCGTCCCGGTATGGCCCTGCCGGATGGACGTGATGTGTTGGCTATAAATACCGACAGCCTGCAGTGGCGTGATGCGCAAGGAAAAGAAGGCATACTCTATCTCTACCCCTCGCCCGAACAGGGTGATTTTTCGTCAACATCTTCCATCTCAACCTTATCGCCCACTCGGCCATAAAGAAGCGAGTTATGAACCACACTGTAACGACCATGATCCATCGGCAGCTTCCTCGTCTGACCCTGCTGGCCAGTGCCTTGGGCCTGCTGGCTGGCTGTGCTATCAACACCAATCCCACCCCGCTGCCCGGGCCACTGCGTGCCCCGTTAGTCCAGACCGAGCAGGATGAAACGCTGCAGGCGGGCAGTGCCGAACCTGATGCCCGTCAAGGCTTGGCTCAGCGCTTTAACCGTACCCCAAGCCAGCGTCAACAAGTGCGTGTAGTGGAACCGGATGGCCAGCCCTTGGGGCAGGGGCTGCAGGGCGATGCCGTCAGCCTCAACGTCAACAACTTTCCCTTACCTGCATTTATTAACGAGGTATTTGGCAAGCAGCTCGGACTCTCCTTTACCTTGAGTCCGGAGCTACAGAAAAAAACGGATCTGGTGACCTTGCGAATGAGCGAGCCGCAACCGCCGGCTGCTCTCTTCAATACCGCCCGTAATGTGCTGGCGGACTATGGTGTTGAGGTCAAGCTGCGCGATGGACTCTATAACTTTGCCGTCAGCAACACAGTTGCCAATGATGCCTTGCCATTAATGGTAAGCGGCGATGCCCTGCCTGAAGTACCTATGTCCCATAGGCCAGTGTTCCAGATAGTGCCGATGCGAGTTGTTAATAGCAACCAGATGGAAATCTGGATTAAAGAGATGTTTGCCAATAACACTGAGCTAAAAGTCACGGCTGATTATATTGCGAATACCATCATGTTAAGAGGGGGGGTGGAGCAGGTGAAGCAGGCCGTTGCCGCTATTCGTCTGTTTGATCAACCTACCCTTAAAAGTAGCAATAGCATGAGTATTACCCCGGTTTACTCCGATGCCGATCAGCTTGGCAATGCCTTGATCAAGGTGTTGCAATCAGAGGGCTATAACGTCTCCGATACCCCTCCCATGGGGTCGGTGATGGTACTAAAGCTTAAGGAGCTGCAGCGGTTAATCATTTTTGCCGCCGATGGCACCACGCTCAGTCATGTCCGCGACTGGGTGGAGATCCTGGATCGAGAGTCCCAGGAAAAAGTCGAAAACGGCCTCTTTATCTATCAGGTTAAAAATACCCAGGCGGCGGCCATCGCTACTATGCTTGGCTCCCTCGGGTACAGTTCCACAGTGCCTGCCAGCGGCATCGATAGTAGCAATACCCGCAGTGCCGGCGATAACGGTTTGGCCAAGGGAATTGGTAATACCACCAGTGGTACGCAGCGTGCGGCAGCGAGTGCCACCAGCAGTACAACTACCAGCGGTAGTGGTGAGGCGGGCGCTGTGGTAGTGGATGCCAACCGCAATGCGCTGATTTTTAAAGGCAGCGGCAAGGAGTGGATCAAGTTGCGCCCGTTGCTCGATCAGCTGGATAAGGCCGTCCCTTCCGTGATGATCGATGTGCTGCTGGCCGAAGTGACCCTCAATGATAAAGAGGGATTGGGGGTTGATTGGAAAAATATCCGCACTGACTTGGGGGCCAGAGATCTGGTCATGGGCACTGCCAACGGCCTGGGCAGCTCGGGTCTCAATATGGCGCTCAATAGTGCGGGTCAGACGCGTGCGACGCTCAATGCCTTCTATGACAACAAGCAAGCCGTGATCCGCTCCAGCCCCAAGCTGATGGTGCGCAGCGGTGAAGAGGCACGGATCGAGGTCGGTAACGAAATACCTGTGGTCACGGGAACTAGCCAGGCCAGCGATAACCCCGATGCGCCCATTAATAAAACCGTGCAGTACCGCAAGACAGGGGTGATCTTGTCGATTAAGCCCACGGTGCAAGCCAGTGGTGTGGTGGATCTGCTGGTCAGTCAAGAACTTTCTGAGCAGGCCGATACCTCCTCCAGCAGTGAGGCGTTAAGCCCCACCATTATGAACCGCAAGGTGGAGACCGCACTCACCCTGCGCGATGGTGGCTCGGTGATGCTGGCGGGTCTAATCTCCAGTTCAAAAGGCGAAGGGGATACCGGGGTGCCATTGTTGGGGGACATCCCCTGGTTGGGTAACTTCTTCAAGTCAAAGAGCAACAGCGAAAACCGCACCGAGCTGGTGGTGATGATCATCCCCTATGTGATGCGCGATTTTAGCGAGGCGCAAAGTTTGACCGAACGCTATCAACAGCAGTTGCAGCTAAATAACGCCCCGACCCTTAAGCGCCGTTTTTTGCCGGGCATGGCCCCCGAAAAGCCGAGCGAGAGCTTGGAACTGCGCCAGTAACGCCTTTGCGATAATGACTTATCTGCGCTGACCCTATTCGGCTGCTAATCTGCCGTGACAACCCCGCCTGGCTAACGTTGCCGGGCGGTTTCTTTTTGGCGCGTTCCTACTGGTTGGTGCAAGGTGAAATCGGCTATTACTTAAGGTCTAGCATCAGATATCCCTGCTTTTTTATACCTGCTGTCTCTCTTTTGATCGCTTTTCCGTGACCCTCTGCGCCCTGTTCCGCCCTTACGCCATAGCCCGGTGACAGTGTGAGCACAGTCCACCTTGCTGATATTGGCGCTCTGTTTGTTCAGGGCGCTCCATTTCTGCTTCACCCCAACTGAAACCGGTTTGGCAACGCTCGATAAATGTCAATTATGTTAATTAATGTGTCCGGGCGGGGGCAGATTATCTTGAACCATACGGGGCTCTTTTGCGGGCGTGTCAAAGTAAGGTAGGGGTAAAAAACAGCCTGTTATCGCGAATTGGTGTCAAGTGGTGCTTTTTATTTATGTGATTTTTCCCACAAGATGGTGCGTATGGCGCTTTTTTGGGCGATTAGCCTGACAGAGTCCTTGATTATTTTATGGCGACAGATATGATCACTTACGCTTTTAAGCGATAGAGCCTCATCTTTTCAAGTGACTGCGATCTTGTCCGGAATAAGAGGCAGTCGGCGGGAAAAGCAGGTTGGTAGTATGACCTGAGGGTGCTCGGGTTAAACTAGTTTAATTTTTTGGAGAATAACACTAATGAAAAAGTCACTGATTGCACTGGCTGTTGCTGGCCTGAGCTTCAATGCAGCCGCAGTTGATCTTTCTGCTGCTAACCAAGCAGCTATTGATGCATCTGCACAAAACTATGCATCTGAAATCATCGTATCCCCGACTGCTACCCTGAAAGCTGTTTCCATCCAAAATGCAGTTGCTACTGCTGAAAAAGTCAACGCCACTCCGGCTGAGACTGCTGACAAGACTTTCTTCGCCCGTGTTGACGTGGCTGGAGCCAAGATTGCCGGTATCACTCTGGGGCAAGTGATCGGCGGTTGGACTGTCATCAACGTCCAAGATAATTCTATTGTTGCTAAAACAACAGCTGCTGCGACTTATACCGCAGCAGCCGGCGCGGTACCAGCACACTTTGTAATGCCTGCAGCTTTGACTTTTACTGCTGATGCTGTTGTTGCAGACAAAGCTGGTGCCACTGTCAAAGTTCGTGTTTTCAACGATCAGAACAACGCTGTATCCGGCCAAGCTGGTTTCGATGTAGTTGCTAACGCCAAGTCCGGTAAGCTGTTTGGCTTTACTCAGGGTTTCAAAGTGGGCATCACTGTCCCAGGTAACCCCGCCAAGATCGCTGTTGAAAAAGATGCGCTGGAATTCAATTCTGGCACATCAGCTCAGCTGTTTACTGTCAATTCAGACGTAGCTGCTGCTGGCACTACTGTGCTGGATATCACCGGTTCTGCCATTACCAATGCAACTCTGCTTGGCAAGTGGGAAGTTAAAGGTCCGTTCTTGGTAGGTTCTACTGTTAACGGCGGTGCTGCACTGACTGCTGAAACTGCAGCTAAAGCTGTAACCGTTACTGCTAATAACGCAGTAACCTATGCTCTGCCAGCCAAAAACAACACCCCTATCACTGAAGGCGTGTTCACTGCTACCTACACCCCGGATGCAACTCAGGCCAATATCTATGCTCTGACCAAGCAAGATTTCACTTTCGACCTGACCAAGAACGGTTCTTCTGCCGATCAAGACTTGGTATTCTCTGCCGATTCTTCTTACAAGACTTTCGTGCGGGTTTCCAACCTTGGTGGTCAGGCTGGCAAAATCAGCTTCACCGTGTACGGTGATGATGGTTCTTCTGCTACCTTCCCGCTGAGTGCTGTTGCTGGCCAAGAAACAGCAACCCTGAATGCACAAGCCTCTACCAGCCAGATCGCTCTGAAAGACCTGCACGCTGCTGCTGTCGCAGCTGGTCTTGCCGAGAAAGCCGGTAAACTGCGTATTGTTGCCAGTGGTGATGTATCTAAGCTGTCTCTGCAGACCTATGTTCTGTCTACCGACGGTACCACTTTCTCCCGTTTCTAATCGGTTGAAGTGTTGTAAAAAGGGTGGCATTAGCCACCCTTTTTTATCCAAGTCTTAGCATATGAGCCAATTATAGCGAGCGATTAATAAACATGCGGCTTGCCGGCATAGTTTGTTCCGCTGTTGCCAATCATCCCCTTTCCGGTTTATTCACCCTGTTCACTTATACTTTTTTATCGCGATGCAGCATAAGCAGATACTGACACGTATCCGGTTAATGATTGTCTATCACGTAAATGCATATTCAATATTAGGCAATCACTCTTCCATCCTCTGAGAGATGTTATCTCGACTGGATGTTGTTGTTGCCTCAATGATGTTGTGGCGTGGTAGTCTACCAACGATGGCGCCTGTGACTATTTCGTGATGCTGGTAGCGGCCTGGATGGCGTTACTGATGCAACGCGATATGCTATATGGCTTTCCTATCTATAGTTTTTCAGTCCAATAATGGCTCGTTTTCTATCTGCTGGCCTTCAACGGGTGCCAGCAAGCATTAGCTGTGCTCGCTCTCCTGTGATTACTTGTCGTGTCGTTTTATCGAACAGCCTTGCATCCGGTTTGGAAAGCGGTTCCAGCCTGAGCCGACAGCTTCTGGCTAAGCCGGGGTCAAGCAGGCGAAGGCAAGGGCAGTCAACAGCAGTGAGCTGTGTTATTATCCCCGCGTTTTCTGCTAGGTTACCTGTTGTTTGAGGAGTGTTGATGCTCAATGTTGCCATTCTGTTTCCTTCTGCTGCCCAGCGTCATCTGATTGTCACCCTGGTGCGCCGTGAAGTGGCCGCCCGTTACCGTGGTGCCATGTTGGGTAATCTCTGGGCGCTGTTTACCCCACTCTTTATGCTGGCTGTTTACACCTTTATTTTTAGTGTGGTGTTCAAGGCGCGCTGGAGTGGTGGTAGCGATTCGCGCAGTGAGTTTGCCCTGGTGCTGTTTGCCGGTTTGATGGTGTTTAACCTCTTCGCTGAATGTTTTAACCGTGCGCCACGCCTGATCCTGGATAATGTCAATTACGTCAAGAAGGTGGTATTTCCTCTCGAGATCTTGCCTTGGGTGGCGCTCGGTAGTGCTCTGGTCAATCTTGGCATCAGCCTCTTGGTATGGCTTGCATTTTATGGGGTGGCCTTCGGAGTGCCGCCAGTGACTGTGCTGCTTTTCCCACTGATGATATTGCCACTCCTGCTGCTGGTGCTAGGTCTTTCATGGGCACTCGCTGCGCTGGGGGTCTACTTGCGCGACCTGTCACAATTGGTGGGTGTTATCAGCACTGTCTTGATGTTTCTCTCGCCCATCTTCTATCCCGTAGAGGCACTCCCTGAACAATACCGTCACTGGTTGAATGTGAATCCGCTGACGCCTGTGATTGCCCAGGTTCGTGATGTGCTCTATTGGGGCAAGTTCCCCTCTTGGGGGCAATACGGTGCCTCCTTGTTGGCTGGTGCGTTGGTGATGTATGCAGGATTTATATTGTTCCAGAAAACACGTAAGGGGTTTGCCGATGTGCTCTGACAAAGTCGCGATTGACGTGCGTGGTTTGAGCAAGTGTTATCAGGTTTATGAGCAACCGGTCGATCGACTCAAGCAGTTTATTATTCCTCGCTTATCCCGCTTGTGTAGCGGTGCTGCTAGACAATATTTTCGTGAATTCTGGGCGCTCCGGGACATTGATTTCGCGATTAAAAAGGGTGAAACCGTCGGTATTATCGGCCATAACGGGGCCGGTAAATCCACCCTGCTTCAGCTTATTTGCGGCACCCTTAATCCTTCTCATGGTGACGTTAACGTCAATGGCCGTATTGCCGCTTTGCTTGAGCTGGGGGCTGGTTTTAATCCGGAGTTCAGTGGGCGTGATAATGTCTATCTCAATGCCAGTGTCTTGGGGTTGAGTAAAGAGGATATTGACGCAAGGTTTGATGAGATTGCCCATTTCGCTGATATTGGCGATTTTATGGAGCAACCGGTCAAGACCTATTCCAGTGGTATGTATGTGCGTCTTGCGTTTGCAGTACAGGCCTGTATTGATCCTGAAATTTTGATAGTCGATGAGGCGCTGGCAGTTGGCGATATCGGTTTCCAATACAAGTGTTTCAAGCGTATGGAAGCCCTGAAAGCGAAGGGAGTAACCATTTTGATGGTGACCCACTCGACCGGCAGTATTCTGGAATACGCGGATCGTTGTCTGGTGATGGAAGGGGGGCGCCTGATTGCTGATACCACAGATGTGCTGGCTGCGGTGATGGCGTATGAAAAAGGCATGATCCTGTCGCAGGAGCAAGCCGATACCTTGGCATTGCCAGAAGTTGAAAGTGATGGCGATTGCCCATCACAGCAAGTTCTACTTGAAAAGCAAAAGAATGAGGCCAATCTGGCGCTGGGTGAGAAGCGATTTGGTTCTGCCCGCGCGATTATCGCCAGCCTGACCATTGTCAAGGCAGATGGTACACCTTTTCATGAAGAGCCCCTGGTCAAATCAGGTGAAACGGTGACGCTACGCTTTGAACTTATCTCTAGCGAGACAATTGAGGATATCGCTCTCGGACTGTCTTTGAGCCGTGCCCAAGGTGGTGATATTTGGGGCGATAGCAATATTGCAGCCGGTCACCCCATAGTATTGAAACCAGGTCGCCAGTTTGTGACGTATCAAGTGACCTTACCCATCAATAGTGGCGATTATTTATTGCACTGTGGTTTGGCCTCTCTCAAGGGGGGAGAGCGTGAAGAACTTGATCAGCGTCGGCCGATGCAGGCGATCAAGTTCTGGTCTTCCAGAGAGCTGGGCGGTGTCGTACATGCGCCTATTACCGTTCAGGCCTGAATATCTCGGAGTTATCAATGCTGGCTGCTTTTCTACCTCCTTATCCTTTTCGTGCTCAAGTTGCGCCTTATCTTTGGTGCTATTACCGTTTGCTGGGTGAGTGGGCGGATGAATCTGCTTTTTTTATCACCGGGCGCGATTATGTCCGCGCTGCTTGTGATTGGGATGGTCGCTGGGAATGTGACCCCGCGGTACAGGCTCGGTTAGGTTACTCCTTGCCTGTTAACGCCCAGCCTGAGCAACATCATTACGCATGGCTGGATGAGAATAGATTTGATGATTGGCTCAATAAACTCAATGGCAATCCGATAGAGGCGTTTCGGCGCTTCTTGTGTGAGCGCGATGCAGCGTTTGAGCGTGAACTTGAGGCGTTACTGGATGCAGCTCCTGCTCAACTTGAAGCCATCGTCACTATTTGTAATGTTGCGTCACTGGAGGCGGTATGTGCTGCCCGTGGTATTCCCGTCATCCATATTGAATTGGGCCCACTGCGTGGCCCCTTGTATCGCGAGACCGGCTATGTCGATTTTCGCGGTGTCAATGGCAACACTGAGTCAGCACAACGTTATTCCCTCTGCCATGATTGGCAATGGTCACTCACGACACGAGAGCTATTGCGGTTTTTCTTGACTCATCCCGAAACTTGCCAGAGTTTACCTGCTCAAACCACTTATGAATGTGGGGCTGTGTTGCAAGTCGAGGACGACTCTAATCTGGTTGCTTATGGCAATGGAATGAGCAATCTCGCACTGCTGGCTGCCGCACGGCAGCAAGTGGCAGCAGCTGATCTGCTGGTACGAGCTCATCCAGGTAGCCCATTTGCACTTAAAGCTGCGCAGATTAATCTCGATAACTCACCTAATAGTCTATATTTTGTTGCCTTGTGTCGGCAGATCTTCACTATTAATTCCAGTGTTGGCCTGGAGGCGTTGTTACTGGACAAACCATTAACGGTCTGGGGCGATAACTCTTACAATTTTATACTGGAAGCCCATGATGAGGCTGAACGTCTAAGACGGCTCAGTTTCTATCTGTTTGGCTATTTGGTGCCCTTCTCATTGCAATTAAAACCTGCCTATTTACGCTTTCGATTGGGCCAACCTGAACAGCACGATATAATCCTTTGTCATGTGAGCGAATACATGCAACAAGATCAGCTTGATCCTAACATATTTGATGGTCTCCCTGCTGCGGTGCAAGCGGCTGTTACTATAAAGTTTGCCAATCTTGCTCGCGAGCATCAAGTTGATGCGAGGGCTTGGCAAGCGCGTAATACTGAACAGACAACCTATATTGCCGAACAGGCAGCATTACATGCCCGCCAAGTGGCTGATTACGAAGTTGAAATATCACGGCAACATCAAGAGTATCTTGCAAGTATTGAGTCACTGCACAAGCAGGCGAAGATCGCAGCTGACCGAGTCACTATCATTGAGCAGCAAATACAGCGCATCACGAACAGTTTGTCATGGCGGATCACAATGCCGTTACGAATAGTTGGCCGTCTGTTGCGCGGTGATATCGTTGCATTACAGCATGGCTGGCGGCAAGTATGCAGTGAAGGCGGCCGGCGTGGTAAAATGGCGCGAGCGATCCGTCCGTTACTGCGTCCTATGGTTATTCTTGCCAGAGATCCCTCTTTGCTAATGAAAGGGTGGCGCAGTTTGCGACAGCAAGGTGTCAGAGCAACGTTACATCGAGTTAGCCATGTATTGGGTAACCAGTCTCATCATGCAATGCATGAGGTCATTTCACTGGGAGATAAAGAGACTGCTGAGTTAGTTATTCTGACTACTGCACACTGTGGTTATCTGGCTGAATTGATGTGTGCAAGCTTGCAGAAAGTGAATATTAATGCCATGGTGCAATATCAGCAGCCTGAAGATGGCTATCTGGATGTTTTGCACATTGTGATTTGTCCACAAATGTTTGATGTTTTACCTGGGCAGTATATCGCTTATCAACTTGAACAATCGGTTAGTTCTAGATGGTTTACAGAGGATTACCTTGCCCGTCTGCAAAACGCGTTAGCTGTTTTTGACTACTCATTAAAAAACATTGCTTTTTTGCAAGAGAAAGGCTTGAGTTATCGCCAGATATATCATTTGCCAGTCGGTTTTCTGCCGCGCGACCTTGCCAATCCAGTCTCTGAGACGGTGGATGTGCTATTTTATGGTGATATTAATAATGATAGACGTAGAGCTTATATTACTGAGCTAAAAAAACATTTTTCAGTGAAAATCATCAATGATCTCTTTGGTGATGCGTTGTATGCTGAAATGTCAAAAGCAAAGGTGATTGTTAACATTCATTATTATGAAGGCGCGCTACTGGAGACAACCAGAATATACGAGTGTTTGTCGCAAAATAAAATCATTGTATCTGAAGAAAGTGCAGATATGGATGAGCATTCGGCATTGTTGCCTCTTGTCGATTTTGTACCAATCAATGATATTGATGAAATGGTAGAGCGAGTTCGCTATTGGGTTAGTGATGATGTTAGACGGAGTGAGCGCAGCGTTCAATTAAGACAGGCATGTGTCGAGACTCCTGATATGTTTTCATATTATTTTCTGAGAGCATTTTTAGCTCACGATCTTATTACTTATGAGCAATTTTATACTGCAGTAGCAGACGCCATTAATTTTGATTCAGATAGGGTATGTTTAGGACTGCCGGAAACAGTCTCCCGACGTGCTGATTTTGATAATGACAATCATTATGGCATTCAATACTTTCCTGGTCTAAGGCATCGTCTTGGATGGGTTGGGTGTGGTTTGAGCTATAAATTTCTATTGCATCGCGCAAAAGACCTAGAGCTTGAACGTATAATGATTTGCGAAGATGATATTGAATTTCCTGAGCATTTTTTATCTCGTCTGGAAAGTGTAAATGAGTATCTCCATGAACGAAAAGATTGGGATCTTTTTTCGGGACTGATAGCTAATTTGCATCAAGATACTAATATCTTGGCGTGTACCGACTATAATGGCCAAAAATATGTCACGATCGACAAAATGACTAGTACGGTAATGAATATCTATTCCAGCGCTTTCTATGAAAAGCTCTTGGGCTGGAATGACCGAAATCATGATGCAAAAACCAATACAATAGATCGTTATATTGAAAGCCGCAGTGATCTACATGTCATTACTACACCAAAATTTTTAGTAGGGCATAAAGAAGAGTTAGATTCCACACTGTGGGGCTTTAATAACAGCACATACCGTGAAATGATCGCGGAAAGTGAAAGGCTTTTGGGGCTAAAGTTAGATGAATTCAGCTCTAAATAATCGTGATAGTATGAAAAACAATCACTGGCTCGACATTTGTCGAGCCAGTGCCATCTTGCTGGTTTTGTTATCGCATGGCAGGCGTCTGTTACTTCCTGTCTTTCCAGATGCTCAACTTTTCAAGTTTGGCGGATTTCTCGGTGTCGAGATTTTCTTCGTATTATCTGGGTTTTTAATCGGTTCAATAATTATCGAGAAAAGTTCCCGTAGTAATAATAAATGGTGTTGGATCCCCAATTTCTTGGGTCGCCGTTTTTTGCGAACTTATCCTAATTATTTATTGTTCTTATTATTAAATTGGTTTGTTATCGATTCTTGGCGACCTGAGGCGATGCCGGAGTTATGGCGCTATATGACATTTACGCAAAGTCTGTTGTCACCCCATCCTGGATTTTTTGGGGAGGCGTGGAGTTTAGTCATTGAAGAGATTTTCTATTTATTTATACCTGTGATCATGTTCTTTACTTGGCGTTCTTCAGCTATACAGTCATTGTTGGTTACTCTTTTTATATTGCTAGGGTTTTCGTTTACGATGCGAATAATGAGTGTGTATTCATATCCTGAGTTAACATTCAATCAAGTCAGATCGACAGCATTACTACGCCTTGATTCCATTATGATTGGGGTGTTAACGTCTTACCTCTATTATCATGGTCAATTGTGGCGAGATAGGATAATCAAGGCATCGCCTTTCTTATCGTTATTGTTAATTCCTGTTGTCATTATTTCGATGCAACCAGATGCAGTGATGGACAAAAGTCAATTCCTTAAGATATTCTTATTTACAATCGCGAATGTCGCTGCTGCCGGTCTGCTCGTTTTGGGTATGGATTTTAGAGTTAATAATTTATTCTATAGATTTGTAAAGTCAGTAGCTAGATGGTCATATTCTGCGTATCTCGTGAACTTGGTAGTGTTAAGTGCTATGGGGTTCTATTTGCCAAATGTGACTGAGGATACTGCTATTTTATATTGGTTTGGTTTTATTCTTACTACGTTAATTGTCTCTGCGGTTATTTATAACGTTTTTGAACGCAATATTTTACTGTTGCGTGATCACTGGATTAAATAGCATGTGCCAATCTTATTTATCTATTTCAGTGGTTACTTATTGCACTGAAAAGTCAATGATAACAAGTGCTTTCAAAAAATTACAGCGAGCAGTCACTGATGCTGGAATTGTGAGTTTTTTGATGGTTGTGGATCACTCTCCATCCAATGACCTGGCTATTAAAAATGAAGATATAAACAAGTGTTTTACAGGTGAGTATGACTTGATTGTTGCACAGTCAAATCCTGGGTTTGGTGTCGGTCATAACCGTGCATTACAGACTGATGCTAAATATCATCTTATCCTGAATCCAGATCTTGAAGTTGCTCCAGATGCACTGAACAATGCCCTCGAATTTATGGAGCAACATCCGGATTGCGGATTGTTGACGCCTTTCGCTACATGGGAAGATGGTGAGGTACAACGGCTTTGTAAACGCTATCCCACCGTATTTGATTTACTGTTGCGTGGTTTTGCACCCGATTTTGTGAAGAAGTTATTCCAGACGCGTTTGGCGAAATATGAGATGGCAGATCAGCTCAACAATCTTGACGTGCTGTGGGACCCACCCATTGTCAGTGGTTGTTTTATGCTGTTTCGCACAGATGTTCTGCAGCAGCTAGGAGGGTTTGACCCCCGCTTTTTCCTCTATTTTGAAGATTTTGACATCAGTTTGCGGGCTGGAAAGATCAGCCGTATTGCTTATGTCCCTCAGGTGAAGGTCGTTCATCATGGTGGGCATGCATCCCGCAAAGGTTGGCGCCATATCTGGATGTTTGGGCGTTCCATGGTGACTTTCTTCAATATTCACGGTTGGCGTTGGTGGTAATGGCAGATATCAAAAGTACAGTCTTGGTCACAGGAGCCAGCGGATTTGTAGGCAAGGCGGTCTGTGAACACTTGCTGGCGCTGGGGGCGAATGTTAAAGGAGCTGTCCGAAGTCACCCGCTGGCTTATTACCATGTTCAGGCTCCCTCTTTGACTGCGGATGCCAACTGGACAGCCCAATTGCAACAGGTAGATGTGGTTGTTCACTGTGCTGCCAGAGTGCATGTGATGTTGGATACCGCGACAGATCCCCTGGCAGCATTTCGAGCGGTGAATACAGAGGGTACCCTCGCTTTTGCCCGGCAGGCTGCTGAGGCAGGGGTGAAGCGCTTCATCTTTATCAGTTCGATCAAAGTGAATGGCGAGCAGACCGAGCCAGGCAAGCCATTTGATGAGCATGTGCAAAGTCCGCCAGAAGATCCCTATGGACGCTCGAAGTATGAGGCGGAGCAGGGGCTGATGGAAATTGCGAAAGAGTATGGTATGGCTGTAACCATCATTCGTCCTCCTCTTATCTATGGAGAAGGAGTGAAGGCTAACTTTGCCAGTATGATGACGTGGGTGCGCAAAGGGATCCCGCTCCCTTTTGCCCGTTTGACCAATGCGCGTAGCCTGTTGGCGTTACCTAATCTGTGTGACTTCATTGCCCATGCGATGGCGCACCCTGCTGCAGTGAATCAGGTCTTTTTAGTCGCAGATCCTGTCGCAGTCTCGACGTCGCAGTTATTGGCGGCGATTGCAGAAGCAGAAGGGGTTCGCTGTCGGCTCTTTTATCTCCCACCACGAGTAATAAGAGTGCTTGGACGCTGTTTGGGGATTGATGCCAAGCTACAACGGATTTATGGCTCTCTGGAAATGGATACCCGCAAGGCTCAGAGCCGATTACAATGGTCGGCACCCTATTCGCTCTCTCAGACCCTATCTCTGATGGCGTCAATCCATAGTGAGTCGTCTTGATGCTGGCATTTGTTTTGTTGTCGATATTTTGTCTTTTTCTTTCAATCACCATGACCGGCCTGCTCAGGCGCTACGCCCAGACCCGCTTGCTTGACCAACCCAATCATCGCAGTTCGCATCAGGTGCCTACCCCGAGAGGCGGTGGCATGGCTATCGTGGCGACCTTTCTGCTGGCAGCCCCGTTGTTTGTCACCCTGATCCCACTTCCCGCCGGCATATCCCAGAGCAGCTTCGCATTGATATGGGCTGCGGCGCTGGGCATTGCATTGGTTGGTTTTATCGATGACCACATCTCTCTCAAGCCTCGAACCCGCCTGATTGTGCAGAGCATGGCGGCAGCTTTGGTGGTTTCTGCTGTTGATGGTTTGCCAGCGCTGACCTTCTTTGGTTGGCAGCTGGATCTTGCCTGGTTTGGTTACCTGCTGGCCTGGCTGGGGGTGATCTGGTTTATCAACCTGTACAACTTTATGGATGGCATCGATGGCTTGGCAGCAGGTGAAGCCGTTGTCGTCTGTCTGTTCATGGGGTTATTTCACTATCTGGTTGGGGGGGAGTGGTCGTCTGCCAGTTTGAGCCTGCTACTGGGGATTTCGGCGGCGGGCTTCTTGTGCTGGAATTTTCCGCCCGCTAGGATCTTTATGGGGGATGGTGGCAGCGGATTTCTTGGTTTGATGCTGGCTTCCCTGATGCTGCTGGATGCTGTTTCTGCGCCTCAATTCCTGTGGGCATGGCTCGTCATGCTCGGAGTCTTTGTGGTTGATGCGACCTGGACGTTACTAAATCGCTATCGTCTGAAATGTCGTCTGAGCGAGGCTCATCGTACTCATGGCTATCAATATCTGGCGAGACGTTGGCAAAGTCATCGAAACGTGACATTGGCTGTGCTTCTTATAAATAGCCTATGGCTTGCGCCGATCGCTGTCATGATTGTATTGGGCCAGCTCGATGGTGTGATCGGTCTGGTCATTGCCTACTTGCCGTTAGCCTTTCTTGCGTATCACCTGAATGCAGGAGTACCAGAATGAAAAATGAGCTTTTACCCGGAGGGGGCTGGCTACTGACTTGTCTGGGCTCCCTATCACGATCCAGTAAGCGTGTCATCTCTGTCGCCGTTGATATGCTCTTGATCACCATGACCTATTGGGGAGCGTACTGGATCCGGCTTGAACATAACTGGCCCATCGATAGCCCTCATCACTGGGCACTCCTTGGCGCAATTATTGTTGTCAGCATCAGTTTGTTTGTACGGCTGGGGCTCTATCGCGCAGTACTCCGATATGTCAGCTTTAGGGTCTTATGGACAATCTCGCTAGGGGCATTTCTTTCAACCTGTTTCTTTGTTCTCTCTGCGTTTTACTTTGATATCTTTCTGCCCAGAACGGTATCTGTTATCTATCTCTCCTTTTTGGTGTTGCTGGTCGGTGGTGTGCGGCTGTTTTTCCGAGCGCTGCTCAATACCACCCGTCTGGCTCGTACCCAGGTGTTGATCTATGGAGCGGGTTCTTCGGGTCGACAGCTGCAAATGGCCTTGTTGCAAGGTAATGAGTTTTATCCCGTCGCCTTTATTGATGACGATCCCGCCAAACAGGGATGCGTGATCCAGGGCTGTACCGTTTATCACAGTGCTCAATTGCCAGCCCTGATTGACCACCATGGGGTACAGAAGATTTTGCTGGCCATGCCGAGCAGCACTAGAGCGCGTCGTCAGGAGGTGATCAATGCACTTGAGCCCCTCTCTTGCGAAGTGCTTTCCATCCCGGGGATGGCCGATCTTGTCAATGGCTCGGCTCGCATAGATCAGCTCAATGAGGTTTCCATCGACGATCTGTTGGGCAGAGACCCGGTAGAGCCGGTGACAAAATTAATGGAAGCCAATATCACAGGCAAAGCGGTTATGGTGACAGGTGCCGGTGGCTCTATTGGTTCTGAGCTCTGCCGCCAGATTTTGCGGTGTCGGCCATCCACCCTGGTACTGTTCGAACTATCCGAATACGCCCTCT
This sequence comes from Aeromonas sp. s7(2024), assembly GCF_040907825.1. Taxonomy (NCBI): domain Bacteria; kingdom Pseudomonadati; phylum Pseudomonadota; class Gammaproteobacteria; order Aeromonadales; family Aeromonadaceae; genus Aeromonas; species Aeromonas sp. s7(2024). Next base: position 152,460 of record NZ_JBFOCM010000016.1, read on the forward strand.
ATGTCCTGCACAAAAACCTGCGGGAGCAGTGTCATCGTGAAGAAATCGAAACGGATCTGGTGCCGTTACTGGGGTCAGTGCAGCGCCAGCATCGCCTCAAGACGGTGATGCAGAGTTTTCGGATCCAGACGGTCTACCATGCAGCAGCTTATAAACATGTCCCGCTAGTCGAGTTCAACATCATTGAAGGAGTGCGCAACAACGTATTTGGAACACTGTATGCTGCACAGGCTGCCATTGAGGCTGGGGTCGAGACATTCGTGCTGATCTCCACCGACAAAGCCGTGCGGCCGACCAATACCATGGGCGCCAGCAAGCGTATGGCCGAGTTGATCTTGCAAGCCTTGACCCGTGAAAAGCATCAAACCCGTTTTTGTATGGTGCGTTTTGGCAATGTGCTTGGATCTTCGGGTTCTGTGGTACCGTTATTCAGACAGCAGATAGATAAAGGAGGGCCCATTACCCTGACTCATCCCGACATCATCCGTTACTTCATGACAATACCTGAGGCTGCCCAGCTAGTGATCCAGGCTGGCGCAATGGGGGAGGGGGGCGACGTATTTGTTCTCGATATGGGGCAACCGGTACGGATCATGGAGCTGGCGAAGCGCATGATACGCCTGAGTGGTCTGACATTGCGTGATGAGCAGCGGCCCGATGGTGATATCGCCATCGAGGTGACGGGGTTGCGGCCGGGTGAAAAGCTTTACGAAGAGTTACTGATTGGTGATGATGCCAGAGGAACCGAACACCCCAGGATCATGGTGGCACAAGAGAGCTGGCTACCATGGTCTCGGCTGCGACCCTTGCTAGCTTCGCTGGATGAGGCCTGTCACCGTTTTGATCACCAACAAGTACGTGACATTCTTATGTATGCCCCTGCGGCCTTTGAGCCAACTGATGGGATTTGTGATCTTGTGTGGCTAGCGAAGCAGCAGCATACAATAACGGAGAACATCGTGAAGCTACCAGTACACAATGTTAATTTTTTGCTGGCTAGAAATTGAGTTACCTGTTTCTATAATGAGGCAACTTGGATGCGATTAGGCCTGGTTGTGGCATTTTATCGAGAATATGCCGCAATTATTACTAATGTTAGTATTCTATTATTTGAAAAAATGGTGACCATTGGGTTGGTTTTTTTTTGCGAGGGGGTAATTAGTCATCTACTCGGTGTGTCATTATATGGGAAATGGCTATATTCGCTCAATGCCGTCATTTTATTGTCATCAGTTACATTGATTGCCGGCTCGGAAGTTGTTGTTCCGGCATTAGTTCGGCATCCTCATTTGCGTTGGAAGATACTATCTTCAGTATTTGTTTTTCGTCTACTTTTCGCTTTGGTTGCTTTGCTTGTCACATTAGTCTACGCAAATTTTATTGTCGCAGATCAAGATGTAAGATTAATGCTGATGCTATTGGCACTGGCGCTCATTTTTAATGAACCATTTTCAGTAATAGCCAACTACTATCAAGCCACCACAAATATAGGTGTTGTTGTAGCGATTCGTCTTGCAATTTTATTATTAAGGGTGCTTTTGGTAAGCCTCGCTTTTATATTTTCATCTTATTTCATCATCTATTCAAGCAGGGCAATAGAAGCAATGTTTTTAGCTATGTCACTGAGTTGTGTTATTTATTTTAGAGGTGGCATTTGGGACTGGCATAAAAAAGTGGCAGTGATAATGTTAAGTCGAGGTGGGGCGCTCTGGGTACCATTAATGCTGATGCTGATTTATATGAGGATTGATCGCTTTTTCATCGAGCATTACTTAGGGTATGAACAACTAGCCATGTATGGTGTAGCTAGTCAAATGCTAGAGCAGGGCGTACTTGTACTTGGTATAGTTGTGCAGTCTATAGCGCCAATGATGTTATATGGGCGCAGAGTAAAGAAAATACATACGGTCTGTTTAGGGCTGTTATTAGTTGCATGTATCTTGCAATTAATGGGGGGGTTATGGCTACATGAAATTGTCTATTTTATATTTGGAAAAGATTATGATTTAGCAGCAGAATTAGCCATTATGATGTTGCCTGCGCTTTCTTTTTTCGCTGTGGATAGCATTTTAATGCAACGATTATACCGTGACAAAAAATATTTTTTGATAATGTGCAAGTGGTTCTTTCTATTAATTATAAGTATATTCAACCATTGGCTGTTGCTAAAAGTATTTCGTTCAGGTGACATTTACATCGTTTACATAACTAATGCTTTTTTGATGATGGCTGCGACGATGTCGATATACTTCATTCATCAATATCAAGGTTGCGTGTGTAAGGTCGTGCAATGATAACAATAATGACGCCAACTTATAACAGAGCATATGTTTTACCAAGGTTGTATGACAGTTTGTGTCAGCAGACAAGGCAGGACTTTGAATGGCTCGTAATCGATGACGGTAGCACTGATGGTACCGCCGAGCTTATTTTTGATTATAGAGTTAAATCTGACTTTTCAATCAATTATTATTATAAAGAAAATGGAGGGAAGCATCGCGCTATAAATGAAGGTGTGGTTCATGCGACCGGTGATTGGATTATCATTGTTGATAGTGATGACTTATTAACTGGTGATGCTGTTGCCAAGCTATATGATGTTATGAATCATATTGGCTCGGAATTTGTTGGGATGTGTTTTAGAAGAACAACATTATCTGGTCACATAATTGGTATCTCCGACCCCGCATGGATCAAGTCAATAGTAATGCAGCCCATCATGGCAGGACATGTATTAAAAGGTGACTTGGCTTATGTTTTTCGCACTAATGTTATGCGTGAGTGTCCTTTTCCTGAGTTCCCGGGCGAAAAGTTTGTACCAGAGTTATATATATGGAATAAAATTGCCGATATAGGTAAGATAGTTTTTTATGTAGACCAAGTAATATACTTGTGTGAATATCTTCCTGATGGCTACACCTCAAATTTTAAAAAAAATCTAAGAAGTAATCCATGTGGTTTCGGTTTGTTTTATCGAGACCAGGTGATCCGAGATACTCGATTGTTCGGCAAGGTCAAAGCATGTGTCAGAAGTCTCCAGTGTATTCTTTACTGTTGGTTGAAGAAATAGCATGAAAATTGCGATGGTAATCACAGGCCTTGGTATGGGGGGCGCTGAACGACAAGTGTGCGATTTGGCAGATCAATTTATTAGGTTGGGCCACCATATATTAATTATCTCGATGACCGGTGAAATTAGAAATCGCCCACATTCGACTGCAGCAGACATCGTTTCACTGCAGATGAGGAAAACTCCATTTAGTGTTTTCAAAGCATACTGGCAGGCGATCAGGTTACTTAATCAATATAAACCGGATGTGGTGCATAGCCATATGGTGCATGCAAATATTTTTGCTCGGTTATTACGATTGTTTGTATCATTTCCGAAGCTTATCTGCTCTGCACATAGTGTTAATGAGGGGAGAGGGTGGCGGATATTAGCATACCGGCTTACCGAAAGGTTATGTGATCTTAACACAAACGTAAGCCAAGAAGCAGTTGAGGCTTTTATTAAACAAGGTGCGGTATCTGCCGGGCGAATGAAAGTCATGTATAATGGTATTGATACGGAGCGTTTTTATTTTAACTCCACAGTCAGAAATAAATTACGCTCTCAGCTTGGGATTGATGACAATAACATATTGTTAATTTCAGTAGGCAGACTGACCGCTGCCAAGGGCTATACAAATTTGCTTGTTGCATTTGCGATGTTATCTTCGAGATTCAATAATATTAAGTTGGTCATTATAGGTGAGGGTGAGCAAAAAGAATACTTAACCACAATCGCTAGCGCACAAGGGATTAGTGAGCGAGTTCATTTCTTGGGGCTGCGCTATGATGTTGAAGATTGGATGAGTGCAGCAGATATATTTGTGTTGTCATCCGCTTGGGAGGGGTTTGGTTTAGTTGTGGCTGAGGCTATGGCTACTGAGCGGGTAGTGGTTGCCACCGATTGTGGTGGAGTGAGGGAAGTGGTTGGCTCTGCTGGATTGCTTGTCCTCTCTAAAAATAGTCAGCAGCTATTTACCGCGATTGAGCAGGCTATGATGCTCTCGCCGCTTGAGAGAGAGGTGATGACCAAGGAGGCTCGGACTCGGGTTATTAACCATTATTCAATAGAGACTATCTGTCTGCGTTGGTTAAATTTTTACCAGGACTACACATGAGCAAACATCTTTGTATGGTGAGCAATACAGCGTGGTCAATGTGGAATTTTCGCCGCGGATTATTATCTGCACTTATACAACATGGATATCGCATAACGATTGTTGCTCCACCTGATAATACAGTTTTTTCGCTCTGTAATTTGGGGTGTTCATTTATTCCGTTGGCACTATCCCTTAAGGGAGTCAACCCAATTGTTGAACTAAAATTAATATTTGATTTCGTAAGAATATATAGAAGAGTTAATGCGGATTTAATTATCCATTATACGGTAAAACCAAATGTATATGGTTCTTTTGCTGCACATCTTTGTCGCACACCTGCCTTGGCTATAACCACTGGGTTAGGATATGCCTTTATGAATGATGGTTGGGTCCCTAAAGTAGTAAGATTGCTTTATAAATTCGCTTTTAAATATCCTAAGCTAGTCATTTTCTTAAATGAAGATGATCGCCTTGAATTTGTATCAAGACAGTTGGTAGATGAAAGAAAGACTCTGTTACTGCCTGGCGAGGGCGTTGATTTGAGTTTTTTTTATCCTTCAGAAAAATTTGCTGAAGATGACTCGGTTAGTTTTTTGCTCATTGCGCGGTTGTTATGGGATAAGGGGATTGGAGAATATGTATCAGCCGCAAAGCAGATTCACATTAGTCATCCAAACATAAAGTTTAAATTGCTAGGCGATGTTCAGGCTGATAACCCACGAGCGATCGGATATGCACAGTTGCATGAATGGATCAATGAAGGTGTGCTGGAATATCTCGGTACTACACATGATGTTAGGCCTATCATAATGGAAAGTGATTGTATTGTGTTACCTTCTTATCGCGAAGGATTGCCAAGAACTATGATCGAAGCTGCTGCAATGGCAAAGCCAATTATTGTTACCGATGTTCCTGGATGTAGAGATGTACTGCTACATGAGAAAACCGGGTTACTCTGTCAAGCTAGAAATGTTTCATCATTGGCTGATGCGATGATGACATTCATACGAATGACTACAGCTCAAAGAACCTTGATGGGTCATGCTGGGAGGCAATTAGTCAGTGCCAGATTCGATGAGAAAAAAATCATTGGCATATATTTTGACATATTGGCTCAGCATATCGATGGCGCTCACCCCTGTGGTTGATAACTAAATGAGTTTTTCATGATAAATAATAGCTATTATCCATATGGTGGTCGTTGGTATGACCTTGTACGGTTTAATTATACAATAATGTTCTTTTTTACATCCTTGGTATCAACATTACTACCTGCATTTTTGTTTTGGGGCGGGGACTTTTGGAATTTCCTTGATGATGTTAAAATAAATTCACTTTTAGGCATCTTTATAACATGTATTACTACTGGTTTTTTCCTAAGTCGAGTGCTTTGCTATCCTGGAGTTAATGCTTTATCTTATATGATTCCAACAGTAACCGCAGTGTATGGAATATTATTCGGTGTGTTGCTGCTGTTTCGTCTTGAGTATAGTAGGCCAGTAATTATAAGCTCGTATATATTAGCTTTAGTATCTTGCTGGCTTATTTATTACTTAGGGACACGATCTGGCAAGGTTAAGTATTCTATCATCTCGGTTGGTAATTATCAGAAACTGTGTGCCTTGACTGCTGTTGAATGGAATATTCTTCACAAACCTGATTTTTCTCTGTTTTGTGGTAATGCCGTAGTTGCTGACTTTCACTCATCTGATTTGACGAGTGAATGGCAAAAGTTATTAACTGATTTCGTTTTGTTAGGGATACCAATCTATCACAGCAAAACTATATATGCATCATTAACAGGCCGAGTGAGCGTTGAGCAATTATATGAAAATGACTTGGGTTCTGCTATTCCCTCATTGTTTTATTTCTATTTAAAAAGACTTGCGGATCTTTTGATTGTTATAATTGCACTCCCCTTTTTTATGCCGGTGTTACTTATAGCGGTAATATTAATAAAGCTAGAAAGCCCTGGCCCTGTTTTCTTTAAGCAAAAGAGAGTTGGGCTGGGCAATAAAGATTTTGTAATATATAAGTTTCGTAGTATGCATGACAGTTCATCATTAGACAATGCATATTTTGCTCAGGAGGTTGATAAGCGGATTACTCGTGTTGGTCATTTTATTCGTAAATATAGAATTGATGAGCTCCCGCAATTCTTTAATGTTCTTAAAGGGGATATGAGCTTGATTGGTCCACGGCCTGAACAGCGTTTTTTTGTGGAGAGGTTTGAGTCTGAATTACCATTCTATATGTATCGTCATATGGTCCGTCCTGGTATAAGTGGATGGGCTCAGGTGATGCATGGCTACTCAGCTGATACAGATAGTACTCGTATAAAATTAGAATATGATTTTTATTATATTAGAAACGTTTCGCTTTGGCTGGATCTATTAATAGTAATCAAAACTATTAAAACAATGCTGACAGGGTTTGGGGCTCGTTGAGTATACGGAAATAAGATATGAGCAGCTTGTATTGGATTTTATCTTCATTATACTGGTTATTTGGAGTGCATTTTTTTATGCACAACCCCGGAGGAGCCGGGCTGTATTTGCCCTTTAACTCGTGGGGATGGGTGTTTGCCTCGTTGGCTATTGGATTGGGATTGTGGCAGGTGACGTTACGTCAGCGCCTGCTCTTCTCTCCATTACAAGCGGGTTTATGGATAGGGTCACTCTTGCTGTTGCTCCCGATGCTCTATCCTGGTTTTGCATTCAAGGATTATGCTATTCCCCGATTGCTGGGACTTTTTGCTGGCCTACTGTTTTTGTTTGGACTCTATCAATGGCGTTTTGATAAGGCGCAGCGTGATCGCTTGCTCTATCTCATCCTGATTGCGATCGCGATGGAGGCAGTGCTGGGGCTGGTGCAGTTCTACCTGTTAACGCCAGGTAACTGGATTGGCTATGACACCAAGGCCAATCGCCCTTACGGGATCTTTCAACAGCCAAACGTGATGGCGACGTTTATGGCAACTGGCCTTGCCCTTGCTATCTGGCTGGAATTACGCCGAGAGGGTGGTCGATTGCTGATGGCGTTGCGCTATGGCGTCATTCTATCTGCGGCACTTCTGCTCGTTGTTTTGCAATCCCGAGTGGGGCAGTTAGGCGGCCTGCTAGCCCTGTTCTTACTGATGCCTCAGCTTTATCGACAGCGGCTGCTATGGCGGATATTGGGTCTGGTTATTTTGGCTGTAGCGATTGGCCTGTTATCACAATATTGGCTGGCTGGAGCAAAACGAGGATTAGAGATCTATCAGTCCGGTGGTATGCGCTCTATTTACTGGCCTTATGCGGTAAAACTGATTGCACAGGCTCCTTGGAGTGGATGGGGATACGGCAGTTTTGAATCTGTTTTTCTCCATCACTACATGGCTGATAAAGCACTGAATCCGTCCATGGTGCAGATTGAGTACAATCTTGACCACCCCCACAACGAGTTTCTCTATTGGGCTGTTGAGGGCGGTATTGCACCCATGGTCGGCATGGTGATCATGGGAGGTGCATTATTATGGCGTCTGGCGAGTGTGCGCTGGGTGCATGCCATGGGGCTGCTTGCCTTGGTTACCCCAATATTGCTTCATACCCAGACGGAATACCCTCTCTACCATGCGATCGTGTTATGGTGGCTGTTGCTGACGCTGATTTATATCATCGATACCGAAATTGAGGAGACCAACCTGGCGAGTCAGGGTTTCTCATCATGGTGGGATATGGAGTGCCGCCTATGGCTGTTACTGCGATTTATGGCGATCGCTATCCCGCTGCTGGTCGTTCCCTTTATGCTCACAGCAATTCACACCGCATGGGTAGTCACCAAATATGAACGGGGTGGGTATAAAGAGCCGACCTTGCTACTTGATATCGTCAATCCCATGGCTTGGTTGACCCGAGTCGAGTTTGATGTGAACTCAGTTCGTCTGATGGTGGGCTTGCAGACAAATAACAAGACCGAACTGGAAGCTTATCTGGAGTGGGGGCAGGCATTCATACGCCATACACCGCGTGCCAACATATACGCCAATATGGTGATCGCGCTTAATGCATTGGGTCGTACAGAGGAAGCCAATGCGATGCGAGCTGAAGCACTTAAGCTCTATCCAACCGAGCCCCTTTTAACTGGGTCTGCTTCACAGGCAGTGATTACCGGTGTTGACCAATCAGGCAAAAATATAACCAAAAATAAATAGTGCTATTTGGATACATAGAAAGCCAGCCCTTAAAAACGGCTGGCTTTTTTATTTTTTCCCTTCTGGACAACCAGTATCTGAACAGTCTGTTTTCGGACGCATGCGTCTGTCAAACGGGCTATGAAAGGCATATTTGAAATGTCATGTGGCGATTCCAACCAATTGATTAATATGTAATTTTGTCGATGGCGTTGAAGGGGTTGATAGTCAATTGGGAGTATTCCCTTCATCATCGGGTGAAGGGACAGGTTCTAGACGTGTTCATTGCTAAACAGATAGGCATAGTCTTGTCACGTGATGTTGAACGTATGGTAGAAATGTTCGCTCAGGCTTATAAAGCAGGTTACCGAGTTAGTTTTGTTGGATGCTGAACTGGAAATTAATGAGTCTTGAAATACCGATGTTTCTTGAACACAAGATGGTAATCACCTCTCTACCCAGAAGATCTGCATTCCAGCCAGTTTGTTATTGATAGTGGCAAGCATTCGATCTTGATGGTGAAATTTAAGAAAAAAAGAACGTTAATATAGAAAAACTGTATGTTCTCGCGAATTGTCCATGCTATTCTGAAACGGTATCCCTGTAACCGACTTTTTTGTGAGGAAATAATGAACGAGTTTCTGAAAGTTCTGCTGAACATTCGCAGTCTGCGTGCGGCTATTCGTGAGCTGCCGTTTGAGCAACTGCTGGAAGCTAAAGAGAAGTTTGACCTGGTTTACCAAGAGCGCGCCGATTCTGTTGAACAGGAGCGTGCTGAACAGGAAGAGCGTCAGCGCAAGCTTAATGAATTCACCGAAATGCTGCAGCAGGCGGGTATTGACCCTCGCGAGCTGTTGGCGACTGCCGCAGCTCCGGCTGCTGCGACTGGCGCTGCCAAGAGCAAGCGTGCTCCGCGTCCGGCTAAATACAAGTACGAAGAAGATGGCCAGGAAAAAACCTGGACCGGTCAAGGCCGTATGCCGAAAGCCATTGCTGCTCAAGTAGCACTGGGTAAAGACCTGAACGATTTCCTGATCTAATTCGTCAGGTTCAGAGATTGAATAATGCCGCCTTTGAGCGGCATTATTTTTGCCGTTTTACTCGTGGTTATCCAATCTGCCCCTTCGCCCCATTGTTATCTACATCCTCGCTTGTATCCTTTTTACCGTCGTTTCACTTCACTGTTACTTTGCTCAATATCACTCGTTGTTTGCGATTAATTTTGTCGTGCAGAATTAACTGCGTGATATCGCTTTTTGTATGCGTCGTGCAGATATGCGCTTCGGATATGTCTGTCACGATTCACGGGGCGCCGCTCGGCGAGAGTCGAGCTCTCTGCTGATGGAATATCCGGTAATCGTTATCTCCGTTCAGGGAGCGTGAGGGATAGAGAGAGTCGCAAAGTATGGCCGGGATATTCTGGGTCACCGATGCATGTAATTGGCTGCGCTGCCATAACTGCCCCTGATGATGAGCAATGGCGTTCGTCTGCCGTGTGGGCGAGGGAATTCGGTGCGGTCGATGGCGATGGTATTCCCCACTCTACAGGCAGAGTGGGGAATATTGGGGGGAGGCGTTATCGGGGCGCCACGCTATCGCTGCCACCCAGGGCGCGATAGATTTTGGCAGTGGTGGTGAGCTGCTCTTTTTGCTGGGCCAGCAGGCTCTGCTGGGCATCCCACAGTCGGTTCTGCTCATCGAGCCAGGCTTGCACGCCGGTCGCACCCGCCTGGAAGCGAGCCTTTGCCAGGCGTTCGGCCTCCCGGGCATAACTCAGCTGTTCCTGCAGATAATCGAGTCGCTGCTGGCCATAGTGGCGGGCGGCCAGATTGTCTTCCACCTCCACCAGTGCGGTGTAGAGCTGTTTGCGAAACTCGGTTTCAGCGATCTGGTAATCCAGCTCTGAGCTTTCGATGGCAAGCTGGGTGCGGTTGTATTCAAGGAAGGGGAGGGCGAGGCTGGCTCCCAGCGTACCGACCGGATTTTGCAGCACCTGCGCCAATCTATCGGATGCGGTGCTGGCGCTGCCGGTCAGGGTCAGGCTGGGGTAGAAGCTGGTGCGGATCTCGTCCCCCTTTGCCAGCGTCTTGCGCAGCCGCAATTCGGCCGCTTTGACATCGGGGCGGCGAGCCAGCACATCGGCTGGAATACCCACCGCAAGTTCAGGAATGGTCTGCTTTGCAAGGGACGCGGGTGCATACTCCAGCGGTCCGCTGCTACGGCCCAGCAGCAGACGCAGGGCATTGCGGGCCTGCTCCTGCTGCGCCTTGAGGGAGGCCAGCTCAGCCTGCTTGCCTGCCAGTTGCTGGCGTGCCTGCGCCAGATCGAGTCGGGTAATGGCGCCAGCCTGGTATTTGGTCTGGGTCAGCTGCTCGGTACGGGTCAGGTTGGCCAGCTGCTGTTCCCCAAGGGTGATGGCAGAGCCGAGATAGCCGAGCTGCCAATACTGCTCCAGGGTATTGCCGATCAGCAGCAGTCGGGTGCTGGCGAGATCCTGCTCGCTTGCCGCCGCTTCCCAGCTTGCCTGATCTCGCACCGAGGCGAGCTTGCCCCACAAATCCACTTCGTAACTGAGGCTCAGCGAGGGGCCCAGACTGTTGGTGTCTTTGCCGGTTTTCAGATCCTTGTTGCCACTGGCTGCGATAGTGCCATTGACCGAGGGGGTGAGGTTGGTATCGGCCTGCTCGGCCCCCAGTCGGGCGCTTTTGAGCTTGAGGGCCGCCACACGCATGTCCGGGTTGGCGGCCAGAACCGCCTCGACCAATTTGTCGAGCTGGGGATCATGAAATTCCCGCCACCAGGGGCCAGCCTGCGTAGCCAGTTGGGTGCCCTCTGCCTGTTGCCATGTGGGGGCAATCGTCAGCTCGGGTCTTTGATAGGTGCTGTGCTGACTGCAGCCGCTGAGGGCCATGCAGAGAGCCAGCCAGGAGAGTTTGTGCATTGTTATTCCCTCGCCAGTGCGACAACAGGGTCGAGCCGCGCCGCATTGCGTGCCGGCAGGTAACCAAACAGGCTCCCGATGAGTGACGAGCAGCCAAAGGCCATCAGGATGGAGAAGAGCGAGAACTGCATCTTGATGGAGTCCACCAGCAGTGAAAAGAGGGCGCCAATGCCGAGCGAGAGGCCGACGCCGAAGATCCCCCCCAGCAGGCTCACCATCACAGCCTCAATCAGGAATTGCTGCAGAATATCCGACTGGCGGGCGCCCACGGCCATGCGAATGCCGATCTCGCGGGTGCGCTCCACCACCGACACCAGCATGATGTTCATCACGCCCACCCCGCCGACGATCAGCGAGATCACTGCGATGGCCGAGACCATCAGGGTCATGGTGGCGGTGGTTTTCTCCACCGATTTGATGATGCTGTCGCTGCTGAAGGTGAAGAAATCCTTCACCCCGTGGCGCTTGGTGATCAGCTCGATCACCGCCTGCTCGGCGAGTGCCGGTTGTACCCCGTCTTTGACCCGGATGGTGATCTGGCTGAAGTGGTGCTGCGAGATGAGACGACTCATCACCGCGCTGTAGGGCAGCCAGATATTGACCGACTGGCTGGTGGGGCCGAAGCCGGTCTCCTGCGAAACCACACCGACAATCCGCACCGGCAAGGTGCCGACCAGTACCACCTTGCCGACCGGCTCCTCCTTGCCAAGCAGGCTGGTGATACTCTTCTTGTCCACCACGGCAACGGCGGCACGCTGCTGGATATCTTGCCACTCCAGTAAGCGACCACTGACCAGCGTCATCCCTTTCACCTTGAAATAGTCGTTACCGACCCCGGTCACGTTGCCGCTGTTGGTCTTGTTGCGGTAGCGCAACTGCCCTGAGCTGCCGATCTCGGGACTGGCGCCCGCAAGATAGGGTTGCCCCAACAGTGCATCGAGATCCCCCTTGTTGAGGGTCTGGATGCTGGCCATCTTCTCATCGCCCCATCCCTTGCCCGGGAAGATTTCGATGGTGTTGGTGCCCATCGCATTGATCTGGTCGATCACCTTGGCGCGCGCCCCTTGACCAAGGGCGACCACGCTCACCACGGCGGCGATGCCGATGATGATGCCGAGCATGGTGAGGAAGGTGCGCATCCGGTGGGCTAGCATGGCATGCATCGCCATCCGTCCCGCTTCCCGATAACGATCCCAGTCGTGGCCCATGGCACCTTTAGTGGGCACTATTTTTTGAGGGGCTACGGCGGTGGCTGGAGCCAACACGGCCGTTTGGCAGGGGCCGCTATCTTGTTCAATCCGACCATCCTTGAGAGTGATGATCCGGTCGGCATGGCTGGCCACGTTCATATCGTGGGTGACCAGAATGATGGTATGGCCTTGAGCGTGCAGCTCCTTGAGGATCGCCATCACCTCCTTGCCGCTCTGGCTATCCAGTGCGCCGGTCGGTTCATCGGCGAGGATCACTTCGCCGCCATTGGCCAGCGCCCGGGCGATACTGACCCGCTGCTGCTGACCGCCGGAGAGCTGACCCGGTGTATGGTGGCTGCGATCGGCCAGCCCCAGTCTGCTCAGTAGCTGACGCGCGCGCGTCTGGCGATCCAGGCGGCTGGTGCCGGCATAGACGGCCGGGATCTCCACGTTGGCGGCGGCATCGAGGTGGGGCAGCAGGTGGTAGCGCTGAAAGATAAAACCGAAGTGGTGGCAGCGCAGCCGGGCCAGCGCCAACGCATCCATGGTGGCGGTGTCCTGACCGCGAAACAGATACTGGCCGCCGCTCGGGCTATCGAGACAACCCAGCAGGTTCATCAGGGTCGACTTGCCGGAGCCGGACGCGCCGACAATGGCGATCATCTCTCCTGCCGTGATGGTTAGGTCAAGAGGGTGGAGCACTGTGACTTCGCTGTCGCCGCTCTGGTAGCGTCGCTCGACCCCTTTCAGCTGGATCAACGGCAGCTGGTTCAGGGGCTCACTCATAGCATCACCGCCATCTCATCATTGTCGGCGGGGGCACCGTGATTGAGCTGCACCTCCTCCTTCTCACTCAGCCCGCTGATCACCTCAATGCGGATCTCATCCTTCATACCAGTCTTGATATGGCGGGTTTCGGTCGTCTCATCGTCCTTAATCACGGTGACTTCATACTCGTTGTCACCCAGCGACTTGCCGAGGGCAGTTTGCGGCACAGTGAGCACCTGCTTGCGCTCGCCGAGCACAATGGTCACCTGGGTGGTCATTGCGACCCGCAGGGTATGGTCGGGATTGGGTACATCGAACAGGGCGTAGTAGTAGACAGCCGCATTGCTGGTGGTGGTACCTGTGGTGGCCTGATCGTTGATGTTGGTAGGCGCTAACTCCACGGCGCGAAGCGTACCCTGATAGCGGGTATCCGGATCGCCGATCAGGGTGAAATAGACCGGCATGCCGGCTTTGACTTTGGTGACATCGGCTTCGGAGATCTGCGCCTTGACCGTCATGGTCTCGAGGTTGGCCAGCTTGAGCACGGTCGGCACCGTCTGGCTGGCAGCCAGGGTCTGGCCCTGACGGGTCACAATGCTGATGACGGTGCCATCCATCGGCGCCAGGATCTTGGTGTAGCCCAGCTCGGTCTTGGCCCGATCAACCTTGATCAGGGCGTTGTCGATATTGGCTTGGCTATTTTGCAGTTCGGCGCGGGTGACCGCCAGCAGGGCCTCGGCACTCTCCAGATCGGCCCGTGAGCTCGCCTCCTGCTTGAACATCTGCTGCTGGCGCCGCCAGGCGAGCTCGTTCTGTTTGAGTTGTGCCTGCTTGATCTTGAGCTGGGCGCGGTTGCTGGCAAGTTCCGCCTTGGCCGTTTTGAGGTTGTTCTGGGCAATCAGGGGATCGATCTCGGCCAGCAGGTCTCCCTGCTTGACCTGATCACCTGCCTCGACGGCCAGCTTGGTGACTTGACCGGAGACCTGAGCCCCCACATCTACCTGCTCTACGGCCTGCAGCACACCACTGGCCAGCACGGTTTGGGCGATATCCTCGCGGGTCACCTGAGCGGTCAGCATCGCCTTGGGTGGTTGACTGGGCCAGAGCAGCCAGCCGAGGAGCACCACGGCGATCAGCATGGTGATGGCCAGGGTTCTCTGCTTGGGGGTTATGTTCATCGATCACCTGAATGGAAACGGAAAAGGTTGTGCGCGGCGATTATCCTGCAGCAAAGCCCTGATAAATAACAGCCGCAAATATGTAAGCAAAGTTATGGCGTTAACTGTCAATAAGCCGTGAAAGGAGTAAGCGAGAGACCGCAGTGGTGAGCAAGATGGTCAGCAAGAGGGGGGAGTGCGACTGGTGGTGGCGATGAAAAAGCCCTGCGCAGAGGCAGGGCTTTGGAATAGGTGATGGCGAGGGAGGATCAGGCCTTGGCCAGCAGATCCATTACCCAGGGCAGACCCTGCTTCTTGCGGCTGACAAAGCCCGGATGGTAGCTGGACTCTGCCGGTACTTTAGCGTGTTCGGTAAAGTAGATACGGCTGGCTGCGGCCGTCAGGTCAGTCACCATCAGCACGAAGAAGTCGAGCCCTTCGCTCGCCACGCGCTGGACCATCTCCTGCTGCAGGGCTGGCAAGTGCTCGGCCAGCTGCTGTTCGCTGCCCACTTCGATCTGGCTCATGATGAAGCTGCAACCTTCCGCCTGGAACGCTTTCTCATCTTGCAGCAGCAGTTGAGCCGGAGTCAGGCCGCTCAGGTCGGTTTTCGCCATCAGCAGCTGTTGGCCGAATTCGGCCAGCGATACTTCGGCCAGCGGTGCCAGACGCTCACAAGCGATCTTGTCCTGCTCGGTGGTGGTCGGCGAGGTGAGACAGAGGGTGTCGCTCATGATGGCACCCAGCATCAGGCGAGCCTGGCTGCGGGTCACAGTGCCTTGCTGACTCAGCAGATCGAAGGCGATGGTGCAGGTGCAGCCGACGGCCCGGATCCAGGCATCCAGCGGAGACTGGGTGACCAGAGTACCGAGACGGTGGTGATCCACCAGGCCCAGTACATTGGCTTGTGCCAGTGTGGCAGGGCCCTGTTCCAGATCACTGAAATCCACCAGCCAGACATCTTCACCGGTCAGATCTTTGGTCAGCAACTCGGGTTCGCTGACGCCAGCCTGCTCCAGAATAAAACGGGTTTCGGTGCGCAGGTCACCCAGACGCCATGGGGTGGCCTGACGGCCCTGGCCATTGAGCCAGTCGGTGATAACCAGCGCACTGCAGATACTGTCGCTATCAGGATTCTTGTGACCAAAAACGTGGATCATAGACAAAGCCTCACAATTGGATACCCATAAAGGGGGGCAACACTATGCGAAATCCGCCACATGAAGGCAACCGGATCCACGCCCATGTTGCTGCCAGCTTCGCCTAACTCGCCATTTTATTGATCTGGGTCGGTAATCCTGACGCGAGTTTAGTTATCACAGTTGGCTATTGGCTATTGGCTATTGGCTATTGGCTATTGGCTATTGGCTATTGGCTATTGGCTATTGCGGACTGCGCAGGTTATGGCACTCGTCCGTGCCTGCGAAGTCAGCATGTTTTGTCAGCGCTATCAGTCGCCATCGCTGCAAATCGGCTTTATTGCCTGATTCAATGACGCAGCAGCTCGCGGGCGTTGGCCAAAGTGTTGTCAGTGATCTGGTCGCCACCGAGCAGGCGTGCCAATTCATTGAGACGGGCAGCCTCATCAAGGGCACTCATTTGGGTTTCGGTGGTTTTGCCGTCGGTATGCTTGCTCACCACCATATGCTGGTGGCCGTTGCCTGCCACCTGAGGCAAGTGAGTGACCACCATCACCTGAGTGGACTCGCCGAGCTGGCGCAGCAGGCGACCCACCACGGCGGCAGTCGGGCCGCTGATCCCCACATCCACTTCGTCGAAAATCAGGGTCGGGGTTGAGACCTTGCGGGCGCTGATCACCACGATGGCGAGGCTGATACGTGACAGTTCACCGCCTGAGGCCACCTTGCCAAGCGGCTGGATCGGTTGGCCAGGGTTAGTGGTGACCATAAATTCCACCCGATCTATACCCAGCGGAGAGAGGCTGCTCTGGGCATCGGGGCGCACTTCGATGGCAAAGCGGCCATCGGGCATCGCCAGTTCGTGCATGCTGCTGGTCACTTTAGCGCCCAGCTCCTGGGCGTAACGCTGACGGCTCTGGCTCAGGGCCTCGGCGGACTGCACAAACGCCTGACGGGCCTCGGCCAGCTCATCTTCCATCCCCTCTAACCGCTCTTCGTCAGAGTTGAGGCGAGCGAGATCAGAGGCCAGCTCCTGATGGTACTGAGCCAGATCTGC
Organism: Aeromonas sp. s7(2024); assembly: GCF_040907825.1. Lineage (NCBI taxonomy): Bacteria > Pseudomonadati > Pseudomonadota > Gammaproteobacteria > Aeromonadales > Aeromonadaceae > Aeromonas > Aeromonas sp. s7(2024). The sequence continues at coordinate 169,031 of NZ_JBFOCM010000016.1, forward strand.
CGGTTTGACATGGTGCTTGCGGGCCAGATTGATCGCCTTGGAGAGGCGGGCCTCCAGCTCGTTAAAACGCTCGGGATCCAGTTCCAGCCGATCGAGGTAGCTGCGCAGTTCGCTGTGGCTCTCCTGCACCCCGATCAGCGCTTCGTTCAGCATCTCCAGTACCGGAGTGAGGCAGCTGTCCATGCTGACCAGCCCCTCGGCCCGATCGACGGCCGATTGCAGCAGCCCTGCGATAGTGGTCTCTTCGTTGTCATAGAGCAGATCGAGGCAAGCCCCGCACTCTTGCATCAGTTCTGTGCCGTTGGCCAGACGCTGGTGCTCCTCCTCTATCTCTTCGAACTCCCCCGGCTGCAGGGCAAATTCGTCAAGCTCCTGCACCTGATACTCGATAAGCTGGCGGCGGGCCTCCCGCTGCTGCTGCTCGGCCTTGAGCCGGTTCAGCTCGTTTTGCAGTTGGCGCCACTGCTGATAGTGCTGGCGCACCTCGTCGAGCAGCAGATGGTGACCGGCATAACCGTCGAGCAGAGTGAGCTGGTAGTCGGGTTTGAGCAGCATTTGGTGGGCATGCTGACCGTGTACGTTGACCAGCAGTTGGCCCAGATTCTTGAGCTGGGTAAGAGGGACAGGCACGCCGTTGATATAGCTGCGTGAGCGCCCCTCGGCGGAGATGACTCGCCGGACGATACACTCACCTTCGTTTTCCAGCTCGTTGGTGGCGAGCCAGGCGCGGGCGGCCGGGTTGTTGTCGAGCAGGAAGCGGGCGCTGACCTCGCTTTTGTCGCTATCGGGTCGCACCATGCCGGCTTCGGCCCGCTCTCCGAGACAGAGACCGAGAGCATCGATGGCGATGGATTTACCGGCACCGGTCTCACCTGTGATACAGGTCATGCCCGGTTGCAGATCGAGTTCGAGAAACTTGACGATAGCGAAGTTGTTGACGGTCAGCTGGGTCAGCATGGTCTCATCCTGTATAGGTCAACATTACTGTGTATGCATCCAGTATATACTGGTCTTATATACAGTAAAGAGGGCACCGTCATTTTTAACAAAGGAAAGCCGCGCCAGTGCGGTATGGCTATGAAAATGCGGTACTGATATGAGAGTGCGGGGGACGTTGCTACGACAGAAATGAGAAAGGCGCCAATTCAGGCGCCCTCTCTGGCAATGCCGTTGTCGGTCAGCGCCGATTAAAACAGCTTGCTGCCCCAGCCGAGCTTGTTGCGCAGCACGTGGAAGTAGCTGTAGTCGAGGGGATGCACCAGATGAAGCTGGTGGTGGCTCTTCTTGATCAGGATCTCGTCCCCCGGGTGGACCGCTAGCGTCACCTGGCCATCACAGCTCACCTGCATGGCATCGTCCTGATTATCCGGCGAGACCAGCAGCCGTACTTCGCTGTCGGCATCGAGTACGATGGGGCGACTGCTGAGGGTATGCGGGAACATGGGCACCAGCGTGATGGCGTTGAGCTTGGGAGTGAGGATGGCGCCACCTGCCGACAGGGAGTAGGCGGTCGAGCCGGTCGGGGTGGCCACTATGATGCCGTCCGAACGCTGGCTATACATAAAGCTGCCATCGATATAGACCTCGAACTCGATCATGTGGGCGATCTTGCCCGGGTGCAGCACTGCTTCATTCACCGCCAGATTGCTCGACTTGCGCTCGCCGTGGCGATAGACCGAAGCCTCCAGCAGGAAGCGGTGTTCGCTCTTGTAGTGACCGGAAAGCACCTGCTCCAGTGGAAGCAGGTAATCCTGCGGCGAGAGGTCGGTCAGAAAGCCGAGGTTGCCCCGGTTCACCCCGATCACCGCCACATCGAAGCGCGACAGCACTCGCGCCGCCCCCAGCATGTTGCCGTCACCGCCGACCACGATGGCGAGATCGGCCTGCTGGCCCAGTTGCACCAGATCCATCACGTTTTCATCGAGGATGCTCAGGGTCTGGGCGACCCGGCTCTCCACCAGTACCCGAAAGCCGCGGGCGGTCAGGTATTGATGCAGGCCGGTCAGCGTCTGGTTGGCCCCCTCATGGTGGGGTTTGCCAATCAGGGCGATGGTTTTGAACGGAGAATCCATAGTCAGTCAGATCTGGGATGGGTATTGCGGGCCAGTATACAGTGCTTTGCTCCGCTTGTGACGCTCTCCCGTGTGACGGGGCCGGCTATCCCCTTGAGGCTACTGGTTAAACGGTGAGCGGTAACCCGGATAAACCGACGGTTGCGGCTATTCAGCAACCCAGATTGCCCTTTACCCCTTGAAAGCCGGGGATGCATCCCCATAATAGCGCCAACATAGTCGGTCTGTTGTCGTCCGGTCGCTCAACCAGACGTCAGGGCCCTCATAAGTAACCCCGGAATTGGAGATGTCATGAACCACGAAGAGCAAAAGGTTGAAGCGATGGAGCAAGTGGAAGCCCAGCCAGTCGAGCCGACCGATGTAGACAGTGAAGTGACAGCCGAGCAGGCCCGCATTGCCGAACTGGAAGCGCAGCTGGAAACCGCCATCCAAAAAGCGGCGGAAGAGCGTGAACGCGCCCTGCGTACCGCCGCCGAGATGGAGAACCTGCGCCGTCGTACCGAGCTGGATGTGGAGAAGGCGCACAAATTCGCTCTGGAGAAGTTCGCCAATGAACTGCTGCCGGTGCTGGACAACCTTGAGCGTGCCATCGAACTGGCCGACAAGGAGAACGAAGCCCTCAAGCCGATGATCGAAGGTGTCGAGCTGACCCTGAAATCCATGCAGAGCGGCGTGGCCAAGTTTGGTCTGGTGGCGCTCGACCCGATCAACCAGCCGTTTGACCCCAATGCCCATCAGGCGATGAGCATGGTGCCGAGTGCCGATGTGGCCCCGAACACCGTCATTGCAGTGATGCAGAAGGGCTATGACCTCAACGGTCGGGTGATCCGTCCGGCCATGGTGATGATCGCCAAAGCGGTCGACTGATTGGCTGTGGGTGCCCGAGCCCGCCCTGTGGCGGGCTTTTTGTTTCGCAGTGCAGCACCTGTTCATCTTGCCCGGTTTACGGCTCAACGTGACCGCGCAACCATGACAAAGGGTGTGGTTTTTTAGGGTCGGGGCTTGAAGCTGCGTCTGGCGACCCCATATAGGTAGCAAGGCCGCGGCGGCACAAAAAATTTGATGCCGGGAGCTTGAAAGCCAGATTGGCAGCCCCCACCTAGCCGTTAACGCATTAAGGCGAGTTCCTCGCCAGTTTATTCAAAGTATTTGGAGATTCGTCAAATGGGTAAAATCATCGGTATTGACCTGGGTACTACCAACTCCTGCGTCGCTATTCTGGATGGCGACACTGCTCGCGTGATCGAGAACGCAGAAGGCGATCGTACTACTCCGTCCATCATTGCCTATGCCGATGATGGCGAGATCCTGGTTGGTCAGCCGGCCAAGCGTCAGGCCATCACCAACCCGAAAAACACCCTGTTCGCCATCAAGCGTCTGATCGGTCGTCGTTTTGAAGATGAAGAGGTGCAGCGTGACCTGAAAATCATGCCGTACGCCATCGCCAAAGCTGACAACGGCGACGCCTGGGTTGAAGTGAAGGGCAAGAAAATGGCACCGCCGCAGATCTCTGCCGAAGTGCTGAAAAAGATGAAGAAGACCGCCGAAGACTATCTGGGCGAGCCGGTAACCGAAGCCGTTATCACTGTTCCGGCCTACTTCAACGACGCCCAGCGTCAGGCTACCAAGGATGCCGGTCGCATCGCAGGTCTGGATGTAAAACGCATCATCAACGAGCCGACTGCTGCTGCTTTCGCTTACGGCGTGAACAAGGTCAAGGGCGAGCGCAAGGTTGCCGTATATGACCTGGGTGGCGGTACTTTCGATATCTCCATCATCGAGATCGACGAAGTTGAAGGCGAAACCACCTTCGAAGTACTGGCGACCAACGGTAACACCCACCTGGGTGGTGAAGACTTCGACAACCGCGTCATCAACTATCTGGTAGACGAGTTCAAGCGTGAGCAGGGCATCGACCTGCGCAACGACCAGCTGGCTCTGCAGCGTCTGAAAGATGCCGCCGAGAAAGCCAAGATCGAGCTCTCTTCTGCCCAGCAGACCGACGTCAACCTGCCGTACATCACTGCAGATGCCACCGGTCCGAAGCACATGAACATCAAGGTGACCCGCGCCAAGCTGGAATCCCTGGTAGAAGACATGGTGAAGGACTCTCTGGAGCCGGTTCGTGTCGCCCTGAAAGACTCCGGTCTGGCAGTTGGCGAGATCGACGACGTGATCCTGGTTGGTGGTCAGACCCGTATGCCGCTGGTTCAGAAGACCGTTGCCGAGTTCTTTGGCAAAGAGCCGCGTAAAGACGTCAACCCGGACGAAGCCGTGGCCATGGGTGCTGCCATCCAGGGTGCCGTACTGTCCGGTGACAAGACCGACGTACTGCTGCTGGACGTTACCCCGCTCTCCCTGGGTATCGAAACCATGGGCAGCGTGATGACTGCGCTGATCGAGAAGAACACCACCATCCCGACCAAGAAGTCCCAGGTGTTCTCCACTGCCGAAGACAACCAGTCTGCCGTGACCATTCACGTGCTGCAGGGTGAGCGTAAGCGCGCCAGCGACAACAAGTCTCTGGGCCAGTTCAACCTGGAAGGCATCCGTCCGGCACCGCGCGGTCTGCCGCAGATCGAAGTGACCTTCGACATCGATGCCAACGGTATCCTGCACGTCTCTGCGAAAGACAAAGAGACCAACAAAGAGCAGAAGATCACCATCCAGGCCTCCTCTGGTCTGTCTGATGACGAGATCGAGCGCATGGTACGTGAAGCCGAAGCCAACGCGGCCGAGGACAAGAAGTTTGAAGAGCTGGTACAGGCTCGCAACCAGGCTGATGGTCTGGTCCACTCCGTACGCAAGCAGATCACCGAAGCCGGTGAAGCCCTGCCTGCCGACGACAAGACCAAGATCGAAGCAGCTCTGAGCGAGCTGGAAGTTGCCATCAAGGGTGACGACAAGGCTGCTATCGAAGCCAAACAGCAGGCTCTGCTGGAAGCGTCCCAGAAGCTGATGGAAATTGCCCAGCAGCAGGCTCAGGCCCAGGGTGCAGCCGGTGCTGATGCCGGTCAGTCCTCCTCTTCTGCCAAGGCTGACGACGACGTAGTCGACGCCGAGTTCGAAGAAGTGAAAGACGACAAGAAGTAAGCCCTACCCAGATGGGCGGAGTCCGCTTCGCCCATCGGCTTGGTCAATGAATTCACGGGCGTTGGGTAACCAACGCCCGTCTGCGTAACCACAGGATGAGTATGTCGAAGCGCGATTTCTACGAAGTACTGGGTGTGGCGAAAGATGCCGACGATCGCGAGATCAAGAAGGCGTACAAGCGCCTGGCCATGAAGTATCACCCGGATCGTAACCAGGGTGATGCCGCATCCGAAGAGAAGTTCAAAGAGGTCAAGGAAGCCTACGAGGTCCTGACCGATGCCAACCTGCGTGCCCGTTACGACCAGTACGGCCATGCCGGTGTCGACCCGAGCCAGGGTGGCGGTGGCCACGGTGGCTTTGGCGGCGGTGCCGACTTCGCCGACATGTTTGGTGACGTATTCGGTGACATCTTCGGCGGTGGCCGTGGTGGTGCTCGTCGTGGCCCGGCCCGTGGCTCCGACCTGCGCTACACCATGGAGCTGACGCTGGAAGAGGCGGTACGCGGGGTCTCCAAGGAGATCAAGGTGCCGACTCTGGTTCACTGTGAAGTCTGTAACGGCTCCGGTGCCCACACCGGCAGCAGTGCCCAGACCTGCCCGACCTGCCACGGCTCCGGCCAGGTGCAGATGCGTCAGGGCTTCTTTGCGGTGCAGCAGGCGTGTCCGCACTGTCACGGTCGCGGCAAGATCATCAAGGATCCGTGCCGCAAGTGTCACGGTGAAGGTCGCTACCAGCGCACCAAGACCCTGTCGGTGAAAATTCCGGCGGGCGTCGATACCGGCGATCGCATCCGTCTCTCCGGCGAAGGGGAGGCAGGGGAGGCAGGGGCTCCGGCAGGGGATCTCTACGTACAGGTGCACGTCAAAGAGCACGAGATCTTCGTGCGTGACGGCAACAACCTCTACTGCGAAGTGCCCATCAGCTTCACCGCAGCCGCCCTGGGTGGCGAGATCGAAGTGCCGACCCTGGATGGCCGCGTCAAGCTCAAGGTCACTCCGGAGACCCAGACCGGCAAGATGTTCCGCATGCGCGGCAAGGGCGTGAAGTCAGTACGCTCCGGCCAGGTAGGGGATCTGATGTGCAAGGTGGTGATCGAGACTCCGGTCAACCTCACCGAGCAGCAGAAAGAGCTGCTGCGCCAGCTGGACGAATCGTTTAGCGGTGCCGCTGCCAAGACCCACAAGCCGAAATCGGAAGGCTTCTTCGAAGGGGTGAAACGCTTCTTTGACGATCTGACCAGCTGATTTCAGCGACCCGAATAAACAGAGCCGGCCTTGTGCCGGCTCTTTTTTTGCCCGCTATTTCGCCAGGAACCGCCCTATTGAGTGGATCCTGATGAGGGATCCTCCTCACAACTCCCGCCAATTCCTGCTGTACAAATGTTATCCCGCTCACACTGTTGCTGAAACGGTTTAGTTGTCATATTGAGTTAGCTAAATTGGTTTAGCTATGCTCTGGCTGTCGATAACAACAGCGCCCGTCCGGGCCACAGATGACAGGTGAGGAAGATGATGATGTTCAAGAGCAAGTTGGCGCTGGCGGTAGCGCTGGGATTGGGGATGAGCAGCCCGCTGTGGGCGGCGCAGGCGAGTGTCGCAGGTGAGAGTGTCGAGGCCAGACTGGCTGCGCTTGAGGCGCGGGTACAGGCTGCTGAAGCGAGAGCCGAGGCAGCAGAGAGCCGTGCCAGTCAGGCGGAAGTGAAGGCGAGCGCCGCCAGCGAGCAGGCGCAGGTGGCCGACAGTCGCAGCCAGAAGGTTGATGAGAAGACCGCCGGTGCCCAGGGCTTCGAGTTTCACGGTTACGCCCGCTCGGGCCTGTTGGTAAACAGCAATGGCAACGGCGGGCGCGGCGGCCCCTACATCACTCCGGCAGGATCCGTGGGTGGGGCTGTCGGTCGCCTTGGCAACGAGGATGACACCTACATGGAGGCCAACCTGCTGAAAACCCAGACCTTCGAGGATGGCAGCTGGGCCCGCTACAAGCTGATGCTGGCGGACGGGGTGGAGACCAGCAACGACTGGACCGCCAGCGATTCGAGCCTCAATACCCGTCAGGTGTTTGCCGAGATCGGCAATCTGGCGAGCTTCGACGGCCCCTTCAAGAATGCAGTATTGTGGGCGGGCAAGCGCTTTGACCGCGATAACTTTGACATCCACTGGCTCGACTCCGACGTGGTGTTCCTGGCCGGTACCGGCGGCGGCGTCTACGACGTGCAGCTGGCCGACAGCTGGAAGGCCAACTTCTCCCTCTATGGCCGGGATTACGGCGACATCAGCGCCAGCGGTCTCTCCGATATCGAGAGCTACATCCTCACCATGAACAACCGCGTCGGTAACTGGCAGTGGATGGTGAACGGTCTCTCGGCCAAGGAGAATGACGCCCGCATCAATGACAAGGGGGCGGGCAGCGAGGCGGCGGACAAGGGGGCACACACCCTGCTGGCCTACCACGGCGAGAGCTTCTTTGGCATCAACCCCGGTTTTGCCAAGGCGGCGGTGTTGTATGGTCATGGGCTGGGGGCCGAGGTCAAGGGGCTGGGCTCTGACAGCGAGCTGCTGGCGGACGCCGATGCAGTGCGGGTTGCCGTGTTTGGCGCCACCGATCTCAACTCGCGCTGGCGTTTTGCCCCGGCCCTGCTGGCCGAGCAGAGTCAGGATCGCTACGTGAAAGGGGACGAGTACCGCTGGCTCACCTTCAATACCCGGGTAGCGCAGGTGCTGAGCCAGAACGTCGAGTTGGTCTACGAGGCGGCCTGGCAGTACATGGATCTCGATCCCAAGGGCTACAAGGGACGCCAGGCGGTGAACGGCAACTTCACCAAGCTCACCTTCGCCCCCACCTTCAAGGCGCAGACCGCCGGTTTCTTCGAGCGGCCCGAACTGCGGGTGTTCGCCACTTGGATGGACTGGTCCTCCGAGCTTGACAACTACGCCAGCGACGATGCCATGGGCCAGAGCAACTTCACCGCCGGTGGCGAGTGGAACTTTGGCGTGCAGATGGAAACCTGGTTCTAGTTCGTTATCCCGATCACAAAAATGGCAGCCGGTGCCGAGATCTGTTGGTTGGCTAAAACGGTTTAGCTGATAATGCCAGCCAACAGAACAGAGTTCGGGTTTGACCGTGGATCCGATGCAGCAGTGGAGTAGCAAGGTGACGAATCGTGTGTGGGTAATGGGGGATGCGGTGGTGGACTTGATCCCGGAAGGGGCATTGCACTACCTCAAGTGTTCGGGTGGTGCGCCCGCCAATGTGGCGGTTGGTGTGGCACGGCTGGGTGGCGATGCGGCCTTTATCGGCCGGGTTGGTGCTGACCCGTTCGGCCGCTTTATGGCCGACACCCTGAGCGGGGAGGGGGTGGATATCGGTGCGCTGCGGCTCGATCCAGACCATCGCACCTCTACCGTGCTGGTGGCACTGGATGATGAGGGGGAGCGCAGCTTCACCTTTATGGTGCGCCCCAGTGCCGACCAGTTCCTCACCCCAAATGAGTTGCCCCAATTCGATGCCGGTCAGTGGTTGCTCACCTGCTCCATCGCGCTCGCCAACGAGCCGGTACGCACCAGCTGCCTGCAGGCCATGGCGGCCATCAAGGCGGCAGGCGGGAGGGTCTGCTTCGACCCCAACCTGCGCCCCGAGGTGTGGGGCAACCCCGCCGAGATGCTGCCGCTGGTGCGTCAGGCAATTGCACAGGCGGATGTGGTCAAGCTCTCCATCGAGGAGCTGCAACTGCTGAGCGGCGAGGATGAGCTGGTCTCCGGGCTTGCAACTCTCTCGGGCCCTGCATTGGTGCTGGTGACCAGAGGGGCGGCCGGGGTGGTGGCTCGCCTTGATGGCGAGTTGCTGGAGTGGGTGGGGCAGAAAGTGACGCCCATCGACACCACGGGGGCGGGGGATGCCTTCGTCGCCGGTCTGCTGGCGGCGCTGGCAGGGCGCTCGTCGCTGCCGACGCAGGCCGAGTTGCCCGCCATCCTGGCTCAGGCCCACGGCTGCGGGGCGCTCGCCACCACCGCCAAGGGGGCGATGACGGCGCTGCCGACCCGCACCGAACTGGATGCCTTTTTGCGATCAGGCGCAAGCGGCTGTTGAGCTGCGGCTAGAAGCCCGGCTCGACAGCCCCTACTCTCATGTGACAAGGGCCCGCCAGCGTGGCGGGTCATAAGAGGAAGAATATGAATATCAGTGCGATAGCCAAGGATCTGGTGCCCCTGCTCGGGGGCAAGGAGAATATCGTCAGCGCTGCCCACTGCGCCACCCGGCTGCGGTTGGTGCTGGCCGATGACAGCAAGGTAAACAAGGCTGCCATCGACAAGCTGGAGGGGGTCAAGGGGTGCTTTAGCAACGCGGGCCAAATTCAGGTGATCTTCGGCACCGGTCTGGTCAACAAGGTCTATGCGGAGTTTGTGGCGATGACCGGTACCGGCACCGCCAGCAAGGCTGAGCTGACCGACATGGCGGCGGCCAAGCTCAACGTGGCCCAGCGGTTGGCGCGAACCCTCTCCAACATCTTCGTGCCGATCATTCCGGCCATCGTCGCCTCGGGCCTGCTGATGGGGCTGCTCGGCATGGTGCGCACCTATGGCTGGGCCAATGCCGACAGCGCTCTGTTTGTGATGCTCGACATGTTCAGCTCGGCGGCCTTTATCATACTGCCGATCCTCATCGGCTTTACGGCAGCACGTGAGTTTGGCGGCAATCCGTACCTCGGGGCGACCCTTGGCGGCATCCTCACCCACCCGGCGTTGACCAACGCCTGGGGCGTGGCCGGTGGCTTCAAGACCATGGATTTCTTCGGGCTCGATGTCGCCATGATCGGCTATCAGGGCACCGTCTTCCCGGTGCTCTTGGCGGTCTGGTTTATGTCCCATCTGGAGAAACAGCTGCGCAAGCGCATTCCGGATGCGCTGGATCTGATCCTCACGCCGTTCCTCACCGTCATCATCACCGGCTTTGTGGCGCTGCTCTTTATCGGCCCGGCGGGTCGGGTATTGGGGGATGGTATCTCGTTCGGTCTGAGCGCCCTCTATGAGCAGGCAGGTTGGCTGGCGGGGCTGGTATTTGGTGGCTCTTACTCGCTGATCGTCATCACCGGCATTCATCACAGCTTCCATGCCATCGAGGCGGGGCTGCTGGCCAATCCGCAAATTGGCGTCAACTTCCTGCTGCCCATCTGGGCCATGGCCAACGTGGCACAGGGCGGGGCTTGCCTCGCGGTCTACTTCAAGACCCGCGACGTGAAGATCAAGGCCATTACCGTGCCGGCGGCCATGTCGTGCCTGCTGGGTATCACGGAAGCGGCGATCTTCGGGGTGAACCTGCGTTACATCAAACCCTTCCTCGCCGGTCTGTTTGGCGGGGCCTGCGGCGGCGCCTACGTGGTGGCGGCCAAGGTGGGGATGACGGCGGTGGGGCTGACCGGTATTCCCGGCATGGCCATCGTCCAGCCCATGAGCCTTATTCACTACATCATCGGGTTGGTGATCGCCTTTGGCGCCGCCTTCGCCGCATCCTACCTGCTCAAGTACAAGGTGGAGTGATGAAGGAAAGCGATCTTCTCAACCAGATTGTCCGGTCGCTGCTGGCCGGACAGCTCAAGGCGGCGGCCGATCCTCATCGGCCCCGCTGGCATCTGGCAGCCCCGGTGGGGCTGCTCAACGATCCCAACGGCTTTATCGAGCACGACGGGCGCTACCACCTTTTCTACCAGTGGAATCCGCTGGGCTGCGAGCACCGCAACAAGGGCTGGGGCCATGTCACCTCCACTGATCTGCTGCATTGGCAGCACGAGCCGGTGGCGCTGTTGCCCACCGAAGCCTATGAGAGCCACGGCTGCTATTCGGGCTCTGCGGTGAGCGACGAGCAGGGGCGTCTGACCCTCATCTACACCGGCAATGTCAAATACCCGGATGGCAGTCGTACCGCCTATCAGTGTCTGGCCCGCGCCGATGGTGAGGGAGGCTTCGAGAAGCTGGGGCCTGTGCTGGATCTGCCCGAAGGCTACAGCGGCCACGTGCGCGACCCCAAGGTGTGGCACGACGGCCAGCAGTGGCTGATGGTGCTGGGGGCCCGCACCCTGGATGACAAGGGGGAAGTGCTGCTCTATCGCGGTGACACCCTGCAAAGCTGGCAGCGGGTGGGCCCCATCGCCGGTAGCGGGCGAGGTGGGCTGGGTGAGTTTGGCTATATGTGGGAGTGCCCGGATCTCTTCCCGCTGGGGGAGCGCCATGTGCTGATCAGCTGCCCGCAGGGGATTGCCCCGGTGGGCGAGGATTATCGCAACCTCTACCAGTGCGGCTGGCTGGCGGGGGATTTCGACGGCGAGCGCTTCGAGCACGGGGCTTTCCACGAGCTGGACCGGGGCTTTGAGTTCTATGCGCCGCAAACTACCCGAGACAGTCAGGGTCGCCGCCTCTTGCTCGGTTGGCTGGGGCTGCCGGAGGAGAACGAGATGAGCCAACCTACTGTCGCTCACGGCTGGATCCACCAGATGAGCTGCCCGCGGGAGCTGTTCTGGCAGGATGAGTGGCTCTGCCAGCGACCGGTGGCGGAGCTGGCGGCATTGAAGGGAGAGCTGACCCGCTTCGAGGGGACGCTTGGCGAGTTTCCGGGGTTGGCCATCGACTCGGCCTGGCTCGATCTGGATCTCTGCGGTGAGGGGAGCCTCTGGTTTAGTGCCGTGGCCGAGCTGGTGTGGCAGCCGGGGCGCATCACCTTGCGGCGCCAGAACTGGCAGAGCGGAGCGTGGGAGACCCGCAGCAGCCCATGGGCTGGCGGGCGGATCACCGTCCTGTGCGATCGCTCCAGTCTGGAGTGTTTTATCGATGAGGGGCATCACAGCCTGTCGGCGCGCTACTTCCCCGGGGAAAAGCCGCAACTTTCATCAGGTGACGGCGATGATGGCTGCAAAATTTGCCTCAATCACTGGCCGCTGTCAGCGTGCCTAGTACAATAGCCCGGTTCTAGTCAGCCGGGAGGCCAGGTGGAGAAGAAGAAACGGATCACTATTGCCCAGATCGCCGAACTGGCGGGGGTGTCCAAGGCGACCGCCAGTCTGGTGCTCAACGGGAAGAGTGCGGAGTACCGCATTGCCGACGATACCCGCAAGCGCATTCAGGCGGTGGCGGAGGAGTGTCACTACCTGCCGAGCTTTCACGCCCGCTCCCTGCGCGAGACCCGCAGCTACACCTGGGGGTTGGTGATCCCCGATCTCACCAACTTCGGTTTTGCCCGCATCGCCCGCGCCCTCGAGGCCCACTGCCGGGAGGCGGGCATCCAGTTGCTGATCGCCTGCTCCGAAGATGATCCCGCCCTCGAGCAGCGGGTGGTGGACAATCTCATCAGCCGCCAGGTGGATGGGCTGATTGTCGCCTCCAGCGGCCACAGCGATGACATCTATGCCCGCATTCACGACCGCCTGCCGGTGGTGCAGCTCGACCGCCACATCGGCGAGTCGCGCCTGCCCATGGTGATCTCCGATGCCTGCAAGGCGACCGCCGAGTTGGTGCGGGACATGGCCAGCGAGTGCGGCGAGCAGATCTACTACTTCGGCGGCCTGCTGGACCTCTCCCCCAGCCGCCACCGGCTGGCGGGCTATGAGCTGGGGCTCCATCGCGCCGGTTTTGAAGCCGATGCCGCAAGGGTGCGTCATCGCGACTATCAGCCGAGCTCCGGTTATCAGCTGATGGCCGAGCTGGTGGCCGAGCTGGGAGCGCCCCCCAGGGGGCTCTTTACCGCCTCCTTTACCCTGCTGGAAGGGGTACTGCGCTATCTCAACGAAGCGGGGCTGATGGAGACGGGCATGCGGTTGTGCACCTTCGATGATCACGACCTGCTCGACTGCATTCCCATGCGCATCGACTCGGTGGCGCAGGATTGTCCGGCGCTGGCCCTCGCCGCTTTCGAGCTGATGCAGCAACTGATAGCGGGCAGTCCTCCCGCACAGACCGCCCAGGTGATCACCCCCAGGGTGCGCTGGCGCAGTCGCCGCTAGCCACTCTTCGCCCATCCATATGAAAAAGCCCCCGCCATTGCTGGCGGGGCTTTTTGCTGTGGGCGGATTGCTCGTTCCTCTGACCAACGGCTCAATCGGTGGTACTGGTGCGCCAGAACACCTGCTTGATATGGGGGTGGATGCCGAGTTTCACCATCAGGGCATCCAGCTCGTCGCCATCGATGGAGGTAGCCAGCAGCACCGCCGAGATCTCCAGATCCCCCTCGCCAAACGGCTCGATGTCGAGCTCGCTCAGGGGGTAGTTGGCCTGCTCCAGCATCTCTTCGAGCCAGTGCAGCACCTCTTTTTGATGTTCGCGCTGGGTCAGCGCCGTCACCTTGTAGGTCACTTCGGTGTCGGTATTGTCCACCGGGCGGCGGTTGATCTGATTGACCAGCGGTCGCAGCAGGGTGTTGGCGGCGAGCACGAACAGGGCGCCCAGAATTGCCTCCATGGCCAGCCCGGCGCCACAGGCGGCACCGACCGCAGCGACACCCCAGAGAGTGGCGGCGGTGTTGATGCCGCGGATATTGCCCGACTCGCGCATGATGACGCCGGCGCCGAGAAAGCCGATGCCGGAGACGATATAGGCCACCACATGGACCACGTTGTAGTTGCCGCCGTGCAGGTCATAGATACGCTGGGCCAGACTGACGAACAGGGCGGCCCCTACGGCGACCAGCACGTTGGTGCGCAGGCCCGCGGTACGTTGGCGGTACTGGCGCTCCAGCCCGACCAGACTGCCAAGCACAAAGGCGAGCAGCAGGCTGGCCAGGGTGTCGAGCAGGGAGAGCATGTCAATTTGTTGCCACATCTTCATGGCGTACTCCTTCTGATAAGCGCTGGCTTGGCGCAATCCATGATGAAACGCCGGGAGGCGGATGGATCAGGGGATGATTGCGCGGATGGCCAGCAGAAAAACAAAAACGCGGCGTCCCGGGGCGCGAGCATCATCATATGCCCTGACGCTCGGAGAGGACGCAACAAGCGGGGCCAGCGTGGCTGGCCCCTTTCACTGTGGTTAACGCAGGTGTGCGGTCAGTTGAGTTCGGGATCGCAGTCGATGCGCGGGCGCAGTTGCCAGCGCACCGGATGTGCCACCCCGACCTGATGAACGAACTGCACCAGATAGCGTCGCTGGGGCGGGGTGCACTGCAGGTTGAGCACCAGCTCTCGCCCGCCGCCGCGACCCGGCTTCATCGATTGCATCGGTTGCAGCCCCGCCGGTTGCAGGGTGTGGTTCACCATATCCAGCACCTGTTCCATATCGGCGCGATCCTCACAGCGGATCTGCAGCCGGTAGTGGTGCTGACGCGGTTTGCCGCCCAGCCAGCGTGGCAGCATGCCACAGCCGAGCCGGCTCAACAGGGGGTGAGCACGGGTAGCAACAGAACCTGTTGCGACCGCGCGATCCGCAGCCGGTTTGATTGAGATAAAACGCATAGCAGCCTCCTTGTGGGAAGCAGAAACTATGCAGGCATGGCGACCGTGGCGGTTGGCCACTGGTTGCCAGACGTCAAGTGTAAAAAGGGAGAAGAGGGGAGTGGATTTCCGCTTCTCGCAGGGTTGCGAGCATGCGGCAGAGAAAGACCTGCGGCTAGCTCGCGACCTTGGTACCGACGATGAGGGTCGGTCTACAACTGTCACTTGATGAGTTGCCCACTGATGGTCTCCGCTATTGATAAGAGGCTCGAATGATAGCCGAGGCGGCAGGCAGGGTAAACCCCGCACCGCCCGCAGCAACATCTTGAAACATAATCGAAAGCCCCGTTTTGCCGCGCAAGGCCGCGAAAAGCAGACCCGGCGAGGGCCGGGTCTGCGGGGTCATTCGGTCTTGTCGATGCCGAGGTATTTGAGCATCAGTTTCTCGTAGATGGGCTCGGTATCCCCCACCTGCATCTTGTGCAGGAAGTACTTCTCAAAGGCGATCTTGGCCAGATGGACCCACTTTCCTTTCTTGAACCAGGCGACGTTGCGCGGCGGGATCTGCGGCATGGCGACGAAGGCGGCACCTGTGTCCCCCATGTCTGCCAGACAGATGGCATTCCATACTGCCTTGGTCACCGGCGGCTGGCCGCTGAGCTCCGCCTTGATGTTGTGGCTCAGGGTGCGCACCATCGCCTCAATCATGTAGCCGGTCTTGGGCACCCCGGT
Organism: Aeromonas sp. s7(2024); assembly: GCF_040907825.1. Classification (NCBI taxonomy): domain Bacteria; kingdom Pseudomonadati; phylum Pseudomonadota; class Gammaproteobacteria; order Aeromonadales; family Aeromonadaceae; genus Aeromonas; species Aeromonas sp. s7(2024). The sequence goes on from NZ_JBFOCM010000016.1 coordinate 184,337, forward strand.
TGGTACCGGCGTCTTGTGCGGCGGTGCAATGGCGATGCAGACCCCGGCGGCGTAAATCTGCGGGAAGGCGGGGTTACGCTGGTGCTCGTCGACGATGACAAAGCCGCGGGGATTGACCAGCCCCTCGATGCCCCGCAGTGGCGCAATGCCGACAAAGGCGGGCAGCATCATGGCGTGTTTGTAGGGCAGGGTGTGGGTGCGCTTGATGTTGCCCTCATCGTCCAGCTCCTCCACCGTCATCTGACCATCTTGCGCCGCCACGGTGCGGGCATTGCAGATCCACTGCACGTCGCGCATCCGCAGTTCGCTCTCCAGCATCCCCTTGGAATCGCCCACACCGTTTAGACCAAGGTGGCCGATGTAGGGCTCGCTGGTGACAAAAGTCATGGGCACATTCTTTCTCACCTTCTTGTCGCGCAGGTGGCGATCGAGGATGAACGCGTACTCGTAGGCGGGACCGAAGCAGGAGGCGCCCGGCATGGCGCCGACAATCACTGGGCCGGGCTCATCGACCAGGGCACTGACACTGTGGCGGCACTCTTCGGCGTGGGAGAGGGTACAGACGCTGGTGGTGCCACCGGATTCGGGGCCAGCCCCCGTCACCTCGTCAAAGGCGAGGGCCGGGCCGGTGCAGATTGCCAGAAAGTCGTAACGCAGGGTCTGGCCATCGGAGAGGGTGAGCTGCTGCGCCGCCGGTTGCAGCTCGGTCAGGGCTGCATGGATAAAGCGGATCCCCTTTTTCTTCACATGGGGTTCGATGGGGATCGAGGTCTCCTTGCGCTCCCGCCACTGGACGGCAATCCAGGGGTTGGAGGGGGTAAATTCAAAGTCCGGCTTGTCATTGATGAGGATCACCTCATGCTGCTTGCCCAGTTCGGCCTTGAGTTCGTAGGCGGCAGACATGCCCCCGAGACCCGCGCCGATGACGATTACCGTTGCCATGTTCAGCCTCCTGCGTTTATTACACGCTCATGTGAGCCGGGTCATCCGACCCTGTTATTTAAATCCTATCCGTTTGAGGATCATCGCTGCCGGGCAGAAACCGGTGAAGGCGCTCTGGATCAGGTTGACCCCGACAAAGGCACTCAACCAGACAAAGCCCGGATGGACCCAGGCGGTAAGGATCAACGAGAGCAGCAACATGCAACCTGCGACGATTCTGACTCCGTTATCTACTGTCATGGTCCTTCTCCTTATCTACTTTAGATATTGCTAATTTAGTGTTGTTTTATACAATAGAACAAATATCAGCAATTGCTAATTTACTCTTATGAGCCAATTCGACGAGATGAACAGACATGCGACAGCCGCCGCCTCCCTGCTCAAGGCGTTGGCTCATCCCGAACGCCTGATGGTGCTCTGCCAGCTGGTGGAGGGGGAGAAGGGGGTCGGGGAGCTGCTGGCCCATAGCCAACTCGGGCAGTCGGCGTTTTCCCAGCAGTTGTCGGTGCTCAAGCGCTACGGCTTGATCCGTTCGCGCAAGGTCTCCCAGCAGATCTACTACTCGCTGGTGAGCGAGGCGGCCGCCGATGTGTTGGGGGCGCTGCAAACCCATTTTTGTCACTCAGAAAATAAGGAATCTTGATGATGGAAAGCCAATGGCTGCTCTCTTTGGGCGGCGGCATGCTGGCGGGGCTGTCGGCCCTGATCCTGATGTTGTTCAACGGCCGGGTGGCCGGGATCAGCGGCATTCTGGCCGGTGCACTGCAACACCGTGCACCGTGGCGGGTGCTGTTTCTGTTGGGGCTCGGGGCGGGCGCCTGGTTGGCGCTGACTCTGGGTTGGGCCAGTATGCCCGCATTCACCACGCTGCCCGGGTGGCCCGTTGTGCTGCTGGCCGGTCTGCTGGTCGGCATCGGTACCCGTCTTGGCAATGGCTGCACCAGCGGCCACGGCATCTGTGGCATGGGGCGGCTCTCCCTGCGCTCCATCGTCGCCACCCTGACCTTTATGGTGGCTGGCTTTATCACCGTCTTCGTCACTCATCATCTGCTGTAAGGGGCTGATTGCCATGAAGTTGCTGACAAGTTTGTTTGCGGGTGTGTTGTTCGGACTGGGGATGGCCATCTCCGGCATGATGGATCCCGCCCGGGTCACTGGTTTTCTCGATCTGGCCGGCTCCTGGGATCCCAGCCTCGCCTTCGTGATGGGGGGCGCCTTGCTGGTCTTTATGCCGGGTTATTTTCTGCTGGTGAAACCCCGTCGCCAGAGTGTGCTGGGGGAGCCCATCGCAGCCGTACCAGCCCCTCGGCTGGATCGCCGGCTGATCGGTGGGGCCGCGCTGTTTGGCATCGGCTGGGGATTGGTCGGTATCTGCCCGGGGCCTGCTCTGAGTCTCATTTCCAGCGGGCAGCCCATGATAATGTTGTTTATAGCGGCCATGGTGGCCGGGATCTTGCTGTTTGACAGAGGGCTGGCCAGGGTGCTGACCAAGGCGCCAGTTCGGGGAGTGGATAAGGTGCGCCAGTCCCATACCGCCTGATCCCGTGAAGTGACAGATTACGCCAGGGAAGGAGAGTAATGATGGAAAAGATCCGGTTGCTGGGGATCACCTTGTTGGTGATGACATCGCAGGCCATGACATCCCCCCGGGCCCTTGCCGCTGAAGGGGAGCCAGAGCCCCCGTTGACAGTGGCGCCACAGCCGGTGACCGACTGGCTGACGCTGGATGGCACCGTCAGTGCCATCAATCAGGGGACGGTGGCGGCCCAGACCAGCGGCCGGGTCTCCCGCATGCTGGTGGATGTGAACGATCAGGTGCAGGCGGGGCAGCCGCTGCTGGAGATTAGCGGCAAGGAGCAGTTTGCCGCCGTCACGGGGGCCGAGGCGCGGCTGGCTCGGGCGCAGGCTCAGCAAGTGGAAGCCGAGCGCCAGCTCGCCCGCTTTCAGGCGCTGATTGCCAAGGGGGTGATCACCCGCGCCCAGCTCGACAATGCCCAGGCGACGGATCGCGCCGCCCGCGCCGAGGTGAACGCTGCCGATGCGGCCCTCACTCAGGCCCGTGAGGCCTACGGTTATACCCGCATTCTGGCCCCTTACGCCGGAGTGGTGACCAAACGGCTGGTAGAGCTGGGGGAGACTGTCGCCCCCGGTACCCCGCTGCTCTCCGGCTTCTCCCTCGACACCTTGCGGGTGGAGGTGGAGTTGCCCCAATCCGCCCTTTCGCTGGCTCGTGAGCCTGCGGATATGCAAGTGCTGCTGCCGGATGGCAGGGCCGTTACCCCGGTCAAATTGACCCGCTTCAACTATGCCGACAGCCAGAGCCACGCCTTCAGGTTGCGCCTCGACTTGCCGCCGCAAACCGCCGGGGTATTGCCCGGCATGTGGCTCAAGGTGCAGCTCAAGCAGGGTGAGCGTCAAGTGTTGCAGGTGCCGGATCGCGCCCTGCTGCGGCAAGGTGAGTTCAACGGCGTCTATCTGCAGCAGCCCGCTGGCTGGGCCCTGACGCCGGTGCGGGTCGGCCATTGCGTCGAAGGACAGTGCGAGATCCTGGCCGGGCTGCAAGCCGGTGACAAGCTGGCTCCCGATGCCTGGGCGCTGCAGCAGGAGGTGGCCCATGAGTAGCGAGCTGAACGGCAACAAGGAGAGGCTGGGGCCTGCCGGTCGGCTGGCTGCGCTGTTCCAAGGCTCGGCCATCACCCCGCTGCTGGCGCTGGTGGGGCTGTTGCTCGGCCTGTTTGCGGTGCTGGTGACCCCCAAGGAGGAGGAGCCGCAGATTGATGTCACCTTCGCCGATGTCTACATTCCCTTCCCGGGAGCCACTCCGGCTGAAGTGGCCTCTCTCGTCACCACCCCTGCCGAGCAGGTGGTTTCCCAGATAAAGGGAATTGATACCCTCTACTCTTTTTCCCAACCCGATGGCGCCCTGCTGGTGGTGGTATTCAAGGTAGGGGTAAGCCGCGAGCAGGCCATCGTCGATCTCAACAACCAGCTCGACTCCAACCGCGACTGGTTGCCACAGGGGATCGGAGTCGGTCAGCCGCTGGTAAAACCCCGGGGGATCGATGATGTCCCCATCGTCAGTTTGACCTTATGGAGCAAAGATTGGAGCAAAGAGGGGAGCAAGCAACTTGGGGCCCCCGAGCTGACCCGGGTCGCCCATGAGCTGGAGACCGAACTCAAGCGCATTCCCGGTACCCGCGATATCTACACGCTGGGCAGCCAGAGCGCCGTGCTGCGGGTGATGCCGGATCCTGCGGCCCTCAGCGCCCACGGCATCAGCTGGGGCGATCTGAGCCAGCGACTAGCGGCCGCCAATCAGGTAGGCACCACACAGGCTATCGAGCAGAACAACAGTGAGATCAAGGTGCAGGTGGGGCAGTTCCTGCAAAGCGAGCAGGAGGCTAGAGAGCTGGTGGTGGGACTGCACGACGGCAAGCCGGTCTATCTGGGGGAGGTGGCCAGGGTCTCTCTGGGTCAAGAGACTCCGACCAAACGCAGTTGGATGGGGATGGGACAGGCCAGTTATCCGGCGGTGACGCTGGCCATCGGCAAGCAGCCCGGCCAGAACGCGGTCGAGGTGGCCAAGCGGGTGGAAGAACGGGTCGAGAGCCTCAAGAATCGACTCATCCCGGCTGGCGTCGAGGTGACGGTGACCCGTGACTACGGCGTCACCGCCGAGACCAAATCCAACACCCTCATCGGCAAGCTGATCTTTGCCACCACGGCGGTGGTGCTGCTGGTGCTGGTGAGCATGGGCTGGCGCGAGGCGCTGGTGGTGGGTGTGGCCATCGTTATCACCCTGGCGCTGACCCTGTTTGCCAGCTGGGCGTGGGGCTTTACCCTCAACCGGGTGTCGCTGTTTGCGCTGATCTTCTCCATCGGTATCTTGGTGGATGACGCCATAGTTGTGGTGGAGAACATTCACCGCCATCGCGGTTTGGGCAAGGGGGCACTCAAGGATCTTATTCCGGGGGCGGTGGACGAGGTGGGGGGGCCGACCATACTGGCGACCCTGACCGTTATCGCGGCCCTGCTGCCGATGGCCTTTGTCAGCGGGCTGATGGGCCCTTACATGAGCCCCATCCCCATCAATGCCAGCATGGGGATGCTCATCTCCCTGCTGGTGGCCTTTATCTTCTCCCCCTGGCTGGCGAGCCATTTGCTCAAAGGTGAGGTGCATGGTGCCCACGGCGAGGCCAAGGCTGGTCTCTTTCACCGGCTGATGACCCCTTTCCTGATCGGTGATGGCGCCAAGCGTACCAGACGCAAACTCTGGCTGGTGGTGTTGCTGCTGGTCGGGGCCGCCACCGCAATGCCGGTGGTGCAGTGGGTGGTGCTCAAGATGCTCCCCTTTGACAACAAGTCGGAATTTCAGCTGGTGCTCGATATGCCGGAGGGGGCGACCCTGGAGCAGACCGAGCGCACCCTGCTGGCGGTCGGACGAGAGCTTGCCAAGGTGGAGGAGGTGAAGGATTACCAGATCTACGCCGGCACCGCCGCCCCCATCAATTTCAACGGGCTGGTGCGCCACTACTTTATCCGCAGCGGCGCCAACGTGGGGGATATTCAGGTCAATCTGGTGGACAAGCATGAACGGGATCGCAGCAGTCACCAGATTGCCCAGTCGGTTCGGGCGCCGCTGCAGGCTATCGCCAGTGCGGCAGGGGGCAACCTGAAAGTCGTTGAGGTGCCCCCCGGCCCGCCGGTCTGGTCCCCCATAGTCGCAGAAGTGTATGGCCCGACGCCTGCCGCCCGTGAAGCGACGGCTCGCGCCGTAGAGGCCCGTTTTGTGGCCACGGCGGATCTGGTGGACGTAGATATCTATCTGACCGACCCGCAGCCCAAGTGGCGGCTGGTGGTGGATCGCAGCAAGGCGGCCCTGCTCGGGGTCGATCTCGGGGATCTGGTGAACACCCTCAATGGCGGGGTGGGTTATCAGGATGCCAGCTGGCTGCAGGGTCACGGCGCCAAGTATCCGGTGCCGATCCGCATCGAACTGGCTCCCGGTGACAAACGGGATCTGGCGGGCGTACTGGCCCTCAAGGTGCGCAGCCAGAGTGGCCAGCTGGTGCGGGTCTCCGAGCTGGTGAGTCGCCGTGATGAGGTGGCCCCCAGCTATATCATGCACAAGAACATGCAGCCCATGGTGATGGTGGTGGCCGACATGGGCGGCCACACCGACAGCCCGCTCTACGGCATGTTTGCCGCCGGTGCCGACATCGACCTGCCCCAATATTACGTGCAGCAGCCCGACAAACTGGGGGAGGTGGCGCTGTTGTGGGACGGTGAGTGGAAGATCACCTACGAGACCTTCCGCGACATGGGGCTAGCCTACGGGGTGGGGATGATCCTCATCTATCTGCTGGTGGTGGCCCAGTTCCGCTCCTATCTGGTGCCGCTCATCATCATGGCCCCCATCCCGCTCACCATCATAGGGGTGATGCCGGGCCACGCCCTGTTGGGGGCCCAGTTTACCGCCACCTCGATGATCGGGATGATCGCCTTGGCCGGGATCATCGTACGCAACAGCATCCTGCTGGTGGACTTTATCGAGCAGCAGCGCAGCGCCGGGGTGGCGTTCGAGCTGGCGGTGATCGAAGCGGCGCAGGTGCGGGCCAAACCCATCATGCTGACGGCGCTGGCAGCGATGATCGGGGCTCTGTTTATCCTCGACGATCCCATCTTCAATGGCCTCGCCATCAGCCTGATTTTCGGGATCCTGGTCTCCACTTTGCTCACCCTGGTGGTGATACCCTTGCTCTATTATGCCCTGCTCTCCCGACGCACATGACGGGAGTCACTAGCGAAAGGATGCGCGATGAAGAGAGGTTGGCTGTGGTGGGGAAGTGGCGCCGTAGTAGCGCTGGCTGCTGTGGCATGGTGGTGGCGGCCACAGCCGACGCCGATCAGGCTGGCTGAGGTCGGGCGTGGGGATGTGCTGGTCACCGTGGTCAATACCCGGGCCGGCACCATCAAGTCGTGTCAGCGGGCCGGGCTCAGTCTGCCCGGTGGCGGCGTGGTGGAGCGGATCGCCGTCAAGGCCGGGGACAGGGTAGCCCGGGGGGATCTGCTGCTGACCCTCTGGAGTGACGATATCCGCGCCGATCTTGCCCGTGCCCGTGCCCAGCAGGCCCTTGGCAAGACCCAGCGCGAGGAGCGTTGCAGCGAGGCGGCCTACTACGAGCGGGAGGCCAACCGACTGGCCACCTTGCTGGCCAAAAACCTCACCTCCCGCACGCTTGCCGAGCAGGCCCAGAATCTGGCCGATACCCGCCGCTATATCTGCCGCGCATCCCGTCAGCAGGAGCGGGTCGACGAGGCGCAGGTTGCCCAGGTGGAGGCTCGCTTGAGCGAGCGCCGCCTGCAGGCACCGTTTGCCGGGGTGGTGGCGGAGGTCAACAGCAAGCTGGGCGAATACATGACCCCCTCACCGCCCGGAGTGGCCATGCCCCCGGTTATCGATCTTATCGACGATAACTGTCTGTATGTCTCAGCCCCCATCGATGAGGTGGATGCCGCCCGCCTCAAGGTGGGGCAGTCTGCCCGGGTACTGCTCGACGCCATGCCCGGACGCGATTTCGCCGCCACCGTCACCCGCATCGCCCCCTATGTGAAGGAGCTGGAGAAGCAGGCTCGTACCGTCGAGGTGGAGGCTGCACTCACTGCCCTGCCCACCGATGTCCCCCTGCTTATTGGCTACAGCGCCGACCTTGAAGTCGAGGTGACCCGTGCCACCAATGTGCTACGGGTGGCGGCCAGCAGCCGGGCCGACGATGGCAGCGTGCTGCGGCTGGAAGGGGATAAGCTGGTGCGGGTGGTGCCCCGCTGGGGCGTGGAGAACTGGAACTGGATTGAGGTGGCCGAGGGGCTCGCCGCCGGTGATCGGCTGGCGGCCCAGCCCGGACAGATTGTCGGGGAGGGCCCTTTCAGCGCCGCCACGGAGCAGCCGGATGAGTAATCTCATTCGCCTCGATGCCGTCAGTCGTCGCTTTACTCTGGGTGGCAGCGAGGTGGCTGCCCTCGATCGCGTCTCTCTGCGGGTTGCCGAGGGGGAGTATCTGGCGGTGATGGGCCCCTCGGGATCCGGCAAGTCGACCCTGCTCAATGTGCTGGGGTTGCTGGATCGGCCCGACGAGGGGCGCTACTGGCTGGGAGGGGAGGATACCGCCACCCTGTCAGAGCCGGCGCTGGCCCAGCTGCGCGGCCATCGTATCGGTTTCGTGTTCCAGTCGTTTCACTTGATCTCCCGCCTCACCGCCCGTGAAAACGTCGAGCTGCCGCTGATGCTGTGCGGGATTGCTCCCGCCGAGCGCCATCGCCGCAGCCAGCAGTTGCTGGGGGAGTTGGGGCTGGAGAACCGGGCCGGACACCGCCCTGCCGAACTCTCCGGCGGTCAGCGTCAGCGGGTAGCCATCGCCCGTGCCATGGCAATGGCGCCGCGGCTGATCCTGGCTGACGAGCCCACCGGCAATCTCGACTCCCGCTCCGGGGAGGAGGTGATTACCCTGCTGGAGGGGCTCAACCGGGAGCAAGGGATCACGCTGGTGGTGGTGACCCACGATCCGCGCCTCGGGGAACGAGCGGGCAGGCGGATACTGATGAACGATGGCCGTATCAGCACCGATAGCATTGATAGCACTCATAGTGACGGAGGCTGAATGCGGCGGCCCGATGTGATCCGCTTTGCCGCCGTGGCCCTGCTGCGCCAGCGCTCACGGGCACTGGTGCTGATCCTGGCGGTGAGTCTGAGCGTCACTTCGGTGCTGCTGCTCACCGCGCTGGGGGAAGGGGCGAGGCGCTATGTGGCCGACCAGTTCAGCTCCCTTGGCAAGGATCTGCTGGTGATGTTCCCGGGCCGCAAGGAGACCACCGGCGGGCTGCCGCCGGTCACCGGCAACAGCCTGCGGCAGATCACTCTCGATGACATGCACTATCTTGGCCAGCACCAGCCAAACGTGCGGCTGGTACCGCTGGTGATGGGCTTTGCCGAGGCCAAACAGGGGGCGCGGCTGCGCCAGACCATGCTGCTTGGCAGCAGCAACGGGCTGCGCGATACCCACGGGCTGGAGCTGCTCTCCGGCCGCTGGTTGCCGGGGGATGCCGCAGAGGATAGACCGGCCGTCCTGCTCGGGGCCAAGGTGGCCCGGGAGCTGTTCGGTCAGGCCGACCCGGTCGGCCAGTGGCTGCGTTTTGACAATCGCCGTTTTCGGGTGGTGGGGGTCTTCACCAGCCAGAGCAGCAATCTGGGGATGGATATGGCGGAAGCCGCGCTGATCCCGGTCGGCAGCGCCATGCGGCTGTTCAATACCGAGGGGCTGTTTCGGCTGCTGATCCAGCCGCTGGCGGGGCAGGCCGTGCCGCCGCTGGTCAAGCGACTGGAGCAGCTGATGCAGGCGCGCCACGGGGTGCTCGATGTGACCGTGGTGCGCCGTGACGCCATGCTGGCCACCTTCTCCACCATTCTCTCGACTCTCACCCTGGCGGTTGCCGGTATCGGCGCCATCAGCCTGCTGGTCTCCGGCATCATGATGATGAATCTGGCGCTGATCAGCACCCGCCAGCGCACCGGCGAGATCGGTCTGCTCAAGGCGCTGGGGGCCGACAGTCGCCAGATCCGCCAGCTGTTTTTATGGGAGGCGCTGCTGCTGAGCGGCGGTGGCGCGCTGTTTGGCACAGCCCTGGGCTATGCCCTGGTGGCCCTCGCCGGAGTGATTTGGCCCAGTTTTCCGGCGGCGGTCCCTTTGCTTGCGACCCTCTGCACCATACCGGCGGCCCTGCTGACCGGGCTGTTTTTTAGCTGGCTGCCCGCTTCCCGGGCGGCACGGCAAGATCCGGTCAGTAGCCTGCGCAGCGGGCAATGGAGTGGGGGCTGATGCGCGCCGCTGATCTGCTGTTCTGGCTCTGGCGCGCCTTGCTGGCGGGGCGCAGTCGCAGCCTGCTGTCGGCGCTGGGTATCGCCATCGGGATCGCCTCGGTGACCCTGCTCACCGGCATCGGCGAGGGGCTCAGGCTCTATCTGCTCGACAGCTTCTCCCAATTTGGCACCCGCTTGATCGCCGTGACGCCGGGCAAGACCGAAACCGCAGGCGGCCCGCCCGGTATTCTCTCCAGCAGCCGTCCCCTGCTGCTGGAGGATGCCGATGCCCTCGCCAGATTGCCAGGTATCGAGGCGGCACTGCCGGTGGTGCAGGGGCAGGGGGAGGTGCGCAGCCGCGGGCTGACCCGCAGCACCGCCATTCTGGGCACCGGCCCGGCGGCGCTCTCCGGCTGGCGCCTCACCTTGGTGCAGGGGCGTTTTCTGCCCGCAGATGACAGCGCCATGCCCCGCGCCTATGCGGTGCTGGGTTCAAAGGTGGCGGCGGAGCTGTTTCCCGGTGGCGATGCGCCGGGGAACTTGCTGCGCGCCGGTGATCGCCGTTTTCGGGTGGCCGGGGTGCTGGCCCCCAAGGGGCAATTTCTCGGCTTTGATCTGGACGACATGATCTATCTGCCCGCCGCCCATGCCCAGGCGCTGTTCAACAAGGAGGGGTTGCAGGAGATCGACGTTATCTATCGCGCCGGGCAGAGGGAGGCCGACATCTCGGCCCAGATCCGGCGGGTGCTGATCGCCCGCCACGGCGCCGAGGATTTTACCCTCACCTCCCAGCAGGACATGCTGACCAGCCTCGACAAGATCCTCTCCATCATCAAACTGGCGGTCGGTGGGCTCGGCATCATCTCGCTGCTGATTGGGGCGGTCGGCATCTTAAGCATCATGAGCATCGCCCAGCAGGAGCGGATCCCCGAAGTGGGCTTGCTGATGGCGCTGGGTTGCCCGCGGCGCCGCATTCTATTGCTGTTCCTGCTCGAAGCCGTGGTGCTGGCGCTGCTGGGTGGGGCCATGGGACTGGCCCTGCTCGGGGGGCTCAAGCTGCTGCTCACCCTGCTGGTGGCCGGGTTGCCGCTCACCCTCCATCCTCTCTATCTGCTGCTGGCGCTCGGTTGCAGCGCGCTGGTCGGCCTGCTGGCCGGGGTCGCCCCCGCGCTGCGGGCAGTGCGTCTCGACCCCGTGGTTGCCCTGCGGGGTGACTAGGCGATCCCTTCTGCGACCGGCTGGTTGCGCTCAGATCTGAACAGGGGGAAGTAGCGGCGATCCGCCTGACTCATGTGGCCGACCACCAGCTCCTGAATGATGAAGTTGAGCAGCTCGTCGTTGCCCAGCTTCCCCGCTTTGGCGGCGTGCAGCAGCTGACCTGCCTTGTTGAGCAGGCGCTGGTGATCCTGGCGGTGGCTGGCCAGCTCCCGATAGTCGCTCTCCGCCAGCATCTGCTCTTCAAAGGCGAAGTGGTGACGGGCCATGTCGAACAGGCTTTCCAGACTCTCCAGAAACGGGGCCGGGTGTTCGTGTTGATCCTTGACCCGCTCCAGCAGCCGGTTGGTCAGCACGAACAGCTGGCGATGTTCGGCATCGATGCGCGGGTGACCGCACTCGTGGCCGGGCTGCCACAGCAGGGCACCCTGCTCCGGATCAAGCCCTGCGCTAAAGAGGCAGACCCGGCCACGGCCGCGATGCTTCGCCTGATACATCGCCTGATCTGCCTGGTGCATCAGGGTCTTGGCATCCTCTCCGTGCTCCGGATAGAGCGCCAGCCCGATACTGCTGGAGATAAGCAGCTCCTGCCCCTCCAGCTGGAACGGATCGCGCAACTGGCGGTGCAGCTTATCGGCCACCGCCAGCACTTCATCGCCGGTATCGGGCAGCAAGATGACGAACTCGTCGCCCCCCAGCCGCGCCACCAAATCCTGCTCCCGCACACAGTGACGCATTCGTTCGGCCACCAGATTGAGCAGGATATCCCCGGTCTCGTGGCCGAAGGTGTCGTTGATCGGCTTGAAGTGATCGAGATCGATAAACATCAGCGCCAGCGGACGGGGCGCCTCCTGCTCCAGCAGCTCCTTGAGCCGTTGTTGCAGCAGGCGGCGATTGGGCAGGCCGGTGAGGGGGTCGTAGAAGGCGAGGCGGTGCATCATGGCCTCCCGCGCCGCCCGCTCGGTGATATCCCTTGTGACGCCCAGGATCGCCTCGGGTTGGGCCGTGCCACTGCCATGGAGCGTGGTGATGGTCTCGGTCGCCACCAGATGGCCATGCTTGTGACGCAACTGGGTGCGGATGACCCGGCGAGTCTGGTCGTGTTCCCCCCGTTGCCAGGCGGTGAGGGTGGCGGAGATCTCCTCGCGCAGCAGTTGCCGCGAGGCATCCGGCAGCAGTTGCTTGAGTGGCATGGCGAACAGCTCGGGAGCCTCGTAGCCGCTCAGGGCGGCGATGGCCGGACTGACATAGCGAAAGCGCAAGCTGCTGGCATCCATGGTCCAGATCACATCGGCGCTGTTCTCCGCCACGAAGCGGTAGTGCTGTTCGCTCTGGGCCAGCTCACGGGTCAGCCGCTGGCGATCCCGCGCCTCCTGACGCAGCCGCAGATAGAGGTGCAAGAAGATGCCGAGCAGGGTCATCAGGGTAAAGGTGACGAGCATGGCCACCGCCACGCTCTTGTCGAGCAACTTGCGCTGCTGGCGCAGCCGCTCTTGCGCCGGGTCGTAGATAAAGTGGTCTAGGTTGGGCAGTACCTGGAGCATGCCCGCCTCCAGATAGGTTTTGGCGATCTGCAGCCAGCGCTCCTGCTGCATGTAACCCGGTTCGACAAGATCCGGCTGCATCAGTGCTCTGGTTTCGCGGGCCTCGAACGCCAGCTGGTCACGACCCGCACCGCTCGGGTACTGCTCCATGATCAGGTTGATCATCTCTTCTGGGTTGTCCATCGCATAGCGCCACCCCTTGAGGCTAGCCTGCTGGAAGGCGTAGACCCGATCCTGTCGGGTGATCAGCTCCCGCTCGGAGGTAAACAGGTTGTCACCGTAGAAATCGAAGCCGACGGTACGCGGTCTGAAGACCCGATAGGGGACCCCTTTTTGCTGCAGATAGAAGGGTTCGGTGGAGCTGTAGGCGCTGATGGCATCCACCTCGCCCGCCAGCAGTGCCTGCAGTCCTCTCTCATAGGGAACGGTGACCCAGTCACGGCGCTCGTTATGCCGGGTCAGATAGGTCAGCAGCTCGTTGGAGCCCGGCTCCAGCATCAGCCGCTTGTTGGCCAGATCCGCCGGGTTGCGGATATCGGGCCGTTCCAGCGTCAGCAGCACCAGTGGCGAGTGTTGCAGCAGGGCGGCGAGCACCACCACTGGGCGGCCGGCTGCCCGGTCCAGCAGCAGGTCACTGCCGCTGATGCCAAAATGGGCCTTTCCCGAGATCACCTCGCTGACCACATCGGTTCGGTCGTTCGCCTCGCGCAGGGTGACCCGTAGACCGGCATCCTGATAGAAGCCCTTGGCGATGGCCGCATAGTAACCGGCAAACTGGAATTGATGTTGCCAGGGCAGTTGCACGATGACCTGCTCCTCGGCCCGCAAGGGGGGAGAGGTCAGGGTGGCAATGACCATACTGACCAGCATCGGCAGGAACCAGCTGGGGCGCTGGCGGGGGTCGGCGTTCTCCGTCATACAGCGTTCTCTCGGGAGGCGGTGTCTAAACTAGATTCAAGCAATTCGTTGTAACCTGCAAGAGGGGTGAAGTCGTTTGCAATGGGGTGTCCGGGACATTAAAAGTCATTTTTGTGTCATTCATCACACTTGATATACACATACTGTTTTTTGGCGAGTTATGTGACGAAGAAGAGAGCCATATGGCCAATTAAAGTGGCCGCATTCTAGCCATTTTTTCCCGTTTTTATCGTTGCCATTGTGGCTTGACTGCATTTTTTTAGCGGTTTCACGTCAAGTTGTGTCGTTATATCAAAAGATACTTTTACGGGGCGGTCGGGTGTGAAGCCAATGTATCCATGCTGCTGCGCGCCAGTTAAGGTGAAACGGGTCAGTGATGGCCCCGCCAGTGTTATCATGTTGCCCCCTGTTCCGGATAAGGTCCTGTTATGTCCCGCTTGCGTCTGCTTCTCTCCGACTCTCACGATCCCCTGTTCAATCTGGCTGTCGAGGAGTGCATCTTCCGCCAGATGGACCCCGGCCAGCGGGTGCTGTTCCTCTGGCGCAACGCCAATACCGTGGTGATCGGTCGGGCCCAGAACCCGTGGAAGGAGTGCAATACCCGCCGGATGGAGGAGGATGGGGTAACCCTGGCGCGCCGCAGCAGTGGCGGCGGCGCCGTGTTCCACGACCTTGGCAACAGCTGCTTCACCTTCATGGCGGGCAAGCCGGAGTATGACAAGAGCATCTCCACCGCTATCGTGCTGGACGGGCTCAAGCGGTTGGGGATAGAGGCCTTTGCTTCCGGTCGCAACGATCTGCTGGTGGCCACCCCGGACGGGGATCGCAAGGTATCGGGGTCAGCCTACAGGGAGACCCTGGATCGCGGCTTCCACCACGGCACCCTGTTGCTGGATGCCGATCTTGGCCGCCTCGCCAACTACCTCAATCCCGACCCCAAGAAGCTGGCCGCCAAGGGGATCAGCTCGGTGCGCAGCCGGGTGGCGAACCTGTGCGAGCTGCTGCCGGGGATCGACCATCAGCAGGTGAGCGAGGCGCTTGCCGAGGCATTTTTCCACCACTACGGTGCGCGAGTTGAGCCCGAGCATATCTCCCCGGTGCAGATGCCGGATCTACCGGGCTTTGCCGAGACCTTCGCCCGCCAGCGCAGCTGGGAGTGGAACTATGGCCATGCCCCGGCGTTCAGCCATCTGCTGGAGGAGCGCTTTGGCTGGGGCGGCGTGGAGCTGCACTTTGATGTGGAGAAGGGGATTATCACTCGGGCGCAGCTGTTCAGCGATACCCTGGAGCCAGCTCCGTTCGACGTGTTGGCGGTCGAGCTGGTTGGTTGCGACTATCGGTCGGAGGCGGTTGCCGCGCGCCTGCAGCCCTGGCTGGCGGCCTTCCCGCAGCAACAGGTCGAGCTGGCGGAGTTTGCCCAGTGGCTGTTGGCCTCCCTGCGTTGAGGGGGACGCTGGCTGATGGCCGTCTGGTAGTAAGGACTATATCAGCCAACATGTGAACGAGATCACGAAATGCAAAGAGGCGCCCCAAAGGCGCCTTTTTGCCAGCCCTTGTCATGGCTGATACATGACAAAAAGTAGGGTAGGCCATTAGATATTGTCGCTGTCGGCCCCGCTGGCACAGGGGTATAACGGCCGCACATTTGCTGTACTAATGGTATAAAAATGAGTGACTTAGTTTATCTGAAAGACGAAAGCGTCAACGCCGTCCACCCCGAGTTCTCAAGCCGGTTTGCAGCCGTAAAAGCCAACTTTTTCTCGCGCAATCCCGATCTCTGGCCGGTTTTTCGCGAACCCGGATTTGCCACCCTCAATGAATTTCGGGCCCGTGGCCTGGCCCCGGATGCCCGTCTGAACGCCTGGCCAGATGGCCGCGCCCGCCTTGCCGATCTCTGCGAGACCATGCCGGTGCCCGCCACCATGCGCACCCCGGGCGAGCCGATGGCCGAGCTGCTGTTCGCCGCCGCCCTGTCGAAGGATTGGGAGAACCCCTCCAGCGTCGAGAACGTCATCACCATGTCGGCGGATCCCGCCATCTACGGCGCCCAGCTGGGCATTCTGGCCAACCCCAATCTGGTCTACTCCGAATATGCCGGGGTGGCCGAGGAGCTGGAGAAGAAGGTGGTGCGCCAGATTGCCCTGCTGGCGGGTTATGACCCGGCCCGTGCCACCGGCATCTTCACCCAGGGGGGCACCTTCTGTAACCTCTATGGCTACCTGCTCGGCATTCGCAAAAGCCTGCCCGAAGCCAAGCACAAGGGGCTCGGCCACTATCAGGATTACCGCATTATCAATTCCCAGGGCGGTCACTACTCCAACATCACCAACCTCTCCCTGCTCGGGGTCGATATCGAAAACAAGACCATCCGCATTCAGGTCGGCGAGAACAATGACATCGATCTCGACCACCTCGAGCGCACCCTGACCGCCTGTTTTGCCCTGAAGCACGTGGTGCCCACCATCATGCTCACCATGGGCACCACCGATACCTTCGGGGTCGATCAGGTGAAACCCGTGTTCGAGCTGCGCAATCGCCTCTGCGAGCAGTTCGAGGTGACGGTCAAGCCGCACATCCACGTCGACGCGGCCATCGGCTGGTCGATGATCTTCTTCCTCGATTACGACTTCGCCGCCAACCCGCTTGCCATCAACAGCGCCACCCTGGCGGGGATTGAGCGCAACGTGGCGCGCTTTGCCGAGCTGAAATATGCCGACTCCTTCACCGTCGACTTCCAGAAGTGGGGTTATGTGCCCTACACCTCCAGTCTGGTGATGATCAAGGAGCAGGACGATCTCAAGGCGATGGAGAATGACCCGGAGAACTTCTCCTACTTCGAGCGGGACATTCAGGGCCAGACCCACCTGCAATCCACCATCGAGTGTTCTCGTGGCGCGAGCGGTTTATTCGGTGCCTATGCGGCGCTCAACTACATGGGGGTCGAGGGGTATCGCACCGTGCTGGCCCACTGCCTGCAAAATGCCAACTACTTCCGCTTCCGGTTGAGCCAGCTCGGCAACGTCAAGCTGGTGGCGCAGGAGAATCAGGGGCCGAGCGTCGGCTTCAAGATCTACAACCCCGAGTGGGTGAGTGATCCGGAGGCTGAGTTCGCCTTCGAGCTGGCCCGCTCCAGCGATCCCGCCTACAAGGCCCGTTTGCAGCGCAACACCGACTACCACCGCAGCCTGTTCAAGGGGCGCGGCAAGGTGGGGCTCTTCACCAACTGGGTGGAGGCGGTGGCCCACTCCGACTACGACGCACGGGGCAAATACTCCTACATCGCAGGGGAGAAGGCCGTCTTTATGAACCCCGCCTGCACTCGCGAGCAGATCGACGCCTTTATCGACCATATTCGCGGTTGAGGGCGGTTGTTCTGACTGCCGATGGCGGCCAATAGTGGTCAGTGGTGGTTGAGGATGCTCGCCAACAGATAAGCAAAGGGCAAGCCGGTTGGCTTGCCCTTCTGTTTTCACGACGGTATGCGAAAGCGGCGGAAAAGGCCGGGCTCAGAGGGCCAGCAGTTGCTCGTTCTCGACAATTTCGCACCCGGCGGGCAGTTTCGATAGGGCGATCATGGCGCGGGCCACCTGCTGGGCTTCGATGGCGCGCCAGCGGGCGAGCTTGCCCACCAGCAGCGGTCGAAACAGCGGATAGATGGCCTGAAAGATCTGCTCCGAGCGGCGCGGCGGTTGGCGATCCCCCAGCAGCATGGCGGGCCGCACGATGGCGAGCCGTGGCCAGGATTGGGCCAGCAGGGCCTGCTCCATCTCCCCCTTGGTACGTGGATAGAGGGCCGGGGACGATGCGTTAGCTCCTATGCTCGAGACCACGATCAGCCGCTGACAGCCGTGGCGGCGGGCCAGTTCGGCAAAGGCGAGCACATAGTCGAGATCGACCCGGCGAAACGCCTCGGCAGAGCCCGCCTCCTTGCGGGTGGTGCCGAGGGCACAGAAGGCGATATCCACCGGGCGGGAGAGGGTGACGCTGGCCAGATCATCAAAATTGACCGGCAGCCAGTGGTGCGCCTTCTTGCCCGGCTTGCGACAGAGCAGGGTCAGTTCATGTTCGGCAGGCAGTTGCTGCACCAGTTCGCGACCGATCAGGCCGCTGGCTCCGGCAATCAGGATCCGGCTCATGGGGATTCTCCCTGTGTCATTCGATGGTGTTAATGGAGTGGTGGCTGCTCATCAGCATCAGGCAATTTGCAGGCAGCTGCAATGGGGGGGAATGACTCAGTGTTGCCGGTCAGGATACATAGCGCGGGGGCTGGATAAAACAAAACCGGCGCGAGGCCGGTTTTGCGAGATATCAGAGCGGGGTATTGAAGGCTGCTGGCAGCGGGAAGTCACCCGTCACTGTGGTCAGCCTGTCATTGGCGAAGGTGACGGTGAGCTCTTTGCGCTCCTTGTCGCCGTGGCCCGGCTGGAATTCATAGAGGTAGTACCAGGTGTTGGGGTCAAAGCCGTCGCGCAGCATGGGGGTCCCCAGCACATAGCTGACCTGCTCGCGGGTCATCCCCTGGCGCAGTTTGTCGACCTGTTTTTGTTCCACATAGTTGCCCTGGGGAATATCAATGCGATAAACCAGGCTGCAACCGGAGAGGGTGAGGGCGGTCAAAGCCGCGGCAATCAGGTGTTTCATCCGCATATCGAGTTCAGATCATCCATACAGTCTTTTTGGCTCGGCAAATCATACCGACTCCCTCCACGGAAGTAAAAAGCCATTGATCCATCAGCCAATAAAAAGGGTCGCACTGCGACCCTTTCTGGCAATCAGGCAGCGATTACATGGCTGCGCGGAAGATGGCGACGATCTCTTCGTGGCTCGCCTGTTTCGGGTTGGTGAAGCCGCAGGCATCTTTCAGGGCGTTGCTGGCCAGGGTATCGAAGTCATCGGCCTTGACGCCGAGCTGCTCCAGACCGGCCGGGATCTTCACATCCAGCGCCAGCTGCTTGATGGCGGCAATGGCGGCGGCGGCGCCCTGCTCATCGTTCATGGCGCTCACGTCCACACCCATGTAGCGGGCCACCTCTTTCAGGCGAGCGGCGCTCACCTGGGCGTTGTAGGCCTGAACGTGGGGCAGCAGCACGGCGTTGCAGACACCGTGGGGCAGGTCGTAGAAACCGCCCAGCTGGTGCGCCATAGCGTGTACGTAACCGAGGCTTGCGTTGTTGAAGGCCATGCCGGCCAGGAACTGGGCATAGGCCATCTGCTCGCGGGCGTGCAGATCATCGCCCTGGTTGACGGCGGTGCGCAGGTGCTTGGCAATCAGTTCGATGGCCATCACGGCGCTGGCATCGGTCACCGGGGTGGCGATGGTGGAGACATAAGCCTCGATGGCGTGGGTCAGGGCATCCATGCCGGTGGCGGCGGTCAGACCAGCCGGCTTGGCCAGCATCAGCTCGGGGTCGTTGACCGACATCAGCGGGGTAACGTGCTTGTCGATGATGGCCATTTTCACGTGGCGCGCTTCGTCGGTGATGATGCAGAAGCGGGTCATTTCGGAGGCGGTACCGGCGGTGGTGTTGATGGCGATAAGCGGCAGCTGCGGCTTGGCGGAGCGATCCACCCCTTCGTAATCCTTGATGCTGCCACCGTTGGCGGCGACCAGCGCGATGCCTTTGGCGCAGTCGTGGGGCGAGCCGCCACCCAGCGAGATGACGCAATCGCAGCCGTTGGCCTTGATCATCGCCAGACCCGCTTCGACGTTGCTGGTAGTGGGGTTGGGTTTGGTCTCATCGAAAACAGCGCTTTCAATGCCATGTTCAGCCAGCAGGGTGGTGAGCTTGGCGACCACGCCAATCTGGTTGAGGATCTTGTCGGTGACGATCAGTGCCTTGCGATAGCCGTAACCCTTGATATCGGCGGCGGCCTCTTGCAGACAGCCGGCACCCATCAGGTTGATTGCGGGAATATAGAACTTGAATGTAGCCATGATGGACTTCCTGTAGTTAGCCATTAAGTGGTAGTTGGCCGCTAGGCTATCATCTCGAAAGGGATACAAAAGCATCTTGTTTACAACTTTACGGGGTCGATCACGAGTCGTTAATTAAGCGCTGAACCGGGCTTGACTTTCCCTGTTCGAGACCCTTTTTCAGAAAAACGTTTGTCAATTATTTCATTGGGTTAGCAAACGTTTTGCGCGATCTTTG
The DNA here is from genome assembly GCF_040907825.1 of Aeromonas sp. s7(2024). Lineage (NCBI taxonomy): Bacteria > Pseudomonadati > Pseudomonadota > Gammaproteobacteria > Aeromonadales > Aeromonadaceae > Aeromonas > Aeromonas sp. s7(2024). The sequence goes on from NZ_JBFOCM010000016.1 coordinate 203,962, forward strand.
TGACTGTCAATGCGTGGAAGTGTGAGGCGCTTCAAGGAATTGGAAAGCGCTTTCGACCATAGTTGGCGCCTCCCCGAAGAGGGGGGTAAAGGCTTGAAAGTATCATAAAGAATCATCTTAACTTGCGCCCTGACCATGCTGGCAGGGGGCAACCAGGAGTCCACTATGTCTGATGTATTTCACTTGGGTTTGAAGAAAGCGGATCTGCAAGGCGCCACCCTGGCGATCGTCCCCGGTGACCCCGAGCGCGTCAAGCGCATCGCAGAGCTGTTGGATAACCCGGTGCACCTGGCCAGCCATCGTGAATTCACTACCTGGCGCGGCGAGATGGACGGCAAGGCCGTGATCATCTGCTCTACCGGTATCGGTGGCCCGTCCACCTCCATCGCGGTAGAAGAGCTGGCCCAGCTGGGTATCAATACCTTCCTGCGTATCGGCACCACCGGCGCCATCCAGCCGCACCTGAACGTGGGTGACGTGATTGTGACTACCGGTTCCGTGCGCCTTGACGGTGCCAGCCTGCACTTTGCACCGATGGAGTTCCCGGCTGTTGCCGACTTCGACTGCACCACCGCGCTGGTCAACACTGCCAAAGAGATGGGCTCCAAGCTGCACATCGGTGTGACTGCCTCTTCCGATACCTTCTACCCGGGTCAGGAGCGTTACGACACCGTATCCGGCCGAGTAGTGAGCCGTTTCCAGGGTTCCATGAAAGAGTGGCAAGCCATGGGCGTGCTGAACTATGAGATGGAATCTGCCACCCTGCTGACCATGTGCACCAGCCAGGGCCTGCGTGCCGGTATGGTAGCTGGCGTTATCGTCAACCGTACCCAGCAGGAAATCCCGAACGCCGAGACCATGGCGAAGACCGAATCTGATGCCATCAAGATCGTACTGGGCGCTGCCCGCAAGCTGATCTGATAGCACCACAAAGAGTGGGGGGTGGGGGCCGTTGCGAAAGCACGGCCCCTATCTTTATCCGCCGTTTGTCCCTTTTCTTCTTGCGTCACGCCTTTCTCTATTCCCGCCGCACTCGCGTCTATTGCCATCTACTGACGGCCTCTACTGATTGCTCCTAAAAAGGCGCGGCACAGCGGATCTGCATCGGCTCGCCGCTCACCGGATGAGCAAAATCCAGCTCGCTGGCATGCAGCATCAGCCGCGGCGCCTGTTCGCAGCCGGGTTGCAGCAGGCCGCCATAGAGATCGCAGCCGAGGATGGGGTGGCCCAGCAGCTGGCTGTGGATGCGCAGCTGATGGGTTCGGCCGGTCTGTGGCACCAGTCGTACCCAGGTCAGGGGAACGGTCTGCCCCTGCATCTGCAACTCCAGCCGCTCAATCACCTGATAGCGGGAGCGGGCGGGTTTGCCGCTGGAGGCGCAGATCTTCATCAGCGGGAAAATGGCCGGGTCCTTGGCGATAGGGGCGTCGATAACTCCTTCATCACTGGCCAGATGACCGCACAGCAGGGCGCTGTAGGCCTTGCTCACCGCCCGCTGACTGAACTGCTGGCAGAGCAGGGCATTGATGGCCTTGTTTCTGGCCACCACCATGATACCTGAGGTGCCAAAATCGAGGCGATGCACCAGGGTGCAGTCTGGGAAATCCTGCACCAGTCGATAGTGAACCGAGTCGAGGTTCTGCGGGTTCTTGCCTGACAGACTCAGCAGGCCGCTCGGCTTGTTGATGAGCAACAGGTGCTCATCCTCGAACAGGATCTCGATGGCGGCATTGCAGGGCGGGGCAATAAAGGTGTCGACGATAACGGACATAGGTGGCACAGGCTGGAAACGGGGGGCGATCATACCCGAACCGGCGCGGCCGGGCGAATGGGTGGTGCGCTGCCTCGGAAAATGAACGGCATGACGCCATGCAAACTTTTGATAGTGAGCCGTGTTGAGCTAGGTGGCGTGCCGTGCAAACCGCCCAGGTCAGCAACAAGGCCCCGTTTTGTGACCCCTTCCCGAGTTCATCCGAGGCTTGCTTGTTAAGGTATGGCTCCCTGTTATGTTGTAAGGACTCATCCCATGGCACTGCCCGTTATTCTTGATTGTGATCCCGGCCACGACGACGCCATCGCCCTCATTCTGGCGCTGGCCAGCCCTGAACTGAAGGTGCTGGCGGTTACCACCAGCGCGGGCAACCAGACACCGGACAAGACCCTCAACAATGCCCTGCGCATCCTCACCTTGCTGGGGCGCGACGATATTCCGGTGGCGGCGGGGGCGCCGAAACCGCTGGCCCGGGAGCTTATCATCGCCGACAACGTCCATGGCGAATCGGGTCTCGATGGCCCCAAACTGCCTGATCCTGCCTTTGCGCCACAGGCCATGACTGGGCTTGAATTGATGGCCAAATGTCTGCGCGAGAGCCTAGAACCTGTGACCCTGGTGCCGACCGGGCCGCTGACCAATATCGCCCTGCTGCTGGCGGCGCATCCCGAGCTCAAACCCAAGATTGCCCGCATTGTCTTGATGGGGGGCACCGCAGGGGCTGGCAACTGGACGCCGGCCGCGGAATTCAATATTTATGTGGACCCGGAAGCGGCCGATATGGTCTTTAAGTCGGGTATCCCCATCACCATGTGTGGCCTTGATGTGACCCACGAGGCGCAGGTGATGGACGAGGATATCGAGCGGGTGCGCGCCATCACCAATCCGGTGGCCCAGTGTGTGGCCGGGCTGCTCGACTTTTTCATGATCTACCATCGGGATCCCAAGTGGGGATTTGCTGGTGCACCGCTCCACGACCCCTGTACCATTGCCTGGTTGCTGGCTCCCGAGCTGTTCCACGGGGTCGAGTGCCGGGTCGATATCGAGACCAGCGGGGAGCATACCGTGGGGATGACGGTGGTGGATCGTTATGGTCTGACCGGCAAGCCAGCCAATGCGCTGGTATTGTTGGGGCTGGATCGTCCGGGCTTTATTGATCTGCTGGTGACGCGGCTGCGGGCGTTTGACTGAGCGCCGGTTCATTTTTGCAAGAAGGGGCGGGGAATGTGGAAGAGAGGCTTGGTGCTGCTGGCCGGGTTGCAACTGACAGGCTGTGCGACGCCATTTGAGCGGATGTGGCAGGGGCTGGCGACCTGTGAATTTACCGATCTCTATGTGGATGAGACGGGCAGGCCCGCCAATCTACAACTGGCCAACTACACCCCCTACAAGGTGAGCGATGGCTTTGCCTGGTACAAGGTGCACGAGGAGCTGCACGGCCTGCCGGTGGTCGGTTTTATCGTGCCCGCCTCCAGCTTCGAAGTGCACGCCCTGTTTGTTGATACCCCCATCGCCAATGCCCGCCGCTTGACCCACAACGCCTACGGCAGCGAGTTTGGCGACGAGCAGAAGCATGACGAGGGCTCAGCCCCTCTGCTTTTGCGCGATCCCAACAACCCCAAGCGCTCCATCATTGACTGCACCCGCGGCGAGTCTGACGGAGAACTTGAGGATTCGGCCATGCCCGAGTAGGGCCACCTGTCACGCCATCGGCCTGAAAAAAGAGGGGCCAGCCTTGTCAGCTGGCCCCTCTTTTTTATTGTTGCTTAGCGCCCTGATCAGGGATAGCTCAGCGTCTCCTTGATAAGCGGCAGTTGAGCCTTGATCCATGCCGGATTGATCGGGCCCCAGTCGCTGATGCGGTAGTGTCCCTGCAGGTGGCGAGCCCCCTCGGTCTGCTCGAAGGCGCAGCTGATGTCGAGCTCGGCCAGCGCGCTCAGGGTATCTTGCGCGGTGCGGCGCGGCATGCCGGTCGCCTCCATGATGGCAGGTACCGTATCCGTGCCCTGGCTGATCAGCCAGGCCACGTAGAGCCGCCGGTAGAAGCTGGTGCGGGTCTTGCTCGGCTCACTCATATCTCGTCCTCAAGACGATCGAAGTAGCGCCAGGTTGCGATGGCGGCTTTACCCATCACCAGTGCCCAGAGGCCGAACCAGAACCAGCGGAAGAAGCTCCAGGTGGAGGCGTCAGGCTCTGTGCTCTCGATCTTGGTGACGTTGGGGAACATGGAGAACATGTTCACGCGCCAGCCGTAGGAGGTGATGATGGCCAGGCGTTTCTCGAACTCCATCGACTTGGCCTTGGCTTGGACGTCGGCGGCGTTGAACTTGAAGTAGAAGGGCCAGCCCCACTCGGTATCTTCATTGCGAAACACCCGGATCTTCTCGCCGGGGCGTTCGGTGTAGATGTAATAGACGTCGGTGGTGGGGCCGTCAGCCGGGTTTTTCTGGCTGATGGGGCCATCCTTGTCGGTGCGCTTCACCTCGACCCCAGTGATGGTAGCGATGGTGTGCTCCGGCAGGTAGTAGTCGAGCCAGGCGGCGGAAATGAGGGCGATGAGCCCCAGGGCGATAAAAGCGGGTTTCTTGAATCTCAGGCTCATGGTGTGCTCACGTGAGGGGGAGTAACGTGCCTCTACCATACCGATATTTGACAGGGCAGCCCAGCCCCTTATGGCGCCACAAGCCAAAAAATGGCGTTTAAAACAGAGACAAAGCCATTGCTCCATCAACAAGAAAGGCCCTTGCGGGCCTTTTTGTCTGGTTCACTTTGTGCGCTTACAGCTGGAATTGAGCCAGCTGTTTGCGTTGCTGCTCGGCGAGCTGGGAGAGCTCGTTGCTGGCACTGGCGCTCTGGCTGATGCCGGCGGAGCTCTGGCTCACGATCTCGTGAATATTGGTGATGTTGCGGTTGATGTCGGCAGTGACGCAGGACTGCTCCTCGGCGGCAGTGGCGACCTGGGCGTTGGCGTCGTTGATCTGGCGCACGGCACCGGTAATGCCGCTTAGCAGATCCTGCACCTGAGCCGACAAGCGCTGGTTATGGCTGAGGATCTCCAGGGTCTCCTGCACGCCGTTGTTGGCGGATTGGGACTGGCTCTGCAGCCGCTCGATGATGGCCTGGATCTCCTTGGTGGAGTCCTGGGTACGGGCCGCCAGCATTCTCACTTCGTCGGCCACCACCGCAAAACCGCGACCCGTTTCACCGGCACGGGCCGCTTCGATGGCGGCATTGAGCGCCAGCAGGTTGGTCTGCTCGGAGATCCCCTGAATCACTTCAATTACCTTGCCGATCTGCTCGGACTGGGATTTGAGCTGGGCCACGATGGCGGCAGCATCTTCCAGACTGCCCGCCATCCGGCTGTTGGCGGCGATGCTTTCGGTAAAGAGGGCGAGCCCCTGTTCGACCCGGCCATTGGCATCCCGCGCCAGCTCATCGGCGATGGCGGCGTTGTGGTTGACGTTGTCAGCGGTGCTGGAGAGTTCGGTCACGGCGGAGGCGACCTGTTCGATCTCGCTGTGCTGCTGTTTTGCATTGGCCTCTGACTGGGTCATCACGGCGGCCAGCTCGGTGGCGGCGGAGGCGACGCTGTTGCTGATCCCGGTCAGGTTCTCGATGGTGTTGCCGAGCTGGGTAAGGGTGAGGTTGATATCTTTGGCCAGACGGGTCAGCTCGTTGTTGCCCTCCGCTTTGGCGCGCACGTTGAAGCGCCCTTGCGCCACGGCGTGCATCACCTCTTGCAGCTGACCGATGGGACTGACGATGCGACCGGAGAGGACCCAGCCACAGATCAGCGCCGCCAGCAGGGTACCGGCGGTGAGCAGCAGGGTACGCAGCAGGGTGGCGTCGTAGTGGGCCTGCTCTTCGGCCAGCTCTTGCTGGATCAGCTGGTTGATGTGGGCGGACATGCTGTCTATCTGCTTGATCAGCTGTTCACCCAGCTCGCGGAAATGGAGGCGAGCCGCCTCGTAGGCGACCGGATCGCCGCCACCCTGATGTTTTTGCGCTAGCAGCGGCAGCATGTTGTTGCGGGTGTGGCCAAGGTAGGCCTGCAGGGCGGCAGCGACCTGACGGTTATCCTGCTCGGCACCGGGGAGCACCAGACGGCTGAGGATGGCGTTGATCTCCTGCTCTGCGCTGTTGAGGTTTGCGGGCAGAGCGGCAAACAGCTTGGCATCGTAGAGGCCATAGATGGCGCTGGTGCGCAGCCGGTAGGTGGCGTGGATCAGTTTGGCAATATCGTCCTTGTGCTGGACCACGGTCTGGGTCGTCTCATCTATGTCATTGATGGCTTCATCCAGACCCTGTTTGCTGATGGCGATCATCACCATCATCAGCAGGCTGGCCAGCAGCAAAGGTATCAAGACCTGAACGCGTATTGATAGATTATTCAATGACATAAATGGCTCTAATCCGGAATTGGAGGAGCCGACATCTTACACATGCACGTCAGGAGCTGTCACAGGCTTTTATTGCTGAAATGTGCTGAAGAAAAGGTTTTTTCTTGTGAGAAAGGAGCCATTTAGGCATGATTGAGCGCTTTATCCCCTGAATATGTGGTACAACTGGCTGGGTTGTATCAATCCTGTCCCGTTTTCGTGATTTCCCGCTCTCGTCATATGGAGGTGTGTTGTGTCCAGCTGGATCGATCCGGCCATTCTGGCTCTGTTTATCCCGACCTTTTTCTTTGTCTCGGTGACCCCCGGCATGTGCATGACCCTGTCGATGACCCTGGGGATGAGCCTGGGGGTGCGCCGCACCCTGCACATGATGTGGGGGGAGCTGATCGGTGTCGGGCTGGTCTCGGTGCTGTCGGTGATCGGGGTGGCAGCCATCATGCTCAACTACCCGGCCATCTTCGCCGCCTTCAAATATGTGGGGGGGGCCTATCTGGTGTGGCTCGGCATTCAGATGTGGCAGGCCAAGGGGAAGATGGCCATTCCGGCGGATCTCTCGGCCGGTCAGCAGACCAGCGCCATGGGGCTGGCGCTGCAGGGCTTTGTCACCGCCATCGCCAATCCCAAGGGGTGGGCCTTCATGATCTCCCTGCTGCCCCCCTTTATCTCTGCCGACAAGCCGATGGCGCCGCAGATCGGCGCGCTGGTGGCGCTTATTCTGGTCATCGAGTTCTCCTGCCTGCTGCTCTACGCAAGCGGTGGCCGCACTCTGCGCCACTTCCTCGCCAAGAGCGGCAACGTCACCTTGATGAACCGCATCGCCGGTACCCTGATGCTGGGGGTGGGAGTCTGGCTGGCGCTCGGCTGAGCGCCGTCAGTGACCCTCGCCAGAAAAGAAAAATGCCACCGATCGGTGGCATTTTTTATGGGCGCAGGGTGGCTCAGTGAGGCTTGAAACGCTCGACCCAGGGGTTGGCGGTGAGGCCGTGCAGGATGACGCTCAATATGATGGTGCAGAGCACGGTGGCGATGATGGGGCGCTGGCCAATCAGGGCTGGCTCGTTTTGCAGCACCATCACCGCAAAGACGATACTGGCAAGGCCCCGCGGCCCGAACCAGCCGATAAAGAGCTTGAGCTCCGGCTTGAGGCCGGTACCGATGAGGCTCAGCCAAACCGGCACCATCCGCAGCAGGGTGAGGCTGGCAATGGCATAGAGCCAGTATTGCCAGTGCAGCAGCTCCGGCAGAATGGGCATCAGGGTCGCGCCAAACACCATCCAGATCACCACGGAGAGCAGGTCGCCGTAGCCTTCGCAGCTGTCCATATAGGCGTGCTTGTGCTCGCCGAGCCGGTGGCCGATAAAGAGGCCGCCGACAAAGGCGGCGATAAAGCCGCTGCCACCGAGAGTCTGGGCCAGTGCAAAGCAGAGCAGGGCCAGCCCCGGCATGGTGAGCTGGCGCCAGAGCGGCAGTTGCCAGCCGTTGAGATAGGAGATTTTCAGCAGCCGGATGGTGAGGCTGGTCAGCACAAAGGCGACCAGCAGGCCAATGCCGATCTCCTCCAGCATCAGGGTGATAGCCAGAGTGGCGGTGCCTGCGTGCTGCTCGGTGGGGGCGATAAGAGCCAGCAGCAGAAGCAGCACCGGTACGCAGATGCCGTCGTTGAGGCCGCTCTCCTGATTGAGCCCTTCACGCACAGGTGCAGGCACCGCGGGGTTGCTGACCACCGCTTTGCCGAGCGCCGCATCGGTGGGGGCAAGAATGGTGGAGAGGATGGCCATCTCCAGCAGTGGCAAGTCGGGGAAGATCCAGTGGCCAAACAGGGCGCCACAAAGCAGGGTGAGGGGCAGGCCAATCAGCAGCAGCCGGATGGGGAGCTGGCGGTTGGCCAGCAATACCTGCCAGTTGGTGTTGGCGGCATCGTTGAACAGCACGATGACCAGCGTCAGCTCGGCCAGCAGCTTGATGCCGGCGCTGTCGATAGAGAGGGAGAGCAGCTCCAGCCCTCCCGGCCCCAGTAACCAGCCGGTCAGCAGAAAGAGCAGAGGGCCGTTGACCAGTTTTGACTCGAAGCGCCCCGCGATCAGGCTGTAGACCAGCAAGAAGGCGGCGATCACCGCCAGATTCTGGTAAAGCAGGTGTGCATCCATACAACCTCCTTTCTTCCCCCGCAGGGGGCGGTTTAGTCGGTCAGGCAGTCGGGGTCGAACACATACTCCCCATCCAGCCAGCGCACGATTTCGTCGACGCAGGCTTGATCGCGAAACGGCAGGTAGCGCGTCTTGAGGGCAGCAATCTGCTCGGGGGTGAGCTGTGCCAGCCCCAGATCCTGAAACAGCGGCAAGTCGGCCTCGATCATCGCCGAGATCTGCGGGCCGCAGGTGGCGTTGAGGGCGGCGTGCAGTGCCTTGTCGGGATCGTACTGCTTGCCGAGCCGGTAGCTCATTGGCAGGGTAGCGAGGGGCAGGGCGGAGAGCGCCGCCTGCTTCATCGGGTTGACCGCGTGGCCAGCGACCAGCTCCGCCAGCTCGGCGGGGCGGTTCTCGAAGGCGCGCAGGTGCAGGTAGCTGCTCGCCTTGCTGCCATCGTTAACCGGGTAGTTGTCCCACAGGAAGGGCTTGCGGCCGAGCAGTTCGGTCACCTGTTTGAGGTGGCTGGCCGGATATTCGCTGGAGCAGACCTTGGGGCCAGTCCAGAAGATCTCGAAACGGCGATCGAGCTGCTCGCCAAGCTCCTCCAGATAGCGGGGGGGCATGGCGCCAAACACCTTCTCCAGCACCGGATCGGTCGAGTAGTAGCTGGGGCAGAAGATAAGGCGGCTTGCCTTGCTGTGGGCCGCGATGTCGTGGGCGATGGTGAGCTGGTGACGGGCCAGGTCCGGGGTATCCCCCTTCATGTCGTCAAACAGCACCGCCAGAATGTCGGGCTGGAGCATCTCGTCGATGAGGCGCACTTTCTCAAGCAGTGCCGAGCGTTTGCGATCATAGTCGTGATGCGCCCCCATGGGGCTCAAGCCCACCCCGAAGGCGAGCCCGTTGGCGCGGCACTGGCGCGCCAGCTCGGCGAGATCGGCCAGCTGCTGCTCGGGCCAGGGGAGGGCCCAATGCTTGCGCAGATAGCCATCCTCTTTCGGGGCATAGATATAGAAACCGTAACCGTGGCGCGGCAGCCACTGGGCGTAACGGGCGCGGGCCTGCCAGCTCCATCCCTTGCCAAAAAAGCCTTCAATCACCCCCAGGTTGGCTGCGGGGGGCAGGGGGCCGGACAGCAAACTTTGATATGGCATAACTCTCTCCCTTCTTGCTGGGGACTTGATACGGGACGGTCGGTCAGACCGGGTCCTCTTCCTGAAAGCGCACCCCGATCTTGCTCGGCACGCTCTCGTCCATTTCGGCCACGGTCCAGATCAGGCCCTGCCATTCGATGTTGTCACCGACCACCAGATTATCGCCCAACTGACTGGCAATAAAATCACCCAGTGTCTGATCCGCCACCTCGCTCACATCCAGCCCGTAGAGGGGGGCGAGATCCACCAGCCGCGCGGCCGCTTCCAGCAGGAAGTCACCGAAGAAGCGGGGGCCGAGATCCTGCTCCGGCGCCTGACTAAAGAGCTGGCCGAGGGCGGGGAGGTCACGTTCGTGACCGATCACGCAGAGGATGTCATCGGCCTGCAGACAGGTACTGCCCGAGGGGTGGAGCAGCTCGCGGCCACGAAACAGGGCACAGATCCGGGTGCCGGTAGGCATCTGCAGATCCCGCAGCGGCGAGCCGATGCACCACTTCTCCTCCCCCAGCTGGTAGACGAAGGTCTCCCACTGGCTGTCGAGATCGATTTCGAGCCCGGAGCGGTTGATGGGGGACGGCGGTGCCGGTACCTCCACCCGCGCCAGTTTTGAGGCCAGCGGCAGCGAGCTGCCCTGCAAAATCAGCGAGACCAGCACCACGAAGAAGGCGACATTGAAGTAGAGCTGGGCGTTGGGCAGCCCCGCCATCATGGGGAACACCGCCAGAATGATGGGCACGGCGCCGCGCAGGCCGACCCAGGAGATAAACCAGCGCTCGCGGGGGGCGAAGTTCTTGAACGGCAGCAGCCCAATCCAGACCGATACCGGGCGGGCAAACAGGATCATCCACATCGCCAGCGCCAGCGCGGGCAGGGCGATGGGCAGCAGCTTGTGGGGGGAGGCGAGCAGCCCCAGCACCAGAAACATGCCGATTTGGCTGAGCCAGGTCAGACCGTCCAGCACCGACAATGTGGTGCTGCGGCTGCGCAGGGCGAGGTTACCGAGCAACAGACCGGTGAGATAGATGGCGAGAATGCCGCTGCCACCGACCGCCGTGGTGAGGGCGAAGATCAGCAGACCGCCGCTGACGGTGAGCAGCGGATAGAGCCCCGGCGCCAGGCGGGCTGTGTTGATAAGACGCCACAGCAGCCAGCCGCCGCCAAGGCCAATCCCGGCGCCAAGACCAAACTGCTTGACCAGTTGCAGCAGCAGGAAGCCCCCATCCAGCCCTTGTTGGGCGGTGGCGAGCACCTCGATCAGGGTGACGGTGAGAAACACCGCCATGGGGTCGTTGCTGCCTGACTCTATCTCCAGCGTCGCGCTCACCCGCTCGTTGAGGCTGCGTCCGCCAAGCAGGGAGAAAACCGCCGCCGCATCGGTGGAGCCGACGATGGCACCGATCAGCATCCCCTGCATCAGGTTGAGGTCAAACAGCCAGGCGGCGGCGAGACCCGTCAGGCCGGTGGTGATGGCCACCCCGACCGTCGCCAGCGACAGGGCAGGCCAGAGCGCCACCCGGAACGAGGAGACCCGGGTGCGCATGCCGCCGTCGAGCAGGATGATGGCGAGCGCCAGGTTGCCCACCAGATAGGCGATGGAGTAGTCAGCGAAGTGGATGCCACCGGGGCCATCCTCACCGGCCAGCATGCCGACGGCGAGGAAGATAACCAGAATGGGAATACCGAGGCGGGAAGAGAGGGCGCTCAACAGTACGCTGGCTCCCACCAACAGGGCAGCGACAAAAAAGAAACTGTTGATGGTAGCGGCATCCAAGGGCGAACTCCTTCCTGGTAATGTGCAAAGTAGGCACATTATATGCAGTTAGGCCCCCCTTGTGTGGCTTATTTGTGCATCAATTTGCACTTTCTTACATTTTTCATCCCTTTTTTCAGCATGGCCGCGCCATATTCTGACAGTGACGGGGTTATCGAAAGCGGAGTCAAAGGAGCGTCGATTTCAGGATGCGCAGGGAGGAAAGGGCGGGGAAAAGCGAAACGGCACAGCAGAGGGAGAGGGGAGCACAAGGGCGCTCCCCACGGGATGGGGCGGGATTCAGTCGTCCTCGTCATCCTTCACTTCGCGGATCTTGTCCTTGTAGTTGGGTAACTGTTTTTCCAGCCGTTTCATGTCTTTGATGGCATTGAGAAACAGCCCGAGCAGGAACAGCATCGGCAACCCTATCCACAGCCAGAGATTCATGGGATTTTCCTTTCGTCAGGACAGGTGGTGACATAACGGGCCAAAATTTCATCAAGGTTGGCCAATATGGTCGACTTGCCTTCAATATCCGCCTGTTGCAGACAAAGCGCCAGTGCCGCGGGATCGAGCCGCTGCTCATCGGACTCCAGCGAGAAGCTGATATGCCAGGGCTCGTAGGCGACCCCGCTCTCTGCCCCGACCGGCTTGGCATAAGGGAGGAAGAAGCCGAAGTCGCTCATATGGTCGCTGAGCCACTCGCTGAGATCTGCAAACCAGCCCCCGGCTTCATACTCCCAGGGCTCCAGTGCCAGTTTGGTATCGGCAGGCAAACAGTCCGGGTCGTAGATGTCGAGATCGGTCCCCCAGTGGTGACGACTGGTGCCGGGCAGGGCACTCCAGCGCAGGATGGCGTGCAGCCGCTCCACCTCGCTTAGTTGCAGGGCATCGATGGGCTGGCTGTTGGCATCGAGCAGCGGCCGCTCGCCGCGCCACTTGCCATTCCAGATGGCGAGCTGGCGATCAAAGCCCCGCCAGCTGGAGGCCGCCTGCAGGTTGAACCCCTCATAGGCGGCAGCCACCTGCATGTCGTTGAAGGCCGCCGCGGTGGCGGCGGTCAGACGATGGGGGCCGCGCCCCACCAGAATTAGGTGACTCTCGTCGAGCCCCAGCAGTTGTTCCTGCGTCATGCCAGCAATCTCTCGAGCACCCCTTGGTACATGTCGGCCAGCAGATCCAGATCGTCCGCCTTCACGCACTCGTTCACCTTGTGAATGGTAGCGTTGACGGGGCCAAGTTCAATCACCTCGGCGCCGGTGGGGGCGATAAAGCGCCCGTCGGAGGTGCCGCCGGTGGTGAGCAGGGCCGGTCGCTGACCATTAACCTGTTCGATGGCCGCCACGGCCGCATCGAGCAGCGCGCCGGTGTCGGTGAGGAACGGCTGGCCGGAGAGGGTCCAGCTCAGCTGATAATCGAGGCCGTGTTTATCCAGCAGCGCTTCGACCCGTTCGCGGATATCCATGTCGGTCAGTTCGGTGCTGAAGCGGAAGTTGAACTGGACCTGCAGCTCGCCCGGAATGACGTTGGAGGCGCCGGTGCCGGCCGAGATGTTGGCGATCTGGAAGCTGGTGGGGGGGAAGTAGGCGTTACCCTCATCCCACACGGTGGCGGCGAGTTCCGCCAGCGCTGGCGCGGCTTTGTGAATGGGGTTGTCCGCCAGATGGGGGTAGGCGACATGGCCCTGCACTCCGCGCACCAGCAGATCACCAGTGATGGAGCCGCGGCGGCCATTTTTCACCACATCCCCCACCACGGCGGTAGAGGAGGGCTCGCCGACGATGCACCAGCGGATCTTCTCGTTGCGGGCCTCCAGGGTGTCGATCACCCGGGTGGTGCCATTGATAAAGGGCCCCTCCTCATCGGAGGTGATGAGAAAGGCGATGGACCCTGTGTGATCCGGATGCTCGGCCACGAAGCGCTCGACTGCCACCACCATGGAAGCCAGCGAGCCCTTCATGTCGGCGGCGCCGCGCCCGTAGAGCACACCATCCTTGATGGTCGGCTCGAACGGCGGGGTGTGCCATTTGTCCAGCGGCCCGGCGGGCACCACGTCGGTGTGACCGGCGAAGCAGAACAGTGGCCCCTCGCTGCCACGGCGGGCCCAGAGATTGGTGGTGTCCTCAAACACCATGGGCTCGATAACGAATCCGATCCTGGCGAGGCGCTCCGCCATCAGGGTCTGGCACCCTTCATCGAGGGGGGTAACGGAGGGGCGGCGGATCAGATCCTTGGCCAGTGCGATGACATCCGACATCAGTTGTCCTTAGTTGTCCTTAACGGGAGAAGAGGGATTGGTAGTGATCAGCCTTGAAACCTAGGGTCAGTTCGCCGTCACGGTCGAGCAGCGGGCGCTTGATCATGGCCGGATGTTCCAGCAGCAGGGCGCGCGCCTTGGCGGTGTCGAGTCCCTGTTTGGCCTCATCCGGCAGGGCGCGGAAGGTGGTGCCGCGGCTGTTGAGCAGGGCTTCCCAGCCGAGTTTTGCCAGCCAGCTGTCCAGATCGTCCGGGTTCAGGCCGTCGGCGCGGTGGTCGTGAAAGCGGTAGTCGATACCGGCCTCATCCAGCCACTTGCGGGCTTTCTTGATGGTGTCGCAGTTCTTGATGCCATAGAGGGTGATGGCCATGGGGAGTCCTTCTCTTGTGGGCGCTGGCCGTGGGCCGCGCCCGAAAATCCGAATCAACGCAGTGCAAGGGCCCGATTCTGGCATTGTGGCAATCCCATGGCAACGCCGATGGTCCGGCTCGCGGGTTTTGCCGGAACTGGTCACACCTGAACGGCGATTTTGAGCACAAGGTCAGAAGCTGTGGGGCTGGTGTGCCCGATGGGGTTGGGTATTGCGGGAGAAGATCGACTATTGCAGGAGAAAAAGAGAAGGGGGCAAACACCAGATAGCCAAAACGCGCCAGCGGGCGCGTTTTGGTCGGCATCATCAAGCACCTCAATCAGTGCAGGGTGGTCCACTCATGGTCAAAGACCCGGGCCCGTTCCCAGGGTGCATCAGGCAGGCTGGAAGAAAGGCCAGTGTATTTGCCCACGTCGTCCACCACGATGGCGGAGAGGATCGGCAGGTTGTTTTCGGTGCAGTACATGCGGATGCGTTGCAGCAGGGTGCGCAGTTCATCCTGGCACTGCTCCAGCCCGGCCTGCTTGGCCAGTTTGGAGTAACGAATGGTAGTGCGTTCCTTTGCAGACTCGACGAGGATGTCCCACAGCTTGTAGTCGCAGGTCGAAGCACCTGCGGTGGCTTGGCTTGTCATAACTCTCTCCGGCGCGAAATGGTCGCTATATGTCGAAGCGCATCTTCGCCAGTTCGGCGCCGTCATATGTTGATCCAACGCAAAAAAGAGGGGAGTCGCGTCACACAATTCCCGGATATGGGGTGATAAAGGTTTTCCGGTAGTTGAAATAACGAAAAATTGTTACATGGCCGACATATTATGCTAATGAATCACGGTGACGGCACCTTTATTGATAGGGATCAAAGGCAAACAGTGGTCAGATCACTAGATTTCGCTCTTCGATAAATTTATCAGGAGTGAATATTGGAACTTTTATTCGTCTTGCTCGTTCTGGTCGCCGTGGTCTACGGCATCATCAAGGATTACAACCCGCAGGCGGTGCTGGCGCTGGCGGGCATGGCCATTTTTGCGGTGGCCTACTGGCTGGGGCTGCACCCCATTCTCCCCGCTGACAAGAGCACCGGTTTCGCCCTGTTCGACCTGTTCGAAGTGTTCAAGGGGATCTTCTCCTACCGCGCGGCGGGCCTCGGCCTCACCATCATGGCGGTGGCGGGTTTTGCCACCTACATGTCCCATATCGGGGCCTCCCAGGCGCTGGTGCGGGTGGCGGTCAAACCGGTGGCAGGCATCCAGTCCAGCTACCTGATGCTCTCCATCTGCTATCTGGTGGCGGTATTCGTCTCCCTGTTCGTCACCTCCGCTACCGGCCTTGGCCTGCTGTTGATGGTCACCATGTATCCGGTGATGCGCAACCTCGGCATCAGCCCGGCCTCCGCCTGTGGCGTCATCGCCACCTCACAGGCGTTTGAAATTGGCCCGACCCAGACCAACGCCATCTTCTCCGCCGGTCAATCCGGCATGGATCCGACCAGCTATTTTGTCGACTACCAGATCTGGCTGGTGGCCCCCATGCTGCTGGTGACCATGGTGCTGCACTTCTTCTGGCAGCGTCACTGCGATCGCAAGGATGGCTGGGATCCGGCGCTCCATCGCGGCGATCACGCCGAGCTGGACGAACAGGGCACCGAGAGCGTGCAGGCGCCCACCTGGTATGCCCTGCTGCCGATCATCCCCTTCGTGCTGATGATGACCTTCTCCAAGCTGCTGGTGAGCGACATCAAGATGAGCGTGGAGGTGGCCATGCTGCTGTCGGTCTTTATCGGCATGCTGTGCGAGCTGCTGCGTAGTCGCTCGGTGCGTACCGCGTTTGCCGGGCTGTCGAGCTTCCTCGACGGTATGGGCAAGGTGTTTGGCCCCGTGGTGGCGCTCATCGTCTGTGCCGAGCTGTTTGCTGAATCCCTCAAGGCCATCGGTGCCATCGACACCCTGCTGCACTCTGCCAGCAATGCCGGTATCGGCAGCGGTCTGATGACCCTTGTGATGGTGGCGCTGATCATGGTAGCGGCGGTCATCATGGGCTCCGGCAATGCGGCGTTCCTCAGCTTCTCGACCCTGGCACCGGCGGTGGCGGCCAAGTTTGGCGTACCTGCGGTGACCATGCTGCTGCCGATGCAGCTCGCTTCCAGTATCGGCCGTACCGTCTCCCCCATCGCGGCTGTGCTGATCGCCTGTGCGGGGATTGCCAAGGTATCGCCCTTTACCGTGGTCAAGCGCACCAGCGTGCCGATGGCGGGGGCGCTGGTGACGGCGCTGGCCCTCAATTATCTGCTGTTCATGTAGTGATGTGGGTTATGTAGTGGTGTTTGGAATTTACCGGTCGGGCGGGTGGCATGGCTGCCCGCCTTTTTCTCACTGTGTCGCATTGTTGCAATAGACGATCGGCCATCAATGCTGATTGTTGCATGGAGAAGATAATGACAGTTGTAAAGAGCCCGTTTTCCCTCGATAGCTATCTGGCCGATTTGGCCCCGCTCATCAACCTCGATTGCGGTACTCGCACCCCGGCCGGGGTAGCGAAAGTGGCCGACATCATGACCGAGAAATATGAGGCCATCGGCTGGCAGGTGACCCGCCACCAGTTCGCTGCCGAGTGCGGCCCCTGCCTCGAGATCACCAATGCGCCGGGTGCCGATCACTACGACGTGATGCTGTGCGGCCACATGGATACCGTCTTCCCCGAGGGGACGGCGGCCAAGCGCCCGCTGAAAATCGAAGGCAATCAAGCCTTTGGTCCCGGCGTCTCGGACATGAAGAGCGGCCTGCTCTCTATCTGGTATGCACTCAAAGAGATGGATCCGGCATTGCTTGCCAAGCTCAAGGTGCTGGTCTGCTACAACTGCGACGAAGAGATTGGCTCCCCCTGGTCCAAGGATTGGCTGGTGAAAAAAGCCAAACAGAGTGGCTGCGTGCTGGTGGCCGAGGCAGCTCGTCCCAATGGGGATCTCATCAGCGCCCGCAAGGGCAATGCCAAGTACCGCATCACCTTCCACGGCAAGGCGTCCCACGCCGGTTCGGCCCTGACCGAAGGTGTCTCTGCTATCACCGAGCTGGCGCATTGGGTGCTGGCCATCAACGAGCAGGTCAACATGACCACGGGCACCACCATGAACGTCGGCGTGGTACAGGGCGGCACCGGCGTCAACGTGGTGCCGGACTTTGCCGAGGCGATCGTGGATTTGCGCTTCTGGAGCAACGAAGAGGCCGCTGCGGTACACGACCGGCTCACCTTTATGGCCAACAACCCCTTCCTCGCGGGTTGTCGGGTCGAGGTGGATCGCCAGACCTTCAAGCCGGCGATGCGCCCGAGCGGTGACACCGAGGCGTTGATGGCGCTGGTGGAGGCGGCAGCCAAGGAGGAGGGGATCCCCTTCAACTGGCTGGAGGCCGGTGGCGGCTCGGATGCCAACTTCACCGCCGCCGCGGGGGTGCCGTCGCTGGATGGTTTCGGCCCCATGGGGGGCGGTTTCCACTCGGAGGCGGAGTTCCTGCTGCTGGAGAGCATCGAGCCACGCATCCGCCTGCTGCAGCTGGTGCTGGGCAAGCTGGCGAAATAAGCCGGTTTATTCCTTGTTCGGGTCGTCATGGCCCGCTCAAAACTGGCCCGATCAAACCCAAACGGGAGGCTGTTGCCTTCCGTTTTTTTATCTCGATTTTTCGCGTGTCCCTGAACGAGCGTGCCAGATGGCCTGAGGCCGTTATCCCTGTGGCTCGGCCAGATAGGCCAGATGATCCTGCCGCACCACCTGCCAGCCATCGAGGTGCAGCGGGGCGGCAAAGCCCGGGCCGTCGGTCACCATGGTGTGGTATTCCCCCTGCTCGCCGCATGCATCGAAGCCCTCGCGCTCGGCCAGTTGCTGCAGATCGCTGAGGGTGGCGGCATCGAGGGTGCGCCCAGTCCACTCGAGGGCCAGTACCCGGGTATCGACGCAGGAGAGGTGGGCGACGATGCCGCGGGCCAGCATATCCGCCAGCAAGGCTTGACGAGATTGTTGCCAGAGCGGGGTATGGACGGTGAGATCCAGCGGCTGGCAGCGTTCGCGGATCCAGTTTGGTGCGCCGCCCACGCTGTCGATATCGCCGGTCACCACCCCGTCGAGGGCCCACTCCTCCTTGAGCCGCGCCAGTGCCCGCTCATAACCGAGATCGAACGGCGCTTCTATGGTGACCAGCAGATGGGGCAGCCCGAGGGCTTCCGCCTGACGGCGCACCAGCGGCAAGGGGTGAGCGAGAAATCGGGGCTCTGGCGGCGCAAAGGTGGCCAGTGCCACCACCTGATGGCCCGCTTGACGGGCATGACAGAGGGCCAGCATGGCATCTTTGCCACCGCTCCAGAGCAGGATGACGCGAGACATGGATGAGATTCCGGTGGTGAACGAGGGGGCATGCTACCCAGCGGCGTGGGCAGAGGTAAAGGTATTGTGTCCGGAAATGGCGGCGGGGAAATGGTTGGGGTCACAGAGCGGGAAAAAAGCAGGCCCCCGAAGCGGGGGCCTGTATTGCAATAGCGTGGTAAACGCCGCTGCGATTAGAGCAGGATGCTGGTGAGGATAAAGCCCAGCGAGCAGGAGGTCACCACTCCGATCAGCCCCGGAATGATGAAGCTGTGGTTGATGATGAACTTGCCGATGCGGGTGGTGCCGGAGCGGTCGAAACCGATACAGGCCAGATCGCTCGGGTAGGTTGGCAGCACGAAGTAGCCGTAGCTCGCCGGCAGGAAGGCGATCAGCAGCTTAGGCTCCACACCCAGCGCCAGACCCATGGGGGCGATGGCGGTGAGGGCGGCGGCCTGGCTGTTTACCAGCTTGGAGATGAGGAACAGCACCAGGGCGTAGGTCCAGGGCTGGGCCTGTACCACATGGGCCAGAGTCTCTTTGAGCAGCGGCATGTGAGCCTGGAAGAAGGTCTCACTCATCCATGCGACCCCGAATACGGAGAAGATGGCGACCATGCCCGCCTTGAAGACGGCACCGTTGGCGATCTCGCCCGGCTTGACCTTGCAGCGCATCAGGATGATGGCACCGGCGATCAGCATCATCATCTGGATCACCAGGTTCATGGAGAGCGGGCCGGTCTTGTCCTTGATGGTGAACACCGGACGCAGACCTTCGTTGGCACCGAGCAATACCACGGCAGCGATGGCGGCGAAGAAGATCCAGGTAGACCAGTAGGCCTCTTTCGGGAACTTGGTGTTGAGCAGGGTTTCACCACCGCCGTAGATGAAGGCACGCTGCTCCGGGTCTTTGATCTTGGCCTGGAACTCTTCGTCCTTGTCCAGATCCTTGCCGCGACGCAGGCTCCACAGGGCCGCCACGATGACACCGGTCAGGGAGGAGGGGATGGCGATCATCAGGATGTCGAGCAGGCCGTAAGCCTGACCGATACCGTGACCGGCCGCCAGAATGGAGACCATGGAGACCACGGCAACGGAGACCGGGGAGGCGCAGATGGCCATCTGGGAGGCAACGGAGGCGACAGCCATCGGGCGCTCGGGGCGGATGTTCTTCTGCAGCGCGATGTCAGCGATGATTGGGAACATGGTGTAGACCACGTGGCCGGTACCGCACAGGAAGGTGAGGGTCCAGGTGGTGAGCGGCGCCAGGATAGTGATGTATTGCGGGTGACGGCGCAGCAGACGCTCGGCCACTTGCATCATCAGGTTGAGGCCACCGGCAGTCTGCAGGGTGGCGGCACAGCCGATCACCGCCAGAATGGTCAGCATTACCTGAACAGGCGGTTCGCCCGGCACCAGGCCGAAGACGAAGGTCAGCAGGAAGAGACCGATACCACTGATGAGACCGAGTCCCATGCCCCCAAAGCGGGTACCCAGCAGCAAGCAGCCGAGTACCACTAAAAATTCCATCAAGATCATTCCGTTACCTCGTGTGATTCAACCCATATTGCCGCGGGTAGCCTGAACCATGAATTGTCATTGTCTGTTTTATTTAGCCCAAAAGGGTTAGTTGCTATTCTGCTCCCCTGAAAAAGTGAAAAAATTGAGTTACTTCAATAACTCGATGAATTTTTGATTAAACCACTTAAAAACCACGTACTAACAAAACCATTATTTTTGTCACCAAGTGGTATCACTCGGGGCCAAGCCATCGTGTGGTCATGGTGGCAGCACAGAGTAGCAGCAGGGCTGCAGGGGAGGGGCATAAAAAGGGCTCGATTGCGGCAGAAGAGGATGAAAAAGCCAGCGCTCAGGCTATTTTTGCCAGCAAGGGCTGACTTCGGCGGGTCTGCTCACTTGGCCGCAGGTGCTTGCTGAAGATAGCGGCGCTGATAATCCTCGCTCAGCTTGGCAATATCCAATCTGGCAATGGCCTGTGCCACCCGTTGCTGCAACGCCTGCTGGTCGGGACGAAACATGATGTGCAGGCTCTTGTGTTCGAGGATCTTCGGGTGAAACTGCAATCCGGCGCTTATCAGCTTGCGATCATGGTTGATGAGCCAGTGAAAGACATCCCGGTCGATCACCGCCAGATCGAGCCGGTCGCGCTGCAATTTGCGCAGGTTGAGCAGGTCGGAATCGACGGCGGCAGTGTTGAGGCGCTTGCTGGCCATCAGAGCATCGAATTCACGGGTGTTGACGTACCCCTCCACCACGCCGATCCGGTAGGGGGCAAGATCCGTGAGCTGCTGCCAGGGGATGGGGGCGCCTGAGCGCTGCGCTATGCCCAGCACGCTGTCGCCCACGCTGGCGGAGCTGCGCCACAGGGTCGGCAGGGTGTCGGAGAGGTACTCGGGAAAATAGCCGCTATAAGGCTGGGTCGGGTCGGCCGCCAGCCGCACTGCCCGCTGCCAGGGATAGAAGTCGAATGTCACCTCCAGTCCCGCCTCGGCAAAGGCTCGTTTGACGATATGACCGGTGAGGCCGCCATCGGGCAGGCTCTGGCTGGTGTAGGGGGGCCACTCCAGGGTGGTCAGACGAACGGGCTCGGCCCACAGTTGAACAGGCATGCAGGACAGCAGTAGCGAGAGCAGCAGGCGATATCCCATAGGCGACGAGTTCCTTGTGCCGGTTGATCCTGAGTATCACCCATAACGGTGACAATAAAAAAGCCGACCCACAGGTCGGCTTTTGCAATGCAGTGGCAAGATGCCGCTGATCAGAACTCGGCGGTACGCGGAGTACGCGGGAACGGGATCACGTCGCGGACGTTGCCCATACCGGTCACGTAGACCACCAGACGCTCGAAGCCCAGACCGAAGCCGGAGTGCGGCACGGTACCGAAGCGACGCAGGTCGCGGTACCACCAGTAATCTTCCTTGTTCAGGCCCATCTCGGCCAGACGGGCATCCAGCACGTCCAGACGCTCTTCACGCTGGGAACCACCGATGATCTCGCCGATGCCCGGTGCCAGTACGTCCATCGCGGCAACGGTCTTGCCGTCGTCGTTGAGGCGCATGTAGAAGGCTTTGATATCTTTCGGGTAGTTCTTCACCACCACCGGAGACTTGAAGTGCTCCTCGGCCAGATAGCGCTCGTGCTCGGAGGAGAGATCGATACCCCAAGAGACCGGGAATTCGAACTTCTTGCCGCAGTTTTTCAGCACTTCGATGGCATCGGTGTAGTCGATCTGGGCGAAGTCGGAGGAGACGAAACGCTCCAGACGGCCGATGGCATCCTTGTCCACGTGCTGGGCGAAGAACTCCAGATCGTCGCGACGCTCGGTCAGTACGGCGTTGAAGACATACTTCAGCATGGCTTCGGCCAGTGCGGCGTTATCTTCCAGATCGTTGAAGGCCACTTCCGGCTCAACCATCCAGAACTCGGCCAGGTGGCGGCTGGTGTTGGAGTTTTCAGCGCGGAAGGTCGGGCCGAAGGTATAGACCTTGGAGAGTGCGCAGGCATAGGTTTCGGCGTTCAGCTGGCCGGATACGGTCAGGAAAGCCTCTTTGCCGAAGAAATCTTCGTTGTAGTCCACCTTGCCGGCGTCGGTGCGCGGCAGGTTTTCCATGTCCAGAGTGGAGACGCGGAACATCTCGCCAGCACCTTCGGTGTCAGAGGCGGTGATGAGCGGGGTCGCAACCCAGAGGAAACCCTCTTCGTGGAAGAAGCGGTGGATGGCTTGCGCCAGGCAGTGACGAACGCGGGTCACGGCGCCAACGATGTTGGTGCGCGGGCGCAGGTGGGCCTGTTCACGCAGGTATTCGATGCTGTGGCGCTTGGCAGCCATCGGGTAGGTGTCCGGATCTTCGACCCAACCGACTACCTTCACCTCGGTCGCCTGCAGTTCGAAAGCCTGGCCGCTGCCCTGAGAGGCGGCAACCACGCCGGTCACTTCCACGGAGCAGGCAGTGGTCAGACGCAGCACTTCATTCTCGTAATTGGCCAGGGTATTGGGGACAACTGCCTGTACCGGATGGAAACAGGAGCCATCGGAAATGGCCAAAAATGAGATCCCCGCCTTGGAATCACGGCGAGTCCGGATCCACCCTTTGACAGTTTGGGTGGTGCCGACCGGATACTTACCGGCCAGCACATCTACTACGGATGCGTGCGTCATCGAAATATTGTCTCCAGCTTGTTCTTGCAGCGCTATTTGCAACACTAGGGAGTCTGGCCCGGGCACAGATGGCCCACCATGGCAGACTAAGCCGTCAATCTTACCCGCGCGGGTTTGATAAACAAGCAAAAATGTCGGACTCTGGTGGGGTTTTCGGCATGGTTCACTCAACAAGAGTGTCACGGGCGCAGGAGAGGTGGGTGAAAGATCGGCGGCATGGGCCAGATTGGCTGACACGGGTGTTGCAGGGGCTGGTGATGCTCTGCTGGGGCGGCTTTATCGTGCTGCTCTCCCTTTACCACTATGCCCGTCCCGAAATTGCCTACGGTTTTCTGGTCTATGGCGGGATCGAGGTGCGCGATTATTGGGACCCGGCCCTTACCCCCTGGCTGGTCTACGGGCTCTGGAGCTGCTGCGCCCTGACGCTGGCGGTGTTGCTGCTGGAGCGCAAGCGCAGCCGCCGTCAGGATGACTCCCGGCATGTCAATCTGGCCATCCTGCTATTGGTGCTGATCGCCAGCTTGCTCTTCTACTACGTCGGTTAAGCGTTCGTCTTAGCGGGGCTGATCCGGTTCCTGCCTGCTGGCCTTGGCGCGCTTGCCGAGCTGGCGCTCCACACTGTCGAGCATCTGGTTGTAGGCCACCGCCACCCGGCCAATCTCGTCGCCGTCATCCCCCTCCAGCCGGTGTCCGAAGTCGTGCAAGTCAGTCGCCTCTTCCATGGAGCGGGTCAACTGGTTGAGAGGGCGCACGATCCAGGTGCGGATGACCCAGAGGGTCAGCAGCAGTCCCATCCCGAAGATGCCGGTTAGGATCAGCGCCGAGGTGAGAATATTCTGCTCGACCCGGGTAAACAGCGAATCGAGGGAGTAGTCAAAGCGCACCGCACCAAGCACGGTATTCTCCGGCACCAGATGACAGCTGGTGCAGTCGGTGCCGCGAAAATCCTTCTTGGCCAGCAGCGGTCGGGTGACCACCAGACGGCTGTGCATGCCGTTGTGCACCACCTCCAGGCTCCCTTTGCCCGCCAGAGCCAGCTCATCAAACTCATCTTTTACCTGTTCTGTCTCCCGTCCCGGCCCGAACTGTTTGCTCACCGCGTCGCCACGGACGATGCGTGCATCCTCCACATGGGCATGGTCGAGAAACTTGCCGCGCAGGGTATCGCGGGCATCCATCTTGCCGGTCAGCATCAGCATGTTGAGGCCGTCGAAATAGGCTTCGGTCTGCTCGCGGCTCTGCTCCTTGATGAGGGTCAGGATGAGATCGCGCTCGCGCACCGCCTGATAGGCTGCGGAGAAGACCAGTACCATGGAGAAGATGAAGAGCAGGAAAAAGTTGATTTTGGCAGCAATGGAGAGGCGCATGAGCAGTCTTTCTTGATGGTAAAACCGCAGCAGTTTACCCCTCTTGGGGCCTCAGGTCTGGTGTTTTGCTCACATTACGGCAAGTGAAAGCGCACTGAAGTGGATAAAGTTGCCCTCTTTATATATCAAATGCCGGTAGTCAAACGGGCGGCAGCGATGGCCGCCCGTTGCTTGCATTAAAACTCGCCCTCGGCGATGGCCTGACGGATGGCGCCGGTCAATACCCGTAACTCTTCAGGGGGGATGACGAAGGGGGGCATCAGGTAGACCAGCTTGCCAAAGGGGCGGATCCAGGCGCCCAGTTCGACAAACTTGCGCTGGATGCGCGCTACATCCACCCGCTCTTTCATCTCCACCACCCCGATGGCGCCGAGCACCCGCACATCCGCGACCGCCGGGTGCAGGGTTAGCTCTACCAGTTCTGTTCGCAGCTGATGCTCGATGGTGCGCACCCGCTCCTGCCACGGTGAGGCCAGCAGCAGATCGATGGAGGCGTTGGCCACCGCGCAGGCGAGGGGATTGCCCATAAAAGTGGGGCCGTGCATAAAGACGCCGGCTTTGCCGTCACAGATGGTGCGGGCGACATGCTCGGTGGTCAGGGTCGCCGAGAGGGTGAGGTAGCCGCCGGTAAGCGCCTTGCCCAGACACATGATGTCGGGGCTGATCCCCGCCCAGTCGCATGCAAACAGCTGACCGGTACGGCCAAAGCCGGTGGCGATCTCGTCGGCAATCAGCAGCACACCGAACTCGTCGCACAGGGCGCGCACCCACTGCAGGTAGCGGGGGTGATAGAAGCGCATGCCGCCAGCCCCTTGCACTATGGGCTCAAGTACGATGGCGGCGATCTCTTCGTGATGATCCGCCATGAGTGTCGCCAGCTCCACCACGCACTGTTCATCCCACTCGGCGTGGAAGCGGCAGCTGGGTGCTTCGACAAAATAGTGCTCCGGCAGGAATCCCTTGTAGAGCTCATGCATGCCGCCGTCCGGATCGCAGACGCTCATGGCGCCAAAGGTGTCGCCGTGATAGCCGCTGCGCAGGGCGACAAATTTGGCTCTGGGCGTTCCCTTGGCGTGCCAGTACTGCTGGGCCATCTTGAGCGCCACTTCCACTGCCACCGAGCCGGAATCGGCCAGAAAGACCCGATCAAGCCCCTTTGGAGTGATCTCCACCAGCTTGCGGCAGAGCTCGACCGCCGGGGCGTGGGTGAGGCCGCCAAACATCACGTGGGACATCTTGCCGAGCTGGGAGGTGGCGGCGGCGTCCAACTCCGGCAGCTGATAGCCGTGCACGCAAGCCCACCAGGAGCTCATGCCATCCACCAGTTTGCGGCCATCGCTGAGGGTGATGGTCACCCCTTTGGCGCTGGCCACTTCATAGCAGGGTAGGGGGTGAGTGAGGGAGGTATAGGGGTGCCAGATGTGGTGCAGGTCGAATTCTTGATTGGTCATTTGTTGTTCTGTTGTCAATTGGTTTGATCTGGTCGGTGTTGACAGTCTACGCGTGCTCTCTACACTAGCCAACAATTTCAGCCACTTGGCACTGCGCATCACCCTGAGCGCGCGGGCCCGGCGGCGGGTTCTGTGGCCGTCCATCCCAAGATGGCGGGCGTAGGATCCCACTAATAACAACCGGAAGCCATGTATGAATGCTCTCACCGCGGGCGGTCACGCCCTTCGTCATGACTGGACCCTCGCCGAGGTTCAGGCCCTGTTTGCCCTGCCGTTCAACGATCTGCTGTTTCAGGCCCAGACCGTCCACCGCGCCCACTTTGACCCGAACGAAGTGCAGGTGAGTACTTTGCTCTCCATCAAGACCGGCGCCTGCCCGGAAGATTGCAAATACTGCCCCCAGAGCGCCCGTTACCACACCGGGCTTGAGGCCGAGCGGCTGATGGAGGTGGAGAAGGTGCTGGAGCGGGCCCGCGAAGCGAAGGCCAATGGCTCGTCACGCTTTTGCATGGGGGCCGCCTGGCGCAATCCCAAAGAGAAGGACATGCCCTACATCATCCGGATGATTGAGGAGGTGCGCGGGCTCGGTATGGAGACCTGCATGACCCTGGGGATGCTCACCGCCGATCAGGCGGCCCGTCTTGGCGCTGCGGGGCTCGATTACTACAACCACAACCTCGACACCTCGCCGGAGTTTTACGGCGAGATCATCTCCACCCGCACCTATCAGGACCGGCTCGATACCCTGGAGCATGTGCGCGGCGCGGGCATGAAGGTCTGCTCCGGCGGCATCGTCGGCATGGGCGAGCAGGCGAAAGATCGGGCGGGCCTCTTGATGGCGCTGGCCAACTTGCCCCGTCATCCCGAAAGCGTGCCCATCAACATGCTGGTCAAGGTAAAGGGGACGCCGCTGGAGGATCAGGAGAACCTCGACCCGTTCGAATTTATCCGCACCATCGCCGTGGCACGGATCATGATGCCAGCCTCCCATGTGCGACTCTCTGCCGGGCGGGAGAAGATGAACGAGCAGATGCAGGCGATGTGCTTTATGGCCGGGGCCAACTCCATTTTCTATGGCTGCAAGTTGCTGACCACTCCCAACCCGGACGAGAACAGCGACATGCAGCTGTTCAAGCGGCTCGGCATTCGTCCCGCCCAGCGGGCCCAGAAGCCGGATCAGGTACAAGAAGAGGAGCTGCTGGCCGAGGTGAGTCGCCAGAGCGAGCCTGCCGAGATGTTTTATGACGCCACCCGCCCCCGTGCCGGGGCTGCGCGGTCATGACTGGCCCAGCAGTAACAGGCCCCTTTGCATTGGGCGCGGCGCTGGCCGGGCGCGAACAGGCTGGCCTGCTGCGCAACCGCATCGCGACCGACGGGGCGAGTGGCGGGCAGCTCAGGGTCGCGGGGCGCGACTACCTCAACTTTTCCGCCAACGACTATCTGGGACTGGCAGATCACGGCGCCATCAAGGCCGCCTTCAACGCGGGGATTGAGCGTTATGGCACGGGCTCCGGCGCCTCGCCACTGGTGACTGGTTACAGTCGTGCCCACCAAGAGCTGGAGGAGATCCTGGCCGAGTGGCTCGGGGTGCAGGCGGTGTTGCTCTTCAACTGCGGCTTTTCTGCCAATCAGGCGGTGCTCAAAGCCCTGCTCGACAAGGAGCATCTGCTGTGGCAGGACAAACTCAACCACGCCTCTTTGCAGGAGATGGGTAGCCAGCTCCCTTGCAAGATGAAGCGTTTTGCCCACAACGATATGGCGGCCCTTGAACGGCAGCTTGAGCCAAATCGCGGACTGATTGTCTCGGAAGGGGTGTTCAGTATGGACGGGGATCAGGCCCCCTGGGGTGAACTCGCGGCATTGGCAGCCCGGAGCGGCAACTGGCTGATGATCGACGATGCCCACGGCCTCGGCGTGCAGGGGCCCGAGGGGCGCGGCACTCTGGCGGCGCAGGGGGTTCCTCCTGCCAGCGTACACATCCAGATGGGCACTTTTGGCAAGGCGCTCGGGGTTGCCGGTGCCTTTGTCGGCGGCAGTCGCGAACTGGTGGAGTATCTGGTCAACTTCGCCCGCCATTATGTCTACAGCACCCATATGCCCGCCGCGCAGGCCTGTGCGGTCAGCAAGAGTATCGAACTGGTACGTGCCGCCGATGAGGCCCGCGCCCATCTTGGCCAGCTGATCGCTCGCTTCCGGCAAGGGGCAGAGGAGTTGGGTTGGCAGCTTGGCGCGAGCGATACCCCGATCCAGCCGCTGCTGGTGGGGGAGAGCAGTGTTGCCCTGCAACTGGCAGAACGGCTGCGGGAACGCGGCGTCTGGGTGAGCGCCATCCGCCCGCCCACTGTGCCAGTCGGTACGGCCCGGCTGCGCATTACCCTGAGCGCGGCTCACCGCGAGCAGGATGTGGATCGCTTGCTCGATGCCTTGGGGGTCTGCCCTGCAGTTACAACGCTTGGGGAGGCTCATCATGACTGAGCGTTTTCAAACGGTGGACAAGGCGCAGCTTGCTCGCCGTTTCGGCGCCGCCGCTCGTCATTACGATGCCCACGCCCGCTTTCAGCAGGAGGTGGGTCAGGCGCTGTTGGAATGGATGCCAGACAGGCTGGTTGGCACTGATCTGACGGTGAGCGGGCTGGATCTGGGCTGCGGCACCGGCTTTTTCTTGCCCCAACTGGCGAACCGTTGTCACCAGCTGGTGGGGCTTGATCTCGCCCCCGGCATGCTGGCGCAGGCCGCCTTGCGTGGCAGCGGCGCCCGCCTGCTCTGCGGCGATGCGGAGCAGCTTCCTTTCGCCGATAACGCGTTCGACTGGGTTTTCTCCAGTCTGGCGTTGCAGTGGTGCGAGCGTCCGGCCCAGGCTTTTGGCGAGTTGCTGCGGGTGGTCAAACCGGGCGGCCAGATCTTTTTCTCGACCCTGCTAGATGAGTCACTCTGGCAGTTGCGAGCCGCTTGGCAGCAGCTTGATGGTCGCGCCCATGTCAATCGCTTCCTCAGCCTGCCACAATTGGAGCAGGCGCTGGCTAGCGCCGGGGTATCTGCTCCCGAGCTGCGTTGTATCACCTGGGATCTCGCCTATCTTGAATTGCCGCAGTTGTTGCGCGATCTCAAGGGGATTGGGGCCAATCAGGTCAATGACAATCAGGGGAGTGCCGCCCCGGCCGGTCTGAGCGGTCGCGCCAGATTGCAGCAGCTGGCTCAGGCGTATGAGGCGTTTCGCCAGCCCGATGGCAGGCTGGTCGCCAGTTATCGGGTGTGCCTCGGCCGCCTCAGCAAGCCTTGCTGAGCGCCGGGAATCGCAGTGTGTGCAGGGTAGTCAACGGGCCCTGCCAAGGAGAGAACCGTATGAAATCATTCTTTATCACCGGCACCGATACCGATGTGGGCAAGACGCTGGTGGCGCGCACCCTGCTGCGTGAATTCAGCGCACAGGGAATCAAGTGCGCGGGTTACAAGCCGGTCTCGGCCGGATGTGCCCGCACCCCGGACGGGCTGCGCAACCTTGATGCTGTCCTGTTGCAGGAGGCGGCGAGCCTGCCGCTGCCCTATGAGGTGGTCAATCCGTTCGCCTATGAGCCGCCGATTGCGCCCCATATCGCCGCCAGCGAGGCGCGCCAGCCCATCACTATGCAGGGGTTGAGCGAGGGGCTACGCAAGATTGAACAGGCCGGGGCCGAACTGGCGGTAGTGGAAGGGGCGGGGGGCTGGTATCTGCCGCTCGATCGCAAGCATCTGCTGTCGGACTGGGTCAAGCAGGAGAACATGGCGGTGATTATGGTGGTGGGGGCCAAGCTGGGTTGCCTCAACCATGCGCTGCTCACCTTTGCCGCCATTCGCAATGATCAGCTGCCGGTGGCGGGGTGGGTAATTAATCGGCTCCATGGTTCCATGAGCCATTATCAGGAAAATCTGGACACCCTGAGGGGCTTGCTGCCTGCCCCCTTCCTCGGCGAAATTCCGTTTATAAACAATCCGCTTGAAGCCGATTTGCAGGGGCGTCTCGATATCTCGCCGCTACTTTGACGGCATATTCAGCGAACATTCATCGAATCTCCCTAGAATGTCGACATTAACATGATCAGGTGGGGATCCCGAGTGATCCCCGGTCATGTCCCTTATCTTCACAAGGAGTCTATATGAAGCGAATTATGCTATTCCTGGTGACCAACCTGGCCGTCATGCTGGTGCTGGGGGTGGTACTCAATATCCTGTTCTCGGTTCTGGGGATCAACAAGTCCAGCATTTCCGGGCTGTTGGTGTTCTGTGCCGTGTTCGGTTTTGGGGGTTCCTTTATCTCCTTGCTGATGTCCAAGTGGATGGCCAAGCGCAGCTATGGCGTCCAGGTCATCGAGCAACCCCGTAACGAGACTGAGCACTGGCTGGTGAGTACTGTGGCCCGTCAGGCCCGCGAAGCGGGTATCAAGATGCCGGAAGTGGGGATCTACGACTCTCCCGAGATGAACGCCTTTGCAACCGGCGCCCGCCGCGATGATTCGCTGGTGGCGGTCTCCTCCGGCCTGCTCTACAGCATGAGCCGTGACGAGGCGGAAGCGGTACTGGCCCACGAGGTTAGCCACGTGGCCAATGGCGACATGGTGACCCTGACCCTGATCCAGGGTGTAGTGAACACCTTCGTGATGTTCTTCGCCCGGATCGTGGCTGGCGTGATCAGCAACTTCTTCAGCTCCAACAACGAGGAAGAGAGCAGCAGCTCCGGCGGTTTTGCCTACATGATCACCGTGTTCGTGCTGGAGATGCTGTTCGGTATTCTGGCCTCCATCATCGTCATGTGGTTCAGCCGTCAGCGCGAGTTCCGTGCCGATGCCGGTGCCGCCAAGCTGGCCGGTCGCGACAAGATGATTGCCGCCCTTGAGCGCCTCTCCCGCGGTGCCGAGCCGCAGCTGGAAGGCTCCATGATGGCCTTTGGCATCAACGGCAAGCGCTCCATGAGCGAGCTGTTCATGAGCCACCCGCCCATCGAGCAGCGTATCGCCGCCCTGCGTGGTTGATAGATACTGAATGACGGGGATACCCCGAATAAAAAACGGCTGCCTTCGGGCAGCCGTTTTGCTTTTCAGCGTTCTTTAAAGCTTGAAGTGCCCCATCTCCTGGCGCAGCACCCGTGACAGCTGCTTGAGCTTGGCCGCCTCTTGGGACACGTGACGGGCGGCATCCCCCGACTGCTCCGAGAGGGAGGTGATGTTGCCGACGGTAGAGACCACCTCGTTGGCGGCGGTGGACTGCTCGCGCAGGGTGTGGCTGATCTCTCCCATCAGGCCGGTGAGGTTGGAGGCGTGGCTCTGGATGCTGGCGATCGCCTCGCCGGTCTGGTTGGCCAGCGTGACCCCGCGAGAGACGTTGTTGACCGTGTTCTCCATGCTGCGGATGGAGGCATCTGCCCCGCTCTGGATTTTGCTAATCATCCCGGTGATCTGCTGGGTTGAGGCCGCCGAGCGACTGGCCAGATTGCGCACCTCGTCGGCGACCACTGCAAAGCCGCGACCCTGTTCACCGGCCCGCGCTGCCTCGATGGCCGCGTTGAGAGCCAGCAGGTTGGTCTGATCGGCGATGCCGCGGATCACCCCGATGATCTCCGAAATCTGCTGGGTATGGCCGTTGAGCTCGGAGATGGTGCTGGCCGCATCCCCCACCGTGGTGGAGATATTCTCGATGCTGCCGAGAGTCTCTTTAATGACCCCCGAGCCCTCCTCCAGGGTATTGGCGGAGACCTTGCTCAGCTCGTCGGCATGGGTGGCATTGTCGGAGAGGTGGCTGATGCTCACCACCAGCTCCTCGATGGCGGCGGCCATGGTCTGGGTGCTGGTTTGCTGATCGGTGGCAAACTGGGCAGTCTGCTCGGCAATTTGGGCGATGCTATCGGCAGAATGGGATAGCTCCTCGGTGGAGTGAGAGACCTTGGCGATGATCCCCTTGAGGGTGGTCTGCATACCGCCGAGCAGGCCGATCAGGCTCTCTTTCGATCCTGCCGGCACCTTGATGGGGCGCGAGAAGTCCCCTTCCGCCATCATATGGAGATCGGTCTTGAGCTGTTCGACCGAGGTGCCCACCAGATCGAGCAGGGAGCGATAGGTGCGCCAGAGGAAGAACATCAACACCAGACCGAGGGCGATAAAGAGATAGCGCAGCATGTCGGTATTGGTGATGGCGCTCTCGACTGCCTCATGGTTGCGCTGCTCCATCATCACGTAGAAGTCATCGATGGGGGACATGATGCGCCCCTTGTTCTGGTGATAGGCCTTGTCATGCATCATGGCGATGGCTTTTTGCTGGTTGGCAACCGGGTCTCCATCGCTCTGTTGCACCAGTTTGAAGGCGGCGACCTCGGTGTTGACCAGGGCATCCGAGTTGTTTTTGGCCTCGTTCAGTTTGGCGAGCTCCCCGTCGGTAAAACCGGCATCCTTCATCAGATCGATCAGGCCGCGGCGAACATTGCTGTCAGGGCGGGGATTCTGGCCGTTGGCGGCGACAAAGTCCCAGTAGATACGGTTGTAGCCATCCGGTCTCGGCTGCTCGCCGTTGCGAATGGCCAGGATCCGCATGTACTGCTGTTCGTAGGCTGGATCCTTGGTGATGACGTAGGTGCGCCCGAGTCGGGTCAGGTCATCGGAGGATTGGCGCAGTTCGTCGGCCAGCAGGTAGGAGACATATTGTTGTCGATAACTCTCTTCCAGCTGTTTCCCAGCCCAGCTGTAGGCGAAAAACACCAGTGACAGCAGGATCAGGGTGATGACGGATAGCAGCAGGTTGAGCTGAAAGGCGGGCTTGTTCTGTTCCATGGTATGGGCGTCCTTTCCCTATGGCTGAGTGTCGTATGGAGCATCGCCAAGTCAATGGCTGGCAAGGCTTTTTGCTCTGAGAGTATAGGAAGGGAAACTTACAGATGAAGGCGGTGGGGACAAATTAAGGGCCGATCAGGTGAACAAGTGTGGATAAAGATGACCGGGGTCAATTCCCCGGTCATCTGGGGGGGCGTGAGTTAACGCGGCTTGATCACCCGATCATAGGATTTCAAGGTCGGTGAGCGGCACGGCGCAGCAGGCAAGGATCTTGCCCTCTGCCCGCTCGGCGGCGGTGATGGCGGGGGCGTCGGGGTGATCCACCTCGCCCGAGATCAGCGTCTGTTTGCAACTGCCGCAGATGCCGGCGCGGCAGCTCCAGGGCAGCTCTACACCTTGCTTGTTGGCCTGATCCAGCACAGTGCCCTGATTGTTGCCGGTAAAGGCTTGGACGCCGATACGCAGTTGCACCGCCTGATGGGGGCGAACCACCGAGAGAATCGCGCCGCCAAAACTCTCCTGTTTGATCCGTGCGGCTGGAACGCCGAGGGCTGCCACTTTCGCCGCCGCATCGGCCATAAAGCCGTGGGGGCCGCAGATAAAGACCTCTTTCCCGGCCAATCCTTTGACCAGTTGCAGATGCTCATCATTGAGTCGCCCTTGCAGCCCCTGCCAGTGATTGTCCGGC
Organism: Aeromonas sp. s7(2024); assembly: GCF_040907825.1. Classification (NCBI taxonomy): domain Bacteria; kingdom Pseudomonadati; phylum Pseudomonadota; class Gammaproteobacteria; order Aeromonadales; family Aeromonadaceae; genus Aeromonas; species Aeromonas sp. s7(2024). The sequence continues at coordinate 236,619 of NZ_JBFOCM010000016.1, forward strand.
TGGCTCAGGATAATGGTGAGGGTCATCCCCTGCTGCGCCATGGCGTGCAGTTCGCTGGCGGCGGGAATGTCCGCTTCACTGCGGCACAGGTGCATAAAGTGAACCTCTTCCAGCTCCCCGCGTAGCGCCAGGGTGCTGGCAATCGCCAGCATGGGGGTGACGCCGGAGCCTGCGGAGAGCAACAGTAGATTGCGCTCGGACCCTAAGTGAAACTCGCCAGCGGGGTTGGCGGCCAGCAGCCGATCACCCACCTGCAACTGCTGGTGCAGCCAGTGGGAGATGCGGCCACCCTCCACCTTCTTGACGCTGATGCTGTAACGCTCCGGGTGGTCCGGCGTAGAGCTCAGGGTATAGCGTCGTTGAATCCGCTCGTTTTTGATATCGAGGCTGATGGGCAGATGCTGGCCCGGCAGGTAGTCGGGCAGGGGCTCGCCATCGGCTGCTTCGAACCAGAAGGTCTCCAGATCCCGCGCCAGCGGTTCGCGGGCCACGCAGACCAGCTCGCGCTTCTTCGGCGCGGCGGCGGGATAGACCACCGGACGGGTGCGCTCCAGTACCTCGATCTCGCTGCCTGCTTCAATCCACCCCTCGTTCAGCGCCACCAGATTCTGGCCGAAGTAGACCTCGCCATCCTCGCCACGGCGGTAGCGGGTGAGGGTGGCCAGCGGCTCTTTCAGGGCGTTGAAGCGATCGGTGCCTGCTTCCACCGTGGTCATGATGCAGCGGCTGCAGGGCTTGACCACTTTAAATTCCACTTCGCCGATGCGGATACGCACCCAGCTGTCCTCCTCGAAGGGCTGGGTATTGCTTGCCACCAGATTGGTGCGGAACTGGCTCATCTGGTGCAGGGCATCGGAGCGCAGATTGAGATCCTCAAGGGAAGCCTGGCTTATCAGCAGCAGCGGATAACCGTCGGCAAAGCTGACCCGGGTGCCGGTCTTCTCGCGAAAGCGATCCGAGGTTTCACCCAGCCAGAGCAGTTGCACCGTCTCCCCTGCCACCCGGCTTAGCCACCCATCGGCTTTGGGGTCGGTGTGCAGGGCGGTGAAACGGTCGCTCCAGACTCCGGTAGCTTGCGGGGCGCGGCTGAAGTCGACCTCTTGCAGGGTGAGCGGTTCAAAGCCCGGATAGCGCAGTTGCAAGCCTCCTTCGATGGGGGTGGCCACGATCTGTTGCAGCTGGGGATGGGTACGGGCGGTGATAAAGGTGCCGTCCGGTTTGACCACCATGTAGCGGCGATCCCCTGCCAGTCCCTCTTCGGTCACCCGGGCGCGAGCCAGCGGCATACCTGCAGTCGATTTGATGGGGTAGAGGTGAATGCTGTCTAGCCTGGGCATCTTCATATCCTTGTGACGCGGCGCGATCGCCTGGAAAAAGGGGAACATAACGGTTCCCCGGCGATCCGGCAATCCTTTCCAGGGGGCGGTCTATAGTTGGGAAAACAGAACAAGAGGGCATCGGGATGAAAATAAGCTGGTTGCTGGCGGGGAGCCTTTTTTGCCACGGGCTCTGGGCGCAGGAGCTGACCCTGACCACGGGAGAGTATCCTCCTTACTGCTCCGAGACGCTGAAATATCAGGGGCTTATCCCTCATGTGGTGAGCGAGGCATTCAAGAGTGAAGGGGTGAGCGTCAAGTTCCAGTTTCTTCCCTGGAAGCGGGCCTTTCGCTTGTCGGAGGAGGGAGTGGTGGATGGCACAGTCCACTGGTATGAGTCGAGCGAGCGGCGCAAAACCCATCTCTACAGTGATCCCATCCTGAGCGAGACCTACGTCTGGTTCTATCTCAAGTCCGATCCGCTGGAATGGCGTGGCTATCAGGATCTGGCGGATCGCAAGCTGGCTGCGGTCAGTGGCTATACCTACAATGCAGATTTTTTTGCAGCCATCGCGCAGGTGCCGCTGCAGGTGCAGTTCGTCACCCGGCTGCGCCAGAGCTTCGATCTGCTGCTCTCCGGCCGCGCCGACCTGACCCTGGAGAACATAGATGTTGGCTACTACTCCCTGCGTCAGTTCTACCCGGCCAGCACGGTCGATCTCTTTGCAACCCATTCAAAACCCGTGATGAAGGTTGAAGGTCACCTGCTGATCAGCCGCAAGCGCGCCAACGCTGACGAGCTGGTCAAAACCTTCAATCGGGGGCTCGCCAAACTGAAAGCCAGCGGTCAGCTGGAGAAGATGTTACTTGAGTCACGTTCTGGTCTCTATGAACCATAAAGTGCAACATTTTTTGATCCTGATTCGCTAATCAGTACAAAAAAGCGGCCATTATCGACTCAGTTCCCAGTTTCTAACGCTTTCGCTTCTTCCCCATCCGGCCACCGTCCGCTTCGGCTACACGGTATCAAGCGCCATCGGGTGGGGCCTGTCACACAAAAAGAAGAAAGCAATGTATGAGCAAACAACTGGACATGACCCCATTGCCGGATCTCTCCCTGAAAACGGGAACAGGCCCGGTGCGTACCCGGCTACCCGTCTGGCGGCCGGCCCTGCCACCCTGCAATCACGCCTGCCCGGCCGGAGAAAATATCCAGGCCTGGCTCTCTTTGGCGCAGGCCGGCCGTTTTGAGGCGGCCTGGCAGACCCTGATCGAAGAGAACCCCTTGCCCGCCATTCATGGTCGGGTCTGCTATCACCCCTGCGAGAGCGCCTGCAACCGCGGTCAGGTGGATGAATCCGTCTCCATCCACGCCATCGAGCGTTTCCTTGGCGACGAGGCGCTGGCCAAAGGTTGGCTGCCTGCGCCCCCCGCGCCCGCCAGCGGCAAGAAGGTGCTGGTGATCGGTGCCGGTCCCTCCGGCCTCTCCTGCGCCTGGCACCTCAACCGGCTTGGCCATCAGGTGGAGATCCGCGAAGCGGGGCCGCTTGCTGGCGGCATGCTGCGTTTCGGTATTCCCGCCTACCGCTTGCCCCGCGACGTGCTGGATCGGGAGGTGGCCCGCATCGTGGCGGCCGGGGTGACCCTGACCCTCAACCACAAGGTGGAGGATGTGCTGCGCGAGCGCGACGAGGGGGGCTTTGATGCCGTCTTTATGGCCATCGGCGCCCATCTGGCCAAGCGGGTCGATATTCCGGCCCGGGAAGCGGGCAAGATCCTCGATGCGGTGAGTTTCCTCGAACAGGCTAGCCTGGCCGAAGAACAGGGCTTGCCGCCCCCTAAACTGGGACGGCGGGTAGCGATTTATGGGGGGGGCAATACCGCCATGGATGCGGCCCGTACCGCCCGCCGTTTGGGCGTTGAAGAGGCAATGATCATCTACCGCCGCGACCGGGATCATATGCCTGCCCACGCCTTTGAAGCCGATGAGGCCGAGGAGGAGGGGATCAAGATCAACTGGTTGCGCAGCATTCGCCAGCTCGACAACACCAATATCGAGGTGGAGGTGATGGCGCTGGATGCCGAGGGCAAGCCGGTGCCCACCGGCAAGTTTGAAACCCTTGAAGCGGACTCCCTTATTCTGGCGCTGGGTCAGGAGGTTGATTTGAGCGTGCTGGAGAGCATTCCCGGCGTGCGGGTCAACAAGGAAGGGGTCGTACAGGTTGGTGAGAACCTGATGACGGATGTGCCGGGTCTGTTTGCCGGTGGCGACATGGTGCCCTCCGAGCGCACCGTCACCATCGCCACCGGCCACGGCAAGAAGGCGGCACGCCATATGGATGCCTGGCTGCGCGGTCGCCACTACCACAAACCGCTCTCCTACCCGCTGGTGGGGCCGGAGCAGTTGCAGCTCTGGTTCCAGACCCACGCGCCCGCCAGCAGTCAGCCGGTCAAACCGGCGTGGGCGCGGGATGACTTTGGCGAGATCATCGGCGGGCTGGATGAGGTGGCCGCCCGTTACGAGGCGGCGCGCTGTTACTCCTGCGGCAACTGCTTCGAGTGCGACGGCTGCTATGGCAGCTGCCCCGAACAGGCCATCGCCAAGTTGGGGCCGGGCAAAGGCTATCAGGTGGATGCCGAGCGCTGCACCGGCTGCGGTGCCTGTCACGACCAGTGCCCTTGTCACGCCATCGAGCTGCGCCAACCGGAGGAGTCCCAATGAAACATGAACTGATCATGGTCGATGGCAACGAAGCCGCGGCCCGGGTGGCCTACCAGCTGAGTGAAGTGTGTGCCATCTATCCCATTACCCCGAGCTCGACCATGGCCGAACTGGCCGATGCCTGGGCGGCGGAGGGACAGACCAACCTGTGGGGCAACATCCCCACCGTAGTGGAGATGCAGAGCGAAGGGGGGGCGGCTGGCACGGTACACGGCGCCCTGCAGGCGGGGGCGCTCGCCACCACCTTCACCGCCAGTCAGGGGCTGATGCTGATGCTGCCCAACATGTACAAGATCGCCGGTGAACTGACTTCGGCGGTGTTCCATGTGGCGGCCCGTTCGCTGGCGGCGCAGGGGCTGTCGATCTTTGGCGACCATCAGGACGTGATGGCGGCGCGCAGCACCGGCTTTGCCATGCTTGCCTCCGGCTCGGTGCAGGAGGCGCAGGACTTGGCCTTGGTTGCCCACAGCGTCACCCTGCAGTGCCGGGTGCCCTTTATCCACTTCTTCGACGGGTTCCGTACCTCCCACGAGGTGAACAAGATCACCGCCCTGCATCGGGACGAGATCCGGGCGCTTATCGACAACGACTGGGTGCGCGCCCACCGTGCGCGGGCGCTCAACCCGGATCATCCGGTGATGCGCGGCACCGCCCAGAACCCCGATACCTACTTCCAGTCCCGCGAGAGCGTCAACCCCTTCTACGAAGCGGTACCGGCGCGGGTGCAGCAGTGCATGGACAATCTCGGCGAGCTGACTGGCCGCCACTACCGGCTGGTGGAGTACCACGGCGCGCCCGATGCCACCGACGTCATCATGCTGATGGGCTCGGGGGCCGCCACCGCCCGCACCACTGTGGACTGGCTCAACCAACAGGATCGCAAGACCGGGGTCTTGGTTGTGCGCCTCTATCGCCCCTTCCCGGTACAGGCGCTGCTCGATGCGCTGCCGCAGAGCGTGCGGCGCATCGCCGTGCTGGATCGCACCAAGGAGCCGGGGGCGGGCGGCGAGCCGCTGCTGCTGGATGTGCAGAGCGCGCTGATCGACGGCTTGCAGCGCGGCCTTATCAAGCGGCTGCCCTGGCTCAGTGGCGGCCGCTATGGTCTCTCTTCCAAAGAGTTCACTCCCGCCATGTGCGCGGCTGTGTTCGAGGAGCTGGCATCCGATGCGCCGCGCCCCCGCTTTACCGTGGGGATAGTGGATGATGTGTCGGGCCTCAGTCTGGCATGGCATCCCATCGGCGATCTGGAGCCCGCCAGCCGGGTGCGGGCACTCTTCTTCGGCCTCGGTGCCGACGGCACTGTCGGTGCCAACAAGAACAGCATCAAGATCATCGGCGAGTTGGAGGGGTTCCACGCCCAGGGCTACTTCGTCTACGACTCCAAAAAGTCGGGCTCGCGCACCGTCTCCCACCTGCGCTTTGGCCCCGAGCCCATCGACGCCCCCTGGCTTATCGAGCAGGCGAGCTTTATCGGCTGCCACCAGTGGGGCTTTGTCGAGTCGGTCGATCTGCTGGAGCACGCCGCAGAAGGGGCGACCCTGCTGCTCAATGCCCCCTATGAGGCGGACAAGGTGTGGGGTCAGCTGCCCGAGCGGCTGCGCGCCCGTATCCGTGCCCTCAATATCCAGCTCTACTGCATCGATGGGGATCGGGTGGCCGAGCAAAACGGCATGGGCAATCGCATCAACACCATTATGCAGACCTGTTTCTTCGCGCTAGCCGGAGTCTTGCCGCGGGATGAGGCCATTGCGCTGATTAAGGAGAGCATCGAGAAGAGTTATGCCCGCAAGGGGCCCGAGGTGGTGGCGCGCAACTTCGCGGCGGTGGACGATACCCTGGCTCACCTCTGCAAGGTGGCGATCCCGGCCGGTGACGAGCAGATCAGCGACTATCCGCTACCGCTGGCACCGGGTGGCAGCGAGTTTGTCCAGCGGGTCACTGGCGAGATGCTGGCGGGGCGCGGCGATTTGATCCCTGTATCCATGCTGCCGGTGGATGGCACTTACCCCACCGCCACCAGCCGCTTCGAGAAGCGGGATATCGCCCGCGAGATCCCGATTTGGCACTCCGATATCTGCATCCAGTGCGGCAACTGCGTCTTTGTCTGCCCCCACGCGGCGCTGCGGGCCAAGTTCTACCATCAGGACTGGTTGGCGACCGCCCCCGAGGCTGCCCAGTCGGTGCCCGTCACAGCCAAGGGTTTCCCCGACAGCCGCTACACCCTGCAGCTCTATCCGGAGGATTGCACCGGCTGCGGCCAGTGCGTGCAGGCTTGTCCGGTGCGGGTTGGAGCGGATGAGAGCCATGAGGGCGAGCGCGCCATCGCCATGATGGACAAGGCGCCGCACCTAGCAGGCCAGAAACAGGCGCTGCGCTGGTTCGAGAGCCTGCCCTGGCCTGCTCGCGAGCGGGTGGACTTCTCCACGGTGCGCGGCACCCAGTTCCTCGAACCCCTGTTCGAGTTCTCCGGTGCCTGCGCTGGCTGTGGCGAGACCCCATATCTCAAGCTGCTGACCCAGCTGTTTGGCGATCGCATGCTGGTGGCCAACGCCACCGGTTGCTCCTCCATCTATGGCGGCAACCTGCCGACCACGCCGTGGGCCAAGAACAGCGAAGGGAAAGGGCCGGCCTGGTCCAACTCATTGTTCGAGGACAACGCCGAGTTTGGCTTTGGTTTTCGTCTCACCGCCGATCAGCATCACGGTCAGGCGGTGGCGGCTCTCGAAGCAATGAAGGGGGAGCTGGGCGCAGAGCTGGTCGATACCCTGATTAGCGCCCCGCAACGGCTGGAGTCGGAGATCCGCGCCCAGCGCACCCGGGTGGCGCAAGTGCGGGAGCGGCTGGAAGAGGTGAAATCCGGCAAGGCCCGCGAGCTGCTATCACTCATCGATCAGCTGGTGCGCCGCTCGGTCTGGATCATCGGCGGCGATGGCTGGGCCTATGACATCGGCTCATCGGGGCTCGATCATGTGCTCGCCTCGGGCCGCGATGTGAACGTGCTGGTGATGGATACCGAGGTTTACTCCAACACCGGCGGCCAGATGTCGAAATCGACCCCGCTCGGCGCCGTCGCCAAGTTCGCGGCGGGAGGCAAGACGCTGGCCAAGAAGGATGTGGCGTTGCAGGCCATCTCCTACGGCAACGTCTATGTTGCCCGCATCGCCTTTGGTGCCAATCCGCAGCAGGCGCTGCAAGCCTTGCGTGAGGCGGAGGCCTATCCGGGCCCGTCGCTTATCATCGCCTACAGCCACTGTATCGCCCACGGCATCGATATGGAGTTTGGTTTGACCCAGCAAAAACGGGCCGTGGCCTCTGGTCACTGGCCGCTGATGCGCTACAACCCGGTCTTGCGCAGTGCGGGGCAGAACCCCTTCAGTCTCGACAGCCTGCGCCCCTCCATTCCCCTTGCCACATATCGCCAAGAGGAGACCCGTTATCGGGTGCTGGCCCAGAGCCATCCGGAGGAGGCCGAACGGCTGATGCTGGTGGCGCAAAAAGTGGCGTGGCAGAAGTGGGCCACCTACGAGGAGATGGCCACCCGCGAAGCCAGCCATTTCCATCCACCGGTGTGAGGATGGGTGAGTGAAATATAACCAAGCGGGCCAATGGCCCGCTTTTATGTATTGGAAATACACGAATTGCTCACAGGAAAAACACATTTTGTCCGATGGAAAGTACCGTTACAGAATTATCACGACATTGATGCAAATAATAAAATTATTGATATGGGAGCCCCAAGTGGGCATGATGTACGCATGAAATTTTTTAATATATCTATTCTGTAAATAAGGTTTTATTTTGGGGTGAGTTATGAAGCTAACAGTACCAGAGTTAAAAATTAATGATGGTGAAGGGTTTTCAACAGAAAAAGATTTGTTTAATCGAAAGCAGTTTGGTGACCGACTTTATAATTTGATAATGAATTCTGATGAGAATTTGGTGCTGGCCTTGGATGCTCAATGGGGTGAAGGCAAAAGCACATTTATAAAAATGTGGACTGGTGAGAATAAATATAAGCAAGAGCCACCTCTTGAAACAATATATTTCGATGCATTTGAAAATGACTATCAAAAAGAACCATTCTTAGCTCTCGCCTCAGAAATATATGAGTTACTAGAGGACAAGGCTGAAAGTAAGAAAGTAGAGTTTAAGCAAAAAGCAGCTCAGGTTTTTAAAACTTTTAGTCGAGGGATGATTAAAACTGGCATTCGACTAGGTACTGCTGGTCTAATTGATGGTTCGATACTCGATCAAGCTGAAAATGATATTTCTACATTGGTTTCTGAGCAAGTAGATTCAGTTATTGCTTCAAAGTTTGAGAGTTCTAAAGCAGATAAATTAGCATTGAGCAATTTCAGAAAGTTTTTATCAGATATAGCGATCAATCATACACCTGGAAAACGCATAGTTTTTGTTATTGATGAGCTTGATCGTTGTAGACCTGATTTTGCATTAGATCTACTGGAAAATATTAAACACCTATTCTCAGTATCAGGTATCACATTCTTGCTTGTTATGAATAGAAAGCAATTGGAGGAGTCGGTCAAGTGTCGATATGGTGATGGAATTGACTCAGTTACATACCTGCAAAAATTTATTAATGTTTGGCTCTCCCTGCCTCGTACATCAGGTAAATATCAACAAGACGATGGTGCTAAGTATCTAATAACTGCTTTTGACTTAATGAGGGAAGGAAGGAAAGTTAACAATGAGAATGCGGTGCAAATCCTAAAGTCACTGGCTAAGCATTTAAAACCATCACTGCGCGATATAGAAAGAATTTTAACTTATTTTGCGATTATAGAAAATTCTCGCAATGAGCCTATGAGCGACTTTTACCAAGGTATAATGGCGACAATTTGCTTCATGAAGGTTGCTAATCCAAGAATGCTGGATGCAGTTATTAACAAACGTGCTAGCGTTCAAGAATTACTAGATTTCCTTCAATTGTCGGAAGGCTCTGATTACTCTGGTGAGTATGCTCTAGAGTATTTGGCTACGGTGGTGGAATTTGACCTAGCTTCGGAAGAACGTAGGAAGGTGATAATGGAAAGTAATTTGATTGATTTCAGGTATGGGCGCCTACCGAGTCAAGTATTTGACTATTTCCATCAATTGCTGAACAATATTCAACCGGTTCGGTGAGGAATGTAATCAATTACTTAATATGGAATTCTGAATGTTATACTTTATAGATTAATAGTTTTAAAAAGTGCAGTTATTTATATTAACTACGAACAAAAGATAAATGCCGCCATTTTTGCGGCATTTATCTAACTGTAGGCTGAGACTTCCTTTTCCCTCCAAGGCAGGTAAGCTGCGGGGCAAAACACGTCAAGCAGGAGAAGGGACGATGACAGAGCAACATATCGCCGGGACGATCGGCATTCTGGGGGCGGGGTGGCTCGGGCTGCCGCTGGCGCGGGCCCTGCTGGCGGCTGGCAAGCCGGTGGCGGTGACGGTCAGCAGCGCCGAGAAGGCGGCCCGTTTGCAGGGGGAGGGGATCAACGCCCATCCGCTGACCATCTCTGCCAACATGGGCTCTGCCGAGATGCCCATCGCTGATCAAAAAGCGCCGTGGCCCATCCCCTGCGAATCGTTGGTTATCTGCGTACCGCCCAGCAAGACCGATGACTATCCGCAGGCGGTGGCAAGGGCCTGCGCGTTGGCCAAAGCGAATGGCACCCGGCGGGTGCTGTTTGTCAGCGCCACCTCGGTATGGGGCGCAGGACAGCAGGAGGGGGAAGAGCCCCAACCCCGCCATGCCCGTGGCGAGCGGATGCTGGCGGCGGAGCGGGCGGTGCTGGCGGCCGGTTTCGAGACGGTGATGATAGTGCGTCCCTCCGGCCTTTATGGCCCGGATCGCCATCCCGGCCGTTTCCTGGCGGGCAAGACTCTCGATGGCGGCGCCCAGTCGGTCAATCTGGTCCATCTGGACGATGTGGTGGCGGCCTGCATCTTGCTGCTGGAGCGGGGCAAGGACGGAGATGTCTTCAACCTGAGCGCGCCGGTGCATCCGCGCCGCGAGCAGTTCTACCCCTTTGCGGCGCGTCAGCAGGGGCTGCCCGTGCCGGTCTTTATCGAGCCTGCCGGTGAATTTCAGCCCATCGACGGTCAGCTGATTTGTCAGCAGATGGGATTCAACTATCGCTGGCCCGATCCGGCCCACTGGTTTGCCGAGCTCGCTGCCTCGGGTAATTGAGGTTTGCCAAGGGGGTGATCGCCCCCTATCATGCCGCCATCCATGAGAGAGAGGCGGTAATGATGGTAGATACAAAACGTCACCCCGATGGGGAGTTGTTGCTGAGAACCCTGGCAATGCCAGCCGATACCAACCCCAATGGCGACATCTTTGGTGGCTGGATCATGTCCCAGATGGATATAGGTGGGGGCATTATGGCCAAGGAGCTGGCAAAAGGACGTATTTGTACCGTATCCGTCGAAGGCATGACCTTCCACAGTCCGGTCAAGGTGGGTGATGTGGTCTGCTGCTACGGCCGCTGCATGAAGATCGGCCGCAGCTCCATGAAGCTCAAGCTGGAGGTGTGGGTCAAGCCGGTACTGCGGGAAAACGACGCCCAGCGCTACTGCGTGACCGAGGGGATCTTCACCTATGTCGCCATCGACGAGCAGGGCAAATCCCGCCCGGTTCCGGTGAGTGCCTGATTAAATCAGCCGGGCATTGATGATGGATATTTCCTGCTCAAGCCCGGTTTTTTGCCGTATCATGCGTTCCAGCATCTCTTCCGAGCCCACATATTGCAGGGTGTCAAACAGGCAGAGATCGCATTGAGGGTCCCGTCTTATCTGGTAGACGGTGGACAGCTCCACTTGATGACAATTTCCTTGTTGATCATAAAACGTCACGTTGTACCGAAGTTCTTTCGCCATGAGACAAGGTCCTTCTGGTTGGGTGGAACAGGGACTATCAGCTTAGTCGGCGTGGATGACGTTTGTGATGGTCGCAACAAAAAGCAAAGGCGGGCGGTTGTTAGCCAATGAAAAATAGTTATCGCATTCTTGGCACCTCCCTGCTGACCCTGGGGTTGGTAGGCTGTTTTGAGGTGCCGGATCAGAACCATCTGGTCACAGCTCAAGGGATTGTGCCGGGACTCGACTGCCAGCGTCCGCCGCTGGTGGCGTTGGCGACCACGGCGCTGCCCCGTGAATTCGGGGTGACGGTGTGGAATCTCTACAAGGGCCAGCGCAAGAACTGGCGCGAAGGGATGGACAGTTATGCCAAGGGGCAGGATCTGGTGCTGCTGCAAGAGTCGGCCACCCGTCCCGATATGCTCGACTGGCTGCGCGCCGGTGATTTCCAGTGGCAACAGCTGCAAGCCTTCACCCAGGGCGGCGTGTCGTTCGGGGTTATGACGGTGGCCAAGACCCCGCAGGCGTTCGTCTGTGGCGTGCGCTCCCCCGAGCCCTTGCTGCGTATCCCCAAATCCGGGCTGGTGAGCCTCTATCCGCTGCAGGGCGACCCTGACGGCGTGCTGGTGATCAACCTCCATGCGGTCAATTTCGAACTGGGGATGGCCACCTTCCGCGAGCAGCTTAACGATTTGACTGCGCTGGTGCGCCGCCATCAGGGGCCGGTGATCCTGGCCGGTGATTTCAATACCTGGAGCGACAAACGTCAGTTCTGGTTGAGTAAATTGGTGGACGAGCTGGGGCTGCAAGAGGCCGTGCCGGTGCCTGATTTGCGCCGTACCGCCTTCGGTCGCCCGCTGGATCACCTCTACTACCGCAATCTGGACCTGGTCGAGGTGAATTCACCGGCCACCGACAGTTCGGATCACAACCCCATCATTGCTCGCTTTGCCGCCCAGTCTGTGACCCCCTGATCGGGGATGATGTGTGCGTGTTGCCCATAAAAAATCCGGCGCCTGATGGCGCCGGATTTTTTTATACGCTCTGGCGTTCAACCCGCTCGGGATGACCCGCAAGAATTACTGGTAGAGACCCAGATTCGCTTTGGCGTAGGCTTCGAAATCGGTGCAGCCACCGATGTGCTGCTCGTCCAGGAAGATCTGCGGCACTGTGTTGACCGGCTTGCCGGCGCTCTTGGCCAGATCTTCTTTGGTGATGCCTTCTGCATGGATATCCACGTAGCGGAATTTGAAGTCATCGCGCTGTTCGGTCAGCTGCTCGGCGATCTGTACGGCACGGACACAGTAGGGGCAACCCGGGCGACCAAAAATCACTGCAAACATATTTTCTCTCCGTTTTTTAAGCCGTTTATGTATGGCCGTTGATATGAGGCAGGCAACAGCATAGCCCTGCCTCGTGGCGACTTGAAGCCGAAATTATCGATACCCTGATTCGAGTGGGCCTATTGGATCAGCTCTCATCGGCGATCTGGATCGGCTGCTGCTGATAGATGCTCTCCAGCACCCCCTTCTCGAACACAGTCCAGGGCCACGGCGCCTTGCTGGCACGGTAGCGCTCATGGGTGGCCGGATCTTGGGACAGGCCACGCTGGAACATCACAAACGCCTTGCGCTGGCCGCCCGCCGTGTCGATAAAGCCCACCAGATTGGAGGTGCCGGTGATGGTACCGGTCTTGGCGTGCACCTTGTTCTTCATCATGGGGGCGGTGACGCTGCGGCGCCATGCCAGGGTGCCATCCACCTGGGAGCTTGGCAGCAGCTTGATCAGGCCAAGCTCGGCATCGTTTTTCTGGATGAAGTTCAGCACCGACATCATCTGACGGGCGCTGATGAGATTGTGAGCGGAGAGACCGGAGCCGTCAGCCAGAGTGGCGTTGCCCAGATCGATGCCGTTCTTGGTCAGGATGGCGCGCACTGCCATGGTGCCGCTGCGATAGCTGCCCGGCTTGTTGTAGTAGTGACGGCCCACGGTTTTGAGGAAGGTATCGGCGTAGAGGTTGTCCGATTTCTTCAGCATCTTGGCGAGCATCACCGGCAGGGAGACCGAGTAGTGGGTGCCGAGGGTTTCTGCCCCTTCAGGGGCCTTGTGGGTGACCCGCAGCAGGCCATCATGCTTGATACCGGCACGGTTCATCGCCCAGCGGATGTTGTCCCAACCCCAGGCTTCCACGTCGTGAATGGCGAAACGCAGACCCTGCGGCTCCTTGTTCGGGGTGATACAGCCCTTGAGCTCGTAGAAGTTGCCCTTGGCCATGTCCACTTCCAGTGCGCAGAACTGGCGCGCCATGTCGCCATAGCTCATCACTTCCACGTTGTCGGCACCGATGCCGATGGGGACGCCGGTAGCTACATTGCCCACCGCCGGTTTGCCAATCTGGGTGGCAGTGATGGTGCCGTAGGCGCAGTTCTTGTCGATGATGACCGAGGAGACGGGCGCTGCGAAGCAGAGGGTCTGATCCCCCCACGACCAGCCGTTGCCACGCTCGTAGCCGTTGTAGGCGCCGGTGTTGACGTAGACATTCCCCTTGATGCTGGTGACGCCGAGCTGCTTGAACAGGGCCAGCAGATCCATGCGGGAGAGGGTGGGGTCGCCGACGAAGTTGATCCAGATATCGCCGTTGATGGTGTCACCCTGTTTGGCGCCCGGCTGGGCCTGAATGTCGGTGGCGAAGCGGAAATCGGCACCCAGCTCGAGGCGAGCTGCCAGCGCGGTGAGCACCTTCATGGTGGAGGCGGGGGCGATCATCTGATCGGCGTGGCGGGCGAACTCGACGCCGTTATTGCCCTGCACCATGATGGCGTACTGGCCACCCTGAGGGGGCGTCAGCGGGGCGGCATGAGCCGCCAGAGAAGAAAAGAGAGCACAAAAACCAATCAACAGCCGCTGCATAACATCCTCTAACGTGACGAAGGGCCCGGCAGTGGTGCCGACCCTGATAATTCAACCCGTCGATGCGGGATCGACGGGATAACGCAATTCATGCCATGTATGCCGGTCGCCATCATGTCATCGAGTTGGCGGTACGATAGCGACCCTCATAATCAAAAATTTTCTCTTTTATCTGCCAGAAGCGACCCGATTTGCGGGCGATGACAAAATCCGGATTACGGAACTGGCTTTGCGCGGCCAGCACGCTCGCCAGGGTGGCAAATTCGGGCTCCAGCCCCGGGGCGGGCCAATGATGACGCACAAAGTGCTGTTGAAACAAGCGCCGTGCGCCCGGGGAGTGAAATCCGAAGTATTCACTGAGGGTCAGCCCATCCTCATCGTGGTAGGTCACCTCCAGCCGCTCCCCCTGTTTGCCGCGCCCTGCGGTGAAGGTGAGACCCGCGCAGCGGATCACCATGCAATCCTTGAGATTTAGCGCCTCTTTGAGCTTGTCGTCAGGGTCCACCAGCAGCTGATCGCAGCTCTGGCAGCGGCGGGCGGCGATGTCGTTCTCCGCGCCACAGCCGGGGCAGATCTTGGCGCGAAAGCGGTAGTCACACTCCTCGCGGTTACCCTCGTCATCTTCAAACAGCCCCTGACAGCGGCGGCCGTAGTGCTCGATCACCTTGCCATCCTCGTCGGTCTTGCCCCAGAAGGTGTTGGCAAAACCGCAGGCGGGGCAGGGCACCTGTACCGGCTCGGTACCGGCATGGGGGCGGGGCTCCCCCACTTCGGGGGCGAACAGGTTGAAGTTGTTGCCCGCATAGTCGAGCACCAGACAATCGCTCTTGCCCGGCGAGAGGCGCAGGCCCCGCCCCACGATCTGCTGATAGAGGGAGACCGACTCGGTGGGGCGCAGCATCACGATAAGATCGACATGGGGGGCGTCGAAGCCGGTGGTGAGTACCGCCACGTTGACCAGAAACTTGATCTCCCGCGCCTTGAAGGCGTTGATGAGGGCATCGCGCTCCGGTCCCGGTGTCTCGCCGGTGATAAGGGCCGCCAGCTGGCCTCTGGCGCCAAGCAGACCGTGAATTTCGCGGGCGTGCTCGACGGTGGCGGCGAAGATCATCACCCCCTGCCGGTCGGCGGCATACTCCAGCACCTGACTCAGGATATGGGGTGTGACCCGCTGCTGGCGCTTGAGCTCGCCGTTGAGATCCGCCTCGCTAAAGAGGCCGTTCTCCCGTGGTACCAGTTTGCTGAAGTCGTAGTGGACGATGGGGGCATCCACCATGCGTGGCGGCGTCAGGTAGCCGTTTTTGACCATAAAACGCAGGGGCAGCTCGAACACGCAGTCGCCGAACAGCCGCTCGCCGTGGCTCTTGACCATGCCGTGGTAGTGGCGCCGGTAGATCCAGCCCAGCCCGAGCCGATAAGGGGTAGCGGTGAGGCCGAGGATCTTGAGGGCCGGATTGGTGGCCTTGAGGTGGCCTAACACCTGATGGTACTGGCTGTCGTCATCGAGCGAGACCCGATGGCACTCGTCGATGATGAGCAGCGAAAACGCCCCGTCGAAGGCAGCCAGATTGCGCGCTACCGACTGCACCGAGCCGAACACCACCTGGGCGCTCGCCTCCTTGCGATCCAGGCCGGCAGCGAAAATATCGGCCTTGAGCCCCCACGCCTCGTACTTGGCATGGTTCTGCTCCACCAGCTCCTTGACGTGGGCCAGTACCAGCACCCGACCACGCGCCTTGCGGGCCAGTTCGGCGATCACCAGACTCTTGCCAGCCCCGGTGGGCAGCACTACCACTGCGGGATCCGGGTGTTTGCGAAAGTGGCTGATCACGGCGTTGACGGCGTCGGTCTGATAGGGTCTGAGAACGAACATGGGGGCGTGGCGTTTGGGCATGGTACGGCGCAGGGTGGCGCCATTATAGGGTGCTTGCCGCCACAAAAACAGCGGGCCGGCATGATGCCGGCCCGTTGAATACATTGCGTGCTTAGTGGAAGGGGAAGAGGTAGTTCATCCAGCTTGCCATGCGCAGCAGTACCTTGCGCATCACAGAGACGTGGTGGAAGTACTCGGTATAGACAGCGGCCTGGCCGCTGGCACCGGCAATCACCTGATACTTGGCCCACTCGGGGTCGGTGATGGAGATGAGCACCGGCATGCGGCCCGGACGGATAGCGCTGGTCTGATCCAGCAGCATGGCGTTGGCCTGCACATTGCCGGCGGCGATGGCCGGGATCACGGCGGTTACCTTGCCCTTGAAGATCTTGCCGGGGATGCCGTCGATCACCACTTCGGCCTCGTCACCCACCGCCAGACGCTGCATGCTGTTCTGCCAGAACCAGCCGACATAGGCGGTCTCATCCTTGTGGATGAAGGTCATCACCGGACGATACATGAAGGGGGTGGCGATCATGCCGGGACGCAGGGCAAGCTGCACCACATGGCCATCGCTTGGGGCATAGACCACGGTCTGGGCCAGCTGGTATTTGGCTTCATCGAGCTGGGCCTGCAGATCTTCCAGCGTGGCGCGTTGCTGATCCATCTGGGCGGCGATCTCATCTACGCTCGCTTGAGTCACGTCGAGGTCACGCTGCTTGCCGACGCCGCGGCGCATCAGGTCACTGGCGCGATCTCTGTCCAGTTTGGCGGAGCGTAGTCTGGCGTCAATGGACTTGAGTTGATCCTTGTTGGCATTGAGCCGGGCGCTCAGGCTTTCCACTTTCAGTCTGAAAGGCTCGTCATCGAGGCGAAACAGCACATCGCCCTTCTTCACCGGCTGGTTGGCTTGCACCGGCACCTCGACTACCCGGCCCTTGACCAGCGGTACGATAGGGGTGGAGAGGTAGTAGTTGCGCGCCATCTCGGAGTAGGGGTGGTTGTAGTTCATCAGCATGATGAGGGTGCCGATGAGCACCACACCACCCAGCGCGGCAGTCGGAACAGTCCACTTGTTGAGCGGGATGCGGAAGATTTTGAAAATGGCTACACAGAGTGCCGTATAGGTCAGGATCAGTAGCAGGTCCATGATTTATCCCTGTTGCTCTTGCTGTTCGATATGGTTGAGACGGCCCTTCAGTTCAGCCAGCTCTTCTCTGAGGGCCGCGATATCATCTTCATCTTTTTGCAGGCGCTGGTTAAAGCCCCAGCCGCGATCGGGGCGATAGATGGTTGCCCAGATCCAGAGGAAAGGCCACAACACATGCAGGGTGAAGAGACTGACCCAGCCGGCAACATGGATGGCATCCTGATGGGGATGATTGCGATGTTTGGCGATTTCGTAAGGAATATCGTGGATCACGATGATTCCGTAGAAGATGACCAGCGCGACAAAGACGAGCAGGCCAAGGGCAAAGTAATCAAGGAACATGTATAACCTCCACTGGCTTTAAGCACAGCTTTATCATTGATTCATATATTCGGGAAAGCAATTTAAA
Organism: Aeromonas sp. s7(2024); assembly: GCF_040907825.1. Lineage (NCBI taxonomy): Bacteria > Pseudomonadati > Pseudomonadota > Gammaproteobacteria > Aeromonadales > Aeromonadaceae > Aeromonas > Aeromonas sp. s7(2024). The sequence continues at coordinate 253,869 of NZ_JBFOCM010000016.1, forward strand.
ATCACATATTTATCGTCAGGTCGCACGGAATCTTAAGGGCTTGTGCTGTATAGGAGCTTAAGGGAATAACGAGTTGTTTTATTGGTTTTTTTATCAATTAAAAAGGGGCCTTTTGGCCCCTTTTTTACCACCTCAAGTCAGACATCACCCTTCACTGGGATTGCTAACCAGTGGTTGGCGGAACTTCATCAGGAAGGCCACGGTAATGGCCGCCGTTGCAGTCAGGCCGATGATGGTGGAGGTCCCCATCTCAAGCCCGAACCCGATGGGGGCATTGGCCAGATAGGTGATCACCACAGCGGTCATGAACATGGCGGGAATGGTGCAGATCCAGTGCAGCTTGCCCTCTTTGATGAGGTAGGCAGCCGCAGCCCACAACATGATGACGGCGGTGGTCTGGTTGGCCCAGCCGAAGTAGCGCCAGATCACCCCGAATTCAGCCTTGGAGATGATGAAACCAAGGATAAACATGGGGATGGCGATCAGCAGACGTTTGGCCAGCGGCTTCTGGGTCATCTTCAGGAAGTCCGCCACGATCAGGCGAGCACTGCGAAACGCGGTGTCACCGGAGGTGATGGGCAGGATCACCACGCCGAGGATGGCCAGAATGCCGCCGACTGTGCCGAGCAGGCTGGTGGAGACTTCGTGTACCACGGCTGCCGGGCCGCCGTTGGCCATGGTAGCGTTGAGTGCTTCGGTGCTGTCGTAGAAGGAGAGACCCAGGGTGCACCAGATCAGGGCGATGATCCCTTCACCGATCATTGCACCGTAGAAGATGAAGCGGCCGGATTTCTCGTTTTGCATGCAGCGCGCCATCAGCGGTGACTGGGTGGCGTGGAAGCCCGATACCGCGCCACAGGCGATGGTGATGAACAGCAGCGGCCAGAGCGGCAGTTCGGTCGGGTGCAGGTTGGAGAAGTCCATCCCGGTGTTGTAGAAGCCTTTGCCGGAGGCGATCAGGCCAACGATGAGGCCGACCGACATGAAGACCAGCAGGGCCCCGAAGATGGGGTAGAAGCGGCCGATGATCTTGTCGATGGGGACTATGGTCGCGAGGATGTAGTAGGCAAAGATTGCCACGATCCAGTAGACCAGATCGGTGGAGGTGAGGTTGGCGAGCAAGCCGGCCGGGCTCAGCACGAATACCACGCCCACCAGCATCAGCAGCACCACGGCAAACAGGTTCATGAAGTGCTTGGCGGCGGTGCCCAGATGCTCACCGACCACGGTTGGCACCGAGGCCCCCTTGGCGCGCACCGACAGCATGCCGGAGAAGTAGTCATGTACCGCACCGGCGAAGATGCAGCCAAAGACGATCCAGAGCATGGCGACCGGGCCGTAGAGGGCACCCAGGATGGGGCCGAAGATAGGGCCAACACCTGCGATGTTGAGCAGTTGAACCAGATAGACTTTCTTGTCCGACATCGGGACATAGTCCACCCCGTCAGCCATGGTGATGGCGGGGGTTTTCAGCTCGGGTTTCGGGCTGAATATCCGTTCGATGAATTTGCCGTATATGAAGTAGCCGGCCACAAGTAAGCCGACACAGAGGAAGAACCAGATCATTGCTACGCTCCTGCATTGTTATTTTTTAGTGTGCAGAGCGAGTCTAAAACGGTTGCGCCTGACTGGCAGGTGAAACTCCCCGAACGGCGCTTTGGCGCGCCGAGCGGTCGGCGGCTGTGATCAGGCGCACACTCCGCGGCTCAGTCCAGCCCCAGCTGATCTTTGAGCTCCTTGAGATAGCGACGACTGACCGGCACCCGGGCGCCGCTCGGGGTGACAATCTCTGCCAGCTGGTTGTCCAGCAGCCGGATCTCGAAGATGGCGTTGGGGGAGACCAGATACTGGCGGTGACAGCGCAGCAGCGGGCTCTTTTCTTCCAGCGATTTGAGGGTGAGCTGGGTGTGGAACAGCTCGCCCTGACAGGCCACATGGACCCCGCCCAGATCGGAGAAGGCATATTCCACTTGCGCGATGGGCAGCAGCCTGACCCGATTGTGCAGATAGCCCGGAATATGTTCGATAGTCGGGGCCAGTCGCTCGATGGGCTGCGGGGAGATATCCTGCTTGAGGCGAGCGAGGGTCTTGGCGAGCCGGGCGGGCTCCACCGGCTTGAGCAGGTAGTCGAAGGCGTTCTCTTCAAATGCCTGAATGGCATATTCGTCAAAGGCGGTGACAAAGACGATGCGGGGCAGGGGATCGAGCATGGCGACCAACTCCATGCCGCTCAGCTTGGGCATCTGGATATCGAGGAACACCACGTCGGGCTTGAGGCGCTGAATAAGCGGCAGCGCCTCGATGGCGTTGGCCGCTTCCCCTACGATCTCGATGGCAGGATCGCAGGCCAGCTGCTGCCTCAGCTCTTCGCGGGCGTAGTGTTCGTCATCGACTATCAGGGTGCGGATCATGGTTGCTCCTTGGGGATGGTGAACGACACCCGGGTCCACTGTTCCGGCTCGCAGGCAATAGTCACGCCATAGCGCTCGCCAAAGGCGCTTTTCAGTCGCCGATCGACAATGGTCATGCCCAGACCGTCGCCAGCGGGGTGCGCTTGCCAGGTGCCTGCATTATCTTCCACATGGATGGTGACGCTGGTGGGATGCTCATCGGTATAGAGGCGAATGCGCCCTTGCTCCAGCAGGGTCGAGACGCCGTGCTTGATGGCATTCTCGATCAGCGGTTGCAGGGTGAAGCTGGGCAGTCGCAGTGTGGCCAGATGGGGCGGGATCTCGTTTATCACCGTCAGCCGATCGCCAAAGCGGGCCAGCTCGATCTCCAGATAGGATTGGCAGTGCTCCTGCTCCTCCTGCAGGGTCGCAAGGCCGCTCTGGCGTTTGAGATTTTTGCGAAAGAACAGCGAAAGATGCAGCAGAAGGTCTCGCGCCTTGTCCGGATCGCGCCGGGTGATGGCACTGATGGTGTTGAGGGTGTTGAACAGAAAGTGGGGGTTGATCTGGGCCTGGATCAGCTTGAGTTCGGACTGCACCAGCAGCCGTTGGTGCTGCTCCAGCCGACCGGCCAGCAACTGCTGTGACAGCAGGTTGGCAATCCCTTCCCCCAGGGTGTGGTTGATCTTGAGAAACAGCCGCTTCTTCGGCTCGTAGAGCTTGATGGTGCCGATCACTCCTTTGTCCCCTTGCAGCGGGATCACCAGCACCGAACCCAGCTGGCATGCGGAGGAGAGGCTGCAGCGATAGGGCTGGCTGTTGCCATCGGCAAACAGCACCTTGTTCTGGGCGATGGCCTGCATGGTGATGGCTGACGCGATGGGGGTACCCGGCAGGTGGTGATCTTCGCCGGTGCCGATAAAGGCGAGGATCTGCTCGGTGTCCGTGATGGCGACCGCCCCCACGCCGGTCTCCTCCTGAATGATGCGGGCAATCTTGTTGCTCGCCTCCGGGGTAAAGCCCTGACTCATGATCCCCACTGTGCGGTTGGCGATATTGAGCGCCTTGGCGGAGAAGACCCGGGAGAACTTCTCATACATCCGCTGCTGGTCGCGGATCATGCTGATAAAGAGCGCCGCGCCGCAGGAGTTGGCCAGAATCATCGGGGTGGCGATGGTGCGCACCAGCAGCAGGGACTTGTCGAACGGGGTCGCCACCAGCAGGATGATCACCATCTGCATGATCTCGGCATAGAGGGTGGTAAAGAAGGCGATACGCGGTTCAAACAGGGCATCCGTTCGTCCCGAGCGCATCAGGCGCCAGTGCACTATGCCCCCGAGCAACCCCTCGCAGGTGGTGGAGATGGCGCAGGCGAGATCGGTAAATCCCCCCAGCGTATAGCGGTGCAGGCCGCCGGTCAGCCCCACCAGAAAGCCCACCAGCGGTCCCCCCAATAATCCCCCCAAGACGGCGCCGACCGCCCGGGTGTTGGCGATGGCATCGTCGATATCGAGGCCCACATAGGTGCCGAGGATACAAAAGCTGGAAAAGATGATGTATATCAGTATCTTGTGAGGTAGTCTCACGGAATAGTTGGCAAGCGGGCGCAGCAGCGGGCTTTTCGAGAAGAGATAGGCGATCACTAGGCTGACGCTCATCTGTTGCAGCAAGGAGAGGACCAACTGCATAAAAAACGCTCCTCATAAGCCAGCTGAAAAAATAGCCAGCCCGTGAATAAGTGTGATCAGGATCTTGTTCTGTTGGCCCAACTGGGCGCAACGGGCCGTCAGTTTGCCAGAACAAGTGGATAAAACCATATTAAATCAGCATGTTAAATTGATATTTGTGTAAGCGGCAGCGGGTTGATATTGATGGATGGAGCATGAATGTATCCGCTGGATACGCCACACGGAGGTGGCATGCTCCGCCCGGCCCCTTGGCTGGGCGTTTTTTATACATGGTCAGTTGGCAACCTTCTGATGGGGGTTTGAGCAATTATTCCGGTTTGTCCAATGAGTTATCCCCAGCTTCTGGGGATAACTCAGAATGCAAAGTAGTAGCAGAAGCGGCGGGTCAGGTTGAAGAACTGCCGTTGTCCCTCATCGAGCTCTTCCTGTTTGATAAAAGCAGTGATGGTGCGTTCATCTTCCCGCAGATCGATCATGGCGACGGCTTCCGGCCGCTGGGCCTTGATATAGGGCAGGATCTTCGGCTTGAGGGGCATGGTGGGTTCGGTGGAGAGCACCAGCGCAATGCTCTCGTCGGAAAGTTTCACCAGTGAACCCGGCGGATAGACCCCCAGCACCTTGACAAGCAACTTGACCAGATTCTGGTCGAACTTCTTCTGGGATAACTTGTAGAGCTGGCTGATGGCCTGACTCGGCGCGGCCGGGTTACCGCTGTTGCGGGGATGGAGCAGCTCGTCGTAGAAGTCGACCAGCCCGATCAACCGCGCCAGCGGCGGGATCTCCCCGCCCTTGATCCCGAGCGGATACCCGCTGCCATCGAGCCGCTCGTGGTGCAGATGGGCGACCTGACGGATTTTCGGTTCAAAGGCGTTGAGCTGGGTCAGCATCTCCAGCCCGTACTGGGGATGCATATTGAGGAAGTTCTGCTCGGCCTTGTTGAGATCCCCCCGTTTTTGGGTGATCTGGCTCGGGATTTTCAGTTCGCCGATGTCGTGGATAAGTCCCGCAAGTCCCGTCTCCTCAATCTCGATGGGGTTCATGCCGAGTTCGCGAGCCATCAGCATGGCAATAAAAGCCACATTGAGGCTGTGTTGCAACAGGATATCAGTGTGGGGGCTGCGAATAAGGTGGAGCCCGAGAGGCCCTTCATGCTGACTGAGGGTGAAGGCGGCATTACGGACGATCTGGGCGGTGTTGGCCAGTCCCTCATCCGGTTTGAGGTTCAGCGCCCCGAGTGCATCGCGCAGCTCGCTCATGGATTGGCCAAAGGCTTTGTCAGCGGCGCGCATGGAGCGGCGAAAGGCTTTCTCGTCAAAGGGGGGCGGGCCCGAGGCAATCAGCTCTTCCAGCTCGTCAAGGTCAGGCCCGGCATCCGGGATATCGCCGCGCAGCAGCGGCTCGATGGGCAGATCGCTCTTGTCGGGGTCGACCATCAACAGGGTGAGATCAAGATGACGGAGAATGTCGAGTTGCTGCTGATCCTTGATCTTGAAGGTATTGAACATAAACGGGTGGTTAGTCCATCCCGTGGGGAGATGGATATAGTGGCCTACTCTCAATTGCTCTATCGAGGCTTGGATCAGTGCCATCGGTTAACCTGCATTTCGTGAATGCCTACTCAACAAGCTAGCAAAATCCGATGGATAGACAACTAAAAATCCATTTCGGTGCCGCGGAGCACCCCGTGCTGTGATGGGGCGCACGAGCACCGTGCTTCTCCTCTTAATTCGCGCTTAAGTTTTACTTCCTACGCTGGCCCCGTCGTTTTTGTTGGCTTGGCCGGCCCGCTGCGCTGCAGGCCGGTATGTAGGAGCTGTTTATGCGTGTAACTCTCGGTGTACTGCAGACCAATCTGTTGCTGGTGCTCTTTTTCGCCCTGGTACTGAACTGGCCAATCTTTTTGCATTTCTATACGGTGCTCAGCGCCCTGACCCATGTCAAAGCCGGATTTGCCATCTCGATCCCGCTGGTGCTGATCGCGGCGCTCAATGCCGTGTTTATTCCCTTCACGTTCCGGTTTGTGCTCAAGCCCTTTTTTACCGTGCTCATTCTGACTGGCTCCATCGTCAGCTACGCCATGCTCAAATACGGCGTCATCTTCGATGCCGGCATGATCCAGAACATAGTGGAGACCAACAGTGGTGAGGCGGGGGCCTATTTGAATGGTTCCGTTGCACTCTGGTTTCTGCTGACCGGGCTGCTGCCTGTTCTGGTGCTCTGGTCACTGCGGATCCGCTATCCGGCTCGCTGGTATCAGGGGTTGGCGTGGCGGGCTGGTGCACTGGCTATCTCTCTGCTGTTTATCGGGGGCGTCGCGTCACTTTACTATCAGGATTACGCCTCGGTCGGGCGCAACAACAAGTCTCTGGCCAAAGAGATTGTGCCTGCCAACTATGTGCACGGCCTCTACAAATATGGGCGGGATGTGCTGTTTGCCACGCCGATCCCCTACCAGCATCTGGGGACAGATGCCAGGGTGGTGGCACGGGGAAGCAAGCCGACTTTGATGTTCCTGGTAGTGGGGGAGACGGCGCGCAGCCAGAACTACTCCCTTAACGGGTATGGCAAGGCGACCAACAGCTTTACGGCAAAAGAGCAGGGGGTGGTGTCGTTCAAAGATGTGCGCTCCTGCGGCACGGCCACTGCGGTTTCGGTGCCCTGCATGTTCTCCAACCTCACGCGCCGCGGCTACGATGACCAGCTTGCCAGCTCCCGTGACGGCCTGCTCGATGTGCTGCAACATGCCGGAGTCTCGGTGTTGTGGAAAGAGAACGATGGCGGTTGCAAAGGGGTGTGCCGCAATGTGCCGACCATCGAGATCCTCCCCAAATCCTATCCTGCGCTCTGTCAGGGGGAGTCTTGCTATGACGAGGTGCTGCTGGAGGGGCTGGATCAGCAGATTGCCGGCATGAAGGGCAACAAGCTGGTGGCTTTTCACCTGATGGGCAGCCATGGCCCGACCTATTTTCGTCGTTACCCTGCCAGCGAGCGCGTCTTTATGCCGGACTGTCCGCGCAGCGACATTGAAAACTGCAGCAACGAAGAGCTGGTCAACACCTATGACAACACCATCCGCTACACCGACAAGGTGGTGGGGCTGCTGATAGACAAGCTCAAGTCGCTGGAGAGCCAGTATGATGTGGGACTGGTCTATCTCTCCGATCACGGCGAATCCCTCGGGGCCATGGGGCTCTATCTGCACGGCACGCCCTACAAGTTTGCGCCGGATGATCAGACCCGGGTGCCGTTGCTGACCTGGTTCTCGCCCCAGTTACAGGCCGATCGCCAGCTGGATATGGGTTGCCTGGCGGCGGAGGCGAGCAGTCAGCGCTTCTCCCATGACAACCTCTTTCACTCCATGCTGGGGATCATGGATGTGCAGACGAGTGTTTACGACAACAAGCTGGATCTGTTCAAGCCATGTCGGGCGGGGTGAGATGAGATATTTACTGGCGTTGTTGCCCAAATCGATGCAGCTTGAAGGGAACTTACTGAGAGCTCGGTGATCTGATCACCACCATCCCCTTTGAAGTCTGCATCATGGGCACATCCCTTCATCCCATCACCAACTGGCCTAAATACAACAAGTCTTTGATTAACCGTGGTTCACTCACCTTCTGGGTTGATGCAGAGGCCATGCACAACTGGTTCCGCCACGGCCATCATGGGCGCCGGGGCCGCAGCCAGCTCTACACTGACCAGACCTTCTCTACCGTCCTGATGCTCAAGAGCATTTTCAACCTCTCCCTGCGGGCGACACAGGGCCTGCTCGACTCGCTGTTTGAGCTGATGAATGTGCCGCTGTGTGCCCCCGACTACAGCTGTGTCAGCAAGCGCGCCAGTACCGTGGAGGTGGCATACCGCCAGCCACCCAAGGGCAAGGTGATCGATTTGGTTATCGATTCCACCGCCTTGAAAGTGTTTGGCGAGGGTGAATGGAAAGTCAGACAGCATGGCCATGACAAGCGTCGGGTCTGGCGCAAATTGCATCTGGCGGTAGACCCGGCGATCCACGACATCGTGGCAGCCAGGGCATGTATTTCCGCCGCACAAGAATGCCGGTTTATGGGAAGAGGGGCACCCACGTAATGAAGCGGTTCTGGTGATGCGCAAGGAGGGGCTGACTCACTGGAAGCAGCAGTCCGGGTATCATCGGCGCTCATTGGCCGAGACGGCGATGTATAGGTTCAAACAATTGATGACGGGAAAAATCAGTCTACGTAACTACAACTGACAAGTGGGAGAGGTCATGGCCTACGAGTGTGCGATGAACAAACTGAATGCCCTTGGTTTGCCGGTTAGAGAACCCCAAGTGTAGCTATCACCTAGGGCTGGGGTAATGGCTGATTTGGGCAACAACGCCTCTGTAGTCATCGATCCGGATGAATGCGGTTGGATGCTCGTCGTGCCCGCCAGGCCTGAATGCGCGCCTGGGTTCCGATGACGAAGACGAAGAAGACCGGCACGAAGAAGATGGCCAGCAGGGTGCCGCTGATCATGCCGCCAAACACGCCGGTGCCGATGGCGTGCTGGGTCTCCGCGCTGGCGCCACTGGCGAGCATCAAGGGCACCACACCGAGAGTAAAGGCCAGCGACGTCATCAGAATGGGGCGCAGGCGCAGGCGGGCAGCAGTGACAGCCGCATCAAGCAGTGAGCGCCCTTCGCTGTGCAACTGGCGCGCAAACTCCACGATGAGGATGGCATTCTTGGCCGATAGACCGATGATGGTGATCATGCCTACTTTAAAGAAGACGTCGTTGGGCATGCCGCGCAGCATCACGGCCGCGACGGCACCGAGCAGGCCCAGCGGCACCACCAGCATCACCGAGAGCGGGATCGACCAGCTTTCATAGAGTGCCGCTAGCACCAGGAAGACCACCAGCGCCGACAGCAGCATCAGCAGGGGGGCCTGCTCGGCCGACTGGCACTCTTGCAACGACTGTCCCGTCCAGGCCAATGCGAAGCCTGGCGGCAATTGCGCTACCAGACGCTCCATCTCCGCCATCGCCGCTCCGCTGGAGATGCCGGGCGCTGCCCCTCCGGCAATACGCACGGCAGGGAAGCCATCGAAGCGCATCATTTGTTGCGGCGATTCGCGCCATTCCGGTGTCACCACCTCCCGCAAGGGGACCATGCCGCCGTTGGCATTGCGCACCCGCAGGCCGAGCACGTCATCGAGCTGCATGCGCGCCGACGCGTCGGCCTGCAGAATGACCTGCTGCATGTGCCCGCCGTTGGGGAAGTCGTTGACGTAGAGCGACCCCATTGCGGCCGACAGGGTACTGCTTACGCTGGCGAACGAGAGTCCCATGGCTTCGGCCTTCTGTCGGTTGATCTCGAGGTGAATGCTCTCGCCGGGAGGCAGATTGTCGGGATACACATCACTGACTACCTGGCTTTTGGCGGCCAGTTCCAGCAGTTGTGCCTGGGCGGCCAGCAGCGCGGCATCTCCCCGGTTGGCCCTGTCTTGCAGGAACAGGGTGAAGCCGGAGGCGGTGCCCAGCTCATCGATGGCGGGCGGCAGCAGACTCATTACCGTGCCTTCAGGAATATTTGCCATAGCCGCTTGTGCCAGATCTGCCTCTTCGGCTGCCGTGGCGCCATGACGCTGATCCCAATCTTTGAGCATGGTGAAGGCCATGGCCGCATTGGGGCCTGCGCCGGAGAAGCTGAAGCCCTGCACCACCAGGTTGGTGTCCAGCGCCTCGCGAGAGGCGACGTGAGCCTCGAAGGCCTTGACCACCTCAAGAGTACGCTCGCTGGTGGCGCCGGTTGGCAACTGGATGGAGGTCATGAAGTAGCCCTGATCCTCGTCCGGCAGGAATGAGGAGGGCAGCTGGGCGGCGGCGATGGCCAGCACGGTGCAGAGGGCGGCAAAGGTTGCCATCATCCGTCCGCTGCGCCCGACCAGCCGGGTTACCCGCGCACCGTAGCCTGCCGTGAACCGCTCGAAACCCCGGTTGAAGGCACCGAAGAAGCCGCGCTTCTCATGATGATCTGGACTGACCGGACGCAGCAGGGTGGCGCAGAGCGCAGGCGTCAGGGTCAGGGCGAGGAAGGCCGAAATCAGGATCGACACCGCCATCGACAGGGTGAACTGCTGGTAGATGACCCCCACTGAGCCGCTGCCAAACGCCATGGGAAGGAACACCGCCGTGAGCACCAGGGTGATGCCGATCACCGCCCCGGTGATCTCCTTCATGGCCTGCGAGGTCGCCTCCCGGGGCGACAGCCCCTGGGTGGCCATCAGGCGCTCGACGTTCTCCACCACCACGATGGCGTCGTCGACTATGATGCCGATGGCCAGCACCATGCCGAACATGGTGAGGGAGTTGATCGAAAAACCGGCCAGCAGCATCACCGCGAAGGTGCCAAGCAGAGCGATGGGGGCGACGATGGCCGGGATCAGGGTGTAGCGCAGGTTCTGCAGGAAGAGAAACATCACCAGAAACACCAGCACCATGGCTTCCAGCAGGGTGTGGATCACCTTTTCGATGGAGACCTTGACGAAAGGGGCCGAGTCAAAGGGGATCGAATAGGCCATGCCCGCCGGCAGTGTGGGGGCGAGCTGGGCGAGACGGGTGCGCACCGCATCTGCGGTACGCACGGCGTTGGCGCCGGGGGAGAGCTGGATGGCGGCGCTGGTGGCGGCCACGCCGTTCTCGCGGTTGGAAAAGGCGTAGGATTGCGCCCCCAGCTTGACCCGGGCGACATCACCCAGCACCAACTTGGCGCCATCACCACCGGCTCGCAGCACGATGGCGGCGAATGCCTCGGGGGTCGTCAGCTGCCCCTGAACCGTGAGGGGAATCGTCAGGCGCTGCCCCGGCAGGGAGGGCTCGTCACCGAGGCGCCCCGGTGCAATCTGGATGTTCTGCTGCTCGATGGCCTGTGCCACCTCGCTGATGGTCAGCCCGTAGGCGGCGAGTTTGGCCGGATCTACCCAGATGCGCATAGCCTGCTCGGCGCCGAACAGCTGTACTCGTCCCACCCCGTCGATGCGGCGCAGCTCCTGCACAATATTGCGTGCCATGTAGTCGTTGAGGGCAACCTCATCGAAGCGGCCATCCGGTGAGGTCATGCCGACCATCATCAGAAAGCCGGATGAGGCGGACTCCACCTGCAGGCCGGTTTGCCGCACCGCTTGTGGCAAGCGAGGCTCGACCGCCTTGATGCGGTTTTGCAGGTCCATCTGCGCAAGCTCCGGATCGTTGCCCGGCTTGAAGGTGGCAGTGATCTGCGCGCTGCCCGAGACGTCCACCGAGGACTCGAAGTAGAGCAGGTTCTTCACTCCCGACAGCTCGCGTTCGATCAGGCTCACCACCGCATCGTTCAGGGTCTGCGGCGTGGCGCCCGGATAGGTGGCATAGAGGGTCACCGACACCGGCGCCACCGAGGGATAGCGGGAGATGGGGAGCTTGGGGATGGCGATGACCCCTGCCAGCACGATGAACAGGGCGATCACCCAGGCAAACACCGGGCGATGGATAAAAAACTGCGGCATGGATAACTCTCCGATTCAGCGAATGCCACCGTCAGCCGGTTGGCTGACAGCGGGTGGTTGCCAGGGGGAGGCAATGACCTGAACTCCCGGGGTCAGACGGTCGATCCCTTCGATCACCACCTGTTGCCCGGCACTGAGCCCGGACGCGATGCGGTACTGGCTATTCACCAGTTCAGCGGTATTGACCGGAACCAGCTGTGCCTGCCCCTGGCCATTCACCATCCACACGCTGGTCTGACCCGATGTGCGAACTACCGCCTGCTGGGGCACGGTCAGGGCGTTGGCATAGCGGGCACGGGGGATGCGCGCCTGCACATAGAGGCCGGGCAACAGGCGCCGCTCAGGGTTATCCACCAGCACCCGCAGCAGCACGTCGCCGGTTCCGGCATCGACCTCGATACCGGAGAAGAGGATGTGCCCCTGCATGCCCAGCGGTGTGCCATTGCTGCCGAGGATCTCCACTGCCAGTTCCGGTGCCGTTGCCGTTGAGCCAGCCTGTTGGCGCAGGGATTCCAGCACCGAGGCCGGTTGACGCACATCGACGTAGACCTGATCAATCTGCTGGATCCGGGCCATGGGAGTGGTATCGGTGGGGGACACCAGTGCCCCTTCACTCACCAGCGCCTGATCGATACGTCCGGCGATGGGGGCCTCCACGCTGGCAAATTGCAGGTTCAGCTGGTGCCGAGCCAGGGTCGCCCTGGCCTGGGCCACATCGGCGGCCGCCTGATCCCGCTGGGAGATCGCATCGTCATAGGTCTGGCGGCTGATGGCGTCGGTGCGCAGCAGCGGCTTCAGGCGGTCAATCTGGATGCGGGCGCGGGCCAGCACGGCCTCGGCCCGTTGCAATGCGGCGGCGGCGCTGTCGACATCGGCCTTGAAGGGGGCCGGGTTTATCTGGAACAGCACTGTGCCAGCGCTGATCTCGGCGCCCTGCTCGAACAGGCGGCGCTGCACGATGCCGCTGATCTGGGCGCGAATGTCGGCGCTGCGCAGTGCTGCCACCCGGGCGGGCAGATCCTCGCTGATGTCAAGCTCCCGACCAGTCAGAGTCAGCACCGATACCTGAGGCAGGGCGGGTGCCTCCTGCTCTTGCGGCGAGGCGTCGCAACCCGCCAACCCGAATGCGGTAATGACGGCGAGCAGGGCGCCCACATACCGCTGTTTGACAAACATCATCCACTCACCTCGTTAAACCGTCTCTCCGGTGTGATGTGACCGGAGAGTGCATCGAGCGGCCATTATGGCGAGAGGCTATTGCGAATGATTCGAGGCTTTGTGGAGAATCCATGGAGGCGATGATAAAGTTCAACGCCACCTTTTTTCGAGTCCGACTATGTCCCATCTCAATGCTTCCGCCAGCCCGGCGGGCCAGTCACTGGTACTGATTGCAGAGGATGAAGCCGAGATCGCCGACATCCTCGCCGCTTACCTGCAACGTCATGGCTTGCGCTCCCTGCACGCCGCCGATGGCCGTGAAGCGCTGGCCATGCATCAGGCATTCAAACCCGATCTCCTGCTGCTGGATGTACAGATGCCGCAACTGGATGGCTGGCAGGTGCTCAGCGAGATCCGGGCGCGCGGCGATACGCCGGTGATCATGCTGACCGCCCTCGATCAGGATCTCGACAAACTGATGGGGCTGCGCATGGGGGCGGATGACTATGTGGTCAAACCCTTCAATCCGGCCGAAGTGGTGGCGCGAGTGCAGGCCGTGCTCAGGCGCACCCGAGCCGTAAAGCCTGCCACGGCGAACGTGTTGCGGGTCGGCCAGTTTCAGATCGATCTGGAGAGCCACGAGGCCAGCATTTTCCGCGATGACCAGCAGCAGGTGCTGGAGCTGACCCTGACCGAGTTCAAGTTGCTCGCCTCTTTGATGCGGGCGCCGAAACGGGTGTTCAGTCGCGCCGAACTGCTGACTCACTGCCTGCCGGAGGGGGATACCCAGGAGCGCACTGTGGATAGCCACATCAGCAAGTTGCGCAAAAAACTGGAGACACACGGCATTCAGGGGGTCCCCGCCAGTGTCTGGGGCGTTGGCTATCGCTTCGGGGGCGATGCATGAAATCGGCGCCCGGCCTTCGCAGGCAGATCATCCGCTCTCTGGGCTTGATGACGCTTGGTATCATCTCCCTCGCGGTGATCGGCACCTATGTGTTTTATGGTATCGCCGTGGCGTTTGTGCCGGGCAGCATCTCCGAGACCTGGGTGCCCTCCAGAGTCGAGATGTTATGGATCGGCTCCACCATTCTCATTGCATTGGGGATGGCGCTGTACGTGGCTGTTCGCCTCTCTCGCCGCATCCTGACTCCCCTCAACTCGGTGGCAACCAGCCTGCGCGAGGTGGCTGAGGGCAAACTCGATGCCCGCGTGCCGGAGGATGAGCAGGCGATCGGGGAGACGGCGCAACTGGTGCGCGACTTCAACGCCATGGCCGAGCGGCTGCAGAGCATGACCCGCGAGCGGGAGTTCTGGAATGCCGCCATCGCCCACGAGTTGCGCACTCCGGTGACCATTTTGCGCGGCCGTTTGCAGGGGCTGGCCGAAGGGGTATTTCCTCCCAGTAGCGAACTCTTCGAGGGGTTGCTGCGTCAGGTGGAGGGGCTCAATCACCTGATCGAGGATTTGCGGGTATTGAGCCTCAACGACAGCGGCCATCTGGAGTTGCAGCGGACCGAGGTCAGTCTGGCCGACGAGCTTGCCGTGGTGCTTGAGGCATTTGCCAGCCCTCTGGCGGCGAGCGGATTTGTGTTGCAGCGGGAGCTGGATAGCGAACTTCATGTCTGCTGCGATCTGTTTCGCATCCGTCAGGCCCTGATGGCGCTGTTGGAAAATGCCCAGAAGCACGCGCTGCCGGGCCTGCTGACCGTGCGGCTGTATCGCTCGGAGAGTGTGTGCGTCCTGAGTGTGGAAGATGAGGGGCCAGGCATCAGCGAGGAGGTCGCCGCCTGTATCTTCGATGCGTTTCGTCGGGGAGATCCGTCACGCTCGCGCAAGAGCGGCGGTAGCGGGCTCGGACTCGCCGTGGTCAAGGCGATTGCCGAGGCCCACGGCGGCAGCGCGGTTTGCCAAGCTACCGGGCGGGGAGGGAGCAGATTCGTGCTCTCCTGGCCCATCTCGGCCATGTCCGGTTGCCCTGAAACCTAGCCTGCGGGCGGCGGGGTATGGTGAAGCTATACAGCTGCCCGCACAGGGGGGCGACAAGCGACGTCATAGGGTTTTCACCGCTTGTGCCGGGTGAGCAGGAGGGGTTGGGACATGGTTCATTTGGCGCGAAATCATGGTTTTTTGCCGTCAAAATTGAAACCGTTTTCAGAAATCCTTTTCAACTGTGATCCGCTTCAAAGCTTTTTCGGGCGCCAACCTCTAGCATTGGCTCCACGAATTAGGGGCTAGCGCTCCCGATTTTCCCGCTGTGGGAGGTAACCGGATGATCCGGCTATTTCCTTCGTTACTTTCGACGGTCATCATGGATGGCCGTTTTTTTTTTGAGTTATTTCACGGTAAAGGGTCGAGCCGCTGGCGCTTTACCGTTAAAATTCCGCTTTTGCACTTGCCCGTGAGTCTTGATGTCTGCGTCCACCCTCTCTTCGGATAGTTATGCCCTGCTCGCCACCCTGCAATTGCAGCGCGTTGCCAGTACCCGTTTGCTGCAAGAACAACTGGCGATAGGCCATGCCCTGATCGATAAACTGACCCGACTGCAGGATGCGGGGCTGGTCAGATTGCGCGGGGAGCAGCAGTGGAGCCTGACCGCCGAGGGGACGCTGGCGCTGATCCTGGGAGTGCGTGCCGGTCTCTGCCCGGCGCCGGACTGGAGCCGGGTGCCCTCATTGACCGGGCAGGATCTCACCCATGCGGTGGTGCGCGAGCTCTGTCGCGGCAAAGCGGGGGAGATCCCCACCTATTTCTCGGCCAGCGATCTGCTGACCCTGCTCGATACCCCGGACGCTCACCAGTTGCTGGCGGGCTCCAGCCCCGCCTGGCAGCAAATGTTGCTGGAGCACTTCTCGCTGCAACTCTTGCTCGATGCCCCCTATGAAGAGCGCTGGCCGCTGGCCAATGCGCTGGTGCGCTGTGCCCCCGAGGTGCAGGCACGGGCCAAAACCTTCGAGGCGGAGTGGCGCTGGCTCTGCGGGGATGGCGAGAGCACATCGCCAACCGGCGAGGACCAGGATGCCGCCCCCGGCTGGCCGGCCCTGCAGGCGCTGGCCCAGCAGAGCCAGAGCGGCCCGCTTGGCGAGCGACTGCTCACTGCGCTGGGCCAGTGGCAGGCAACCGATGAGGGTGAGGCGGGCCAGTGGCCCCGTTCATTCAGCGCCCTGCTCTGGCTTGGCTGGTTGCAGCAGGCCGATCCCGTTATCGCCAGCGAACAGCGCAAGAAGTGGCAGCGCAGCCTGACTGGCCAGTTCCCCCTGCTTGCCGACCTGCTCAGCCAGTGGGCGGGTGATCGCCACGGTCAGGCGGTTGGCCTGTTTGATACCCTGCAACTGCCGGTGGAGGAGCTCCACTGGGGCTATCTCTGGCTCGATCTCTGCGCGCTGGCCCGTCACGGTGCCCAGAGCCCGCAGGTGGCCATGTTGCACAAGTGGGATCTCTCTCATCTGCTCGATGCCGAGCCCCATCATCGCCTGATGGCATTTTGTCAGGATCTGCTGCGTATCTTGTTGGGCGAGGCGGCCAAAGGGGCGCCCTTGTGCCAACTGCGCGGCAGTGAGGAGAGTGCGCAAGAGGGCACTGACGAGCAGGATGATGACGGGGACGAGGATAAAACCGCGGCCTCTGCCAGCTGGCTCAACTGGTTGCAGGGGCTGGGACGCTCGAGTGGCGTACGCAAGCCGCAAGAGCGGTTGGTGTGGCTGCTCCATGCCGAGGGCCCCGAGCTGGAGTGCAAGATCCAGAAGCTGAGTACCAAGGGGGAGTGGACCGCCGGTCGCCGGGTCGATCCGGCCCTGCTCTCTACCCAGTATGCCGCCATGCTCGACGAGCATGACTGGGCACTAGTTCGCACCCTGCCACGGGTGATGGGACGACTGCCGCGGGATGTCTGGGCGCCGCTGGCCGATCACCCCCGCTTGTTCAACGCCAAGGGGCAAAAGCTGCAACTGGCCATCAGCGCCCCCCTGCTGCAGGTGGTGGCCACCGAGCAGGGGATGAGCGCGCAGCTCTGCCCCGATGCGGCCGCCCGCGGGGCCCATATCATGCCGCTGGCGCAGGATCTGTGGCAGCTGATCCTTACCCCGCAGCCGCTGCTCGACCGCTTGCCAGCGCTCGAATCCATCCCGCTGCTGCCCGCCGAGGGGCTAGCCGAGCTGCAACGCACCCTGGACGCCATTCCCGAGCTGCCCTGGCACAGTCAGGTTGCGGGGCTTAGCGGCAACGCCGAACTGGCTCCCTGGCCGGGCATTCCTTCGGTGCAACTGGATTGGCAGGATGGTCAGCTGTCGGTCAAGCTGGTGACCCGCTTTGAGGATCTGCCGCCCCAGCCCCTTGGCAAGGGGGAGGCGATCGTGCGGCAGGGGATCAAGGCGTACCACTACTGGCAGCGGGATCTCGCGGCCGAGAAGCTGCAGGCCCAGTTGCTGCGCAATCAACTCCCCATCGGCCTGCCCGGCAGCGAGTGGCTGCTGCAGGGGGAACAGGCGCTGGCACTGGTCAATGCCCTGCCCGAGCTGGTGGATGCCGGTGTGGTCATTCACTGGCATCAGGACAGCGCTCGCCTCAAGAGCCTTGATGAAGCGGCTCTGAGCCTGCGCATCGAGCGGCGGCAGGACTGGTTCCAGGTCGAAGGGGCACTGGCGCTTGATGAGCACCAGATCCTCGACCTGCGCCTTATTCTGCGTCAGATGACCCCGGGGCAGCGCACCGTTCAGCTCGACGAGAAGACCAGCCTGATGCTGAGCGACAAGCTGGTGGAGCGGCTCACCATGCTGGGGGCCATGCTCGATGAAGAGCAGCGCATCAACAGCAAGCTGGCCTATCCGCTCACTCGCCTGCTCTCGGTCATTACCACCGAAGGGGATGCAGCGTGGCAATCCCTGCAGCAGGAGTGGCAGCAGGAGGTCGATTGCCCGGGCGAGCTGCTTACCTCCCTGCGGGACTATCAGAAAGAGGGGGTGCGCTGGATGGCGACCCTGGCCCACCACGGTTTTGG
Source organism: Aeromonas sp. s7(2024) (assembly GCF_040907825.1). NCBI lineage: Bacteria > Pseudomonadati > Pseudomonadota > Gammaproteobacteria > Aeromonadales > Aeromonadaceae > Aeromonas > Aeromonas sp. s7(2024). The sequence goes on from NZ_JBFOCM010000016.1 coordinate 271,606, forward strand.
TGCCTGTCTGGCCGATGACATGGGTCTGGGCAAGACGCTGCAGGCGCTGATTGTGTTGCGCATGCGCCAGCACCTTGGCCCTGCGCTGGTAGTAGTACCCAAGTCAGTGGTCACCAACTGGCAGGAGGAGGTGACCCGTTTCGCCCCCGAGCTGGATGTGGTGGTGTTCGAGAACCCGGCCGAGCGGGAGGGGATCATTCGCGAGGCCAAGGCCGGTCAGGTGATCCTCATCAACTACGGCATGCTCGGCAGCCTGGCGGAGGCGCTCAAGTCCCGCCGCTGGTCCAGCATGGTGCTCGATGAGGCGCAGCAGATCAAAAACGCCGGCACCCAGCGCGCCAAGCTGTTGTTCCAGCTCGACGGCGATTTTCGCCTCGCCCTCTCCGGCACCCCCATCGAGAACCATCTGGGGGAGCTGTGGAGCCTCTTCACCTTTATCAACCCGGGGCTGCTCGGAAGCCTTGGCGAGTTCAAGCGTCGCTTTGGCAAGGCGGTCAAGGATCCCCAGCACATGGCGCTGCTGCGGGCGGTGATCAGCCCCTTCATCCTGCGCCGTCTCAAGCAGCAGGTGCTGACCGAGCTGCCGGACAAGACCGAGATCATCCACCACATCAGCCTCTCCCCCGAGGAGCGCCAGCTCTACGAGGCGACCCGGCGGGAAGTGGTGCAGCAGGTGCAGAGCGCCGATGGGCGCGCCCTGATGCATGTGCTGAGCGGCCTGACCCGGCTGCGCCGTCTCTGCTGCTCGCCGGAGCTGGTGATGCCCGAGTGGTCGCAGACCAGCAGCAAGCTGGACGAGGCGATGGCCCTGCTGGAAGAGGCGATCGACGGCGGTCATCGGGTGCTGGTGTTCAGCCAGTTCGTCGATCTGCTGAGTCTGTTGCGGGCCCGCATCGAGCAGAAGTCCTGGGACTACTGCTATCTGGATGGCGGCTGCTCCGCCAAGTCCCGTCAGGACTCCATCCTGCGTTTTCGTCATGAGGAGGTGCCGCTGTTCCTCATCAGCCTCAAGGCAGGGGGGACCGGCCTCAACCTCACCCAGGCCGATACCGTGCTGCACCTCGATCCCTGGTGGAACCCGGCGGTGGAAGACCAGGCGAGCGATCGGGCGCACCGGATGGGTCAGACCCAGCCGGTGACCGTGTACCGGCTGGTGTGCGAGCAGACGGTGGAGGAGAAGATTGTCGCCCTGCACGACGAGAAGCGGGCGCTGGCCGATGGCCTGCTGAGCGGCCAGTCCGAGGTGCGCGGGCTGGATGTGGAGAGCCTGCGGGCCCTGCTGATGGGCTGATTGGCGACGCCGCCTTACATACCGTCTATCGATACAGAAAAGGGGAGAACATCCAGAGATGTTCTCCCCTTTCTTATTTGGGGTGCTGATGCGGGATACTTCGTTTATCGCGGCAAGGCGGCCCAGCTATCCCTGATCCAGTCACCCCTGATAGAGATAGAGGTGCAGCCGATCGATGATGGGCTCGCCGCCAATCTTGCGATCCCGCCGCGCCTGCCGGCTCTTGGGGGGATAGTTGCCCAGATGGGTGACTGCAGGCGGGGTATCCGAGCAGAGCAGCAGAGGCAGGCTCGCCTTGATCTGCTGCTTGCGCGGGGTGCGCTCCAGCCAGAGCAGATTGATCATCGGGTGGGTCTTGACCGGGCGGCGGATCCGCAGCTCGGCATCGGCCGGCAGACGGCGAATGTCGTATACCTCCTGATCCACCATCTTGCTCCACTCCTCGTTGTTGGAGAGGGCCGGTATGTAGCGGCGGCTGCGCTCCAGCATCTCAAGCACCTGCTCGCGACTGAGGCGATTGATGGTCTGCTTGTCGGCCCAGGTAAAGCCGAGGGATTGCAGCTCACCTGTCAACAGGGTCAGCTTGCGGTAGACCTGCAGCGTGATCACCCCGGGCAGGGCGGTATGTACCAGCTCGAACTTCTCGTCCCGTCCCCCCGCCTGCTGCACCAGCGCCTTGAACTCGAGCTTGCGCTGATTGATCTCCTCAACCAGCGGCTGGATCAGCGGAGCGGCGGCGGCGGGAAAGCGCAGCCAGCCGGGCAGACGACGGGTGGCCTTGGTGGAGCAGCCGGGGCGGGCGCTGTGATCCCGATAGGCCGACAAGGTGGCAGCCAGTGCCTCGTCGCCGCTCAGGTAACCCACCTCAATCTGGCTGATGGGGTCGTGCTCTTCGCCCTGCGCCACCGGGGGGAGGGGATAGACATGGGCCTCCTGCAGTTCGAGCTGGCCGAGCAGGGTGGCCAGCTGATCCAGAGAGGCTTCAATGGCCTCCATCTGTTGACGCAGGGCGGCGGTCGGGGTAAAGGTATCCATCGATGATCCTGTGGTTTCATCCGCCTCTGACGGCATAAACGATGGCGTCAGGGCAGGGGAATAAACTACTGTATAAATAACCATACCAGTATGCCGGTTGCGCGCCAAGAGGGGCGTTTTCGGCTCCTCATCGAGGGAGCAGCGTGGGAGGAAAGGTAAGTTTTTTTTATGTTTCATTGTGTTAATTTAAGATCACCAAGAGATCACAGGGTTAACAATCGAATGTAATGACGGGGTTGCCACCCATGGCACGTCCATTGGCGAGTGCATAGGCAATGCGGTAAATTGCATATGTAAGGTGGTGCCATGCAGCATAATATGCTGCGGGCCGTTAATGGTCGAATGGTGACTTAATTATTCTTTATAAATCAAAGCATTAAAATTGTATCAGTCAGTTTTTTACTATTAGTTTTCCTAATGTAACGTATCAAAATTCGTCAATTGAGTCGGCCCTGCTCCCTGACTAAGCTTTGCGCATCAAATAAAGCCCAGTGCGTAAACAAATATTCAGAGGAGCCACATCATGGCCAACATGACTTATACCGAAACCGGTTACCAGCATTCCAGCCAATTGAATCTGGTTGCTCGCGTTAAAATGACCGTTCTGACTTGGCTGGAGCGCAGCCGCAGCCGTCGCCAGCTCTCCGAACTGCCCGAGTACCTGCTCAAAGACATCGGCCTGAACGAAGCTGACCGTTATCAAGAGACCACCAAGCCGTTCTGGCGTGGTTGATCTGCCGGGCATGGATGCCTTGTCTTTCTGCTGAGTCGTTTGCTGTTCTGCCCCTGTGGCGTCCAGCCGCCAGTTCTGTAATTGTCTGTTTTATCCTCCCCCCGTTTTTCCCCGTTATTTATTGATCCTTTTTCCTCTCCTCTTTATTCCACATCGCTACTGCCATTGCCGTCATCGTTCGATTGTTATCACACTTGTATCGTTAATGTTTGAATTTGTTTAAAAATTGATTTTAAGCCGCAACGCCTTGCGTATAATCCGGCCATAGTATTCCAGCGCAAGAGGGTGAGACGGATGATTCCCCAGCACGATTTTTTGGCCTTGACCCGCAGTCATGAGTGGCAGCTTGAGCCCTTTGAATTTGCCCTGCCCGATGGTACGCGGGTCAGCGTCTGGGATACGGGCGTGCTCTGTCTGGAGCCTGCCAGTGGCACGGACGACCAGCCGGGAGGACGCAAGGATATCGTCCTCTCCTGCGGCATCCACGGCAACGAGACCGCTCCCATCGAGATCTGCAACCAGCTGCTGAGCCGTCTGCTCTCAGGCGAGCTGACCGCCCGCCATCGGGTGCTGTTCCTGTTTGGCAATCCGGCGGCGATGAACCTCGGGCTGCGGGAGGTGGAGGAGAACATGAACCGCCTCTTCTCCGGCGCCCACAGCAAGGGGGAGGGGCTCTGCAATCGGGAGCGGATCCGCGCCATGCGTCTCGAGCAGTATGTGAGCCGCTTCTTTGCCGATCCGGCTCGTCCCCGTTACCACTACGATCTGCACACCGCCATTCGCGGCTCGCGCCACGAGAAGTTTGCCGTCTACCCCTTCCCCCACGAGCGGCCTCACTGCCGCGAGCAGGTGCAGTTCCTCGGTGCCTGCGGGGTGCGCACCATTCTGCTCTCCGCCAGCTCGACCACGACCTTCAGCTACTACAGCTCCCGCCAGCATGGTGCCCACGCCTTTACGGTGGAGTTGGGCAAGGTGCGCCCGTTTGGCGAGAACGATATGACCCGCTTTATCGAAACCCGCCAAGCGCTGCAAGAGCTGGTCACTCAGAATGAGGTGGTGCTGGAGCCGTGGCGGGCGGATGATTTCACCCTGTTTGCCATCGATCGGGTGATCACCAAAAAATCGGCGGACTTTCGCTTCCTGTTTGCCAGCGATGTGGACAACTTCACCGAATTCCCCCAAGGGTTCGTGTTGGCCGAGGATGGCGAGCTTCGCTACACGGTCGAGAAGCCGCGTGAGGCGGTGGTCTTCCCCAATGCCAACGTGGCGATTGGTCAGCGCACCGTGCTGATGGTGGTGCCGACAAGGCTTTGGGAATAGCGGTTATAGTTTTGCCTGCAGAGCGGTGATGCATCCGCAGGCGGCGCCAAGCCATTGTTCTAGTCGGTGGCTCAGACACCGCAGCGGTTAACCGCAGTAATAAAAAACGGGGCCAGTCAGATGACTGGCCCCGTTTTTTATCGGGTTCAAGCGGTGAGGCTTAGCTGTTGTTCTTCACAAACAGGGTCAGCTCCTGACCGGGCTTGAGGTAATCCCCTTTATCCAGCTGATTCCAGCGCATCACATCGTTGATGGCCACCTGGAAGCGAGCCGCGATGGAGGAGATGGAGTCGCCACGGCGAACCTGATACACCATCGATTTGTCGCTCTTCTTCCCTTGCTTTGGATAGACCACCAGCTTCATGCCTGGTTTGAGCGCCGACTTGGCATTCAGACCATTCCACTTGGCGAGCTCTTCGTGGGAGACGCCGTGTGCCTGGCTGATGCTCCACAGGTTGTCACCCGAGCGCACCTTGTAACTGACTTTGGCCTTCTGGCTGCTGCCACGGCTTGCCAGCTGTTGCGGTTTGCTGGCGGAGCTTGCCTTGCTGCTGACCTGACCGTGGGTCGGGATCACCAGTTGCTGACCGCGACGCAGGTTGTTGCTGCGCAGATTGTTGGCCAGCTTCAGCTCGTTCACGCTGACGCCATGATTCTGGGCGATGCGCGACAGGGTATCGCCACTGGTGACCTGATAGGAGCGGGTACGAATACGCTCGCTCTTGGGCAGATCGGCCAGTGCCAGCTCCAGGGTATCGGCATACTCTACCGGTACCAGCAGGCGGTAAGGGCCACGGGGCGACATCACACCACGGCTCAGGGCCGGATTGACCTCCTTGAGCTGTGACGTGCGCAGACCGGCCAGTTGGGCGGCCACGTTCAGATCGATCTGGCTGCCGGTCTCCACCACTCGCAGCTTCGGCTCGTTGGCGAGTACCGGCAACTGGATATTGTACTTGTCCGCATTGCTGATCATGTCAGCCATGGCGAGGATCTTGGGCACATACATCCGGGTTTCCCGGGGCAGATCGAGCGACCAGTAGTCGGTCGGTTTGCCTGCGCGCTGGTTACGCTGGATGGCGTTGCGCACCCGTCCTTCCCCGGCATTGTAGGCGGCTAGCGTCTGCAGCCAGTCACCGTCAAAGAAGCGGTTCAGGTACTCCAGATAGTCGAGCGCCGCATTGGTTGAGGCCAGCACATCGCGCCGTCCGTCATACCAGTTGTCGTGGCGCAGACCGAAGTTTCTGCCTGTCGCTGGCACAAACTGCCACAGACCGACGGCATTGCTGCGGGATCGGGCATGGGGATCAAACATGCTCTCGATCATCGGGACAGTAATAAGCTCCATTGGCAGCTCACGCCGTTCAATCTCCTCTACCATCAGATAGAGGTAGGGTTCAGCCCGGCTGGCAATGGTCGCCAGATGCTTATCATTGCGCAACAGCCACTCACGTTGCTGGCGGATGCGCGGGTTGTCCGGAGTTTCCAGTTGCATATCATCGCTGATACGCACCCACAGATTGTCCGTATCTTCCATTTCGTCCAGCTGTTCATCGCCAAACAGGAAATGGGAAGAGTGTTTTTTATGCGCTTTTTTCTTGACCTGGGGGGACTTGATCGGCTCGATTGCCGTTAGCGCCCGGTCATCCTGATGGCTCAGGTTTTGGCAGCCGCTGAGCAACAGCGCTGCCAATAAGGCCGTTCGTACCTTCATCTCGTTCCGGTCATTTTTAGGAAAAACAGCTCGCATCATAAGGGGCAATGGCCCCCTGATCAAGGTTTGTTCAAAAAACGTCCTTCCACTGACGCAGGATAGTGAAGGTATCTACCGGATTTTCCACGCATTTTAGCCCATGTTTTTCAGCAGAAAATTTCACTGAATCCTGTTCGCAGCGCAGAAAAATGTTGAAAGTGCGTTCGTCACCCAGCCGGGTTGGCAGGCTTGGCAGCCCCTGTTGCCGCAGTTTGCTGATCAGCCCGATCTGGCGGCGGATCGCCGGGTTGTCCGGCTCGACCGCATAGGCAAAACGCAGGTTGGAGAGGGTGTACTCGTGGGCACAATAAATGAGTGTCTCATCGGGCAGGGCGGCGAGTCGTTGCAGCGAGTGGTACATCTGCTCCGGCGTCCCTTCAAACAGGCGGCCACAACCGGCCGAGAAGAGGGTATCGCCACAAAAGAGCATGCCGTTGCCGTGGTAGGCGATGTGGCCGCGAGTGTGCCCGGGCACATGGATCACCTCGAGAGCGAGGCCGTGCCAGTTGATCTGATCGCCATCTTCCAGCCACTGACCGTGGTGATCCGGCATCGGGTCAAGTTTGGGGCCATAGAGCCGGGCGTGGGGGAAGTGGGCAAGCAGGTCTGTGACCCCCCCCACATGGTCGTGATGGTGATGGGTCAGCAGGATGGCATCGAGCACCAGCCCCAATGCCTCGAGCCGCTCCAGCACGGGGGCGGCATCGCCCGGATCGACCACCAGACAGTGATTTTCGTGGCGGATCAACCAGATGTAGTTGTCATTAAAGGCTGGAACTGTGATCACTGGATACATGAGTCTGCTTCTCTTTAGGGAGGGTATCTTATATAACAGGATGGCGTTCGAAACCCCGAGTTGAGCCCTATTATGCAGGTGGCACGTACCGAACAACAAATCGAGATCCCGACCAGCTGGTCTGCATTGCCTATGGGGGACTGGGTGGCGGCAGAGATCCAGGATCGGCTCGACAACTGGTGCCCCAACCTGTTTGGGTATCATCTGCTGAAAATTGGTGCCCTGAGCGCTGAACTCTCCTGCAAACGCTCCTCCATTCGTCACCAGATCGGGGTCGCCCCCGGCGGGCGGTTGCTCGACATGTATGGCGATCCCCTCGATCTGCCGGTGCGGACCGGCAGCGTCGATGCCTGCCTGCTGGCTCACTGCCTCGATTTCTCCGCCGATCCCCACCAAGTGTTGCGCGAAGCCGAAAGAGTGTTGACCGACGATGGCTGGCTGATCATCAGTGGCTATAACCCCATGAGTCTGGTCGGGATCGGTCACTGTGTGCCGTTCTTGCGGCGCAGAATGCCCTGGTCGGCACGGATGTTCACCCCTGGGCGGGTGACGGACTGGTTGCATCTATTGGGATGCGAGGTGATGTTCGACGAGCGCTTTGGTTATTCGTTTATGGGAAAACAGAGTTGGCACAGTTGGTGGCGAGAGAGTATCGGGCGGGATTATTGCAGGGCATTTGCATCGGTATACGTGATTGCAGCCCGTAAACGGCGCTTTCCACTGATCCCGGTGCGGCGGCGCTGGCAACTGCCAAAGTCCCTCGCCACACCGGGAATGGCCCGTCAGGGCTGGTAGCCGGTATCTTCGGCCAGATCCTTGCCGCAGGCGGCCTCTCTGGCCAGCTCGTCGCACCGTTCGTTCTCCGGGTGGCCGGAGTGACCCTTCACCCAGAGCCACTCAATCTGGTGGCGACCCACTTCCGCATCCAGCTCCTTCCAGAGATCGACGTTTTTGACCGGTTGCCGGTTGGCGGTCATCCACCCTTTCTTCTTCCAGCCGATGATCCACTGGGTGATCCCCTGGCGGACATACTGGCTGTCGGTAGTGAGGCGCACCTTGCACGGTTCGTTGAGGGTACGCAGCCCCATGATGGCGGCCATCAGCTCCATCCGGTTATTGGTGGTCAACTTGAATCCGGCGGAAATCTCTTTGCGGTGCTTGCCGTAGACCATCACGGCCCCGTAACCACCCGGGCCCGGATTGCCGAGGCAGGAGCCGTCGGTATAGACATCAATCTGTTTTAACATGAGCAATCAATCTGTTTTAACATGAGGCTTGGGGTAAACTAGCGAGTAAGTAAAGCCGAAGTTTGACATAGATTGGATCATGAACACACCCCAACTGAATCGCCAGATCATTCTGGATACTGAAACCACAGGTATGAATACGGCGGGCGGCCCTGTCTATCTGGGGCACCGCATTATCGAAATCGGCTGTGTGGAGGTGATCAACCGCAAGCTGACCGGTAACCACTATCACGTCTATATCAAGCCTGATCGTCTGGTCGACCCGGAAGCGATCCAGGTGCATGGTATTACCGACGAGTTCCTGCGTGACAAACCGTCGTTCAGCCAGATTGCCGACGAATTCCTCGAGTTCATCCGCGGCGCCGAACTGATCGCTCACAACGCACCGTTTGACGTGAGCTTCATGGACTACGAGTTCAGCAAGCTCGGACTCAACTTCAAGACGGCGGATATCTGCACCATCACAGATACCCTGGCGATGGCGCGGGATCTCTTCCCCGGCAAGCGCAACAACCTGGATGTGCTGTGCGATCGTTACGGTATCGACAACTCCCACCGTACCCTGCACGGGGCTTTGCTCGATGCGGAGATCCTGGCGGACGTCTATCTGTTGATGACCGGTGGTCAGACCAAACTCAATCTGGCCACCGAAAGCAATGAAAACGAGAGCAATCAGGACACCAGCATTCGCAGGTTGGAGAGCAACCGACCCGCCCTCAAGGTGGTGCGTGCCACTGCCGAGGTTCAGGCCCTGCACGAAGCGAGACTGGATCTGGTACAGAAAAAGGGAGGAAGTTGTCTGTGGCGGCAATGAGCAAGTGGTGTGCAGGTCTGCTGCTATTGCTCTCGCTGGGGGCGATGGCGACCGAGGTATTTGCCCCTTCCGATATTCCGCTGCTGGATAACCGCTTTCGCATCGATTACGGCGTGAAGGAGATCACCTTCATCATCAAGCGCAAGCCGGGCACCCCGTCCGTGATCCTGGTTCGCCCCGATGGCAGCAAGCTTTACGTGGGCAAGGTCAAACCCGCAGATGTGGGTTGGCTGGCGCTGCTGGAGCATGATCTCATTACCCTGCGCAATCCCATGCCGGGCCCCTGGCAGGCGATTGGCGAGGTGGATCCCGACAACCGGGTGCGCATTCTCTCCGATATCCGGCTCGATATCGCCGCCCTGCCGATGCAGCTCTATCAGGGGGAGGTGGTCAAGCTCAAGGCGTGGTTGCTGATCAATGGTCAGCCGCCGAAAGATAAATACTATCTCTCTGACCTTGGCATGACCGTCAAGCTGCAATCGTTCAGCGATGCCGATAAGAAAGAGGTCGTGCTGGATCAAGTACTTGGTCACTATCGCGATGATGGCAAGGGGCTCGACGAAGTGCCGGGCGATGGCATCATGACGGCGGAAGTGACGCTGCAGGATATTCCCGGTGGCAAGTACCGCGCCATGTTCAGCACGGGCAATCAGGTGTTTGTCCGTGCCCGTTATCAGGATGTACTGCTTTACCCCTATCCGTTCAGCTATAACTTGTCGCCGCCTTCGGATGAGCTGGGTGCCAAGCTCTCACTGCTAATCGACCGTGATGAGCTGGATCCCGCTTCCGTGGTGGTCAAGGGGAGTGTGACCAGCAATGTGGGCGGCCTCTACGAGTTCAGCGAGACCGCCAGCGACCCCAAGCTTGATATCGATCTCTCCAACATCAAGGAGGTCGGTCAGCATGAGGTGAAAGCAACCCTCTATGGCACCACTCGCCTCGGCCGTGAGCTGAAAATCGAGTTGCCGGTGAAAACCTTCAATGTCTTCCCGCCACCGCCGCCTCCTGTAGAGGTGGTGTCGGCCGCCGCACCGGCCTCCAGTGCCGAGGCGACCCATGAAGCTCCGGCAGAGGAGGAAATGGGCTGGCTGATCTGGGCATTGGCAGGTGGTGGTGTGCTGCTGGCGGTATTGGGTGGGGTCGGGTTTGTGGTGATACAAAAACGGCGTGCCCTGAAGCGTGCTCTGGCCGCTGCACAGGCTGAGAATCAGCAAGCTGGACAACCGGCTGCCAAGCTGGATCTCAATCTGCCAGAGCAGTAACCCTCGTACTTCTCGCTCTGAAGTGGCGCGATGCCAGATATAGAAAACCGCCCTGATAAGCAGGGCGGTTTTTTTGAGTTCATAAACAGAACAAACTGGCTATCAGTGTTCGCCGATATAGACATCCTTGTTCTGCTCGCGGATCTCGAGGAACTTGTCCAGATTGGCCATCATCAGCTCGACCAGCTGGGGGTCGAAATGCTGCCCCTTCTCCTCTTCAATCAGGGCCAGCACCTTGTCCAGCGGCCACGCCTTCTTGTAGCAGCGATCCGAACCCAGGGCATCGAACACGTCAGCCAGCGCCACAATTCGCCCCTCCAGCGGAATATCGGCCCCCTTCAGACCGCGGGGATAGCCACTGCCATTCCATTTCTCATGGTGATTGCCAGCGATGGTGGCACCAATCTGAAACAGCGCCAAATCGCTGCCGGAGAGCATATCCTGCCCGAGCTGGGCGTGGGTTTTCATGATCTCCCACTCCTCCGGTGTCAGCTTGCCCGGCTTGTGCAAGATGGCATCAGGAATTCCCACCTTGCCAATGTCATGGAGCGGCGAGGCTCGTTTCACCAGCTCGCTCTGCTCTTCGCTCATGCCCATCAGGTGGCAGAATTGTTCGGTATAGAGCGCGACCCGTTTGACGTGCAGCCCTGACTCTTTTGAACGGGTTTCGACCAGTTCGCCGATGCGATAGATGATCTCCCGCTGGTTGTCGGCGATCACCTCATTGAGCCGGATATTCTCCAGCGCCACTATGATGTTTTCAGTAAACAGGGTCAGCAGACTGGTATCGATCTGGCTGAGCTGGCGGGTGGTCTCGATGTGGAACAGCAGGTGGTGGCGCGGATTCTGGCAGTAGAGCACCATCTGGGTGGCGTTATAGACATTGCTGCGCTTGCTCATAGCCTGGCGCAGGATCTCCGGCGCGTCCGTGAGGAGCATGGCGGGATGGCCGGGGAGCAGGGGCTCCAATACTTGATCCTTCACCTCATAGGCGTATTGCTTGACGTCGTATATCTGGGTTTCCCCCAGATGGAGCAAGGCGCTGAGCTGCTCCTGGGCGCCTTCGACAAACTGGCGCAAGGCCCGTTTCTCAAAGATCCCCTTGGAGGCTTCGATGACTTTTTCCAGCCCCTGGCGGTTACTCTCCAGGGTGCGGATATCCCGATAGGATCGCAGGCTGGCCCGCAGCAGGGTGCGCAGCTTCTGGGAGGTGAGCTCGGTTTTATCCTTGTAGTCGTTGATGTCGTAGTTGGTGACCACGTCATCTTCCGGCGCCTGGCCTGGCTGGCCGGTACGCAGCACGATGCGTACCATCTTGTTTTGCAGGTCTTCACGGACGTATTTGACGACATCGAGGCCGGCGTGGTCGACCTCCATCACCACGTCCAGCAGCAACAGAGCAACGTCCGGGGTGGTGGCCAGCAACTCTTTGGCCTGCGCCGCGGAATAGGCATGCAGAAAATCGATGGGGCGATTGTCAAACTCGAATTTGTTCAAGGTGATTTTGGTGATGCGATGCACTTCAGGCTCATCGTCAACAATCATCACCTTCCAGCCCGCTTGCTGTGCGTCGGGGAGGGAGAGATCGTCATCATCAATAATCAGGATCTGGTCATCCATCATACAATCCTGTTTGGCATCCTGTGCTTACATTAACTGCTTCACTAAGGATAGGAAACTTATTGGGAAATAAAATTTGATCTCGAAAAACTATGGTCGAAATAAGCAAATGGAACCCTTTGTAATTGTGGCGTTGTCCGGCTGCTTTCTTTGCCCAATCATGGAGCTAGCGTGCATAAAGCCTATGTCTGGATTGGGGTGTGGACGCGAGTGGTTGGGGATGTTTGAATCCAGCTTGTAGCTATTAGACGAGAAATAATCTTATTTGATAGTAATTCCTATTTGCGTGTAGCATGGGCGACACACTCAACGAGGAGCCCCATCGTGTCCCCATCTCTGCCTCCCAATCGCCCCCGTCTGCTGACTGTCAAAGCCATTACCCAGATCACCCCCCATTTGCGTCGCATCACCTTTGGTGGCAGCGAACTGGCTGACTATCCCTTTACCTGCGGTGGGGCCCATATCAAGGTGATGCTGGCCCAGCCCCATCAGGTAGAGCCGGTGCTGCCTGCAATGACCCCGAGCGGCCCGCGCTGGAGTGACCCGGCGGACAAGCCGGTGATCCGCACCTACACCATCCGCGCGTTTCGCCGTGATGAGCAGGAAATTGATATCGACTTCGTGCTGCATGGTGAAGGTGGGCCCGCCAGCGCCTTTGCCACCCATGCCAAGCCGGGAGAGAAGGTGATCCTCTCCGGGCCGGGTGGCCCCAACCCCATGCTGCAACCGGCCGATCACTACTGCCTGGTGGGGGATCTCACCGCCTTGCCCGCCATCATGGCGATGTGTGAGGTGATGCCTGCCGATGCCAGAGGGGAAATTGCGATTCTGGTGCCGGATCAGGCCGATGCTCAGCCGTTGACACTACCGGTCGGGGTGCGCTGTCACTGGTTTGTCGGCGAGCCCGAGTCCAGCGGCCTGCTGGAGCATGTGATTGCTCTGCCGCTGGTGCGCGATGGTGGCTTCTTCTGGCTGGGTGGGGAAGAGGCGCTGGTGCTGCCGCTGCGCCGCCATTTTCGCTCCGTGCTCGAGGTGGATCGCCAGTCGCTCTACGCCGTGCCGTACTGGCGCCGGGGCAAGAATGAAGAGGCCTATCACCAGACCCGTCACGATGTGATGGATAATTAAGCGGATGCGAAAGAATACCTGATTCACGCTTGCAAATAAAAATGATTTGCATTTAGTATTGCACCGTCCCGATGTCAGTCGGTACGGCGCTTTTGTTATTGATGGCTGCGAGTGGCATAGCACAACGCAGGGCCTGCCGTGATGCACTGATGTTCGGGGTGATGGGGCATGGACGACTGTTCATGCCAATGAACTCCATCACTTTGCACCGGGTCTGGCGAGGTCAGACAGGGATGTCGGTGGTGTTGGCCCTGGTTGTTTTATGTGGAGTGTTGATGATGCGTACATCATCCCGACGATTTGCAGTGCATCCGCTGGTGTTGTCCCTTTTTGCCCTGCCAGTTCTGGCCCAAGGGACTGCGCCTGTCGCAGCTCATGAAACTATGGTGGTGACGGCGACCAAAACCCGGCACAGCGAGCTGACCGCCCCGGCCAGCGTCTCTGTGGTGACCCGGGCCGAGCTCGACAAGCTCAATGTCAATGATCTGACCGGCGCCCTGAAACAGCTGCCGGGGGTCAATATCAGCCCTGCGACCAGCTACGGCCGCAGCGAGATCAAGTTGCGCGGGCTGGAGGGGGATTACACCCTGTTGCTGGTCAATGGCCGGCGTATCAGCTCCCGCGATGCTCTTACCTCCGGTTATGGCAATGATTTCGATCTCTCCGCCATCCCCATGGCGGCCATCGAGCGTATCGAAGTGATCCGTGGCCCCATCTCCTCCCTCTATGGCGCAGATGCGCTGGGCGGGGTGGTCAACGTCATCTTGCGCCAACCCGGGGAGAAGACCGAAGCGGCGGCCACCTATACCTTCAGCGACCCCACCGACGGTCACGGCGGGACTATCAACAAGGCGAGCGCCTATGTGGGCGGGGCGCTGATCGACAACAAGCTGCTGGCCAACCTGGTGGTAGAAGGGAACCACAGGGATGCCTGGCAGAGCGAGCAGAGCATTAACCCCAAGGCCGATGCCATCGAGCAGCGTGAAAAGCTGGGGATCCTCTCCAACGTCAAATGGCTGATCGACGATCGTCAGGATCTGGATGTGGGGATGAACTACGCCAAAGATGATCGGGAGGCCCACTGGAACAACTACGGCCAGACGCCGCGCAATATCCAGCAGATGGAACGACTGGGACTCAACGCCACCCACGTCGGCCGTTGGGATCAGTTCGACAGCCGGGTCGGCTATGCCTTCGAGCAGGTTGACTTGTTTGACGACTCCGAACTGATGACGGCGCTGAGCAAGACCAGTGGCGATGTGAGCCAGACCAACCATACCTTCGATGGCCAGCTGAGCGGCAATCTGGGCAGCCACCTGCTGACCAGCGGTGCCGAGTACCGCATCACCGAACTCAAGCATAACGTCAACCTCAAGGGGGGCGATGTCAGCGTCAACCAGAGCGCGCTCTATCTGCAGGATGAGTTTGGCTTTGGCGATCTGGCCCTGACCTTCAGCGGCCGGGTCGATCACCACGAGACCTATGGCACCGAGTTCAGCCCCCGTGGTTATGCCCTCTACAGCCTGACTGACAAATGGGTGGTCAAGGGCGGCATTGGCAAGGCGTTCAAGGCGCCGACCATTGCCCAGTCCAACCCGGATTATGCGGTAGCCGCCTGTCGCGGTCGCTGCGCCGTGGTGGGCAACCCGGATCTGAAGCCGGAAACCGCCGTCAGCTACGAGCTGGGCACCGCCTACGATGGTTCGTTCTGGGGCGCCGGGGTTACGGCTTTCCACAACGATATCAAGGACAAGATCCAGAGCGAGGCATGGACCTCCACCTGGCGTCCGGCGGTGATGACCTATCAGAACGTCAGCAAGGCCCGCATCAAGGGGGTGGAGCTGAGTGGTTGGTTTGATCTCACCGATAACCTAACCCTCTCCAGCAACGTCACCCTGATCGATGCGGAGGACAAGACCAGCGGCAAGGATCTCTATCGGACGCCGGAGCATACCGCCAACGCCAAGCTGGAGTGGCAGGTCATCGAGAGCCTGAGTACACAGCTCGGCTGGAACTACACCGGCAGCCAGATCCTTCCGGTTCCGCGCATGAGCGGCACCACCTATGAGACCACCGCCGGATTCCACACCCTGGATGTCGGGGCAGTCTGGAACGCCACCCGGGCACTGGATCTGAAGTTCGGACTCAACAACCTGACCAATACCAAGCGTGACTGGGTTGCCACCGAGGCCGATCAAATTCTCGATGGGCGTACTGTCTATGCCGGTGTGGCCTACAAGCTGTAATGGCTGAACGGGAGCCCGCATTGGCGGGCTTCCGTTGTTGTCAGGGGATCACCTCGGGTGACCGCTTTTATTTCAACAACATGCGTATTGCCACCATAAGGAGTTAAAGGGTGTTTAGAGACCAGACCTCGCTGTTCTGGCTGGGATTGTTCCTCCTGTTCATACTGCTTTCTCTTTCGCTCGCCACCGGTGCGGGTGTCTATGGTGCTCGCGAGGTACTCGGCTACCTGATGGGGGATGCCCGCTGGGCTGGTGACGAGAAGCTCGCCATGGTGCTCAATACCTTGCGACTGCCGCGCACCCTCTGCGCCATGGTGGTCGGCGCCTCTTTATCTCTGGCGGCCTCCTTGTTGCAGAGCGCGACCCGCAACCCGCTGGCGGAACCCGGCCTGCTCGGGGTCAACGCCGGGGCCGTCTTTGCGCTGGTGGTGGGGCTTACCTGGTTCGGGGTGGAGTCCGCCTACGGCTATCTGCTCTGGGCCGGACTCGGTGCGCTGCTCGGCAACGTGATTGTGCTGGGGCTTGGCATGATGATTGGCCGCTCCAACCCCCTCAAGCTGATTCTGGTCGGGGTGGCGCTCTCCGCCACCTTCGGTGGTCTCTCCAGCTTTTTGCTGCTCTCCAACAAGATGGTGCTGGAGCAGTACCGCTTCTGGAACCTCGGCTCCCTGTCGGCGGCCAATCTCGATGCCATCATTGCCGTGCTGCCCTTCGTGCTGGCGGCGTTTGTCATCACCTTGCTGCTCTGTCGCCAGCTGACCCTGATGCAGATGGGGGACAGTCAGGCCCAGGCGCTCGGGATCCGCCCTAACCGGGTGCGAATTGGCGTGCTGCTGGCCGCCACCCTGTTTACCGCCAGTGCCATCGCTATTGCCGGCCCTATCGGCTTTGTCGGCTTTCTGGCCGCCTACTGTGGCCGACTGGTAGAGCCGGTGAAGCTGTCGGTGCAGGTCTGTTTCTCCGCCCTGTTCGGCATGCTGTTTCTGCTGTTGGCCGACATTCTGGCGCGCTGGCTGATCCAGCCGTTCGAGCTGCCCAACGGGGTTATTCTGGCCCTGATCGGTGCACCAGTGCTGATCGCCATCGTTCATCGCGGGGGCTTTCGTACCCTGCTGACCGTCAAGTGAGGGGCTGATGCGCACACCTACCGATATGCTTTGCCTGCGGGCTGGCAACCGCTCTTTGCTGATCCATCTGCCGAGTTGGCGCTGGCTGGCTCTGCTGGCCATGGCGCTGCTGGCGCTTGCTCTGCTGGCCTTGAGTGTTGGCGGCGGTAAGCTCGGCTTCACCGGGGTGGTCAACACCCTGCTGGGGGAGGGGACCCGGCTTGAGCAGCTCACCCTGTTCAAGATCCGGCTGCCGCGCATCCTTGGGGTGGTGGTGGCGGGGGCGGCCATGGGGCTCTCCGGCTGTCTGGTGCAGACTCTGGTGCGCAACCGGCTGGCTACTCCCGACATGGTGGGGGTCAACAACGGCGCCTCTCTGGCCATCATCGTCTTCTCCCTCTACCTGACGGTAGGCAGCTGGCCCTGGTGGGCGGCTCCCATCGGCGCCATCTTCGCGGCGCTGGTGCTTTATGCCCTCTGCCGCAAACCGGGTGAGCAGGGCTATCTGTTCGTGGTGATCGGCATCGGCCTCTCCGAATTGTTCGAGGCGCTCGGCCAGTTTGTGATGTCCACCCAGGCCTTGCTGCATTTGAGCTCTCTCTATCTGTGGAATATGGGCAGCTTTATCGCCGTGGGTTACAGCACCATCACTCCTATCGCCATTCTGTTGCTGCTGCTCTGCCCGTGGATCGTCTATCTCTCCCGCTCGCTGGCGGTGCTGCGCTTTGGCCCCGAGATGGCCAGAGGGCTTGGCGTCAACGGCGATCGGGTGCAACTGGGCATTCTGGCGCAGGCCATTCTGGTGGCGGCGCTCGGCACCGCCATCGGCGGCCCCGTGGTCTTTATCGCCATGGCGGCCCCCATTCTTGCCTCCTGGCTGGTGAAAGACCGGGTGGTGCCGCTCTGGCTGGCGGCGCTTAGCGGCGCCCTGCTGCTGCTTGCCAGCGATACCCTGGTCCGGGTGCTGGCCAGCCCCCACGAGGTGGCGACCGGTATCATGACCCGCATTCTCGGCGGCCTGTTGCTGCTGTTTCTTCTTGTTAACGATCGCCAGAGGGCTGACTGATGACGCTCACCGTAAATCGCCTCCATTTCGCCTATCAGCAGACCCCCATTTTGCGGGACATCTCCTTCAGCGTGCCGAGGGGCAAGCTGGTGGGGATCGTCGGCCCCAACGGCTGCGGCAAATCGACCCTGCTCAAGCTGCTATCCGGCCAGATGAAAGCCCAACGCGGCGAGATCCTGCTCAAAGGCAAGCCGCTTGCCAGCTACCCCATGAAGGGGTTGGCGCGGGAGCTCGCCTACCTGCCCCAGCGGCCAACCCTGCCTGCCGGCATTCTGGTGGAGCAGCTGGTGCAGTATGGCCGTCACCCCCATCAGGGTTGGTTCAATCAGTGGGGCGAGGAGGATGCCCGCATGGTGCGTATTGCCTGCGAGCGGATGCAGCTTGAAAGCATCTGGCAGCAGAGCGCAGCGTCCCTCTCCGGCGGGCAGGCACAGCGGGCGTGGCTGGCGATGATCCTGGCGCAGGACAGCGACATGGTGTTGCTCGACGAGCCCACCAGTGCCCTCGATATCGGTCACCAGACCGAGGTGATGGAGGCGATCCATCGCATCACCGCCGAGGGCAAAACCGTGTTGCTGGTGATCCACGATCTGGCGATGGCGGCCCGCTACTGTGACGAGTTGATCGCCATCGGCGAGGGGACCATTGCCGCCATGGGCCCGGCCCGGGAGGTGGTGACCAAGTCCTTGATCGACCGGCTCTACCAGACCAGTGTCGACATTCTTCATGCCCCCGGTGACGGGGCGCCCATTATCGTGCCCCGTCGTCACGAACATGGCCGAGCCCTGCGTTCGGCGAGTTGAGTCATATGGGCCTGCTCTGTGGGCCCACCGAGTGTATCCTCGCGGCCGATTATCCGGGCCGTGCAACGAGAAGGAGTGAGATGATGAAGCGTTTTGCCGCCCTGGCAGCAGCCATCCTGATGCTGGCCCCGCCGCTGGTTCAGGCGCAGGAGATGCGTGAAGTGACCGATGCGTTTGGTCAGAAGGTGCAGGTGCCAGTCCAGCCAACGCGGGTGGTGGTGCTGAGTGAGCTCGAACTCGACAGCACCCTGACCCTGGGGCTGACCCCCATCGGCGCCGTCAATGGCCGTGGTCAACCTACCTTGCCCCGCTACTTGCTGAACAAGGTGGATATGGGTATCCAGGTTATCGGTGATCTCGACAGCCCCAATCTGGAGTCGCTGATTGCGCTGGAGCCCGACCTTATCCTGACCGGCCAGACCCGTCCCGAGCTGTTGACCTTGCTGGGGGAGATCGCGCCGACCGTGGTGACCAGCAAGTGGGGCGAGCCGTGGCAGGATAGCTTCCGCCGCACCGCCCACACCCTCAACCGCGACCAGCAAGGGGATACTTTCTTGCTGCAGTATGCCGAGCGGTTGACTCAGGCTCGCAGCAAGCTGGCCAAACATCAGGGGGAGAGCATCAGCATAGTGCGCTGGAACCCCAAGGGGCCGAGCTTTATGTATCAGGGCACTTTTGCCAGCAGCGTAGTGGAGTCGATGGGACTGGTGCGTCCGGACAAACAACAGGGGACTGGCGCGCCCCACTCACCGGCACTCAGTCTGGAGTCTCTCAACTTGCTGGATGCTGACTGGCTGGTGGTCGGCACCCTTAGCGCCAGCGGTGATGCGGTGGATGCCATGCGTCAGGCGGAGCAGACCCCGGCGTTCCAGCAGCTGCCGGTGATCAAGGCCAAGCGCTTTGGCGCCGTGGACGGGTCGCTCTGGACCTCCAGCGGCGGCCCGCAGGCGGCTCTCAAGGTGATCGAGGATGTGGAGCAGTTGCTGGCAACCCGCAGCTGAGTGCTATCGTGCACCAGAGGTTGACCCAACGAACAGGTTGAGCAAAAGAAGAGGGAGGCTGATGCCTCCCTCTTGCGTTGTCACTGTCTATCGTGACCTCTTCGGCGAGCCAGAGCCGTTTATTGCGGCTGGATGGCTGTCACTGTGAGCTTGCCGCTCTGGCTTTCGGCATGAAAGTGGATGGCATCCCCCACCTTGAGCCCTCTGAGCTGGGCCGGATCTGCCACTCGAAAGACCATGGTCATGGCGGGCATCTTGAGGTTGTCTATGGCCTCGTGCTTGATGCCGACTTTGCCGCTCCCCTCATCGAGGCGGGCAATGACCCCCTTGGTCATCACCATTGCGGCCTGTTCGCTCATCTCACCCGTCTGACTCATATCGTGCCCTTCATGGTGCATCATCTCTTCGGCCTGCAGGTTGGTGTGGGTAGCGAGGCCAAGCAGCAGGGTCAGGGTCAGCGTCTTGTGGTTCATGATGGTTTCCTTATCGTTCAGTCAATATGGATCGTGAAATCGGGTTATTCGGATTGCGGGTTCGCGCCCTTGCCAAGGCTGCGGCTGCGCCACAGGTAATAGGCCGCTGGCAGCACCAAGAGGGTCAGCACCAGCGCGCTCACCATGCCGCCGATCATGGGGGCGGCGATGCGCTGCATCACCTCGGAGCCGGTGCCATGGCTCCACATGATGGGCAAGAGGCCGGCGATGATAGTCACCACCGTCATCATCTTGGGGCGAAGGCGCAGGGCGGCGCCGTGGATCACCGCCCGGTGCAGACCCGCCTTGTTCGGCTTGCCGCTGGCCACCAGGTCATCCCAGGCGTGGTTGAGGTAGACCAGCATCAAGACGCCGGTTTCCACCGCCACCCCCGCCAGAGCGATAAAGCCCACCCCGACTGCCACAGAGAGGTTGAAGTCGAGCAGCCAGAGGGTCCAGATCCCGCCCACCACCGCCAGCGGCAAGGTGGTGAGAATAAGCAGCACCTCCTGAACGCGGCGAAACGCCAGATAGAGCAGCAGCACGATAATGGCAACCGTCAGCGGCACCACGTAGGTGAGGCGCGCCTTGGCCCGTTCCATGTACTCGTATTGGCCAGACCAGGTGAGGGCGTAGCCCGCCGGCAGCACCAGCTGTTTGCCGACTTGTGCCTTGGCTTCATCGACGAAGGAGCCGATATCGCGGCCGCGAATATCGACGTAGACCCAGCCGTTGAGCCGCGCGTTTTCACTGCGCAGCATGGGGGCCTCGTCGCTGATGTAGACCCGTGCCACATCCGCCAGTGCGATACGCGCACCGCTCGGCGTCACCACCGGCAACAGCTCGAGGCTCGCCACCGAATCGCGATAGCTCTGGGGGTAGCGCAGGTTGATGGGATAGCGCTCGCGCCCCTCGATGGTCTGGCCCACCTCCATGCCGCCCACCGCGGTGGCGAGCACCGCCTGCACGTCGGCGATGTTGAGGCTGTAGCGGGCTGCTTTGAGCCGGTCTATATCCACCTTCACATAGCGGCCACCGGCCACCCGCTCGGCGTAGACCGATGAGGCGCCCTCCACCTTGCCAACGATCTGTTCGAGCTGTTGGCCGAGTTGCTGGATCACCTTGAGATCCGGCCCCGCTATCTTGATTCCCACCGGGGTCTTGATGCCGGTAGCCAGCATGTCGATGCGGGTTTTGATGGGGGGCACCCAGGCGTTGGTGAGGCCGGGGAAGCGGATGAGGGAGTCGAGCTCCTCCTTGAGCTTCTCCGGGGTCATGCCGGGGCGCCACTGATCGCGGGGCTTGAGCTGGATGCTGGTCTCCATCATCACCAGGTCGGCGGGGTCGGTGGCGGTTTCGGCACGCCCCGCCTTGCCGAACACGTTCTGCACTTCGGGCACGGTGCGAATGAGTTTATCGGTCTGCTGCAAAATCTCCCGCGCCTTGCCCACCGAGATATTGGCTGCTGTGGTGGGCATATACATGATGTCCCCCTCATCGAGCGGCGGTATGAACTCGGAGCCCAGATACTTGAGCGGCCAGAAGCCCGCCACCGTCACCACGGCGGCGATGGCCAGGGTGGTTTTCGGGCGCGCCAGCACGGCCTGGAGCAGCGGCACATAGCCCTGACTCAGCCAGCGGTTGAGCGGATTGGCCTGCTCCGCCAGCACCTTGCCACGGATGAAGTAGCCCATGATCACTGGCACCAGCGTGATGGCGAGCCCGGCAGCGGCGGCCATGGCGTAGGTCTTGGTGAAGGCGAGGGGGTGGAACATCCGCCCCTCCTGCGCCTCCAGCGCAAATACCGGCAGAAAGCTGATGGTGATGATGAGCAGGGAGAAGAAGATGGCGGGCCCCACCTCTATGCTCGCCTCGGTGATGATGCGCCAGCGGTTCTTGTCGGTGAGCGCTTCCCGCTCCATGTGTTTGTGGACGTTCTCGATCATCACGATGGCGCCATCCACCATGGCGCCGATGGCGATGGCGATGCCCCCGAGCGACATGATGTTGGCGTTGATCCCCTGCAGGTGCATGACGATAAAGGCCACCAGAATGGCGATGGGCAGGGTGATGACCACCACCAGTGACGAGCGCAGGTGGAACAGGAAGGCCAGACACACCAGCACCACCACGGCGAACTCCTCCAGCAGCTTGCCGGAGAGGTTGTCGATGGCGCGCTGGATAAGGTCGGATCGGTCGTAGACGGTGACGATCTCTACTCCTTCCGGCAGGCTACTCTTGAGCTCCGCCAGCCGTGCCTTGACTCCGTCTATGGTGTGCTGGGCATTCTCGCCGTAGCGCATGACGATAATGCCGCCCACTACTTCCCCTTCGCCGTTGAGCTCGGCAATGCCGCGCCGCATCTGGGGACCGGTGACAACATCTGCCACATCCCCCAGCAGCAGCGGGGCGCCGCGTACCGTGGTGCCGAGCGGGATCTGTTTCAGATCCTCGACGCTTTTCAGATAGCCATTGGAGCGCACCATATACTCCGCTTCCGCCATCTCGATGACGGAGGCGCCGGTCTCTTGGTTGCCCTGCTTGATGGCGGTCTCGATAAGGGAGAGCGGGATGCCGTAGGCGCGCAGCTTGTCCGGATCGACCCGCACCTGATACTGGCGCACCATGCCGCCCACGGTGGCGACTTCGGAGACCCCATCCACCGTCTGCAACTCGTACTTGAGGAACCAGTTCTGCAGTGAGGTGAGCTGGCTGAGGTCATGCTTGCCGGTTCTGTCCACCAGCGCGTACTGATAGACCCAGCCCACCCCGGTGGCATCGGGGCCGAGCTGGGGACGGGCGGAGGCGGGCAGATTGGGCGCAACCTGGCTCAAATACTCCAGCACCCGGGCGCGGGCCCAGTAGAGATCGGTGTTGTCGTCAAACAGCACATAGACGAAGGAGTCGCCGAAGAAAGAGTAGCCGCGCACCGTGGTGGCCCCCGGTACCGCCAGCATGGCGGTGGTGAGCGGGTAGGTGACCTGATCCTCCACCACCTGGGGCGCCTGGCCCGGGTAGGAGGTCTTGATGATCACCTGCACGTCGGAGAGATCCGGCAGGGCATCCACCGGGGTTTGCTTGACCGACCAGAGCCCCCAGGCGGTGAGCATCACAGTGAGCAGCAGCACCAGAAAGCGGTTGCCGATGGACCAGCGAATAATCGACGGGATCATGATTGAACTCCTTTCTCACCAAGTAGAGAGAGCGGAGAGCGGTTGCCTGCGAGACTGCGAACGATGGAAGGGATCATGACTTCTTCTCCATCTCGGGCATCGTCATCTGATGCTGGCTATGGTCCATGCCTTCCATCTTCCCCATCTCATCCGTTGCAGGCTTGGCGTCGCCGTCAGTAGCGGGTGCCTTCTCCTGATGAATGGTAGTGATGCGGTACTCATCCCCCTCCTGCATTACCTGCAGATGGAGGGTCTGCCCCTCGGCCAGCTTGCTGATATCGACCCCGTCGGCCACGGTGAACTCCATCTCCATGGCGGGCCACTGCCACTCGGGGATGGGCTGGTGGGAGACCATCAGGGTGCGGTTGGCCAGATCGATGCTTTCAACCTCGCCCTGGGTCCACACCTGGGCGGGGCGCACCGCCGTCATGCGCTGGAAGTCGGAATCGATGGCCGATTCGGAGTCGAGCAGGAACTGGGCCGAGCTGACGATGTTATCCCCAGCCTCTACTCCAGCCTTGATGGCCACCTTGTCGCCAAACTGGGGGCCCAGGGTGACGGCCACCGACTTGAAGCTGCCATCCCCCAGTGCCAACACCAGCCTGTCCTGGCTGCCGGTGCGGATCACCGCTTCGCTCGGCACCACCAATTGCGGCTCTCCCTTGCCCGCCTGAATGGTCACCTTGGCGAACATATTGGGTTTCAAAAACTCATCCGGGTTGTCAAAGCGCAGCCGCACCTTGAGGGTGCGAGTGGCGGCATCCAGGGTCGGGTAGAGGTAATCCACCTTACCTTGCCAGCTGCGGCCGGGGGCATAGTCGAGAGTCATGGTGACCGGATCCCCCACTTTCAGCTGGGCGGCTTGACGCTCGAACACCTCGGCACTGACCCACACCTGCTTTAGGGTGCTGATGTTAAAGAGCGCCGCAGTGGGCTCAACATACTGGCCCTCGCGCACTTTCAGCTCGGAGACATAACCGCTGCTGGGGGCATAGATGCGTACCGTCTCCTGCACCTGACGGGTGCGCTTGAGGGCCGCTATCTGATCCGCCGGCACCTGCAGGGACTTGAGCTTGCCCTCGGCAGCGCGCAGCAGCAGTGGGTTGGCCGTGTTGAGAGCCAGCAGGTATTCGTGCTGGGCATTGACCAGATCCGGCGCGTAGAGCTCGTAAATAAGGCTCCCCTTGCTCACCTGCTGCCCCTCGCTCTTGATGGCGAGGGTGCGGATCCAGCCCGCCATGCGGGCGTTGATCGCCTCCAGCCGATCCTCGTCATACCCGACATAGCCCACCGTCTCGATCTGCTGGTGGATAGGCAGCTTCTCCACCTTGGCAAGTCGCACCCCCAGGTTCTGCTGGATCTCGGGGCTGATGGTGACGGTGCCCGGTGAGCCGCCCTGTTTTTCCTCATAGACGGGGATAAAGTCCATCCCCATGTTGTCCTTGGCCGGGCCGTCGCGCTTGTCGCGGGGATCCATGGGGTTGACCCAGTAAAGGGGCGTCTTCTCTTTGGCGCTTGCGCCATCGGAGGTCTGTTTGGCGGCCCAGTAGCCGCCACCGGCGCCAAGGGTGAGCAGCAGGGCCGACATCAGGACGGTCTTGTTCATGACTGGCCTCCGGCGCGGATCTGCATGCAGAAAGTGCAGGAGGATAAGGCGCCCGCAAAGGCAGCAACCTTGGACGGTGAAAAGTGGGCTGGTGACATAATACGTCTTCTCTTTTGCAGGCCGCCGGTCGGGTGAGGTGCAAGGCATCACCCAAGGGGCTGGCGGCAAACGGGGCGCAGCTGTATCAGTGCGCACGGCTCCCTGTGGCGGGCCGGTTTGGCCGGGGCACAGGGTCAGGCAAGGCGGCAGGAAACGGGCAAGTTAAAGCTTGCCTGTGCCGCAAGAGAAGGACTTTCTAGTGGCGTAACACCGACAGCATCAGATGTCGGCGCGGCCAGGAGGGAGGGTGAGTACCGCGCGAGCGCAGGAAGGGATCCCGCAACCAGTTATCAAGCAGTGACGCTGCGACGTTGTTGCCAAGTAGCAAGGGAAAGATCAGCAGGGCGACCAGTACACCCAGCAGAGCCATCGCGCCGAAGGAGAGAGCATTGACGCCGGTCTGCATCTGGCACTCATCGCCCATGGCTGACCCATCGTCTCCCTGATGGCAGGAGAGGGTCATACCATCGCCTGGGTGATCCATAGCGGGCATTGCATGAGAGATATCGCCATCCGCCATCGCCATGGATGAATCGAACATCACCATCGACTGAGTGTTGTTTGGGGTCGGCTCGGAGGAGAGGGGAGAACCATGCCAGCTGATGCAGAGGTTCAGATTGCAGATGAGCAGCAGCGCCAGCAATAGCCGGGCCAGAGCAACAGAGGGCAATCTTGCAGCAAGCTGGGTGAGTGACAATCCTGACATCCTTAGGGGGCAAGTTGCCAAACTCTAAACCTTGCTCGCAGGAGAAGGTCAAGGCTTCTGCTGGCGCTGCTGTTGCAGGTAAAGGTCACTGTATTTCTCCAGCAGCTGGTCTATCCACTGACTCATGCCCGGCGCTTGCAGCATGGTCTCCAGTTGTTCGAGGGTGTCAAGATGGGGGGATTGCAGTGAAACAGAAATATAGAGCTCACCGCGCTGCAGTGGCCACTGCAGATCAGCCATTCCGCTGCTCGGGTAATTTTCGCACAAAAACAGGCGGCCGGAAGAGCGGCCATAGGGAACGAAGTCGACCCGATCACTGGCCAGCAGGCCAAATACCTGCTTGAGGGAGTTGACCCTGTAGATACGGGTATTCGCTTGCAAAAAATCATCCATTTCGCTGCCAAGGCTGACGCCTATCATCATGGCTCCCCGCAGTCCGGTCAGATCCTCCCGTCGCTGCAGCAAGCGGCTTCCGGGTTGGCGCACGAACACCGCCATGTCATTGATGGCCATGGGCGTTCGGGTAAAGCGGGAGTAGTGTGCTCTCTCTTCGTTGAGCAGCGCACAGATATTGATGTCGACCTCTCCTTTCGCCACTTTCTGCTGACAGCGGGCCCAGGGGCCCACATAGGAGAGATCCATATTGAAACCCAACCGTTGATAGAGGGTACTGACGACTTCGGCACAAACGCCGATTATCTTGCCATCGCTCAGCCAGTTCCAGGGGGGATAATCGTGATGACCACAGGCGGAGAGGGTAGTGGTCGTCAAGGTCGTCGCGAGCCAGAGCTGAGCCAGCATATCCGGATCCTGTGCAAAAAAGTCTCGATGTGTGTCATTGAAGCACACCGCAGACAAAAAAATACCCCCGCACGGGCGGGGGTAGTTTGTTATCGGTGGAACGCCTAGGTAGAGCGTTACTGCTTGGCGCGCTTTTCCGATCCTTTCATGATGAGCCGGAAGAAGAGCGGGATAAAGAAGATGGCGATAAAGGTGGCCGCCAGCATGCCGCCGATGACCGGCCAGCCGAGGGCGTGACGGCTTGCCGCACCGGCCCCGCTGGAGGTGACCAAAGGCACACAGCCGAGGATGAAGGCGAGCGAGGTCATCACGATGGGACGGAAACGCAGGCGCGCCGCCTCCAGTGCCGATTCGATGAGGCTCATCCCCTCTTCGTGCTTCATCACCGCGAACTCCACGATCAGGATGGCGTTCTTGGCGGCAAGGCCGACCAGGGTCACCAGCCCGATCTGGAAGTAGACGTTGTTGGTCAGCCCCACCAGCCAGGTGGCGAGCAGGGCACCGAACAGGGCGAACGGTACGGCGGTGATCACCGCAAACGGCAGGCTCCAGCGTTCATACTGGGCGGCCAGAATGAGGAAGATCATCACGATACCGAAACCAAAGGCCATGCCTGCGCTGCCTGCGGCCGCTTTCTCCTGATAGGCGGAGCCGGTCCACTCCAGCTTGGCGTCGTTGCCCAGAGCCTCATTGGCGACCTCTTCCAGCGCGGCGATGGCCTGACCCGAGCTGTAGCCTGGGGCGGGCTGGGCCATGAGCTTGGCGGCCTGGAAGATGTTGAAGCGTTCGACCAGTTCGGGGCCGGTGGCATCACGCACCGTCACCAGACTGCTGAGCGGGATCATCTCCCCCTTGTCGGAGCGGACATAGACGTTGCGGATGTCGCTCTTCTTGGCGCGATAGTCTGCCTCGGACTGCAACTGCACCCGGTAGGTACGGCCGAACTGGTTGAAGTCGTTGACATAGACCTGGCCGAAGGTGGCTTGCATGGTGTCGAACACCGCGTTGATGGGCAGCCCCAGCGCCTTGGCCTTCTCCCGATCCAGGTCCAGATAGACCTGCGGCACGTTGGCGCGGTAGGTGCTGGTGACGCTGGCAAACTCCGGGCGCGCCTTGGCCGCTTCGAGGAAGCGTTGCACTTCGCCTGAGAAGGCCTGGGCATTGCCGGTGCCACGGTTTTGCAGATAGGCCTCAAGGCCACCTGTGGTGGACATCCCCTGAATGGGAGGCGGGTTGAAGGAGGCGACAAAGCCATCCGCCAGCCCCATCAGGCTCAAGCCCTGGAAGGTCTTGGCCAGCGAGAAGGAGTCCTGCCCGGCCCCCTGACGCTCACTCCAGTCCTTCAGGGTAATGAAGGTCATGCCGCTGTTGCTGATGATGGCATTGGAGAGAATGTCAAAGCCCGAGAAGGTGATCACATCCTTCACATGGGGGTTGGCCATGGCGATCTTGTCGAACTGATCCGCCACCGCCTGGGTCCGGCTCATCGCGGCGGCATCCGGCAGCATGACGGCGGAGATGAGGTAGCCCTGATCTTCGTTCGGTACCAGTTCGCCCGGCACTTTCAGGAAGAGGCCGTAGATGGAGAGGATCAGCACGGCGATGATGGCAAAGGCAACCCCCACCCGACGGTTCAGGAAGGCCACACCCCGTACATAGCCGCGGGTCAGCTGGTCAAATTTTTCGTTGAACCAGACGAAGAAGCGGGCGGGTTTGTGGTGTCCCTCTTTGAGCAACACGGCACAGAGGGCCGGAGAGAGAGTCAGTGCCACCAGACCGGAGATGGCGACCGAGACCGCGACCGTGATGGCGAACTGCTTGTACATCACCCCGGTCATGCCGCCCATAAAGGCGACCGGCAGGAACACGGCGCAGAGCACCAGCACGATGGCGACCACCGGACCGGAGACCTCCTGCATGGCGAGGATGGCAGCCTCCTTGGCGGAGCACTTCTTCTCGCTCATGATCCGCTCGACGTTTTCGAGCACCACGATGGCGTCATCCACCACGATACCGATGGCAAGCACCATGCCGAACAGGGTCAGCAGGTTGATGGAGAAACCGAGCACCAGCATGCCGGCGAAGGTCCCGATGAGCGACACCGGCACCGCGATACAGGGGATCAGGGTGGCGCGGAAGTTTTGCAGGAACAGATAGACCACCACGAACACCAGCACGATCGCCTCGAACAGGGTGTGTACCACCTCTTCTATGGAGATCTTCACGAACTCGGTGGTGTCATAGGGGATCTGGTACTCGATATCCTGCGGGAAGCGCTCCTTGAGTCGCTCCATGGTGGCATGTACCGCATCGGCAACCGCGACGGCGTTGGCGCCCGGTTGCAGATAGGTGGCAATACCGATGGCCGGTTTGCCGTTGGCGCGGGCGACCAGATCATAATCCTTGCCCCCCAGCTCGACCCGGGCGACATCGCGGACCCGGATCTTGGAGCCATCGGGCATGGAGCGGACGATGATGTTCTGGAACTCTTTCACATCTTCAAGGCGCCCTTTGGTCTGCACCGTGTAGGTGAAGTCGATGGGGGCCGTGGTGGGTTGGGCTCCGATCTTGCCCGCAGCGAACTGGGTGTTCTGCTCGCGAATGGCGCCGATCACGTCGCTCGGGGTGAGCTCGAGCTGGGCCAGTCGATCCGGCCGCAGCCAGATACGCATCGCATAGTCGGTACCGCCAAACAGAGTGGTATCACCGATGCCGGGAATCCGCTTGAGCTCGTCGATGATGTTGAGCAGGGCGTAGTTCGACAGATAGGTGGTATCAAACGAGCCGTTCGGTGACTGGAGGGTGACCACCTGCAGGATGGAGGTCGATTTCTTCTTGACCGTCACCCCCTGCTTTTTCACCTCTTCCGGCAGCTGGGCCATGGCGGCCGAGACCCGGTTGTTGACGTTGATGGTGGCCTGATCCGGATCGGTGCCGATCTCGAAGTAGACGTTGAGGTTCATCTGGCCGTTGGAGGCCGACCCCGACTGCATGTAGATCATCCGCTCGACGCCGTTGATCTGCTGCTCCAGCGGCGCTGCCACGGTCTGGGAGATCACCTCCGGGGTTGCGCCCGGATAAAACGCCGTGACCGAGACCACCGGCGGGGTGATCTGGGGATATTGCTCGATGGGGAGCGCCCGCATCGCCGCCAACCCGCCCAGCACGATAATGATCGAAATCACGCTGGCGAAGATGGGGCGTTCTATGAAGAACTTGGAAAACATACGGGCTCCTTACTTGGCCGCAGACTGGCTGACCACCTTGCCGGTGATCGCCTTCATCTCGTCGGCAGAGACAGGTTTCACCACGGCGCCGGGGCGGGCCTTCATCAAGCCTTCGACGATATAGCGCTCACCAGCCTGCAGACCGCTCTCGATCAGCACGCCGGAGTCGACTGCCGCGCCCAGGGTCACCGGACGGGGCACCACCTTGTTGTCGGCATCGACCACCATCACCATGCGGTCAGCCTGGGACTGGACGATGGCGCGCGGCGGCACCACGATGGCGTTTTTGCGGGTGCCCAGATCGATGGTCATGCGGACAAACTGGCCCGGCAGCAGTACGCCGTCCTTGTTGTCGAAGATGGCGCGGGCACGGATGGTACCGGTCTGGGGATCGACCCGGTTGTCGGAGAAGTTGAGTTTGCCCGCCTCCGGATAGAGGGAGCCATCGGCCAGACGGATATGGGTGCGCCAGGTGGTGGCATCCTTCGCCTCAATCACCCCTTTCTTTACCGAGTTTTCGAAGTTGAGGCGATCCTGCTCCGAGTAGGAGAAGTTGACGTAGAGCGGATCAAACTGGGTGATGGTAGTGAGCAGGCCGTTGTCGCCGCTGGTGGAGATAAGGCTCCCCTCGGACTGGGAGCTCTTGCTCGCCATGCCGTTGATGGGGGCGGTCACCTGGGTGTAGCTGAGGTTGAGCTCCGCCTCTTTCACCTTGGCCTGAGCGGCCTGATGACTGGCGATGGCCGCTTCGTAGTTGGCGATGGTGTCGTCATAGTCCTTGCGACTCACCACCTGACGCTTGAAGAGGGGAATGATGCGATCCCGATCGGCACGGGCCTTGTTGAGACGGGCCTGCTCCTGAGCCAAAGTCCCTTTGGCCTGCTCCAGTGCCACTTTGTAGGGCTCAGGGTCAATCAGAAACAGCTCCTGACCGGCGGTAACCGGCTGGCCTTCCACATAAGTGCGCTTGAGCAGGATGCCACTGACCCGGGAGCGCACATCAATCTCGCGAAAACCGGCGGTCTCTCCCACCATCTCGGTGGTGAGCGGCACATCGGTCAGCTTGACCTCGGCGACCACCACAGGGACGGCTGGCATGGTCTGGGCCGTCTGGGTCGTCTCGCCGCCACAGGCACTCAGACCGCTGATCAGCGCCAGGGTCAGCAAGCTGCGTTTGTAAACCTCTCTTCCGGCATTGGACACCTTCATCATCACACTCCTGTTGGATCGATTTCGGCTGCTGCGTTCAGCATGTTTCTCCATACACATCATTAACTTCATGATTAAAAAAACAACTTTTTTATGATTGGAATGGGAGATGATAGGGCGGCAACCTTGAACACAACCTTCTCAAAGTGGCAATTAGGGTTGCCGATTGACGAAAAAAGTCTGACTTTTCCGATATGGGCGGGGGGCTTCGGGGATGTTCATCCCGGGCCAGGGCTCTTCGCAACCGTATCACGCCAGCCACTCCTTGCTGCAAAAAAATAAGGTGCCATAAGGCACCTTGTCTGGATGGGTTTTTTACGCCCTTTTATCGCAGGCAACCGCGAGCCACTTCACAGATTGGCGATATCATTGCGGCATCCGGCGCTACATCAGGCGAAGCAGGCCCAGATGGGGGCGTGGTCGGAGGGTTTCTCGATACCGCGCAGCTCGTAGTCGATGCCGGTCTCGGTCACCTTGTCCTTGAGAGCATCGGAGGCCATGATGAGGTCGATGCGCAGGCCACGGTTCTCGTCAAATCCCTTGGAGCGGTAGTCAAACCAGGAGAAACGCTCGCACTCGGTGGGGTTGGCGGCGCGGAAGGTGTCGGTGAGACCGAACCCTTTCAGTCGCTCCATCCATTCGCGCTCGATGGGCAGGAAGGAGCATTTGCCATCCCGCAGCCAGCGTTTGCGGTTTGCCTCGCCGATGCCGATGTCGAGATCGGTGGGGGAGATATTCATATCCCCGATCAGCACCAGCTGGTCGTCCGGGGTGTGGTTGGTCTCGAGGTAGTGCTGCAGATCCTCGTAGAACTTCTGCTTGGCCGGGAACTTGGTCTCGTGATCCAGGCTTTCACCCTGCGGGAAGTAGCCGTTCATCACCTTGATGAGGGAACCGTCTTCGCGCTCGAAGGTGGCCATGATCATCCGGCGCTGGGCCTCTTCATCGTCGGTGGGGAAGCCTTTCTCCACCTTGACCGGCTTCTGCTTGCTCATGATGGCGACCCCGTAGTGGGCCTTCTGGCCGTGAAACTCCACGTGATAGCCCATGGCCTCCACATCGGCCAGCGGGAAGGCTTCATCGTGCACCTTGATCTCCTGCAGGCCGATTACATCGGGCTGGTGCTTGTCGATGATGGCTTGCAGCTGGTGCAGACGGGCGCGCAGGCCGTTGATATTGAAAGAGATGATCTTCATGTCCGGGATGCTCATGTCATTTTTATAAGTGGCTATTGGACTAGGAATCGGCGGTGGATGCAAGTGTGGCCGCGGGCCTGCATCAGTGGCAGGCACCGCGGGGTGGGCAGAGGTGTCAGCGGGTCATCTTTTTGACGAATACCACCACAAACAGCGCCAGCGTAAAGCTGCCGGTGAAGGCTTCAAAGGCGGCGAAGATCCTGGAGAGGCCGACTGGAGTGAAGTCGCCGTACCCCAACGTGGTGAAGGTGACCACGCTGTAGTAGAGGCATTCGAGCAGGAAGATGGCATTTTGCTCGAGCGGGGCACCGGGTTGGTAGATGAGGTGCTCGCCCTGAAAATGCAGTCCGCAGAAGAAGTAAAAAATGCTGCAGATAAAGATGAGCAGCAACGAGAAGAGCACCACCCGCATCGGGGCCTCGCCATAGCCGCAGAAGAGATCGACCACCCAGGAGGTGAAGCGCTGGGTCGACCAGAACGGCAGTTGCAGGCGGCGCATGGTGAGCTCCTGCTGGATATAGTTGCCGGACATGGTGAAGATCCCCTGTGCCTCGGAGGCTTTGCGCAGATCCCGGTAGGTCTCTTCCGCCTCCTTGAACCAGATGCGCGCCTGTTTGGGATCCCGTTCGCGGCGCCCCTTGCGATCCTGCATCACCCGTTTGCCGGTCTGCATGTTGTCGAGCCGGGTGTTGTGCCAGCGGATGCCGAGCAGGTTGACGTCATCGAGGGTAGCGCACTGGAGGTTGGCATCACTGAGATCGGCTTTCATCAGGCTGCCGCCCTTCATGCGCAGGCCGTAGAGGTGACCACCGCGCAGGTTGGCGCGATAGAGGTTGCACTGCTCCAGCAAAAATCCCTGATCGGACTCCTTGTTGACCAGATTGAGACCCGCCAGATTGGCCCGTGACAGCTGCAGGCCGTGGCAGAGTCCGCCAGCGCGAACGTACTGTTCAAGCGCCTCGGCGCTGCGGGCTTCCTGATGGGTATGGTGGGGATCATGCCAGTGGCAGAGATCGTGCTCGCCAGCCTCTTCACTGCAGTGGCGGCCATCGGCCACCAGATAACGACACATCGCCATCTTCGTTTCCCTCGCATTGCCGAACTGGTTTCAGCATAGGCGGGGAAAAGGGGGCGTGGCGGCGTCTTAGCTGAACTGGTTGAACTCCTGACGCAGCTTGCGAAAACGCTCCTGCTGGGCCGGGTTGAGGGGGATGCCGTCGAGCACGTCCAGGGTGTCTTTGCACTCGGCACCAAATTCCGGACTCTTGCGGTTTTTCTGCATCAGTTGCAGCAGCACCTGGATCTTGTTGAGAGCCGCACCGGTATTGGCGGGAGCGCGGCGCAGGGCCTCGCGAAAATGACCGAGGGCCTGCTCCAGCTCGCCGCTCTGATAGGCCTTGATCCCCAGATCGTTGAGCTGCTGGTAGCGCTGACGCCGCTCCAGTACCGTCTTGTCATCCCGGGTTGCCTGAATGCAGGTGGTGAGCAGCCGATCTTCGTCTTCCGCCAGCAGGCTCTGCAGGCTCTCTGCATATTCGAACTCGCCGAGCTGATAGAGAGCGAGGATGGTTTCGCCAAGCAGGGCGGGGGGCATGGTGGCCGGTTCATCGAGCCAGTTCTGATTGGCGCGATAGAGCATCTTCTTGCCCTTGAGCAGCTCCCCCAGCGCAATCTGCACCCGGGCCTGACAGATCTGCTCGAACACCGGGTAGTTGAACTCCGACATCATCAGCGAATCGCGGATGCGCGACAGGGCAGAATTGACCTGCTTTTGCAGGTTGGCGATGTGGTAGCTGTCGTTGCTGTTGAGGGCGTAGAGGGTCAGGGTCTGGATATAGGCCCCCAGATAATGGGGCGTGCGGTGGATGGAGTTGCGCGACAGGTCGATCAGCGACATCAGCACATCCTTGGCCTGGGCGTAGTCGTGACGCTGCAGGCACACCTCCGCCAGCCGGCGGGAGAGTTGCACCGACTGGGGGGAGATATCCACCGCCCGTCTGAGCTCCTGCTGCGCCTGCTCGTCATTGCCAAGGGCCAGCAGGGATTCTGCCAGCCAGAGGTGAGCCTCCACCATCAGCGGGGTATTTTTGAGGGTCGCCTGCAGATGGCTGACCGCCTCTTCGTGGAGCCCCAGGGTGTTGCAGGCCTTGCCCAGTGTCAGGCGGGCCCAGCTGTTCTCCTGCCCGGCCAGCAGCTGGCGCATCAGGGCGCGTGCCTCCTGCGCCTGACCCAGCTTGAGGTGGGTATCGGCCTGCAGGCAGCGGCAGTAGTTGGCAAAACGGGGCACCGCATCGGCCCGCTCGGCACAGGCGGTAATGAGGGCTGCCAGATTGTCATCGGCCAGCGCGGTAAAGACGCTGGCCAGGGCGTTGCGCCGGGCGAGTGCACGCTTCAAGCGAAACGAGAACTGCTCCTGAGAGAAGGGCTTCATCAGGTATTCGTCGGGCTCGGCTTCCAGCGCGCTTAGTACCATGGCGCGGGAGCTGTCGCCACTCACCATGATCACCACGCTCTGGGGCGGGATCAGATCTTTGTCGCGCAGGCTCTCGAGCAGCTGGCGACCATTTTCGCCAACCCCGAGATCGTAATCGATGAGATAGATGTCGAAACTGCCCTTCTGGCAGCGGCGCCGCGCATCCTCGGCGGTATTGGAGTAGGTGATGTTGCTGATCCCCAGATTGAGCAGCATCGCCTTCATCATCACCTGAAACGAGCGCTGCTCATTGACCATCAGAATGCGTTGTGGCTTGGCTGGGCTCTTTTTTTCTGGCTCTTGTTCAGGTGTCTGCATCTGTCTGGGTCGAGGCGCTGCGGGCTGATGGGAGAAAGTGTGCCACCAAAGCGCCCGAAGAGGCAATTGGCCAAGTTGTCGATTGCGAACCATCTCCGTTTGTCCGCCTTTTGTCCGCGATGAGTGAAAGAAAAAGGCCCTGTTGCCAGGGCCTTGAACTCACCGTTTTTTCTCTGCCAGATAGGGAGCAAATTGCGGCGTGTACTCAGCCTTGAACCCCTGTTCGGTCTTGATGATGAGATAGACCGCCAGCTGGTGCTGTTTGGCAAATGCCATCCCCGCTTCAGGCCCCATCACCATCAGCGCGGTATCGAGAGCATCGGCCTCCAGCGCGGTCGGGGTGATGACGCTGGCGGAGACCAGCTTGTGGGTGACCGGCTGGCCAGTGGCGGGGTCGATGATATGGGAGTAACGCTGGCCATCCAGTTCGTAGTAGTTGCGATAGCTGCCCGCGGTGCTGAGCGCCATGCCGTTGGGGATGACGATATCGGAGAAGGCCCCCGGCTGACCGGAGGGTTCGACGATGGCCACTTTCCATGGCGAGCCCTTGCTGTTGTTGCCCTTGCTGCGCACCGCACCGGCCACTTCGATCAGGTAGTTGTGTACCCCCTTGCCTTCGAGCAGGGCGGCAATCTCGTCAGAGGCGGCCCCCTCGCCGAGAGTGGAGAGGTCGAGATAGAGATCCGGGATCGTTTTTTCGAGCAGGAAGTGATCCCCCTGCGGGGTCAGGGTCAGCTTGTCGATCCCCACCTTATGGCGGGCGGCGGCGATGGCCGCCTCATCGGGCCGCTTGACCGGCCGTTTGTCCGGGCCAAAGCCCCACAGATTGACCAGAGGCCCCACGGTCACATCCAGCTTGCCGTCGGTCAGTTTACCGGCATCAATCCCCTGCTGGACTATGATGGCCATGGCGGGCGGGATGGCAAACGGGGTGTTGGCGGGCCCTTGATTGAAACGGGAGATGAGCGAGCCCGGATCGTAGGTGGAGATCTCCTTGTTCATCCGGGCCAGCAGGCTCTCAACATCGCTTTTGAGGGCGGGCTCCCCACCGGGATAGCTATCGCTCAGGGTCACCACATAGTAGGTGCCCATGGTCTTGCCCTGAATACGGGTCTGGGCAGGCGGGGTGGGCTGGCAGCCGGCCAGCGTCAGCAGCAGGGTCAGCAGCAGGCCGCGCAGGGCCGCCACGGGGGTTATCGCAATCATCCGGCGCTCTCATCTGGAGAAGGTTCATATCGGGGCGCTAGCTTAGCCAAGGGGCGCCCGCCGGGCGAGCCCTGATAGGGCCAATCGGAGGGAAAAGGGCAGAAAAAATTAAACAGTTTTGAACCTGTGACAGCCGAGCGCCGTATCGTCCATCCGTGAGGGAGAGAGTGGCGAGTAGATCACCGTCTGGTGACCTGGCCCGCAGCTTTGGCCAAAAGCCATAGCCGATTGAAGACAATTGAGTAAAATGAAGGTCGATTTAGACGGCATCTTTGCGAAGCGTTAACCGCATCCGCCAAGTCGTTGCCATCCATTGCCAATCAAAGGAGAAGATGATGAAAAAGGCGATTACCCTGCTGTTTCTGAGTACCCTGGCTGCCCCCGTGCTGGCGGATGAGTGTGCACTGGTCATCGAAGGCAATGATGCCATGCAGTACAACCTCAAAGAGATGAGCGTGCCGGCCACCTGCAAGGAGGTGACGGTCACCCTGAATCACACCGGCAAGCTGCCCGTGACCGCCATGGGCCACAACTGGGTGCTGGCCAGCACCGCCGACTATCAGACCGTGGCGACTGCCGGGATGAGCGCCGGGGCCGAGAACGGTTATCTGCCCAAGGATGATCCCCGTGTACTGGCTCACACCAAGCTGATCGGCGGTGGCGAGAGCAGCAGCGTCACTTTCAAAACCGACGGTCTGGCGGGCAAGGATCTCACCTTCTTCTGCTCCTTCCCCGGCCACTTCGCCATGATGAAGGGCTCCTTCAAGGTCAACTAAGGTGCTGACCGGCATGAGCCGGTTGCCTCAATAGAAAAGCCGGGATTACCCGGCTTTTTCATCTCTGCTGTTTGTGTGTGGCGTGGCATGACTGCACACCGCCGACTTTTGCGCTATTTGGCCTGCAGGGTAAAGAAGGCGATGGCGGTCTTCTTCTGGCATTCGAAGTGAATGCTCTCTTCCCCGGTCACCACCAGCGTCTCGTTGATGGCCACCTCTTTGCCCTGCACGGCCAGCTGGCCGCTCAGCAGGTGACAGAGGTAGGTCTTCTCTGGCTCGAGGGTAAGGGTCAGCGGGAAGGGGAGGTTCAGCACCCGCACGTTGGCGCTGATGCGATCCGGATGGTAGATAAGCCCCAGATCGGTCACCTCTTTTTTCAGCAACTCGCAGTGGGTCTCCTCATCGCCGCTAAAGTGCGCCGCCTCGAAGGTGGCGTAGGGGTGGCCGTTGAGCACAAAGCCTGCCCCGCTCACCGGCAGCAAAATGCGCTGATAGCCGGGAAAGGGGGAGAAGGGGCCCGCGGTCTTGATGGGGGCCGAGCTCAGTCGATAGTCAAAGTCGAGTTTGGCAAGGCTGCTCCCCGTGGGGGAGATGAGGATCTGGCTGGTAGTGCCCTGCTGGTTTTTCCAGGGCATCTTCTGGTGGTCAGACTCTTTAATCAGGGTGATCACGGGCACTTCCTCACGATAAAAAAACGCAGGGAGCCGGGGACATCAGCCCCGGCTCCCTGATAGAGATTGGCGATGGTAAAGGCGATCAGCCCTGACCATCCAGCGCAGCCAGCCGCGCTTCCATGGCGGCGAGACGGCTTTTGAGCTCGTTTACCTCCTGCTCCAGCTCGCTCAGACGGTCGGCGGCAGGGGAGGCATAGGCCGCAGCGGGGGCAGCATCCATCATCGCCTGAATATCCACTTCGCCGCTAAACAGGTGGGCGTAGCGGGATTCGCGCTTGCCCGGCTCGCGCGGCAGCTTGACCACGTAGGGGCCACGCTCGATGAGTTGGGTCAGTACCGCATCTACCTCGGTGACATCATCGAAGCTGCAGAGGCGGTTGGTGCGCGAGCGCAGCTCCCCCGGGGTTTGCGGGCCGCGCAGCAGCAGTTCGCAGACGATGCCAAGCTCCTGGGCACTGAATTTCAGCTCGCCAAATTCGGTGTTACAGAATCTGTGCTGATAGCGGGGCACCCGGGCGTTGAAGCCTGCAGTGTTGACCACCAGCCGCTTGCGGATCAGCTCGTCCACCACGGCGCGGATATCGAGCTCGGAGAGCTCCAGCACCGGCTCGCGGTTGCTCTTCTGGTTGCAAGCGTTGACCAGTGCATTAAGGGAGAGGGGATATTGATCCGGGGTGCAGATCTCTTTTTCAATCAGACAGCCGATGACGCGGGCTTCCAGCGGGCCAAGTACTAACTCCATTTCCTACTCCCTTCCAAATCGAGACATCAAGAGCCCCTATCTTAGTCATGGTCCGCGCCCCGTCTAGCGTTGCGCGCCATTTTTGCGAGCTGATCAGGGCGTTGGCGAAAGGCTCGCCAACGCCAGAGGTCTCCGCTTTTTATCGCTGCCCCTGATAGAAGCGCGCCTTATTGGCATACATGGCGTCGTCAGCCACCCGGCTCAGCTCCGCCAGCGGGGTCTGGTCGCTGCTGCTCCAGCCGATGGCAAAACGCAGCGGGAAGCTGTGCTCCCCATGTTGCACGATGGCGTGCTGCTGGCTTGCCTCAAGTCTACCTGCCAGCAGCTGGCTGGCGAGGTGGTCCGCCTCCGCCAGCAGCACGAACTCGTCGCCGCCGATACGGAAAATCTTCTCATCCTGACGGCAGAGGGTGCGCAGTTGGCGAGCCATCTGGATCAGCAGGGCGTCGCCCGCCTCGTGCCCATACTGGTCGTTAGTGCGCTTGAGGCCGTTGAGGTCGAGCATGAAGAGGGCGAGGTGACGCTCCGGATGGCGCGCCAGCACTGCTTGATAGTGGTGGAAGGCCTCTTCGAACGCCTGCCGGTTGGGCAGCCCGGTGAGGTTGTCGGTGCGGGCGACCCGCGCCAGCTCGTCGGTGAAGAGGCGCCCCTCGATGCCCACAGCCAACTGCTTGGCAAACAGCCGCAAGATGGCCCTGTCTTCGGACTCCAGCCCTTCGGCGCTCACCATCAGATAGCCAAACAGCACGCCGCTTTGGCTGCCGGGCAGGGTCATGATCTTCCAGAGTGCGTTGTCCCACTGGCATTCGGAGTGTTTGACCTCCTCATCCATCAGTTGAGCCAGTTTCTCCTGCAGGGCATCCCGCAAGGGGGCATCGACCCCCTGGGTCAGGGAGTAGTGAGGCTGGCCATCGCGGCGGATCACCAGCCCCCAGCGGTGGCCGGGATAGAGCTGCGAGAGTTGCAGCAGGGCGGAGCTGGCCAGCTCGGCAATATCGATATCCAGCTGCTGGTGCAGACCGAACTGCAACCAGGATTGCAGGATATGGCGGCTGCGCTCCTCCCGGCTCAGGGCCGAGCGCAGAGCGGTCGTTTGCGAGGCAACCTCTTGTTCCAGTTCGTCGTTGAAGCCGAGCAGCCGCTGGTTGAAGGCCTCTTTCTCGCTATTGGCCTGCTGCAGCTGTTCATTTTGCTGATAGAGCGCCCGCACCTGATCCGAGATGGTGCTGGCCATCTCTTGCAGCAGCTGGCGTACCTCGTCGTACTCCACAAAGCGCAGCGGCGCCTGCCGTTGCTGGTAATTGCCCTTGCCATAGCTGCGCACCAGCGCGGCCAGCGAGCGCAGCGGTCGGGTGAGCCAGCGGGTGAGCCAGACGCAGCCGATGGCTACCAGCAGCAACATGACGGCGATGCTGACGGTCAGCAGCTGTTGGGATTTGTTGAGCTCGCTGACCCTGTCATTGCTGTAGCTGTAGAGGGTGATGGTGGGGGTGATCTCCTGCTCCAGCTGGGGCCAGCCAATGGCCAGGGGCTGCGCCAACTTGCTTGGCTCCCTGTCATCCATGGCGTTGGCGTTCTGGTGAGCCCCTTCATAAAGACGGTTCTCGCCCTGGGAGATCACCAGATATTCGCTTCCCTTGAGATAGGGTTCCAGCAACTGGGCCATCTGCCGCCAGGGGAGAATGGCCATCACGAAGCCGGAAGGGGTCTGCATCACCCCTGCTCGCTGGTGGTTGCGATAGATGGGGGCTACCAGCGCCAGCCCGCCGCTGCGGTTTTGCTCCATGTCGTCGACCAGCACGGGATCATCGACGGGCAGCAGCAGATGCTTGCCCTGTTTCGCCTCGCGGGTCTTGCCCCAGGCCATCAGCTGCGGCATCAGGTCGCTCGATTCGAGGTGGGAGGCCTGGCCATTGATGTACTCCACCACCAACCCCTTGTCATCGATGAGGTAGGCCGAGGTGATCAGGCTGTTGGATTTGACAAAGGTGGCCAGCGCCAGCCGGGCATGGCTGGAGAAGAGAAAGTTGTCGAGGGCCTGATGGAGCACCCGATCCTGGCTGAGCTGATTGAGCTGGGTGCCGATCAGCTCGCTGCGAAAGCGGGCCTCGCGGGTCATGCTGGTGAGGGCCCGCTCCAGCTGCGATTGCTCGCTCTGGGCGATGATCTGGTGCTGGCGGATCAGCAGCACAGTGCTGGCCAGCAGTGCCGGCAGCAGGGCGACGGTGAACAGGATGATGATGAGGGTCGGGCCGAGCCGAAAGGTGCGATGTTTCATGGTGTTTTGACCTGCCGGTACTGCTGATCGGCCAGCTGCTGCATATAACGGGCGGTGTCGGCGGCACTGATCCCCTCTTTAAAGCGCTCGAACCCTTTCTCCATCGCTTGCCAGGCGATGGACATGGCGCTGTCGGAGGGCATGGGGGTACTGAGGGTGAACTGTTCCAGCAGCACTTTCTCCTGAGGCGCGGGACGGCGGCTGATGGCGGTAAAAGCCTGCTGATTGACTGGCAGCAGCGCCCCCTGATGATAGATGAACTGCTGAATATCCTGACGCTGGATAAAGGCCATCAGTGCCTTGATGACGGGTTTCCGATCCTCATCGTCCATCGCCCAGCGGGAAGCTCCCATCACGTAGGCGCCGCTCATGGAGTGCATGGGATGGCTTTGCCAGCGGGGCAGCAGGGCGACACCCAGCTTATCCCCCATGTTCTTCACCAGATCATTGAACGCCCAGTCTCCGTTGATGAGGTAGGCGCTCTTGCCCTCATTGAAGCGGGCGAGGGCGGTGTCATAGTTGCACTCGGGATCGACCCACTGTTCGCTGGCGACGGTGCGGTAGGCCTCCAGCGCCTGCACCATGGCCGGGCTGTCGAGGGTGATGCGCCCTTCGGTCACCGGCGAGCCGCCAAAGGTGTGTAAAAAGGCGGCGAAGTAGTACATGTCGTGATAGGGCCAGCTGACGGGGTAGACCCCCTTGGCCTTGAGGGCCGGGGTGATAGCAGTCAGTTGCTGCCATTGGGTCACCGGAGTCGAGACCAGCGCCTTGTTGTAAAACAGCATCAGATGGTTGCCCTGCATCATGGGCATGCCCCAGCGTTGCCGATCCAGGGTGACATAACGCAAGGCGCTGGCCATCAGCGCGGGGGAAAACCACTCGGCCGGGAGGGGAGCGAGGGTCATCTGGCGATAGAGGCCGATAAAATCGGAGGGGATCAGCATCAGATCGGGCAGCCCCCTGGCCTGAGCTACCAGCAGGAGATCCGCCTTGATCTTGCCCGGCTCAATCTGGGTGACCCGCACTCTGTGGTTCCCCTCCTGATTGAAACGGGCGATCACGTCGTCGATCACGTAACCGGCTTGCTGGGAGTGCCACAGCTCCAGTTCAGGCTCCTGAGCCTGCAGGGGGTGGCTCAATGCGAACAGGCAAAGCAGCAAGAGATGATAAAAAGATCGTTTTCTGCTCATGTTATCATCACCGTTATTCCCTGAATTCCAAGGGAAAAATGTAACAAACTACCGGCAAGATCGGTAGGCTCGGGTGTCAACTAATTGACTGAAACAACAAAAAGCCCGGCGCGTGGGCCGGGCTGGGGGATAAATTGCTTATCCGCATATTCTTCGAGGCATCTATTGTGGATGTTGTTTGAGGATGTCGTATATCTCCTCTTTCAGTTTGAGTTTCTGTTTTTTCAGATCTCTCACCTCGGCGCTATAGTCGCTGGCGTGATGCTTTTCCAACTTTCTAATCTCCGCATCCAGGTCGTTGTGCAAGTCAAACTTCTTCTGGAAATGGACATCACTGCTCTTCAGTTTCGAGATGAGTTCTCTGTACTCTGGGAACATGTAATGGAGCCTCCTTGGTTTCGTTTGATTGTGCCTGTAAGACCAAAGCTACCCCTTAGTGCCGGGGATAAATGTGATCCTGATCGGATTTGGGGGCAATGATTTGGAGTATTCGGCGGGATATTTATAACTTGTTGAATCAAAACAAGATAAGTGATTTATCAATCTGAATGGTGAGCCAAACTGTGCGACAAGTCACAACAGGGGCAGTGTTGGTGTGAGGGTACAGGATCAAAAAAGGGGCCGAGTGGCCCCTTTTTATGGATGCAGGCAACGTTACTCTTTATCTTCGTCCGCCTGCTCTTTTTTCTTTTTCTTCTCGGGCAGCGGCTTGCCGTCGCGGTGTATCACCTTGCCCGCCTCAAAGCCAATCTGGGCTGCCAGCTCCTCCAGATCCGCCGACTTGGCCTGATCCCCGATGGCGTAGCGATAGTTGGCGATGGAGAGTTTGTCAGCCACCGGCGTGCCCGGGACGATAGGCTCGCGCCAGCCCTGGCCGATGTGGGCCACCAGGGTGCCGTTCATCAACAGCTCGCCGACGATCTCCTGGGTCGGATTGCCCTTGCCGTAGGTGAGACCCTGCGGGTGTTTCTTGCCGACCAGCGGCTCGTTGCTGGCGGGGATCAGCTTGGTGCGGATTAGCCACTTGGGCTTCTTGGTGTTGCCCACCGCCTTGCCGGTCTGGTACTCGTTGATCTTGATGGTCTTGATCATCTGGGCCATGAAGTCCTTGGTCAGCGCCTTCTGGGCGTCGCTGGTTTCATCGATGGCGATGGGGGCCACATACCAGGTCTGGGTGGCTTGAGCCTTGGGAGCGGCAGGGGCAGTTTGCGCCATGGCCAGGGGGCTGAGCAGGATGGCAGCCAGCAAGAGTCCTATCTTCTTCATTGTGATTCCGCTTTTGTTTCAACAAGAATTTTGTTTTGCCAGCGACGACTGCGCCAGCGCCAGAACATGGCCAGACCGCGCACCCACTCGTCGCAGGCCAGCGCCAGCCAGATACCGACCAGTCCATAACCCTGCATGATACCGAGGAAATAGGAGAGTGGCACGGCAAT
This sequence comes from Aeromonas sp. s7(2024), assembly GCF_040907825.1. Taxonomy (NCBI): domain Bacteria; kingdom Pseudomonadati; phylum Pseudomonadota; class Gammaproteobacteria; order Aeromonadales; family Aeromonadaceae; genus Aeromonas; species Aeromonas sp. s7(2024). The sequence continues at coordinate 314,410 of NZ_JBFOCM010000016.1, forward strand.
TCCCCACATGGAGAGCAACGCCATGTAGAGGGGGAAACGGGCATCCCCGGTGGCCCGCAGGGCGTTGATCACCACCAGATTGAAGGTGCGGCCGGGTTCGAGGATAAGGCTGATAAGAAACAGTTGCGCCACCTGAGTGATGATGTCGGCATCATCGGTAAAGAGACTGATGATGGTACGGCCATTGAGGGCCGCCGCCACGGCGATGACGTAGGTGACCGCCAGCCCCAGCTTGAGGCTCTTGAGCAGCTGCTGATAGGCGCGTTCGAACTGTCTTGCTCCCGCCAGATGGCCGATGATGATCTCGTTGCCAAGGCCGATGGAGAGGCCAAACAGCAGGATAAACAGGCAGATCTGAAAGAAGTAGGATTGGGTCGCCAGCGCCTTGTCACCCAGCAGTCCGACAAAGGCTGTCACCACCATAAACTGCAGCATCCAGGAGAGGTTCTCTCCTGCCGCCGGCAGGCCGATATGGAGCACCTTGCCCAGCATCTCCCGGCTGGGGTGGACGATATCGCGCACCACCAGTCGAATGCCGGTCTTGCGGGCGACCAGCCAAACCAGCAGCACCACGCCGATCAGGCGGCCCGCGACCGTGCTGATGGCGACACCGGCGACGCCAAGCTGGGGCAGGCCGAACCAGCCGTAGAGCAGCAGCAGGTTGCCGACGAAGGTGATGAGGTTGACGATCAGGGTCACATACATCGCCTGACGGGTGTGGCCGTGAGCGCGCAGGGTGGCCGCCAGACAGAGGGCTGCCGCTTCCGGTAACAGGCAGAGACCGATGATCTGCAAGTAAAGCGTCCCGTCGCTCATCAGGTTGGCGGGCAGGTTCATCAGCGCCAGCATGGTGCTTGCCCCCGCCATCACGCCAATGGCCGCTACCAGACCGATCAGCAGGTTGAAGCCGATGGCGGTATGGATCACCACCCGACTCTTCTCCCGATCGCCGGCCCCCAGATACTGGGTGATCACCACGCTGGTACCGATACTGACGAAGCTGAACAATGTGATGGCGAGATCGAACACTTGATTGCCTACCGCCAGCGCCGCCACTCCCTGATAGGAGACATGACCCACCATGAAGGTATTGAGGGCTCCCGTCAGAAAGTGCAGGGCGAGATCGATAAAGAGCGGCCAGGTCAGCGCAAATAGCGTGCCCGGGCCTGCATGGGATTGAGATTGCATGGCATGTCCAACAGCTGGGAGTGCACGGGGGAGTGCCCTCTGGGGGCGCATTTAACACCAAGGCCAAGGCCGGTGCAATCCTTGTGCAGGATTGCACCGGCCAGGGGAGCAGGCCAAGGGATCAGGCAGGCGTGGCGCCCGCCTCCTGCTCGCTTGGCAGGGTGAGGCGCGCCGAGTCGGGCAGGGCATCATCCTGCGGCCAATTTGAGCGGATGGCATCTGTGGTGCTCTCCACCACCGCATCATCCTTGAACACCGGCTCGCGATAGCAGCGGGTCAGGCGCAGCGCCTGATACATGTCGGGGCAGAGGATGATCCCCTCATCGCCTACCCGCACGCCAGCCTGCTTTAACCAGTGAGTCATCTGGCCGTGGCGACCCGCCATCACCATATGGATGCCGCGCCGTTTCAGCTCTTTGTGCAGCTCTCCCACCATGCTCATCACGCTGATGTCCTGATGGGTGAAGCAGGCGACCGCATCGATCACCAGACACTTGGGGGCTCGGGGATCCTGTACCAGCAGGGCCAGCACCCGCCGCTTGAAATAGGGGGCATTGAAGTAGGTGAGCGGCGAGTTGAAGCGATAGACCAGAATGCCGGGAATGGCTTTGGCCTGTTCGTTGTCCCCCAGGGTACGCACTACCCCCTCGTCATCCATGCCGAGCAGCTGGTCGGTGGGGCGCATCACATTGCGCAGGAACTGGAACAAGCCCAGCAACACGGCGAGGGTGATCCCCGGGATCACTCCCATGGTGAGCACGCTGATAAAGGTGACCAGCGCCAGCCAGAAGGCGGATCGATCGGAGTGGCGCAGGGCCCAGAGACCGCGAAAATCGGTGAGCGACAGAGAGGCCATCACCAGCACCACCCCGAGGGCGGCAGTGGGTATATATTTGAGCGGCGCCGTCAGATAGAAGGTGATGAGGGCGATCACCGCCGCAGCGATGATGGAGACCAGCTGGCTCTTGCCGCCGTTGGCGTCGTTGACCGCGGTGCGTGAATCCGCCCCGCTGATGGCAAAACCCTGTGAGACCGCCGAGGCGAGGTTAGCCATACCGAGGGCCCGAAACTCCTTGTCCGCGTCTATCTCGTAACCGTTTTTGGCGGCAAAGCTGCGGGCGGTCAGCATCATGGAGACGAAGCTCACCATGGCCAGGTTAAGCGCAGGCAGTACCAGCTCCCGCATCAGACCGGGGGGAAATTCCGGCATCTGGAACGCGGGCAGGCCGGAGCCCACCGTCCCCAGGGTGGCGATATCAAACTGGCCGAGATTAAAGCCCCACACCAGCGCAGCGGTCACCACCATGGCCACCATGGAGGAGGGCCATGCCGGTTTGTAGCGCTTGGCCAGCAGCAAGGTGAGCAGAGCCACCAGACTCATGGCCAGGGTCGGCAGATGGGTCTGGGTGATATAGGTTGCCCCGCTGGCGATCCGCTCGATGAGGTAACGTTCGCTGAAAGTGAAGCCGAAGATCTTGGAGAGCTGGCCCACCATGATGGTGATGGCCACACCATTGAGCAGCCCCATCAGGATCGGGCGGGAGAGAAAGTCCGCCAGCACCCCCAGCTTGAAGCGGCTGGCAATCAGGCACCAGAAGCCGGTCATGGCGGTCATGGTCATCACCAGTTGCCAGTGACGGGTCGGATCGCCTGCAGCCAGCGGCGTCACCACGGCGGCAATGACCGCGCAGGTGGCGGCATCGGGGCCGACAATCAGCTGGCGGGAGGTGCCAAACAGGGCGTAAACCAGCATGGGCAGGATGCAGGAGTAGAGACCGACGATGGCACCCACCCCGGCAAGCTCGGCATAGGCGATGGCGACGGGCAGTGCCACGGCCGCCACCGAGAGTCCGGCGCGAAGATCTGGCATCAACCAGGCGCGCTGGTAATGCAGCAGGGCGGCGAGGCCCGGTAGCCAGCGTTCGAGAGAGAAGAAGTCGCGCATTATTTAACCCATTGAGTTACAACCAGCTTTTCCCCTAGTGTGCCCAAGGTTATCGAAAGATTGCAATCAGGTTATGGCCAGTTTACCTGAAGGTCAGGCCAGATAGCCTGCCAGCGTTTCTCCTTGATGCGCTGGGTAAAAATCTGTTTGTCCTGGCGACATCTGGGGTTGGCACTCACTTGCAGCGACCAGTTGATGGTAAAGCCGTAGGGGGCAAGCCACTCGAACTCGCCATCCTGATTCAGGCGCACGCCGATGCAGGTGGGCACCTCGACCCAGTGGCTGAGCGCCTCAAGGCTGCTGGCAAACGGCGCTACCAGCTGACGCGTGTGCATGCGGGTCTGATTGCGCACCTCCCACTGCTGGCCGGGTAGGCGTTTGGCGAGCCAAGCTTCGTGCTCCGCTTCGGCCAGCCCTTGCGGGTCGCTTTTATCGAGATAGATAAGGTCGATATCGTTGAGCGGGGTGGGCACCGCCTTGTGGTGAAGGTGATCCCAGATGAGGTTGCGGATAAAACCGGCTCCCAGCGCCCAGTCGGGCAGATTGAGCTCGGCCGCTGCTTGCAGGCAGGCCATCCGCTGCGGATCGGCCCGCAGCAGGGCTTCTGTTTTGGCTTGGAATTGCTGTTCGAGGGCGGAGTTCAGAGGTTCAGTTGTTGGCATTGCGGCGTAACCAGACATCAATGTAGCGGCAGCTCGGCACTATAGTGAGCCCCTCCGCCTGAGTCCAGTTGAAGAAAGCGCGCGCCAGCTGATCGGCAATCCCCTGCACCCGCAGCTCGGGGGGCACGAAGGTGCTGTATGCGTCGATGGTCTTGGCATCGAGCCGCCGGTAGCGCAGTCTCGACTCTTTCCCCTCCACCATACAGATGAACTGCTGCTGGTTGGCCTGATGGATGATGTCGCTCATGGTGGGCACCTCTGGCATAAAGTTGGGTCTCTCGGCACAACATAACTGTTAGCCAAGGTATAGAACAGATAGTGGATGATGTATCGATTGTTATCAGGATTATTGAGCCAGCTCTTGCTCTCTGGCTTTTATCTTGGCACGAATCGATGTGGCAATAATCAGCAAGTTCGGAAGAGGTAAAAATGGACACGGTAATGTTGAAAGTTACCCGGAAGGTGTTGGCTCAAAGTCAGAACAGCCCAGATCAGCGGCAGATTGCGATTTCTGATGCATCCAACCCTGAACTCAAGGCTCAGTTTGAAACGGCAGGTAAAAATAGAAAAATTCGGCTGTTGTTGGCCAAGAGAATCTCATTGTGGATGGGGGATACGGGGGCTATTTGGTATAGCCACAACCACGCGAGCAAAAAGAACCAAGAGGATTTTGATCAACTCTTTTCATTGTTGGCGCACCATCCTGATGCGCCATTCCAGTTTATTTGTGAGGTTGCGGCCGATTAGCCACTAGGCCCAGGCTCGCTCCAGCAGGGTAAGTAACTGCTCACGGTCGGCATCCTTGCGATTGAACAGCAGGGCACCGTCGTTGACCGCCAGATCGCGGATCTCGGTCAGTAGCGAGCGATCGCTTACCCCTGCCTCGCTCATGGTGCGCGGCAGCTTGACCGCTTGCCACAAGGTGTCGCGCAGGGTACGAATGGCTGTGATGGTCGCCTCCGCCCGCTGATGGGCCGGGGTGGCAGCAAAGCGCTCTGCCCCCACCAGCGGCAACAGCAGCCGGGCCAACTCGCTATCCACCTCAGGGCGGTTGTAGTCGAGCACGGTCGGCAAAAAGAGGTTCATGCACAGCCCGTGGGGCAGATGGCAGCGGGCTCCCAGACTGTGGCCGAGGGCGTGCACCAGCCCCACCATGGAGTTGGAAAAAGCCATGCCAGCCAGCGTGGAGCCTTCCGCCAGTTGCAGCCGCAGTTGTTTGTTTTGCGGGTCGTGGATGATTTGCGGCAGGGCGCTGGCGATCTTCTCCACTGCCATCAGGGCCAGCGCATCGCTCACCGGGTTCTTGGCGGTACCGATAAAGGCCTCGATGGCGTGGGTCATGGCGTCCATGGCGGTGGCGGCGGTGATATTGAGGGGCAGCCCCTGGGTCAGGCGCGGGTCGAGCACCGCCAGCTGGGGCAGCAGGAAGGGGGAGGTGAAGGGCACCTTGCGCCCGCTCGCCTCATCCTTGATCACTGCAACCAATGTCACTTCTGATCCTGTGCCCGCCGTGGTGGGCACCACCGCCAGCGGCTTGAGGGGACGGGTCAGGCAACCGGCGCCCGAGTAGTCGAGCAGATGATCCCCCCCCATGGAAGTGAGAATGTTGACCGCCTTGGCTGTGTCGATGACCGAGCCGCCCCCCAGCGCCACCAGACTGTCGCAGTCGAGCTCGCGATAGCGTTTGGCGATCCGCTCCACCACGGCGGTGGAAGAGTCGGCCGGGATCTCGTCCCAGATGGCGGCGACCGGCAGCTCCCCCTCGGCCAGCACATTGGCCAGCAGGGTGGCAAGGCCGGTGGCATTGACCCCCTTGTCGGTCAGCAGCAGCGGGCGACGGGCCCCGAGGCTGGCCAGCTCGCTGGCCAGTTGCTCCAGCGCCTGTTCACCGGCCAGCAGTTTGACCGGGCAGAAAAAATCGTAATAGCGGCTCATTTCAAGGCTCCTTGCGCGTTAGCCGGTCACCAGACCCAGATAGATGTTGCAGGCCCGGCCGATCTTGTTGGTCGGGGCGGGATAGTGGCGCAGCAGCGGCCGCGCGATAAAGGCGGGCAGGATCAGGGACTGCAACTGCTCAAGTCCCCGCACCAGATGCATGGCAACGGTCAGATCCCCCTCCACCAGCAGCCGGTTTTCGCCAAATGCCTGATTGACCCCGAGCCGAAAGCTCAGGGCGCGAAAGGCGATATTGGGGTGCTTGAAGCGCACCCGCAGCGGATGGATGGTGGCATGGGGGGCGGCTGGCGCGCCGGGATACCAGCGGCCACCCTGCTTGTGCATGTTCATGGCATAGTCGATGCCGCCCACTTCGAGGCGAATAGCCAGCCCGTCCGGCAACGGCGCCAATTCGCGGCGTACCGCCTCATCGGTGCGGGCGGCGCGGCAGAGGGTACGACCCACCACCCAGAGCAGAGTGGTGATCCAGAGGCGGCGGCCAAGGGCTGCCGCAGATTCAAACGTCCATGTTGGTATGGAAAGGCGCATGAGGATTGGCTCCTGAGATAGCTGACCAGAAGAGGGCGAACGCACTGGCTTGCCAGTAGTCGTCCTCTCCCAGCTCCGGTTGATCGACAAACAGTGATGCGCAGGCTAGGAACTGGCCCTGACACACCTCCAGCAACAGTGGCGCGGGGGCCTGCATCAGCTCGCCGCTGGCCTGCCCCTTTGCCAGCAGGGCAGGCAGAAAGCGCAGGGCATCGTTCAGGATCTGGCTGCGGGCCGGTCTGGCCAGCAGCGGGGAGTGAAAGAAACCCAGCACAAATTTGAGCTCATTGGGGTTAGCCTGCATCCACTCCATCGCCAGCTGCCAGTAGTGGCGGGTCTGGTCGTACAGCGGCAGGGTGGGGTCTGCTTCATGGATGGCGCTCCCCATCCGGGTCTTTACATCCTGATAGAGGGCGAGGATCAGCGCCTCCTTGCTCGGAAAGTGGTGGAACAGAGTGCCGTTGGCCACCCCGGCAGCCTTGGCGATACGGGCGGTGGCGGCCCCCTGCAGGCCATCTTCGGCGCAGAGGGCGAGGGCGGCATCCAGGATCTGGCGGCGCTTGTCGGTCATGTTTTGTGGCTGCGGGATAGCCTGGTTCATGGTCATCTCCATCAGCGCAGGAAGAAGGCCATCATCAGCTTCTGGATCCAGCTGTGGTAGGGGGGATGGATCAGGGAGCCGGTGGTGAACTTGCCGCGGGTCAGCACGGTTTTCGCCTTGGAGAAGGTAAGAAACCCCTCGTGGCCGTGGTAGTGGCCCATGCCGGAGGCGCCGATGCCGCCAAACGGCACATCGTCGGCCGCCACCTGAAACAGGCTCTCGTTGATCGCCATGCCGCCGGAGTGGGTCTCCCGGGTCACCCGTGCCTGCAGCTCGGGATCGAAGCTCATCAGATAGAGGGCCAGCGGGCGGGGCCGCTCAGCCACATAGGCGAGCGCCTCCTCCAGGGTGTCGTAGGGGATGAGCGGCAGCAGCGGGCCGAAGATCTCCTGCTGCATCACCTGACACTGACCCGGCACCCCGGTCAGCAGGTGGGGCACCAGCAGGCGACGCTGGTCATCGCGGGCCGGGTTGCCACAGGGGTGGAGCTGGGCTCCCGCCTGCTCGGCTTCATCCAGCCAGCTGACGAGGCGCTGATACTGGCGGTCGTTGATGATGGCGCCGTAGTCGGCGCTATTGAGCCCCTGCGGGTAGAGCTTGCTGAAGTGGCGGCGATAGGCGGCGATAAAGTTATCCACCTCGCTGCGGGGCAGCAGCACATAGTCGGGGGCGACGCAGATCTGCCCGGCGTTGAGGCTCTTGCCGAAGATCATCCGCTCGACCGCGGTGGCGACTGGCATGTCGGGGGCGATGAGACAGGGGCTCTTGCCACCCAGCTCAAGGGTGAGGGGGGTGAGCTGGGGCGCGGCGGCGGCCATCACCAGCTTGCCCACCATGGTGGAGCCGGTAAAGAGCAGGTGATCGAACGGCAGTGAGCTGAACGCCGCTGCCATCTGGGCATCCCCTTCGATGATGGCGATCTCGTTTTCGTCAAACACGCTGGTGAGCATGGTGCGCAGCACGGCGTTGGTATGAGGGGTGAACTCGGAGAGTTTCAGCATCGCCCGGTTCCCTGCCGCGATGGCGGTGATGAGGGGGCCGAGGCTCAGCATCACCGGAAAGTTCCACGGCACTATGATGCCGACTACCCCGAGCGGCTGGAAGTGCACCTCCACTTTGGCGGGGGCCAGCAGCAGACCGGCATGGCGACGATGGGGCTGCATCCAGCGTTTGAGCCGCTTCTGGGTGTAGTTGATCTGCATGATGCAGGGCAGCACATCGGCGATCAGGCTGTCGTAGTGGCTGCGCTGGCCATAATCTGCTGCCAGCGCTTCGCACAGTTGCCTCTTGTGGGCGAGCAACGCCTGCTTGAGTTTGGTCAGCTGCGCACGGCGCTCGGTCAGGGTAGGCATGGGGTGAGCCAGACTCGCCCGCTTGAGCCGTGCCAGCTGATCCGGCAGGGACAATTTGATGGCGAGGATATCCTCAGGAGTGTGTTGAAGCTGCGCCGCACCCATGTTGTTCTCCGTATAAAAAATGACCGACTGATTGGTCGGTCTAAATCTAGCTGTTTGTTACCGGAATGTAAAGCTGGCAAGCTGTCTGCCGCTCACCGCGAGCCGGACGCAAGAGAGAACTGTGTGTCTCCCCACACTTTTGTGGTTTGCTCGTTGGTGACTTATCTAATAAGGGGTAGTTTTTGGCTATTAACCTACACGGAGAGAGCACTATGACCAGGGAACTGAACAGCTTGTTGGCCCGGCTTGAAGATGTGGTTGAGCGGATGCCGGATTGCTTCAACACCTACGAATTCGCCCAGAAGCTGGCATTGCAATATCAGCCGGAGTTCTTTGCCGCGGGCCACTCTCTGGCCGAGCACGAGGGTAAAGTACTGCGGGTGTTGCACCAGAAGATCGCCGAGGCGCTGGCAGGCAGCGAGATGGTGATTGAAGGGGCACTGCTCCCCTGCGTCACCCCCTGGGGGGAGAAGGCGACCTCACCGCGTTGGCATCGCAAGCACTGAGGGGCGTAGTCAGGCAGATCACTGCCAGATAGCAGATAACGAACAACGATAAAGGGCGCGGCGCTGGCAACAGGGCCGCGCCGTTTTTTGTGCAGATTGTCGCCAGCAGCGCCCCCGCTGCCGGGAGCAAAGGCCCGGTCTGTGATCCCATGCCGGGATACGAGACCGTCAGCCGGGTAGACTCTCCCTTTTGTCGCAGGGTTTGTTACCGTAGGAATTGCTCATGACCCATAAAATCATTCTGGATACCGACCCGGGTATCGACGATGCCATGGCCATCCTGTTTGCCGAGGCCCACCCCGCCATCGAGCTGCTCGCCATCACCACAGTTTTTGGTAACGCCACCATCGACAATGGCACCCGCAACGCCCTCTGGCTCAAGCAGAAGTACGGCATGAAGGCGGATGTGGCCAAAGGCGCGGCCGCCCCGCTGCTGCGCGAGCCGGTTGGCCCCACCACCATAGTCCACGGCCCGAGCGGCTTTGGCGACATGGAGGCGGGAGAGGTGACTATCGCTCCGGACCCCCGCCCCGCTTGGCAATATATTGTCGAGGCGGTGAAAGCCGCGCCGGGGGAGATCACCCTCGTCACTATCGGCCCGCTGACCAATCTGGCGCTGGCGCTGCAACAGGCGCCCGAGATTGTCTCGCTGGTGAAACAGGTGGTAGTGATGGGAGGAGCCTTTGGCGTCAACGGCCATCGCGGCAACGTCACCCCCTATGCCGAAGCCAATATCCACGACGATCCCGATGCCGCCGACCGGGTCTTTACCGCCGACTGGCCTGTGGTGATCATCGGGCTGGATGTGACCCAGCAGAGCTTCTTCAGCAGCGCCTATCTGGATGAACTCAGGGACAAGGCGGGGGAGCCGGGCCGCTTCCTGTGGGATGTCAGCCGCTTCTACCTGCGCTTCTACTCCGAGAAGCTGGGGCTCTCCGGTTGCCACGTTCACGATCCGTCCGCCATCGCCTATGTGATTGATCCGACCCTCTTTACCCTGCGCGAGGGGCCGGTGCGGGTGATCACCAGCGGCCCGGCCATCGGCCACACCCTGCAAAAGTTCGATGGCAAACGCCACTCCCACGATGACTGGGCAGCCTATCGTTCGCAGCAGGTCGGGGTGGCGGTGCGCGATGAAGCCTTGCTGGCGCTCTATCGCGAGACGCTGGTGGGCTGGGGCAAGGATTGCTGAGCAAAGAGGCGCTATTGTGCTGACGCGGGGGCTGTGATCGGCGCCAAACAATCGGAGCGCACGGCCGCTTATACTGCCTTATATCAAGAGCTTGGGAGGGATGAAGATGGCCTGGATTTCCTTGATAGTGGCGATTGCGCTGATCTGGTGGTTGATGAAGCTGGGGCGTGGCGCCCTGTTCGAGATCCGTCTTGCACCCGGCAAGGTAGTGGTCAAGCAGGGCAAGGTGTCACCCGCCTTTATTGAGCATGCCAAGCAGATCCTGCGCCACGACACGGTGCGCGGTCGCATTGTGGGGCAGCGTGATGGCGATGGCGTGAAGCTGATCTTCTCCCGCTCCATCCCCGAGCCGGTGGCCCAGCGTTTTCGCAATATCTTCCCCTATGGCGATTACCGCCAGCCAACGGCGCCGCTGCCGGGGCCCAAATCCCGCAAGGGATAAGCACCGGAACCTGGTTCATCAATAGCAAACGGGCCTCCAGTGGAGGCCCGTTTTTTATGGCACTTGGCCAAGAGAGAGCTGACAGCCCTTACTCCTTGCCGTGCAGCTCGCGCTGGGCCTTGACCGCCGCCGCCTTGACGGCGGTGCCTTCATTGCCCCAGGAGGCGCGCAGGGTGTTGACCAGCTCGGCGAGCCGCTCGTCATCCATGGTCCAGCCATAGCCCGGCATGTGGTAACCCAAATGGCCGTGGGTGACCGGGGTCTCGGCACCGTGCAGCAGCACGTTGATCAGGCTCGACGGATCGCTCGCCAGCACGGTGCGGTTGTTGACCAGCGAGGGGATGACGTGGTCATTGCCCTGGCCGTTGACCCCGTGACAGGTGGAGCAGTACATGGCGTAGTCCGCCTTGCCGCTGGCACTGGCGTAGGCGCGGGCCCCTTTCTCCGCCACCGGTTCATCTTTCAGATCGGTCAGATAGGTGGCGATGCTGGCCAGATCGGCGTCGCTGAAATACTGGCTGCTGTGAGTGATCACTTCCCCCATGGGGCCTGCGACCGCTTCATGCTGGCTGCGGCCGGTTTTCAGCAGATCGATCAGCGCCTGCTTGCTGTAACGGCTGCCGCGAATATCGGGGGCATACCAGCCATCCAGCGCCGCCCCGCTCAGGTAGACGGGATCCGCCTCGGTCAGCGCTTTCTCCTGCATGCCAAACCCGCGGGGAGTGTGGCAGCTGCCGCAGTGGCCGGCACCCTGCACCAGATAGGCGCCGCGGTTCCACTCTTCGCTCTTGCCCGCCACCGGGGTGAAGCGGCTGTCATCGTGATAGACCCAGTTCCAGCCCATCAGCGGCCAGCGCATGTTGAGGGGCCAGGGGATGTCACTTTCCTTGTTGGCGATGGCCAGCGGCTGTACCTCCTTCATCAGATAGTGATAGAGATCTTCGAGATCCTTATCGCTCATCTTGGCGTAGGCGGTGTAGGGCATGGCCGGATAGAGGCGATGGCCATCGCGGGCCACCCCTTCACGCATTACCTTGATGAACTCCGGCAGGCTGTAGTTGCCGATACCGTGGGTCTTGTCGGGGGTGATGTTGGTGGCAAATACGGTGCCGATGGGGGTCGGGAACCCTTTGCCGCCCGCCAGCGGCTTGCTGGTCTCGCTGGTGTGACAGGCGGCGCAATCGCCCAGCTTGGCCACGTATTCCCCCGCAGACATGGCGGGGGCTGCGTTGGCGGCAAGGGCGGGCAGGGCCAGCAGCAGGGCGCTGGCGGTCAGTGACAGGGCGCGGCTCATTGGGCACCTCCCTTGCTCATGGCAACCAGCTCGTTGACGGCGCGCCACGCTTCGTCGATGGCGGCGTGGGCGTAGGGGCTCCAGCCTGCATCCGAGTTGGCGATGGTGATGTTGCCGATCGGCTGGCGACCCAGTTCAATCCATTTTTCGCACTGTGTTTCGTCATCAAACAGGGTGTTGGTGACATAGGAGTAGCCGTGAGACCAGCGGTTGACCGTGATGGCGAGGATATCCTGCTCATGGTTGAAACCGGCGCTGCCGAGCATCCCTTGCAGCTGTTCGCGGATCATCTGCTCATGCTGTTCGAACGGCATGCCGAGGATCATGGCGCGCCCCTTTCGGGACTGTTCGCGGGCCGACAGACCGCTGCCCGGCAGGGTCGGCACATAGACCATGTGCAGGCACATCGGCTGATCCGGGCTCTTGGGATGCTCGTAGCCACCCATGCTGACCGGATAGTCGAGCTTGACCCGGCTGTAGGGTGCGGCGGGGGAGTAGACCTCGTGTACCCCCAGCTTGACGAAGGCTTGCCAGTTCTTGATCACCACCTTGGTGTAGACCAGCGGCGCCTTGGCATTCTGGCGCAGCGCCTCCTTCTGGGGCTCCGGCATCTCGGGCACCATGTAGGGGATCATCATGTTGTAGCCCGCCATGATCGACTGCTTGGCCCGTACCCGGTGCAGTTTCCCCTCCTTGATGTAGGTGACATCCACCGCCAGCTTGCCGTCGGCGAGGCGCACGTTTTTGGCCTGCAACGCCGTGCTGCCAAGTCGCAGTTGCACCTTGTGCTCAGGCAGGTCGAGCTTGCTGTAGTCAAACTTGGCCAGCACCACATCCTGCATGGTGTGACCCGGCGCCACCTGCGGAATGAGCTTGCGCACCATCAGGCGGGTGAGACCGGCGTTGCCATCGGGGAAGTGGAAGATGTAGGGATCGTCCAGCTCCGCCTGCTCCTCGGCATCAAGCGGCGTCAGATTGAGGCCGTCGAACCCCGGCAAGGCGCAGAGGCGCGCATCGGCGCAGGCGGTGGCGTCGATGCCGACCGCCTGGAAATCGTTGGTGCGCTGCTGGAAGTAAGTGATCGCCCGCTCGCTGAGGCCCACTTTATCGCGCAGGAAGGTGGTGTAGCTGTTGCGGGTCACCCACTCGTCCTGCTGCTCGCGGGTCATGCCGCTCAGGTAGTCGATCTTCGATTCGTGCAGGGCTAACAGGGCGGCCTTGTCGGCATCATCGAGGGGGAAGTCACCGATAAACTCTGCCAGCGGACGACCGTTCAGGCGATCGCGGGGGATGTCATCCGCCACGTTGTGACCCGGATCCCCGTTCACTATCTTGTTGACGCCAAAGTGCTTCTCGTCGAAATAGACGCCACGGCTCAGCCCCAGATCCGGATAGAAGGTCTGCTGGAAACCGGCGGCCAGCTCGTCGATGTTGACCTCCAGCGCCTTGAGCAGACCGAGCGCCACCGGGCTGTAGACCGAACGCGGTGATTGCAGGGACTCACTGCCGCCGTAACCCAGACGCAGGCCATCGGGGGTGGTGAACTCGTTGCGCTTGGCGTGGCCGCCAAAGTCGTCGTGGTTGTCGAGCAGCAGGATCTTCTTATTCGCGCCGAGCAGTTGCTGATAGAAGCAGGCGGCGGCCAGGCCGCTGATCCCGGCGCCGACGATCACCAGATCGTACTCCCCCTCAAGGGGTATATTGGCAAAATCATACTGCTTGCCGTCACGGGCGATGCTGTGGGCCGGTTCGAAAGAGCCCGGGTGGTTGCCGCGCAGGCCGGTGAAGGCGGGCGGGTAGGCCAGGGTTTTATCCGCCAGCGTGCTGCCGCCTTCGGCAGCCTTGAGCAGATTGATGGGGGCGACGCCTGCCGCAATGGTGATGGCAACGCCGTTGAGAAAATCTCTGCGTGTAATACTCATGGCTATCCCTGTGTTAGGAGAAGTAATGAATAAGTGGATTCATTATGGGAGGGAGACACAGATCCTGTTCAGGATTGGGCGCCGAATCTACCGCTATCCTCACGCTGAGTCCATACGATTGCTAATGGATTATTAAGCACCATTTTCCTGCTTGTGACGAGAGTGATGCGCTGATGGGGATGATTTGCCCTGTTGCAGGGCAAATTATCTTCCGGCTCGGTCGGTCAATGATTGCCGCAGCTGATTAGTTTGGGAGGCGTTCGGGCATCATTGTCGACTCGGGGGGATGATCGCGCTAAGCTCTTAACTACTTGTTTTATCGACTCTCTTTTTATTCATAGGCATAAAGGCCACTCAGGAGGCGCAATGAACTGGTACATCTCGGTCCTCAAGCAATATGCGGTATTCAGCGGGCGGGCCCGTCGCACCGAATACTGGATGTTTGTGCTGTGCAACGTCATCGTCATGCAACTGCTCGGCATGGTGGACAAGCTGATTGGCGGCGACAAGGAGTTCATCAGCGGCATCTACTCGCTGGCCGTGCTGCTGCCCTCGCTGGCGGTGGCGGTGCGTCGTCTGCACGACACCGACCGCAGTGGCTGGTGGCTGCTGCTGGTCCTGGTACCCATCATAGGTATTCTGGTACCCACCATAGGTACTCTGGTACCCATCATAGGCACTCTGGTGCTTATCTATTTTATGGTTTGCAACGGCCAGCAGGGGCCAAACCGCTTCGGTGACGATCCCAAAGCGGCCCCCTCGCAGGGTTTTATCGTCAGCTAACGGGCGCGGCTTGGCCAATCATCGGTCAATAAAAAGAGAGGGAGGCATCACGCCTCCCTCTCTTTTTCGTTTTGATGGCCGATCAACGCTCAATCAGCGGGGCGGAGCGGGAGCTCCACATGCCGTAGGTGCGCAGGGCGTCGCGGTAGATGCCGAGCAGCTCGCTCTCGCTCGGGGTAGCCAGCTCCTCGAGGGGCTTGTCGGGGTAGCTGACGCTCGCCACCTTGATGTTGGCCGGGCCAATCTGGTCGCAGGCGATTTCCAGCACCGTCTGACCGCGGCGCACATGGCTGGCGGAGCTCACCAGCACCGCATAGTTGATCTGGTGGCGGGCGAGGGCATAGGCGCTGTAGAGGGCGTTGTCCACCGTACTGGTGGCGTAGTTCTCTTCAATCAGGCGGCTGCGGTCGATGCCGTGGTTGGCCAGCCAGTCGGCCATCAGCTTGCCCTCGGTCTGGCGGTTCTGGGGCACGCCACCGGTCAGGATGATCAGCGCTTCCGGGTCGGCCTTGGCCAGCTCAAGGGTGGTTTGCAGGCGGCCCAGCAGGATCTTGTCCATGCTGCCGTCGGGATTGAGGGCGTAGCCCAGAGTGACGATGGCGCGTTTGCCCTCCCTAGTGGCCTTGAGCTGATCCTCGGTCAGTTCGGTCTGCAGCGGGGCGGCGGTGATCCGCTGCACCCGGGCGATGATCTCCTCCAGATCGGCGGCGCGGCCACTGTTGCGATCCGCCACTTTCGCCAGATAGCTGCGGGAAGCCTCCTTGTTACCCTTCACCAACTGCCAGATGGCGAGATAGCTGTTGATGTCGAGATCATCGGGGGCGACGGCCTGCGCCTGCTCCAGCAAGGTGATGGCGCGGCTCAGGTTGCCGTTGTAGATCTGGGCGTTGGCCGCCGAGATGAGCAGGTCGGTGCGGTAGGGTTCAAGCTGGTAGGCGGCCAGCAGCCGCTCGGTCACCAGCTCCATATTGCTCGGCATCTTGGCGGTAAAACCGGCGTGGGAGATCTTGGCTGGCGACTTGTAGATCTGCAGCGCTTCGCCGAGCAGCATGTCCACCGCCTGGCGTTTGCTGACCAGGGTATTGAGGTTGTGCTCCATCTGCATCGAGCTCTCGGCCGCTTGCAGGGCGAGGGGCGAGAGCGCCAACAGGCCGCCGAGGGTGAGGGCAAGAAGGGTCTGTTTCATCAAAAGGTCCTCTGTCGGGCTGAATCGCGCCGTAGTGCGCCGGCGTGTGGGCCGATGGGATAAGGCAAATATGCGTCAATTCAGTCTGTTAGTGCCAAAGAGGGGGCAATATACCAGTTAACGGTGCGGTAAACTGTGAGTCGGGGCTGGTCGTCGGGTGATGCCACACTAGTGGCCGCAAAAATGGCCGCAACAGTGGCCGCAACGGGTCAGCAGCCATCTGAAAATGGCAGGAGGAACGTAACTCCCCCTGCTGGGAGGGGCGCTGACCCCTCCCTCTATCGCGATTCAAGAGAGATGGGGTGTCAATCTATCTGCGGATGAGCTGTTCGCGGTCAGTTCCACATCGGGGAGATGCGGGCTTCCAGCGTCTCTTGCTGCTCTTCGGGCATATCACTGAAGAAGTTGAGCTGGGTCTGCTCTTCCACCTCGCGTACCGAGACCCGGTAGTCGGCGATCTGGCTGATGGGCACCTCTTCCTGCGGCATGATAAAGGCGATGGCCTGCAGTCTGGCCGGGTCCATCACGATCTTGTAGTAGGCGCTCGGGATCGCCACACCCTGACCGATGGACTCTTCAGAGCCGGTAAAGATGGGGCCGGTGATCACCTGCACATCCTTGCGGGAGACCGCCCACTTGTTCACCTTGTCCTCCAGCACGCGCCACGCCTTCTGGTTGAGCACCCCGATCTGCGGCGTCATATTGCTCAGCAGGAAGCTCTCTTTCATGGTGTTCTTGTTCGATTTCATGTCCCCCGCCGGGGCCTGATGGCCACGGTCGTAGCCCGAGCCCTTGTAGTCGGAGAGGGTGGCGCGGTAGGCAACCGGGATCTCCCTGTCCTCGGCGAAGGCATCCTTGCGCGGCACTGTGCCCTGTGCGCTCTGGGCTGTCATTCGGTAGGAGACCCAGTCCGCCACCTTGTAGTCGTAGTTGTAGCCGACCGCATACCCTTCACGGCAGAGCTTCTGATCCGATTCGGAGGGCAGACCAAAGCGCACGTGGTCGCCACACGCCCAGTGGGCGGCCAGCAAGGGGGTGGCAGTGAGGGTGAGAGTAACAGCCAGAACCAATTTATTGATTTTTATCATTTTTGTGATGCTCCAGTTTAGTAGGCGGAGCCATTTGACATGAGATCTGACCAGCGCTTCAATTGCTGTTTTTTTACACGTCACCGTTCTGTGACGGCTCGCCAAGATCCGTGATGTGACTGGTTAATATGTTTTAAATCAGTGGCTTGGTCGGTGGGATGATGTGCGGTTGCTCGGCAGACAACGAAAAGGGGCCCGCGATGGGCCCCTTGTGATGAGCTGTCTGACTGCTATCAGGCGGCGTTTGCCTTGTTGCCCAGCGTGCGGGCCAGCAGTGCTTCCGGATTGTGGATCGCCTCCTTGGTCTTCACATCGATGATTTCGATATTGGTGAAGCGCTCGCGGTTCTTGATCGCCACATCGTGGGCGAAGATGACGCAGCGGGCATTGGCGACATCCTTGGCGGTGATGCGGTTGATGATGCCGTTGGCGCCCTGGGTCTCGACCTTGATCTTGATCCCCTGCTTGGCGGCGGCCTTCTGCAGGCTCTTGGCGGCGAGGAAGGTGTGGGCCACGCCAGACGGGCAGGCAGTGATGGCCAGTACGTCCGCTTCTCCTTCCGCTTCAATGACTTCGAAGCTGGTGTGGGTGGCGGTCACGTCATCTTCTTCGCTCACCGGCTTCTTCAGCAGGTTGACGATGATGGCGGTGGTCAGGGCGCCGAGGATGGTACCCAGGATGTAGCCCATCTTGCCTTCAACAACCGGCAGGACAATCCAGCCACCCCAGGGGGCGTGGTTGATACTGTGCATCATGAAGCCGGTGATGTTGCCGACGATGCCGCCTGCGACGATGGCCGGGATAACACGCATGGGGTCAGCAGCGGCGAACGGGATAGCACCTTCACTGATACCGATCATGCCCATGATGGCGGCCGCTTTACCGGATTCACGCTCTTCTTTCTTGTAACGCTTCGGAGACATGAAGGTCGCCAGCGCCATACCCAGCGGCGGTACACAGATGGCGATACCGACGCCGCCCATCAGCCAGGGCTGGGTGTTGACCTGAGTCTGGGCAAACAGGGTAGCAACCTTGTTGACCGGGCCGCCCATATCGAAGGCAGTCATACCACCCAGAATGGCACCCAGCATCACTTTACCTGAGCCCGCCATGCTGGAAAGCCAGTGGTTCATCCCTTCCATCATGGCGGCGATCGGGGCACCGATCCCCCACATCACGATGCCACACACCAGGAAGGTACCGATCAGCGGATAGATGAAGATGGAACCAAGCGAGGTCATGGAGTCAGGCAACTTGATCCGCTTGAGCTGATTGACCACGAAACCTGCGATAAAACCCACCAGAATGGCGCCGAGGAAACCGGTTTGATAGTGCTGAACGGCAATCCAGGAGCCGATCATGCCCGGGGCCAGGCCCGGCTTGTCAGCCAGCGAGTAGGCGATGTAGCCACCCAGTACGGCAGTAAACAGAGTCAGACCGGCGATACCCATGGTGGCCATGTCTTTAAGGAAGCCCGCTTCCGGCACGGCGCCCTTGCCGCTCAGCATCACCGACAGCGACAGCAATACACCGCCCGCCACGATGAAGGGGATCATGTGGGAAGTACCAAACAGCAGGTGCTGCTTCATGGTGTTGAGGCGATCCTTGAAGGTGCGCTCTTCGGGCTCAGCCGGTGCAGTGGCAACCGGTTTGGCGGCTGGCGCCGGTTTTTCCATTTTCGGACCTTGCTTGAGCAGGGTCAGGGCTTGCTCAACGGTGGTGGCCGCTTTCATCTGCTCGATGAAACCGGGTTCCAGCAGACGGGTAGAGAGCTCGGCCAGCACTTCGATGTGGTGGTTGGCGCCGCCATCCGGGGAGGCGATCATGAAGATCAGCTGGGTCGGCTTGCCATCTTCGGCACCGTACTCGATCCCCTGACGGCTGACACCGATGGCAATGGCCGGGCGGCTAACCGCCTTGCTCTTGGCGTGGGGCAGGGCGACACCCTGCTCGAAGCCGGTGCAGTCCAGCTGCTCGCGAGCCCAGACATCTTTGACGAATTGCTGTTGATCAGACACGGCGCCATCGCGCGCCAGCATCTGTGCCATCTCGTCGAACAGGGCCTCCTTGCTGGTGGCCTTCAACTCCAGGCAGATGAGTCTGCCGTTGGTCATGGTGGGTAACATATTACACTCCTGGCTCCGTTGCCGAGCCGCATGATGGGGGGAACAATTGACATGGATATTGTTCTCCCGTTGGCGCGGTGCCGAAATCGGACAAATGTGCCGTTTACTGGATTTTTGTGCTGGCAAGAATGAGCTGTGACTCTCATCTCGTTTTAGCGTGATGATTAAATTCGATGTGAATATGAATTTAATTATTTATTATTAATTACTTAGTTTGGTTTCGTTCGTGCGAAATCTTATCTGAGTGTCTAGGTCGATGATGAGTTTTCTGTGATGGAATGGATATTTGTGTGATTTGTTATGGGTCAATAGTGTGAGCTGGTTGGCAAATAGCAGGCGCCTCAAGTGATTTTATTGTCATTAATTGGGAGGGAGATAACTCTGAGAGTCTGGTCAACCGTGTTGTGAAGCGATGAAAGGGGATGGATGGGGATAAAAAACAAGTGCCATCATTGATGGCCCTTGCGCATGTTCGGGTGGGGGCATCGCCCGGGATGTGCTCGTTAGCAGCGGTTGCCGGCGCGAGCGACCCGCCCTTCGGCCAGCAGCTGGTAGCTGCCGGTGGCGGCCGGGATAAAGGCAGACTGACCCTTCTCGAGACGCAGCGTCTCATCGCCGCGCTTGAGGATCACGGTGGCATCGATGGCAAACAGGATCTCGGCGCTGGTTGTAGTGAGCTGGTGCTCGCCTGCCGGATAGACGCTGAAGGTGAAGTCCGGTACCGGTACCTCGAAGTGCTGCACCATTCCTTCAACATGGGGAGCAAGCAGGATCTGGTCGTCCGGCTTGGCCAGGCAGCGGGTACAGTCCAGCAGTTCTGTAACATCGATGTATTTGGGGGTGAGACCGGCGCGCAGCACGTTGTCCGAGTTGGCCATGATCTCGAGGCCGGTGCCGCGTACATAGGCGTGCGGGGTGCAGGCATCGAGGAACATCGCCTGCCCGGGCTTGAGGGTCACCACGTTCAGCAGCAGCGGCGAGAAGAGTCCGACGTCGCCCGGATACTGGGCCGCCAGACTGGTGATGAGGGCAAAGGTCTCCTCATCCTGATGCTCGCTGGCAAAGGCCAGCAGCCCCGCCAGCGCCTCCTCCTTGCGCGCCCCTTCCAGTACCAGCAGCTGGTGGAAGAAGTGCTGCAGCCCCGCTTCATTCTGGCTGGCGGCAAGGGCTGCGGTCAGATCGGCGATGGCCGCCAGATTGACCCGCTCGAACAGTGCCAGAATGGCCGGGATCGCGCGAAAACCGTTCATCGCCTGATAGGGGGTGAGGGCAAACACCAGCTCGGGCTTGTGGTTCGGGTCCTTGTAGTTGCGATTGGCTGCCTTGGCATCGATGCCGGCAGCCTCTTCCTTGGCAAAGCCCGCTTCGGCCTGAGCCTTGCTCGGGTGCACCTGAATGGAGAGGGCCTTCTCGGCGCACAGCACCTTGAACAGGAATGGCAGGCTGCCAAAACGGGCGAGGGTAGCCTCACCCAGCACGGCGGCGGGGGCGCACTCGATCAGGGTCGAGAGCTTCTGGGTCTGGCCCGCCACGACTACGTCGGAACAGCCGTTGGAGTGGGCGCCCATCCAGAGCTCGGCTTGGGGTTTGCCCTCCGGATTGGCAATGCCAAACAGGGTGGTGAGGGAGTCATGACTGCCCCAGTCATAGCCTTGAATCGGGTTTTGCATCAACAGAAAGGAGGGCAGATCGCTACTGCTCATAAGGGACGCCTCGTCTAGTTTGAAGAAAATCGGGTGCAGAAAAGGGTGGCATTGCTGCTGTGGACCGGACTATAACATGGGCGGTCGTGCGCGCTGCAACCGCTTGCCTCTCTCTTGATCAGGATCACCATGTCTCTCATCTTCAGCCAACTGCTCGACGGAGCCCTGAGCGAACAGGTTCCATTTGACCAAATCTGGTTCGCCAGTGAACAGGGGGTACCCCCGGGTTTCAGCTATCAGGTCAACTTTCCCCGCCTCGAACTGGTGTTCAGCGGTGAGTATCTCAACCAGATCTGGGACAGGGAGGAGGGGGTTAGGGAGATCTGCGTATTGCCGGGACAGGCGCTCTATATTCCCCCCAACGGCTGGAACAAGCCGCTCTGGACCACCGACTGCTCGGTGCTGAGCCTGCTCTTTGGCAAACGCCAGCTGGGGTTCAGTCTGGTGAGCAAGCGCCGTGAAGATCCGGACTTTTTCGATGTGCAAAAGCACAGCATCATGGCGCGGGCGGGCCATGTGATCGAACACATTTTGGCGGCGCTGAACGTACTGACCGAGGATCCCGGTCGCTCCCCCACCGATGATCACCTGCTGCAGGCTCTGCTGGCGAGTGCCCGTCAGCTGTTGCTGGAGTCCGCCACGGATCGGCCACGGGGGGCAGAGCTATTTCACGGGATCTGCATCTATATCCAGGAGAACTTTCACCGTCCCATCACCCGTGACTCCATTGCCCACCGCTTCAACGTTTCAGCCAGCCATCTCTCCCACCTGTTTCGCGAGCAGGGTCATATGCGCCTTGCCGATTACATCAGCTGGGTGCGGATAGATCGGGCCAAATTCATGCTGAAAAAGTACCGCTTTCGTCTTGAAGAGGTGGCCAGTCGCTGCGGTTACAGTGACGTGAACTACTTCTGCCGGGTGTTCAAACAGAAGACCGGCTTGACCCCTTCCCAGTACCGTTCCCTGAGTCAGCCGCAGGCTGCGGCCAGCGAGCTGGAGGGATAACTGGGTGGGGTCGGGAAGGCGTGGTGACGGCGTACTGGCGAGTGGCTACCTCTTTGGTCTGACATGCTTTCTTGTCATTTTATTATGAAAATGAATGGGCTAAGATGGCCGCGCGCAACAAACAAGTTGATAACAAACGGAAGTTAGGAGATGCCGATGGAAAGCAAAGTAGTAATCCCGACCCAAGGTCAGAAAATCACAGTCGATGCCAACGGCAAGCTGCAGGTTCCCAACCATCCGATCATTCCGTTTATTGAAGGGGATGGCATCGGTGTTGACGTAACCCCGGCCATGTTGAATGTGGTGAATGCTGCGGTCGAGAAAGCCTACAAGGGCGAGCGCAAGATCGCCTGGATGGAGATCTATACCGGCGAGAAATCGACTCATGTCTATGGCGAAGGTGCCTGGCTGCCGGCCGAAACCCTGGATTTCATTCGTGAATATTGCGTGGCCATCAAGGGCCCGCTGACTACTCCGGTCGGTGGCGGTATTCGCTCCCTCAACGTAGCCCTGCGTCAGGAGCTGGATCTCTATATCTGCCTGCGCCCGGTGCGTTACTACGACGGCACCCCGAGCCCAGTGAAGCGTCCTGATCTGACCGACATGGTGATCTTCCGCGAAAACGCCGAAGACATCTACGCCGGTATCGAGTGGAAGGCCGACAGCGCCGAAGCGAACAAGGTGATCGCCTTCCTGCAAAACGAGATGGGCGTGAAGAAAATTCGCTTCCCCGAGTCCTGCGGGATCGGCATCAAGCCGATGTCCAAGGCCGGTACCGAGCGTCTGGTGCGTGCTGCCATCGAGTATGCCATCGACAACGATCGCGACTCCGTGACCCTGGTGCACAAGGGCAACATCATGAAGTTCACCGAAGGTGCCTTCAAGGATTGGGGCTATGCTCTGGCTCAGAACGAGTACGGTGCCCAGCTGATCGACGGCGGCCCATGGTGCTCCTTCAAGAACCCGAAAACCGGCAAGACCATCGTCATCAAGGATGTCATCGCCGATGCCTTCCTGCAGCAGATCCTGCTGCGTCCGGCCGAGTATGACGTCATCGCCTGTATGAACCTCAACGGTGACTACATCTCCGATGCGCTGGCCGCGCAGGTGGGCGGTATCGGTATCGCACCGGGTGCCAACATCGGTGACGGCGTGGCCCTGTTCGAGGCAACTCACGGCACTGCGCCGAAATATGCCGGTCAGGACAAGGTCAACCCGGGCTCGCTGATCCTCTCCGCCGAGATGATGCTGCGTCACATGGGCTGGGTCGAAGCGGCCGATCTCATCATCAAGGGGATGGAAGCGGCGATCCGCAACAAGACCGTCACCTATGACTTCGAGCGTCTGATGGAAGGGGCCACCCTGCGCTCCTGCTCCCAGTTTGCTCAGGACATGATCGACCAGATGTAATCTGCTGCTTGCCAGAAACGCAAAACCGGCGCCATGTGCGCCGGTTTTTTTATCGCGAAAGAGTGTAGGGGCTTATTGCGCCTGCTCTACGTGTTGCTGATAGCGTTGCTGCCATTTGCTGGTTTCTGCTTCATCGCCCTGAGCCTTCCAGAAGGCGCAGATGGTGTTGGCAAGTTCCGAAGCCATCGCGTGATCTCCGTCACGTCGACTCATCAGATAATCTCCCAGCCAGCTTTGATATTGTTTCATTACCCGATCTCCTTATCTCATGTGCCCTTGAGGGTGCTCACCTTGACGGGAGCCTGTCGGCTCATCCTGGGGGGAACATCATCAGGCATGATGGTGCAAAGTCACGACCCGGGCAGAGAGCCCGATGGGCAATCTGGCGGCGAACGTGACGCGAGATGTCAAAAAATGAGCGCCATTTTAGCACAAACTGACCAACTTGGGGGAATTGTCGCCATGGATTGCGACAGAGCTGCCCCATCCCCTTGTTCCCAAAACAGAAAACCCGCCGTGATGGCGGGTTGATTTGCAGATAAATGTGGCAAAACAGCCTAGATCTTGGCGCTGGCCAGGTACTTTGCCATCTCTTCTGCGGGCACCATGCCACCGCCAGTGGCCCACACCAGATGGGTGGCCTGTGCCATGGTTGCGGCATCGAAACCGCGCCCGGTGAGCCACTCGGGATTGGCAGCTACCCGCCACGGGCCGGCCATACCCGCCAGAGCAGAAGGTTCGAGTGTGATCTGTTCATCGCGCGCCAGCAGTCCCAGCAGGTCATACATCTCCTGATCGCTCAGGGTGTAGAAGCCATCGAGCAGTCGTTCCATGGCGCGGCCGACGAAGCCGGAGGCGCGTCCTACCGCGAGGCCATCGGCTGCGGTGAGGTTGTCGATGCCCAGATCCTGCACCGCAATGGCATCGTGCAGCCCGGTGTGTACCCCCAGCAGCATGCAGGGGGAGTGGGTCGGTTCGGCAAACAGGCAGTGAACATGGTCACCGAACGCGAGCTTGAGACCAAAGGCCACGCCGCCTGGGCCGCCACCCACGCCGCAGGGCAGGTAGACAAACAGCGGGTGGTCGGCATCCACCTTGATACTCATCTGGTCGAACTGCTTTTTCACCCGCTCGCCCGCCACCGAGTAGCCGAGGAACAGGGTGCGGGAGTTCTCATCATCGATAAAGAAGCAGTTGGGGTCGCGTTCGGCCTCTTTGCGCCCTTGTTCCACCGCCACCCCGTAATCCTCGGCATATTCGACCACGATGACGCCGTGTTCGCGTAGCTTGCGCTTCTTCCACTCCCGCGCATCGGCCGACATGTGGACGGTGACGGTAAAGCCGAGCTTGGCGCTCATGATGCCGATAGACATGCCGAGGTTGCCGGTGGAGCCCACTGCGATGCTGTGCTGGCTGAAGAACTGGCGAAACTCGTCGCTGAACAGTTTGCGATAGTCATCCTCTTCCCGCAGCAGACCAGCCTTGATCGCCAACTGTTCGGCGTGAGTCAGCACCTCGTAGATACCGCCTCGCGCCTTGATGGAGCCGGAGATGGGCAGGTGACTGTCTTTTTTCAGCAGCAGTCGACCGGTGACCTCGACCCCGTAGCGCTGGTTGAGCGTAGCCTGCATCGCTGGAATAGCGGCGATCTCGGACTCCAGAATACCGTTGCTGGTGCGGGTCTCGGGGAAGGCTTCGCACATGTAGGGGGCGAAGCGGGCCAGCCGAGCGGAAGCGTCCGCCACATTGTTGTTATCGAGCCCCACATAGGGCAGACCGGCAGCCAGAGTGGTGGTGTTGGGGTTGAACCAGGTGACTGGCTCAAGCTCGATCAGGGATTGCACTAGTGGAAATTGCGCTGTGAGCTGTTGGACGTCGATGTTTTTCATAGTGTTCTCGGTCTTGTTACACGATAAAGGAGAGCAGGAAAGTACCGGCCAGCGCCATCAGGGAGGCGACCAAGGTGGCGGTGGTGTAGTACTTGAGCGTTTCGTTCAGGGTGGCGCCGCAATACTGCTTGACCAGCCAGAACAGGGAGTCGGTCACCATGGTGCAGCCAATAGCGCCGGAGCCGATGGCCAGGGTCATGATCTCCGGGCTGATATCCGGGTAGTGCACCATGATGGGGGAGACGATAGCGGTGGCGCCCATCATGGCAACGGTAGCGGAGCCCACGGCGGCGTGCAGCACGATAGCCACCAGCCAGGCGAGCAGAATGGGGTGCATATCCAGCTGTGAGAGGATAGTGGCCAGACTATCGCCCAGCCCACTTGCCTTGAGCACGCCGTTGAAGGCGCCGCCTGCCCCTATGATGAGCAGGATATTGGCGATGGAGGAGAAGCACTCCTCGGTCTTGTTAAGCAGTCCCTCCATCTTCATCTGCTGACGGATCCCCAGCACGTAGTAGGCGGTGAAGGCGGCAATGAACATGGCGGTGATGGGGTTGCCGATAAACTCCAGCACGGTGTAGAGGTGGCTGGCGTGATCCATATTGAGCTCAGCGACCGTCTTGGCCAGCATCAGCAGGATGGGCAGCAGCACGGTAAAGAGCGAGGCGCTCAAGGTCGGGAGAGTGGCCTCATCGCGCGCCTTGATGTCGGCAAAGGCATCGGGTACCCCCTTGAACGGGAGCCGGTTGCCCAGCAGTTTGAGGAACAGGGGGCCGCCGATAAGAGAGGCAAAGAGGCCGACCGCCAGACCATAGACGATGACGGAACCCACATCGGCGCCCAGCTGATTGGTGACATAGAGGGCTGCCGGGTGGGGCGGCACTATGCAGTGCACGGCCATCAGGGCGGTGCAGAGCGGAATGGCCAGCTTGAGTAGCGAGGTGTTGGTCTTGCGGGCGATGGAGAAGGCGAGCGGGATCAGCAACACCACCCCGACTTCGACAAACAGGGTGATGCCGCACACCAGACCCACCAGCACCATGATGACCTGAGGCGAAAGCCAGCGGCATCTCTGCAGGGCGAGGCCGATGCGCTCCGCCGCCCCTGACACCTCCATCATCTTGCCGAGTATGGTGCCAAGACCGATGACGGCGGCGAGAAAGCCGAGCGTGCCGCCAATTCCCTCTTCCATGGCGTTGACCATCTTGAGGGGCTCCATCCCCATCAGGGTGCCGACATAGAAGCTCGCCAGCAGCAGGGCGAGGAAAGGATGCACCTTGCCCTTCACTATGGTGACCACGATGAGAACGATGCTACTTAGCAAGGTAGCGATGACCCATACCTCTGAACTCATACTGCGCCTCGACATCTGTTGTGTGTGATTGTTTATGCGCTATTGAATGAAAATGAGGTGGGGCTGACAAATGATGAAATCGACCACTTGGATGAGATGAGGTGATGCAAAGGCGCTACATTTGTCACAATTTATCGAAATCACATTCTTTGGGTCTTTTGGTTTCATCCTGAAGGTGGCCTGTGGGTGTATCATCGGTGGCCATTGCGAAGAGGGGGATGAATGTATAACGGGGATAATTACGTATCGCGCAACAAGCTGTTGAGCGGCTACCAGTTGGCCAAGTTGCACACTTTCGAGGCGGCCGCCCGCCACGGATCCTTTGCCATGGCAGCTGATGAATTGTCGCTGAGTCCCAGTGCCGTGAGTCACCGGATCAGCGCGCTGGAAGAGGAGCTGGGCTTCAAGCTCTTTGAACGTTTTCACCGCAAGGTGGTACTGACGGCGGATGGGCAGCGGGTGTTCTGGGCGCTCAAATCCTCGCTGGAGTTCATCAATCAGGAGATCCTGGAGATCAAGAATCAGGAACTCTCCGGTACCCTGACCATCTATTCGCGTCCCTCCATCGCCCAGTGCTGGCTGGTGCCTAGGTTGGCGGATTTCTCCCGCCTGCATCCGCAGATCGAGCTCAATATCATCACCGGTAACGAGAACATCAACCTGCATGGTTATGGCATCGATTTGACCCTCTATTTCGATGAGAAGAGCCCGGAGCGGCTTGCCATCCACCCGCTGATGGATGAGTTCATGCTGCCGGTCTGCAGCCCGGAATATGCCGAGCAGCACGGGCTTGTCGGTAATCCCGCCAACTTGTCCTTGTGCCGTCTGCTTCATGATCGGCAGGCATGGGGATTTGACTCGGATACCGACGAGTGGAGCAGCTGGGCTCGCCACGCCGGGGTCAGCCTCGAGGCATGTCAGCTGAGCATGGGTTTTGATCGCTCGGATCTCGCCATCATCGCCGCCATGAATCACGCCGGGATCGCCATGGGGCGCAAGAATCTGGTGAGCAAGCGACTGGCACGCAACGAGCTGGTGGCCCCTTTTGCCGGGCTGGAGGTCAAGTGCGAGCAGCGTTATTACATGGCGACCCTGCCCAATCGGGCGTGTCCCAAGATCCAGGCCTTTATCGGCTGGGCGCAGGAAATGGCCGCCGAGATGGAATGAACAGAGGCCGGTGCGCAAGAGCAAAATGAAGATGGTAAAGCGCGAGTGAACGAAGGTAGCGGTTTAACGTCGCGGGAAAATTGGGGGAGAGGGGTTGGCTGATGGTGGTTGGTCGCGAGTGGCCTTGCTGCCAACCGTGGCTGGCAGCAAGGAAACGGTCGGGATCAGGTGGTCTTTTCCAGATGGTTCTGGTAAATCTGCTGCCACTTGTCCAGTTCGTTTTCATCACCCTGCTGCTGCCAGAACTCGCAGATGGAACTCGCCATCTCGCATGCCATGGCGTGGTCACCGTCACGGCGACTCATCAGGTATTGCCCCAGCCAGCTTTGATACTGTTTCATTGCACGATCTCCTTATCTATTTAACCCTTGATACTGCAGCTGTGGGACACCCGTCCGGCAGTGTTGCGCCACACTCCACTTTCGCCGCGCGCTGCTTGTTATCGCCGCGCGTGTTGTCAATCAGGACAGAGAGCGTATGAGAAAAAGGCAAAAGTGTTAAAAATTGGCCACCACCTTATCACAAAATGGTGTGATATGCAGGCTTTGGGTCCAATTGAGTTATAAGCGCGGGTTGTGTGTCCCGACATCGCGACAGGGATTGACGGAGAGTATCGGCACGCAACTTGTGTCACGAGCAGGCGTGTGGCCGGTTACTGGGTCACCCGACGCGCCTGCCAGTAGCGACTGTTCCAGTAGACGTTGTCGAGGCGGGAGCGGATCACTCCCTTGCTGGTGGAGGCGTGAATAAACTCGCCGGCACCTGTGTAGACCCCCACATGGTACTGTTGCCAGCCGGTTTTGAAGAAGACCAGATCCCCGTGTTGCAGCCGGTAGCGATCCACCGGTTTGCCAATGCTGGCCTGAGATTCGGTGGTTCTTGGCAGGTTGAAGCCCAGCACCTGACTGTAGGCGAGCTGGGTAAAGGCGGAGCAGTCTAGTCCGGCGCGGCTGGCGCCGCCCATGCGGTAGGGAACACCGCGCCACTGTTGGTAGAAGCCATCAAAGGCACTGCTCTGCCGGGGGGGCGGAGGCGGCTCCGGCGTGCTGGAGCAGGCGGCCAACAGCAGAGTCAGCAGGGATAGCAGCAGCTTGCGATACATCGGGCTCTCTCCACGGACGGGTCTACCAAACGAGACATTTATCGAGCGCCATATCCTGCCAAATCGTTCTGGCGGCAGGAGGGCACGCGACAACTTTTCCATCATAAACAGGGATCTGGCTCCAGACCTAGTCTCTGAGAGGAAAAATGTGGTGGGGAACTGAAAAACGCCAGCCCGAGGGCTGGCGTTTGTTGTCACTCGTTGTGGCTGATCAGCGGTTTAAGCAGCTCGGCCAGTTTGTAGAAGGTCTGCACCCGGGTGGTGCTGGGGCGCCAGACCAGACCGATCTCGCGATAGGAGGTCTCTCCCGGCAGCGGGATGGCCACCAGATCGGAGTTGGCAAGAATGCCGGCATCGATGGCCATCTGTGGCAGGAAGGTGGTGCCAAGACCCGCTTCCACCATCTGCACCAAGGTGTGCAGGCTGGTTGCAGCAAACGGGTTGATCTTGCTCTTGTCCCGCAGGCGACAGGCGCTCACTGCGTGCTCGGTGAGGCAGTGCTCCCGTTCCAGCAGGAAGATGCTCTGGTTGGGCAGCTCCTTGTAGTCGAACGGGGTATGCAGGCCGGCCGCCATGCTGGCGGGCATCACCATGTGGAACGGATCCTGGCCGACGGTCTTGCAGTGAAATCCCCCGATCTCGATGGGCAGGGCGAGGATCAGCAAGTCGAGCTGACCCTGTTCCAGCTGCTTGAGCAGATTGCTGGTGGTGTCTTCACGCAGCAACAATTCGAGGTCAGGATAGGTTTTGCTGCACTCTTTCAGCAGCTTGCTCAGCAGGAAGGGGGCGATGGTGGGAATGCAGCCCAGACGTACCGTCCCCTGCATCACACCACCCTGATGTTGCCCGAGCTCCATCAGATCCCGCGCATCGGAGAGCAAATTGCGAGCGCGCTCGACGATTTCCATGCCGACCGGGGTCATAATGAAGCTCTTGTGGTCCCGCTCCACCAGTTGCAGGTTCATCATGTCCTCCAGCGTCTGGATCCCGGTACTCAGGGTCGACTGGCTGACATGACAGGCCTTGGCGGCGCGGTTGAAGTTCTTGTGCTCATCGAGAGCGACCAGATATTGCAGCTGTTTGAGGCTGGGCCAACGTTGCATAGAAAAACCCGATTAATGCTATCTATTTAATTTGATTTAACTAATCTACCACCGGGTCTATAGTTTGTCGCTTGAATTAGATGGACTTGGCTCTAGGTAGCCCAATCCTCACCGGATTGTTCATTTCACATAAAGAGGAATTGAATATGGTATTGGTAGGCCGTCCCGCACCCGATTTTACCGCCGCAGCTGTTCTGGGTAATGGCGAGATCGTTGATTCATTCAACCTGTCATCCCACATCAAAGGCAAAGCTGCCGTTGTCTTCTTTTATCCGCTCGATTTCACCTTCGTCTGCCCGTCCGAGCTGATTGCCTTCGATCACCGTTATGAAGAGTTCCAGAAGCGTGGCGTGGAAGTGATCGGTGTTTCCATCGATTCACAGTTCTCCCACAACGCATGGCGCAACACCAAAGTGGAAGATGGCGGTATCGGTCAGGTCAAGTACCCGCTGATCGCTGACGTGAAACACGAAATCTGCAAAGCCTATGACGTTGAGCATCCGGAAGCCGGCGTGGCGTTCCGTGGCTCCTTCCTGATCGACAAGAACGGTGTCGTTCGTCACCAGGTTGTCAACGATCTGCCGCTGGGCCGCAACATCGACGAGATGCTGCGCATGGTCGATGCCCTGCAATTCCACGAAGAGCACGGCGAAGTGTGCCCGGCTCAGTGGGAAAAAGGCAAAAAAGGTATGCAAGCCTCTCCGGACGGCGTTGCCAAGTACCTGTCCGAGAATGCTGACTCCCTGTAATCGGGCTGCACTCTCCTTGAAGAACCGGCGTCTTGGCGCCGGTTTTTTTATACCTGCGATTTACCTATCCCCTGATATATCGGGGGTCAGCATCTCATTCCGAAACGACGAGTACGCCACTGACTGCAGCTTGGAATAGTGAGGACGAAGGGGCGAGAAGAGTGTGATCGATAGCTGGGGCTGGGATGTGCCAACAGACAAACAAGAGCCATAAAAAAGCGCGCCATAGGCGCGCTCAGTTCACAAGCAGAGGCGCTATTCCTCAAAGATCCCGAAGTGATCCTTGGCGAAATTGACCCGCTGCTCCACGTTCATCTTAACCTGTCCCAGTTTCTCGATGGTCTTGAGATTGGGCACCAGGCCGCGACCGTTGGCGATCTGGATGGCAAGGCCGGGACGGGCGTTGAGCTCCAGCAGCATGGGGCCGCGGAACTTGTCCAGCACCATGTCTGTCCCGATATAGCCCAGACCCGACATCTCGTAGCAGGAGGCCGCCAGGGTGAGCAGGGTATCCCAGTGGGGCACCTTGAGCTCATAGAGGTCTAGGCCGGTATCCGGGTGGTGACGCAGCGGATTGCCAAACTGCACCGCCCGCAGGGCACGACCGGTACGCAGGCACAGACCCACCCCCACGGCACCCTGGTGCAGGTTTGCCTTGCCGTCCGAGGCGGCGGTGGAGAGGCGCATCATCGCCATCACCGGGAACCCCTTGAAGATGATGACCCGGGCATCGGGTACCCCTTCAAAAGAGTAGCCGTCGAACACATCATCAAAGTTGATGAGGCCTTCCACCAGTGCCACGTCTGGCTTGCCGCCAAGCGAATAGAGCCCCGCCAGAATGTTGGAGACATGGCGCTCTAGATCCTGACCGTTGGAGGCGCTGCCGTTGGGTTTATAGAAGAGGCCATCTTCCTGACGCAGGATCACCAGGATCCCCTTGCCGCCCGAGCCACGGGCCGGCTTGATGCAGAAGCCCGGCCAATCTTTTACCAGCTCGGTGATGCGACCCACATCGTGCTGGGCACGGATGGTACCGATCAGCTCAGGCACGGTAACCCCTGCATCCAGCGCAATTTGCTTGGTCTGCAGCTTGTCATCCACCAGCGGATAGAGGCTGCGCGGATTGTAGCGGCTGATGTAGGAGTGGTTGCGCTTGTTCATGCCGAGGATGCCTGATTGGGACAGGCTCCACGGGGTTGTGTATTTTTCCCAGAACCACATCGGTTACTTGTCCTTACCCGGGGTGACGCCAGATTTCATCTCGTCCACCAGCGGCTTGAAGCGCTTCAGTTCGCTCAGCTTGTAGCCGGTGTAGTTACCCATCAACAGCACGGTCGCCATCAGCACCAGCTGCAGGCCGAGGAAGTTGAAGGTGAGGTGACGAATAAGCTCGTTATCCATGGCCAGATAGGCGATGACGGCCACCAGCAGAGAGCCACCACCCTGGCGGAACACCTCTTTCGGGCCCTCTTCTTCCCACAGGATGGACATCCGTTCGATGGTCCAGGAGAGGATGATCATCGGGAAGAAGGTGATCTTCATACCATCGGTCAGCCCCAGCTTGAAGGCGAACGCGGAGAAGATGCCGATCATCGAGATAACCATGATGATGATGGCCGATATTCGGGCGACCAGCAGCAGGTTAAGCCGCGACAGATAGGAGCGGATGATGAGACCGGTGCCGACGATCAGCAGGAAGCCGATGAGACCGGTGACCAGCGAGGTCTGGATAAAGGCGACCGCGATCAGCACCGGCATAAAGGTACCTGAGGTCTTGATCCCCACCAGAACCCGCAGGAACACAACCATCAGCACGCCGATCGGGATCAGCAGCAAGCCCTTGAACAGGGTCTGCTCTTCCAGTGGTAGGCTGTGGATGGAGAAGTTCATCATCTCTGATTTTTCGAACTTCTGCGCCAGTGCAACGCTGACCGGCTGCTCCTGCTCGATCATCGAGAAGCTGACACGGGAGTTGTGACCACCGGTCACGTCCAGCAGGGCGCCGGAGTTGTATTC
This sequence comes from Aeromonas sp. s7(2024), assembly GCF_040907825.1. Lineage (NCBI taxonomy): Bacteria > Pseudomonadati > Pseudomonadota > Gammaproteobacteria > Aeromonadales > Aeromonadaceae > Aeromonas > Aeromonas sp. s7(2024). Next base: position 346,784 of record NZ_JBFOCM010000016.1, read on the forward strand.
CCACAGCAGCAGGTTGGCCGGACGACCCTGTTCACCGGTTTGCGGGTTGAACAGCTTGTAGTCGGTCGGGCTGTTGAATACCTGCAGGTAATCCACCAGCTCCTGACGACGGCGGCCATCTTCCAGATTCAGAGCATGCACCACGCGGGTGGGGACGTCAGCATTGTTGAGCAGCTCGGCGATCAGGTTGGCGCGGCTCTTGTGCTTTTTCAGCAGCTCGGCGTTCTGCTCCTGCTTCTCGATCTCCTTGATGATCTCGCGAGTCAGGGTGTAGCCGTCGGCAGAGCGCTCCTGGGCTCGCTCGAGGATCTGCTTCATCGCGGTGGCATAAGGCTCACTCTCGATCTGCTTCTCGATGGCAGGCGGCTGCGGATTGGCGGCCGGTTTGGCATGGGCATCCGCCATCATGTCGACGCGGTAGTAGAGCTCCTGACGGCCGGAGGCGGTGCGGATGGACCACTCGGCGCGGGCATCGCCATCTTTCTCGACAAAGGAGAGGCCGTAGCCGGGGCTGGCGGCGTTCTCGTTCATCAGGGTGAAACCGGGCTGGGTGCCCGGAATGGCCAGAGAGGCGATCACCGGCTCACCGGTCGCCTCAAACTCCAGCTTGGCTTCGATGGACCAGATCTGGCGCTTTTCACCGGGCGTCAGCGGCACATCCAACGCGATATGGTGATAGATCGTCATCCCCAGGCCGACAATGTACAGCAGGGCTACCAGCAAATAGAACGGCTTACGGGAAACCATGGATTATTTCACATCCTTGAGCTTGGGTTTGGGTTGGATATATTCGCGGGCCACATCAACCACAGCGATGTCTTTCAAAAATTCGCGACCCAGCAGCACAGGGAAGGTCATGTCGCTACGGTCTTTCAGGGTAAATTCGGCTTTCTCGGTCATGTCGCCAATGCGCACGGCCAGACGCACTACCGGACGGCGGTCCAGATCGTCGGCAGAGGCCTGACGCACCCGTACATGGCGTACCAGCGGCGCTTCGATCTGGATCTTGTCGTCCACTTCCTGATGGCTCAGGAAGAAGCGTACCCAGTTTTTGCCGTTGCGCTCGAAAATGGTGATCTCCTGCGCACTGATGGAGGAGGTGGTCGCACCGGTATCGACCCGCGCCTGGAAGGCGTCGTTGGCCGCATCAACCCAGATCCACTCGGCTTCACCGACCATTAGCTTGCCATCGATGGTGTGACCCTGATTGGGGGCCGGGCACTTCTCGGTGGGGATGGCCATCGGCTTGGGCGGCTCGGAGGGGAGGGTGGCGAGCTTGTGGTCTACTTGCTTGACGGACTCTTTCATATTGGTGACATCTGTGTTGAGCTGAACCAGCAGGTGCTGTTGCTGCACATACTGCTTCTGTTGCTGTTCCATGGATGTTTGCAGGCGCTGCTCGCTCTGGCTCAGCTCGTTACGAAGCTCGGCCAGCGTCAGAGCAGGGACCTGAGGCGCTTTTTCCATATTGACACACCCGCCGAGACTAAGCAGGGAGAGCAGGGTCATTCCTTTTAATTTGCTTTTCATGTCATTCATTTAACTGTGCTTCCTGGAATTGGGTCAGTGTAACTTCCTGAATCGCCATCGGCTAGTCTTTGGCCTTGCGGGCAATCAGTACGGCACGTTTCGGCGCCGGGTGTCCTTCTACCGTGAGTGCTGGATTGTCTGGATCCAGATAGTCACTCAGGGATTCATTAATCATCCAGTCGGTACGACGCTGTTCGTCGGTGCTGGTCATATTCTCGTCTACTATCCGCACGTCGGTGAAGCCGCAGCGCTCGACCCACAGCTTGAGGGCGCGGCTTGAGGGAACAAACCAGACGTTGCGCATCTTGCCGTAACGGTCGGTGGGCATCAGCACGTCGTTGACCCCGCCATCGATCACCAGGGTCTCCAGCACCAGCTCGCCATCATCTTTCAATTGATTGCGCAGCTGCTCGATGTGCTCGATGGGGGATTTGCGGTGATAGAGCACCCCCATGGAGAAGACGGTGTCAAAGGCACGCAGCTCCGGCAGCTCCTGAATACCGAGCGGCAACAGGTGGGCGCGCTGATCATTGCCCGCGAAGTGGCGAATGGCCTCGAACTGGCAGAGAAACAGCGGGCTCGGATCGATGCCGACCGCGAGCTTGGCACCTTCACCCACCATGCGCCAGAGGTGGTAACCGCTGCCGCAGCCCACATCCAGCACGTAACGGCCTTCGAGCGGGCTGATATGGGGCAGCACCCGATCCCACTTCCAGTCAGAGCGCCACTCGGTATCGATGTGGATGCCGTGCACGATGAACGGCCCTTTGCGCCAGGGCATGAAGTGGCGCAGCAGGCTCTCGACCTTCTTGCGTTCACCTTCGCCAAGGCTCTCGGCCGAGCCAATCTCGACCCAGCTTTTCAGCTCGATGTTGCCGGGGGAGACCACCGGTAGCTTGTTGAGGGCGCGGTTCCAGCGCGGCAGGTCGCCATGCTGGTTGTCATGTTGCCAGGCGTGCAGCTGGGCGGGCAGGGTATGCAGCCAGTGGCTCAGCCGGTTTTTGGCAATCAGTTGATAGAAATTGGCAAAGTCGATCATGGCTGGGCGTCGCTGGATTTGATGGCAATCATGGAGCCGAAGTTGAAGCACTGGAACCAGAGATCCTGATGGACGAAACCGGCATCCCGCAGACGGGCCTGATGCACCGGCAGGCTGTCGGTGCGCATCACGTTCTCAAGGGCAGTGCGTTTCTGGCTGATCTCCAGCTCGCTGTAGCCATTGGCCCGCTTGAAGTCGAGGTGCAGATCGATGAGCAGCTCGTTGACTGGTTCATCTTCGAAGCGGAACTTTTCGCTCAGGATCAGGATCCCGCCCGGGCGCAGACCATCGTGAATGCGCTGGATCAGGGCGGCCCGTTTCTCTGGCTCGACAAATTGCAGAGTGAAGTTGAGCACCACCACGGAGGCGTTCTCGATCTCGATGTCGCAGATATCCGCCTCTACCAGCTCCACCGGCACCTCGGATTTGAAACCGGAGAGGTGGGCGCGGGCGCGCTCAATCATCGGATGGGAGAGATCCACCGCGGTGATGCGGCAGCCGGGCTGGCTGACATGGCGACGCATCGCCTGGGTCGCGGCGCCCAGTGAGCAGCCGAGATCATAGAGTCGGCTCTCGGGTTGGGCGTAGCGGGCGGCCATCATGCCGATGGCAGAGATGATGTTACTGTAACCCGGCACCGAGCGCTGGATCATATCGGGGAATACGTCGACGACCTGTTCGTCAAAACAGAAGTCTCCCAATCGGGCGATCGGGGCGGCAAAAATTTGATCTTTGGTATGCATGCTGGCGCAACCTGACAGTCGGGACATCACCCGGCTGTATTGTTCAATTGAGTCGTTGGGTGACACCCATCAGAGTAGATTTATCACCTGTTTACGAACGGGGTGGCTGGTCGTGAAATCCTTTGGACCTGTCCTGTTCGTACGGGCCATGTTCCGGACCCTTACTTGGGGCGGTAGTGTAGAGGATTGATGGCCGTTTGTCTTGACGCCAGGGCTTGCCACGCCACAAAAAAGCACTTTTTTTGCAGCGAAACGATGGCCGCAGAATGGGTTGGCTAAAAGCGCAGCACTCCCTGCCGTGCGCGATCGTTTTCCCCCGGCCAGGGGGCCATCTCCTGTTCCAGCAAGCGGGTGATCTGACGGGCCAGCTCAGGTGCCTGGGCGTTGTCGGCAGTATGTATATAGAGGTAGAGATCTTTCCCCTCCGCGAGCCACTGGCGCCAGTGGGGGAGCCAGCTGGGCAGGAAGGGGTGATTGGCCGCCGGATCCGGAAGGCCGATAAAGCGCACCATGGGGGCGTTGGCGGTGGCCAGCAGATGCACCGGTAGGCGCGGTTTCTTGCCCTGGGCATCGACAAGGGCTGGCGTGGTTGCTGGCACCGAGAAGAGTGGCCGGCTGTCGAGCATCACCCGGTTGATGCCTTGTTCCATGAGCAGCCGGTTCAATGCCCGCTCGGCCTCCCCCTTGGCGAAGAAGTCGGGGTGGCGCACTTCGAGGGCGTAGCGAAACGCCCGTGGCAGCCGCTCGATAAAGGCCGCCAGTCTGGCCAGCCCCTGTGGCCCGAAACGGGCGGGCAACTGCAGGGTGAGCAGCCCCAGCTTGTCGTGCAGCGGGGCGAGCAGGCGAATAAAGTCGGCGACTTGTTTGTCTGCGCTCACCAGATCGCTCTGGTGGCTGATGGTTTGCGGAAATTTGAAGTTGAAACGAAAGTGATCGGGCACCGCATCGGCCCAGCGCTGTACCGTGTCCGGTGTCGGCAGGGCGTAGAAGGTGGTGTTACCCTCCACCGAGTTGAAGACGGTCGCGTAGTGGGCGAGGTGTTCGGCAGGCTTGGCGCCAAGGCCCAGCAACTGGCCGGGCCAGCTGGGGTGGGACCACTGCGGCAGGCCCAAATAGAGGCTCATGATGGCTATTCTCTTCGCTCTTGGTGCATTCGTGCCGATTTTTTGCCCGCTTTTTGCCATCGAGTGCAAAAAACTGGCGAAAGGAGGCTGCTGGCCATTTTACCCAAAAGGGGGTTTTCCTCTATAATGCCAGCCCTTTTGTTTTTCAATTTCTTGTGACCCATGCCTATCTACGAATATCGTTGCGACGTCTGTGGCCATGAATTGGCAAAACTGCAAAAGCTTTCCGATGCCCCCCTGACCGACTGTCCGGCCTGTAGCAAGCCGAATCTGGTCAAGCTGATATCGGCGGCAGGCTTCCGGCTCAAGGGAACCGGATGGTACGAGACTGATTTCAAACCGGGTAAGAAAAAGAATCTGGCCAGCTGTGAGACAGACGGTGCTTGCCAGTCGTGCCCGGCGGCCCAAGGTTAACCGTCTCTCTACAATTTCGAAGGAAGAAGTCCATGCGCTCTATCTATTGCGGACAGGTCAATGAGGCCCATGCAGGGCAGACCATTACATTGTGCGGTTGGGTTCATCGTCGTCGTGATCTCGGCGGTCTGATCTTTATCGATATGCGCGACCGGGAAGGGATCGTTCAGGTGTTCTTCGATCCGGACAAGCCGGATGCGTTCGCCCTGGCCTCCGAGCTGCGCGGCGAGTTCTGCATCCAGGTGACCGGCGTGGTGCGCACCCGTCCCGAGTCCCAGCGCAACAGCGACATGGCCACTGGCGCCATCGAAGTGTTCGCTCACGAGCTCAACATCATCAACCGTGCCGAGCCGCTGCCGCTGGACTTCAATCAGGTCAACAGCGAAGAGATCAGCCTCAAGTATCGCTACCTGGATCTGCGTCGTCCCGAGATGGCCAAGTACCTGAAGACCCGTGCCAAGGCCAGCGCCTTCGTACGCCGCTTCATGGACGAGCACGGTTTCCTCGATATCGAGACCCCGATGCTGACCAAGGCCACCCCGGAAGGTGCCCGTGACTATCTGGTGCCGAGCCGCGTGCACAAGGGCAAGTTCTACGCTCTGCCGCAATCACCCCAGCTGTTCAAGCAGTTGCTGATGATGTCCGGTTTCGATCGCTACTACCAGATCGTCAAGTGCTTCCGTGACGAAGACCTGCGTGCCGACCGCCAGCCGGAATTCACTCAGATCGACGTGGAGACCTCCTTCATGACCGCGCCGCAGGTGCGTGAAGTGATGGAAGAGATGATCCGCAAACTGTGGCTGCACATCCTGAACGTGGAGCTGGGCGACTTCCCGATCATGACCTTCGACGAAGCCATGCGTCGCTACGGCTCCGACAAGCCGGACCTGCGTCTGCCAATGGAGCTGGTCGATGTGGCAGACCTCTTGACTGCTGTCGAGTTCGCCGTGTTCGCGGGCCCCGCCAACGATCCGAAAGGCCGTGTGGCTGCCCTGAAAGTCCCGGGCGGTGCCGAGCTCTCTCGCAAGCAGATCGACGAATACACCAAGTTTGTCGGCATCTACGGTGCCAAGGGCCTGGCCTGGATGAAGGTCAACGAAGCGGCCAATGGTATCGAAGGTGTGCAGTCTCCGGTTGCCAAGTTCCTCTCTGACTCCATCGTGCGTGAGATCCTGGCTCGTACCGGCGCTGCCGACGGCGACATCATCTTCTTTGGCGCTGACAGCAAGAAAGTGGTCTGCGATGCCATGGGCGCCCTGCGTCTGAAAGTGGGTCGCGATCTGGGCCTGCTGGAGAACAGCTGGAAACCGCTGTGGGTCATCGACTTCCCGATGTTCGAGGAAGATGGTGAAGGTGGTCTGGCCGCCATGCACCACCCGTTCACCGCGCCGAGCAACATGAGCCCGGCCGAGCTGAAAGCCAACCCGGTGGGTGCTTACGCCAACGCCTACGACATGGTGATCAACGGCTACGAAGTGGGTGGCGGCTCTGTCCGTATCCACAACAGCGAGATGCAGTCCACCGTGTTCGACATCCTGGGTATCACCCCGGCCGAGCAGCGCCTGAAGTTCGGCTTCCTGCTGGATGCCCTGAAGTATGGTACCCCGCCGCACGCCGGTCTGGCCTTCGGTCTGGACCGTCTCAGCATGCTGCTGACCGGCACCGAAAACATTCGGGACGTCATCGCCTTCCCGAAAACGACCGCGGCCGCCTGTCTGATGACAGACGCCCCCAGCCTTGCCAACGCCGCCCAACTGGGTGAGCTGGCGATTGCAACCACCGTCAAGGGCGACGAGTAAGCCGATACCGGCACCGGAGGCCGCCGCCGTGCGGCCTCTGTGTTTCCCTTGGGTTAGTCATGATCAGTGTTACTGACATTTAAAAAATAACGGAGAGTCTCTATGGCAGGTCACAGTAAATGGGCCAACATCAAACACCGCAAGGCCGCTCAAGACGCCAAGCGTGGCAAGATCTTCACCAAGCTGATCCGCGAAATCACTACCTCCGCGCGTCTGGGTGATGCTGATCCGGCCAACAACCCGCGTCTGCGTGCTGCGGTGACTGCCGCCCTGACCAACAACATGACCCGCGACACCATCAACCGTGCCATTCAGCGTGGCGCCGGTGGTGGCGATGGCGAACAGCTCGAGACCATCGTATACGAAGGTTACGGCCCGGCTGGCTCTGCCGTGATGGTAGAGTGCCTGACTGACAACCGCAACCGTACCGTAGCCGAAGTGCGTCACGCCTTCAGCAAGTGCGGTGGCAACCTGGGTACCGACGGCTCCGTCGCCTATCTGTTCAGCAAGAAAGGTCTGCTGACCTTCGTGGGTGTGGACGAAGATGCCCTGATGGATGCCGCGCTGGAAGCGGGCGCCGATGACGTGGTGACTGAAGAGGATGGTACCATCGAGGTGTACACCACTCCGAACGACTTCGGTACCGTGCTGGACGGTCTGGAAGCCGCCGGCTTCAAGGCCCAGAGCGCCGAAGTGACCATGATCCCCTCCACCGAAGCCGAGCTGGATGCTGAAACTGCACCCAAGCTGATGCGACTGATCGACATGCTGGAAGATCTGGACGATGTGCAAGAGGTTTACCACAACGGCTCAATTTCCGATGAAGTCGCTGCGACCCTCTGATCGCTGAATCGTGCTCTCCCGATGGCAGCCTGATGGCTGCCATTTTTTTATCTTTGCATCGTGGCAACTGCTGATGTGTCGGTTGAGCAATCGGCGCAACAACTCTCTTCACTGACAATCTTTCCCGCTTTCTCTGCGAATTATCATTGCTCTGTCTCTGCCAGTCGGTTGGCCCTGTACGTATGCCAGTCGCAGTTCTGCTGCATTGCGTTAGCGAGGCTCCGCTTATCCTGTTTATCACACCTTTAGCTCTTGAGATGGCGTTGACTGCTCACATCTGCCCGTCAGGGAAATTCGTTGCGGGTAGGGGATAGGAGGTGATGGAGCGTGCTCTTGTTATCACAGGGGCCCATCAATACAGAGTCACAGGTTGGGATGTCTATAACGGATTGGCTGGGGCGAGTTGGTTGGTTGGTTGGTTGGTTGGTTGGTTGGTTGGTTGGGAAGTTAGGCGCTGCACTACCGCAATCGGCTGGAGTGAGGAGCTCTGTGATAAGTGGCAGATAAAAAAAGCCCGCGCAGTGCGCGGGCTTGTTATCTCAGGACTGGTTATCAGGCCTTGGATTTTTTCTTGCCTTCAACCTTGGCTTCAACCGGGGCAGCAGTTACCGGAGCGGCTTCGGTGAACGGACGACCGTAGTAGGAGTCCAGCAGAACCTGCTTCAGCTCGCTGATCAGCGGGTAGCGCGGGTTGGCGCCGGTGCACTGGTCATCGAAAGCTTCGATAGCCAGCTGGTCAACCTTGGCCAGGAAGTCAGCTTCAGTCACGCCAGCTTCGCGGATAGAGGCCGGGATACCCAAGGTAGCCTTCAGCTCGTCCAGCCAGGTCAGCAGCTTCTCGATCTTGGCGGCGGTGCGGTCACCGGCAGCAGTCAGACCCAGGTGGTCAGCGACTTCGGCGTAACGACGACGCGCCTGCGGACGATCGTACTGGGAGAACGCAGTCTGCTTGGTCGGGTTGTCGTTCGCGTTGTAGCGGATGACGTTGCTGATCAGCAGGGCGTTAGCCAGACCGTGCGGAATGTGGAACTCGGCACCCAGTTTGTGAGCCATGGAGTGGCACACACCCAGGAAGGCGTTGGCAAACGCGATACCGGCGATGGTGGCAGCATTGTGCACCTTCTCACGAGCGATCGGGTCGTTGGCACCGTTCTGGTAGCTGGATGGCAGGTACTCTTTCAGCATTTTCAGGGCTTGCAGCGCCTGACCGTCGGAGTACTCGTTAGCCAGTACGGAAACATAGGCTTCCATGGCGTGAGTCACGGCATCGATACCACCGAAGGCACACAGGGACTTCGGCATACCCATGACCAGGTTGGCATCAACGATGGCCATGTTCGGGGTCAGCTCGTAGTCAGCCAGCGGATACTTCTGACCAGACACTTCATCGGTTACTACCGCAAACGGAGTGACTTCAGAGCCGGTACCGGAAGTGGTGGTGATACAGACCAGTTCGGCCTTCACGCCCATTTTCGGGAACTTGTAGATACGCTTGCGGATGTCCATGAAGCGCATGGCCAGATCCTCGAACGCAGTGTTCGGGTGCTCGTACATCACCCACATGATCTTGGCAGCATCCATCGGTGAACCACCGCCCAGCGCCAGGATAACGTCCGGTTTGAAGGAGTTGGCCATCTCGGCACCCTTGCGAACCACAGCCAGGGTCGGGTCAGCTTCTACTTCGTAGAACACTTCCACTTCCATATTCTGTGCTTTCAGCAGGCTGACCAGTTCATCGGCGTAGCCGTTGTTGAACAGGAAGCGGTCGGTCACGACCATGGCACGCTTTTTACCTTCCAGGTCGCTCAGAGCGATCGGCAGGGAACCACGACGGAAGTAGATGGATTTCGGAAGTTTGTGCCACAGCATGTTTTCTGCCCGTTTTGCGACTGTCTTCTTGTTGATCAGGTGCTTCGGACCCACGTTTTCGGAGATGGAGTTACCGCTCCAGGAACCGCAACCCAGGGTCAGGGACGGTGCCATTGCGAAGTTGTACAGGTCACCGATACCGCCTTGGGTAGACGGAGTGTTGATCAGGATACGCGCGGTCTTCATCTTGTCGCCGAAGTACTTGATGCGGTCAGCGTTGCGGTCCTGGTCGGTGTACAGACCTGAGGTGTGGCCGATACCACCGATGTTGACCATGTCACAGGCCATATCAACGGCGTTTTCGAAGCTGCTTGCACGGAACATACCGAGCAGCGGGGACAATTTCTCGTGAGCAAACTCATCTTCTGCACACAGCTTGACGCCTTCACCGATCAGGATCTTGGTATCAGCCGGTACAGTCACGCCTGCCATCTCGGCAATCTTGGTGGCTGGCTGGCCAACGATGTTGGCGTTCAGGGCACCGTTGATCAGGATGACTTTACGTACCTTGTCAGCATCTTCTTTGGAGAGCACATGGCCCTTGTGGGATGCAAAGCGCTCTTTAACCTGGTCGTAGATGGCATCAACAACGATGACTGCCTGCTCGGAAGCACAGACCACGCCGTTATCGAAAGTCTTGGACATCAGGATGGAGGCAACGGCACGCTTAACATCGGCGGTTTCGTCGATAACGATAGGCACGTTACCGGCACCTACACCGATAGCAGGCTTACCGGAAGAGTAGGCTGCTTTCACCATGCCTGGGCCACCGGTGGCCAGGATCAGGTTGATGTCTTCGTGCTTCATCAGGGCGTTGGAGAGCTCAACAGATGGTTGGTCGATCCAGCCGATGATGTCTTTCGGTGCACCGGCGGCAACAGCTGCATCCAGTACCAGCTTGGCAGCGGTATTGGTGGAGTTCTTGGCACGGGGGTGCGGGGAGAAGATGATGGCGTTGCGGGTCTTGAGCGCGATCATGGATTTGAAGATCGCAGTAGAAGTCGGGTTGGTGGTTGGAACGATACCACAGATGATACCTACCGGCTCGGCGATGGTGATGGTGCCCATCTGATCATCTTCGCTCAGAATGCCGCAGGTCTTCTCGTCTTTGTACTTGTTGTAGATGTATTCGGAGGCGAAGTGGTTCTTGATAACCTTGTCTTCGATGATACCCATACCGGATTCTTCCACGGCCATCTGGGCCAGGGGGATACGGGCGTTGTTGGCGGCCAGGGCGGCGGCACGGAAGATCTTGTCTACCTGCTCTTGAGAGAAGCTGGCGAATTCACGCTGGGCTTCCTTAACGCGGGCGACCAGTGCATCCAGTTCAGCCAAATTGGTTACTGCCATGTTTATCTCCTGATTATTTGAAAACTGTTTAGTAAGACGTTGGCAATGCCCGGCAATTATAGTCGCCCTGTCAAGACGGTATCGTTGCAACAGCTTTTTCACATGCCTTACTAAATCGCTTTCTGAGTCGATTATAGAGCGGGGCTGACTCAGAAAAACTTGATCTGGATCATGTGTAACAAAAGAACAAAAGAAATTTTATTTCACGATCCTTGTTTGGCCGATGTTATCGGAATGTACACCAAAGGGAAAGGCGAGAGTCTTGTTAATACAAGGTAATAAACCACATTTATCAAGTGGTTAATTGCACTTCGGCATCAGATAGTAGGGCCGTTCTGGCTGTGTAGGTTAGCAAATATGAGTGAATCGGTTTCAAAATCACCGACAAACGCACTTTATTCCAGCGTTTGTTGCGAAAATGATTGTTGTTTTAATCCATGACTAATCCGCTTTATTCCCCAAGGGGGCTATTTCTGCCCCCTTTCCCGGTTTTTGCATTGTGGCTCTCTTGCCGAGTCAATGAAGTGATGTCTGGCCTGAAATAGTGGGAAGGCAAAGCTTGGATTCTCTCGAGTCGCTTGGTTATTCGGTCAGTCACCGTCTTATTCTCTGGTCATGACTAAGCAGGCTTGCGCTCACTTTTCTGGCGCGTGTCGGGCGGTAGAAAGGGCTTTTGGCATCGGTTTATGCCAGTTAGCGCGGATGCATTAGATGAACTAACTAAAAAACCCTCAAAATGGTGAGATTATTTGATTGGTGCCCGCTCTGGCTATGATGTAAATTTACGCACGAAATTAATGGACTGGCCCGCTGGGCCCGAAACTCTATTGGAAGGCGCCTATGGCAGCAATTGACGTCTCGTTGTATCTGAAGTTTTTTGTCGGTTTGTTCGCAATTATCAACCCGCTTGGTTTGTTGCCGGTGTTTGTCAGCCTGACCAGCCACCATACCCAGGCCGAGCGGATGAAAACCAATACCACCGCCAATATCGCGGTGATGGTGATCCTGCTGGTCTCCATGTATATGGGGCAGCTGATCCTCGATGGGTTTGGCATCTCGCTGGCATCGTTCCGGATCGCCGGTGGGTCGCTGATTACCCTGATTGCCTGGTCGATGCTGCAGGGCAAGCTGGGCGAGGTGAAGCACAACAAACAGGAGAAGGGTGAACTGGCGGTGCGCGAGTCTATCGCCGTGGTACCGCTGGCGCTGCCGCTGATGGCGGGCCCAGGAGCCATCTCCTCGGTGATTGTCTATGCCAGCCAGAGCCACTGGCAGCAGCTGCTCGGCATGTCAGTGGTTGTCGTGGTCTTCTCCTTCTGCTCCTGGCTCATCTTCCGCGCCGCGCCGCTGCTGTTCAAGATCATGGGCAACACCGGCATCAACGTGGTGACCCGTATCATGGGTCTTATCATGATGTCGCTGGGTATCGAGATCATGGTGGCCGGTATCAAGGGGGTTTTCCCCAGCCTGATGTGAGCCAGCTCCGCTTTATGAAAGCCGGTCCTCGTGACCGGCTTTTTATTGGTTGCTTTTTGCCCGGTCTTTTCTAGAATCGGTCGTTTGTGTGAAAAATGAGCGCTTTGCTGGTGTTTTAATACTGAAAAAGCGCATGCTAGCTGATTTTTTGACCAGAAGATGACGATTACCCTGACAATATCTGTTGCATTATCGGAATTGGCAGGGAATTATGCTGGGAGCGGGTTTTAACCCCGTCACTTTAAAAAACGCATGGAATGTTCTTGTTGGAGTAGGGAAATGACTCATAAAAAAACAATGATTAACACATTGCTGGTGGCTGCACTGTTTGGTGGCGTCAATGTGGCTCAGGCTGCCGATGTCCCGGCGGGAACCAAGCTGGCTGAAGTCCAGCAACTGGTAAAAGGCAACGGCTCCGAGCCTGCGACCCTTGACCCGCACAAGACCGAAGGAACGGTCGAATCCAATATCCTGCGCGACCTGTTCGAGGGTCTCGTTGCTTCCGGCCCGAAAGGGGAAATTCTCCCGGCTGTGGCTGAATCCTGGGAAACCAAGGATAACAAGCACTACGTCTTCCACCTGCGCAAAGATGCCAAGTGGTCCAACGGTGACCCGGTCACTGCCCACGATTTCGTCTTTGCTTTCCAGCGTGCCGTTGATCCGAAAACCGCCTCTCCTTACTCCTGGTATCTGGAGATCCCGACCATTGCCAATGCCTCCGAGATCATCGCAGGTAAAAAGCCGGCTGATACGCTGGGCGTGAAGGCGAGCGACGACTACACCTTCGAAGTACAACTCGAGAAAGCGATCCCTTACTTCGTCAGCATGCTCTCCCACACCACCACCTATCCGGTACCGAAGAAGGTGATCGAGAAGTTCGGTGACAAGTGGACCCAGCCGGAAAATATGGTATCCAACGGTGCCTATACCCTGAAGAACTGGGTGGTGAACGAGCGCGTCGAAGTGGAGCGCAACAAGCACTACTGGAACGATGGCAAGACCGTCATCAACAAGGTGGTCTATCTGCCCATCCAGTCTACCAACGCTGACCTGAGCCGCTATCTGGCGGGCGAAGTGGACATCACCTATCAGATGCCCATCGAGCGCTTCAAGCAGATGAAGAAAGAGAAGCCGGACGAGCTGAAAGTGACCGGTTATGTTGGTACTTACTACTACCAGTACAACGTCAAGAAGAAGCCGTTTGACGATGTGCGCGTCCGTACTGCGCTCTCCTATGCCATCGATCGCGACGTGATTGCCGACAAGGTGATGGGCCAGGGTCAGACGCCCGGTTACACCCTGGTGCCGGACTTCGTCGATGGCTTCAAGCCGGTAGCGCCCGAGTGGTCGAAGATGACCCAGGCCGAGCGTGATGCCAAGGCCAAGGCGCTGCTGCAAGAGGCCGGTTTCGATGCCAGCAAGCCGCTGAAGTTCGAGCTGCTCTACAACACCGATGACAACCACAAGAAAGTGGCTGTGGCCGTGGCCTCCATGTGGAAGAAGCTGGGGGTGCAGGTGAGCCTGGTCAACCAGGAGTGGAAAACTTACCTGGAAACCAAGAAACAGGGTCAGTTTGATGTAGGTCGTGCCGGCTGGATCGCCGACTACAACGAAGCCTCCTCCATGCTGGATCTGATGCAGACCACCCACGGCAACAACGACGGCAAGTACTCCAATCCGGAGTTCGACAAGCTGATGGATTCGTCCCGTGATCAGGTTGATGTGGCGGCCCGCAACAAGCTCTACGTCCAGGCTGAAGAGATCCTGGCCAAGGACATGCCGATCGCCCCCATCTACCAGTACGTGACTGCCCGTATGGTCAAACCCTATGTAGGCGGCTATCCGGCCAACCCGCTGGATAACCTCTACAGCAAAGATATGTACATCATTGCTCACTGATTTAAAGCAACAAGTCGCATAACAAGCAGGGCCTGCCGGACGGCGGGCCTTTATTACAACCGCGACCATTTGGAAGCAGTACAGGACAGGAAATGTCTATGTTGAAATTCATTTTTAAACGGCTATTGGAAGCGATCCCGACTCTGCTGGTCTTGATCACCGTCTCTTTCTTCATGATGCGTTTCGCCCCGGGTAACCCCTTTACCAGCGAGCGTTCACTGCCCCCCGAAGTCATCGCCAACATCGAGGCCAAATATGGGCTCGACAAACCCATTGGCATGCAATATCTCACCTACCTGGGCAACCTGGTGCAGGGTGATTTGGGCCCCTCTTTCAAATACAAAGATTTCACCGTCAATGATCTGGTGAGTCAGGCGCTGCCTGTTTCCGCCAAGATCGGGACCACGGCCTTCTTCTTCGCCGTGCTGCTGGGGGTCACCTTCGGCACCATAGCGGCACTGAAACAGAACACCATCATCGACTATCTACTGATGTCGTCGGCCATGGCCGGGGTGGTGATCCCGGGCTTTGTGCTGGCGCCCTTGCTGGTGCTGTTTTTCAGTATTCATCTGGGTTGGTTCCCTGCCGGTGGATGGCAGGGTGGTGGCATCCAGTTTATGGTGCTGCCGGTGTTCGGCATGATGATGTACTACATCTCTGCCATCTCGCGGATCATGCGGGGCAGCATGATCGAGACCATGAACTCCAACTTCATCCGTACCGCCCGTGCCAAGGGCTTGCCGCTGCGCCACATCATCCTGAAACACGCGCTGCGTCCGGCCATGCTGCCAGTGGTCTCCTATCTGGGCCCGGCCTTTGTCGGCATCATCACAGGTTCCGTGGTGATCGAGACCATCTTCGGCCTGCCGGGGATCGGTCAGCTGTTCGTCAACGGTGCCCTTAACCGTGATTACTCCATGGTGCTCGGTCTGACCATTCTGGTCGGCGCCCTCACCATCACCTTTAACGCCGTGGTCGATATTCTCTACGCCTTTATCGATCCCAAGATCCGTTACTAATTCGGGAGTTCATCATGGTTGTTTCAACTGAAAAACGCGATGCCGTCGAGGCGTTCGCGCAAAAGGTCGAGGTGGTGGAGGGGCGCTCCCTGTGGAAGGATGCCCGTCGCCGTTTCCTGCGCAACAAGGCGGCCCTGACCAGCCTGATCATTCTGACCATCATCGGTCTGGCGGTCATCTTTGGCCCCCATCTGTCCCAATACACCTTTGACGATCCGGACTGGGGCGCCATGCAGTCGCCGCCGGATATGGAAGCGGGCCACTACTTCGGAACCGACAGTCTGGGGCGCGATCTGTTCGTGCGTACCCTGCTGGGCGGGCGCATCTCCCTGATGGTCGGCATCATGGGCGCCATGGTAGCGGTCATCATCGGTACTTTGTATGGCGCGGCCTCCGGCTTTATCGGTGGTCGGGTCGACAGCCTGATGATGCGGGTACTGGAGATCCTCAACGCCTTCCCGTTCATGTTCTTTGTCATCATGCTGGTCACCTTCTTTGGCCGCAATCTGGCACTCATCTTTATCGCCATCGGGGCGGTGAGCTGGCTCGACATGGCGCGGATCGTGCGCGGCCAGACTCTCAGCCTCAAGAGCAAGGAGTTTATCGAGGCAGCCCACGTCTGTGGCGTCTCCAAGTGGAAGATCATCACCCGTCACATCGTACCGAACGTACTCGGTATCGTGGCCGTCTACGCCACCTTGCTGGTGCCGGGGATGATCATGTTTGAATCCTTCCTGAGTTTCCTGGGCCTTGGGGTTCAGGAACCGATGACCAGCTGGGGTGCCCTGCTGGATGAAGGCTCCAAGTCGATGGAAGTGGCCATCTGGCAACTGCTGTTCCCCGCCTGCTTTATGGTGGTGACCCTGTTTTGCTTCAACTTCCTCGGGGATGGTCTGCGTGACGCCCTCGATCCGAAAGATCGTTAATCGAGCATCGGGTCGACAGGAAAGCATCACGAAAGATCGATAAGGAGTTTTTATATGAAGTTACTGGATGTGAAAGATCTGCGGGTCGAGTTCAAGACCCCGGACGGCAATGTAGTGGCGGTCAACGACCTCAACTTTTCTCTCACTGCGGGTGAAACCCTGGGGATCGTCGGCGAGTCCGGCTCCGGCAAATCCCAGACGGCCTTTGCCATCATGGGGCTGCTGGCCAAAAACGGCATTATTACCGGTTCCGCCAAGTTTCAGGGCGAAGAGATCCTCAACCTGCCGGAGTCCAAGCTCAACAAGATCCGCTCCGAGAAGATCGCCATGATCTTCCAGGACCCCATGACCTCGCTCAACCCCTACATGAAGGTGCAGGATCAGCTGATGGAAGTGCTGATGTTGCATAAGGGCGTCAGCAAGGCGGAAGCGTTCGAAGAGTCGGTACGGATGCTCGATGCGGTCAAAATTCCCGAAGCACGCAAGCGGATGGGCATGTATCCCCACGAGTTCTCCGGCGGAATGCGTCAGCGGGTGATGATCGCCATGGCACTGCTCTGCCGGCCGCAACTGCTGATCGCCGACGAGCCGACCACCGCGCTCGACGTGACCGTGCAGGCCCAGATCATGACCCTGATGAACGAGCTCAAGCGCGAGTTCAACACCGCCATCATCATGATCACCCACGACCTTGGCGTGGTCGCCGGTATCTGCAACAAGGTGCTGGTGATGTATGCCGGTCGTACCATGGAGTACGGCAAGGTAGACGATATCTTCTATCGCCCGAGCCACCCCTACACCGAAGGCTTGCTGCGCGCCATTCCCCGCCTCGATACCGAAGGGGAAGTGCTGCCCACCATCCCGGGCAATCCGCCCAACCTGCTGCGTCTGCCCACCGGTTGCCCCTTCCAGGAGCGTTGCCACCGGGTCAGCGAAATTTGCGGCCAGCAGTCACCGATCCTGACCCCGTTCAACGACGGTCGGGAGCGTGCTTGTCACTGGGTTTCGGATGCCATGAACAAGGGGGCCAACTAAATGGGTGCCGACAAAAAATTGCTGTTGGAAGTGTCTGACCTCAAGGTCCACTTCAGTATCAAGAGTGGCAAGGCGTGGCCCTGGGCCAAACCGTCCGACCTCAAGGCGGTCGATGGTGTTACTCTGCGCCTCTACGAAGGGGAAACCCTCGGCGTGGTGGGTGAGTCCGGTTGCGGCAAATCTACCTTTGCCCGCGCCATCATCGGTCTGGTACCGGCCACCGATGGCAAGGTGGTGTGGCTGGGTGACGATCTTACCAAGCTCGATCAGAATGCCCTGCGCGAGAAGCGTAAAGAGATCCAGATGATTTTCCAGGACCCGCTGGCTTCTCTGAACCCGCGCATGACTATCGGCGACATCATCGCCGAGCCGCTCATCACCTTCTACCCCAACCTGCCGCGGGAAGAGGTGAAAGAGAAGGTGCGCGCCATGATGAGCAAGGTGGGGTTGTTGCCCAACCTGGTCAACCGCTATCCGCACGAGTTCTCCGGCGGCCAGTGCCAGCGGATCGGGATTGCCCGAGCGCTGATCCTCGAGCCCAAGATGATCATCTGCGACGAGCCGGTCTCGGCGCTTGACGTCTCCATTCAGGCGCAGGTGGTCAACCTGCTCAAATCCCTGCAAAAGGAGATGGGGCTGTCGCTCATCTTCATCGCCCACGACCTGTCGGTGGTCAAGCATATCTCCGATCGGGTGCTGGTGATGTATCTGGGCAACGCCGTTGAGCTGGGGACCCGCAAGGAGATCTTTGCCAATCCGCTGCACCCCTACACCAAGGCGCTGATGTCTGCTGTGCCGATCCCGGACCCTGAGCTGGAGCGCAACAAGGTGATCCAGATCCTGGAAGGGGACTTGCCATCGCCGATGAATCCGCCGTCCGGTTGCGTGTTCCGCACCCGCTGCCCGGTGGCTGGCCCCGAGTGTGCCAAGACCCGCCCAGTACTGGAGGGGAACTTCGATCACGCGGTCTCCTGCCTCAAGGTCGACCCGCTCTGATGGGGATGTGTTGAACCTGCTTGCGGGGCTCCTTGATGGGGCCCCGATTTATTTTTGACGGCAGTGAAGATGCCTCTTGGCGTTATCTTTTACCGCTGCTACTATCCGCGCAACAAGGGGAGTAACTTCTCGCCGGTTTGTCGTCATTACGGTGCACCCATTTCCTGCAGTGCACCCGGCAGCCGGGCAGTCGATGAAAATTGGCTGTAAGTGAGACCTTGCCGAGAGGCAAGGTGTATCTGCTCCAAACGCAAACCCACGCCTCTCGGTCGTGGGTTTTGTCGTTTTTGGGAGAGGTGAACATGGGTGAATGGTGGATGTGGACCGGTTTCTTCAGCATAGTGCTGGTCCTGTTATGGATAGACATACGCTTTGTCGGTGGCGGCAAGTCACACAAGGTGTCCCTCAAAGAGGCGGGGGTCTGGTCCCTCATCTGGGTCAGCGTGGCGCTGCTCTTCAACCTGGCCATCTGGCTTTGGCTCGATCACAGCGCGGGCCGTGAGATTGCCAACCAGAAAGGGCTGGAGTTCCTCACCGGCTACCTCATCGAGAAAGCGCTGGCAGTGGACAACGTCTTCGTCTGGCTGATGCTGTTCGGCTACTTTGCCATTCCAGCCGAGCTGCAGCGCCGGGTGCTGCTGTACGGGGTACTGGGTGCCATCGTGATGCGTGCCGGTATGGTGTTCGCGGGCAGCTGGCTCATCGAGCAGTTCCACTGGATCCTCTATCTGTTCGGCGCTTTCCTGCTGCTGACCGGTGCCAAGATGTTGTGGGCGGCCGACAAGGAGCCTGACTTGGCCAACAATCCGCTGCTAGGCTGGATGCGCCGTCGTTTCAAGGTGACCGAGACCCTGGAAGGGGAGAAGTTCTTCGTCTGGCGTGACGGTGTGCGCTATGCCACTCCGCTGCTGCTCATTCTGGTGCTGGTGGAGGTGAGCGACCTCATCTTCGCGGTGGACAGTATCCCGGCCATCTTCGCGGTGACCACGGATCCCTTCATCGTGCTGACCTCCAACATCTTCGCCATCATGGGTCTGCGCGCCATGTACTTCCTACTGGCGGGTGTGGCTGATCGCTTCGCCCTGCTCAAATACGGTCTGGCGCTGATCCTGATGTTTATCGGGGTCAAGATGCTGCTGCTGGATATCTTCAAGATCCCGACCGGCATAGCACTGGGCGTAGTCGCGTTGATCCTGCTGGCATCCATGGGGCTGAGTCTGTTTGTGACCCGTAAAAAGGCCGCTTGAGCGCGGCAGACAATTAAGCAATAACAACAAGGGCTCCCGCGGGAGCCCTTTTTCATATCGTGTTATCAGCGTTTGATCTTCTTGGGGTTGGTGTAGCCCCAGATGGTGTACATGTCCGCCAGCAGGGCGCCGTTGTACTCCTCCAGATCCGCCTGTTTCACTTCGGCGTCACCCTGACGGCCAAACAGCACCACCTCGTCACCGGGTTTCACCCCTTTCAGATCCGTCACGTCCACCATTATGGTGTTCATGGAAGTCTTGCCGACCACCGGCACCTTCTGACCCTGGATCAGCACATAGGCTTTGTTGCTGAGGGCGCGGCGATAGCCATCGGAGTAGCCCAGCGGCAGGTTGGCGAGCCAGGAGTCACGCTTGAGGGTAAAGGTGCGGTCATAACCGACGGTGTTACCCGCTGCATAGTGGTTGACCGAGGCGACCTGGGTCTTGAATGCCATCACCCGCTTGTATTCGGTGTGGGAGGGAATGGAGTCACCGTAGAGCAGGCCGCCCGGGCGCACCATGTCGAAGTAGGCGTCCGGCACGGCTAGGGTGGCGAAGGAGTTGGCGGCGTGGATGGTGATCTTGCTGCGATCCAGCTTGCCCGCTTCCAGCAGCCACTGGGAGTCCAGTTTGAACTGGGCCAGCCCCATCTTGACGTCCTCTTTCTCCTCCACCGGGAAGTGGGTCATGATGCCGACCGGGGTGATCCCCTTTAGCTTGAGCATGGCCAGCGCATCCTGTTTGGCATCGGCCAGACGCAGGTCGATGCCGTTGCGGCTCATGCCGGCGGAGTTGAGTGCAATATGCACCGGAATGGTGGTGTGGTGGCGCTGGGCGATATCGGCGATACCCTGGGCACTCACCAGACTGCCGATCAGCTCCTCCATCTTGTAGGGCAGGGCCTGCTCTACTTCATCCGGTGTGGCAGCACGCACCCGCATCAGACGGCCGGTAAATCCCTTCTCGCGGGCGACGCGGGCCTCTTCGTTGCTGGCGATGCCGATGCAGGGGATATTGGCCTTGACCACGGAGGGGACCAGCAGGTCGATGCCATGACCGTAAGCGTCGGCCTTCATGATGGCGCAGATCTGCGGGCCCTTGTCGCCGAGGCGATCCTTGAGGGTCTGGATATTGTGTTCAAAGGCGCCCAGATCCACTTCCAACCAGGCGTTGCTGGCGGTTTGCTCCTGGCCGTTGCGATGATCCGTCGCAAGGGGCAGATAGGGAGCCGCAACGGCTTGGCCCGCGAGCAGGCCGAAGATCAGGGTAGCCAGCAGAGTTTTCTTGTGCATGGTGATTCCTTTTTGTTGTTCGCGTTGGATAGTTTGGACGGGGTCGGCCACATTGGTGGTGGTTTAACCACAACTTGTTGTTATTATTATGATCTTTGTCACTCTCAACAGGCGCTGACTGGTTGGGAGTCTACCGCAACACGGGTTCGGCCGACACTCGTCAGGGGAATAAAATGGTCAATCTTGAGTTACGTTTGCCACCACCGCTGATCTTCCTGCTCTGTGCCGGGGCCATGTGGTGGCTAAGAGGGGAGAGCCAGCCAGGCATCTGGGCAATGACGCTGATGGCTGTGCTGGTAGTGGCGGGGGCCATCATGGGCTTTGGTGCCCTGCAACGGTTTCGTCACCACCAGACCACGGTCAGCCCCACCAAACCTCAGCACACCAGTCGTCTGGTGACCTGTGGCGTCTATCGTGTCAGTCGCAATCCCATGTATCTGGGGCTGCTCTGCTGGCTGGCCGCCTGGGGCTGTTATCTCGGTGGAAGTTGGGTCTGGGTTGGGCCAATAGTGCTGGTGGCCTGGCTGACCCGCTTTCAGATCATGCCGGAGGAGCGGCTGCTGCGCGCCCGTTTCGGCGACGAGTATGTGGCGTATTGCCAGCGCGTTCGCCGTTGGTGCTGACTGGCTGTGAGCTGCGTGAGCTGAGGGATAAGTCGGGTCAGCCGTGCGGGATAAAGAAAACCCCGGCTGGCCCGGGGTTCTCGAGGGGCAGGTTAGAAAAAATCGCCCTTCTCGTCCTTGGTGGGTTCGAGGCTCCAGCCGGTGGCATCGCTGCTGCTGGCAATCTGCCCCTTCTCCTTCCACAGCTTGATCTTGAGGCGCAGGTTGTTGGCCGAGTCGGCGTTCTTCACCGCCTCTTCTTCCTCAATTACCCCTTCCACCACCAGATCGAACAGTGCACTGTCGAAGGTAACCATGCCGAGGGCCTTGGATTTTTCCATCACCTCTTTGAGGCCGCCAAATTCGCCGCGCTTGATCATGTCGCGGATGGTGTGGGTGCCGAGCATGATCTCCACTGCGGCCCGGCGACCGCCATCGGTGGTTTTCACCAGCCGCTGGGAGACAAAAGCCTTGAGGTTGTTGCCCAGATCGTTGAGCAGCTGGGGGCGGCGCTCCTCGGGGAAGAAGTTGATGATGCGATCCAGCGCCTGGTTGGCGTTGTTGGCGTGCAGGGTGGAGATGGCAAGGTGGCCGGTTTCGGAGAAGGCCAGCGCATGTTCCATGGTCTCGCGATCGCGGATCTCGCCGATAAGAATGACGTCCGGCGCCTGACGCAGGGTGTTTTTCAGGGCAGCATGGAAGCTACGGGTATCTACCCCCACCTCCCGCTGGTTGATGATGCTCTTGCGGTGACGATGAACGAACTCCACCGGATCCTCGATGGTGATGATGTGGCCACCGCTGTTGCGGTTGCGATGGTCGATAAGCGCCGCCAGCGAAGTGGATTTACCCGAGCCGGTACCGCCGACAAACAGCACCAGACCGCGTTTCTCCATGATGGTGTCGAGCAGCACAGGCGGGAGTTTGAGATCTTCAAAGCGGGGGATTTCGGTCTTGATGTTGCGGGCCACAAGAGAGACTTCGTTGCGCTGCTTGAAGATGTTGACCCGAAAGCGGCCGATCTGGGGCAGGGAGATGGCGAGGTTCATCTCCAGATCCTTCTCGAACTGCTGCTTCTGCTCGCCATCCATGATCTCGGCGGCGATCCGCGCCACTTCACCCGGTTCCAGCGGCGTTTCGTTGAGGGGGCGCAGGCCGCCGTTAAATTTGGCGCAGGGGGGCGCGCCGGTCGACAGATAGAGGTCTGAGCCATCCTGCTTGGCCAGGATCTGTAACATGTCTCGCAATTCCATTTTTTTGCCTCGTCGATCAATGAGATGCCATGAGCGGGATGATATTGAGTGTACAGCCTCAGGCGCCGGTCAGTTTCTCGCGAAAGACAAAAAAGACCGCACCGAGAATGCAGAGCCCTGCCCAGAGATAGTCCCATTTCAGATCTTCCTTGAGATAGAAGATAGAGAAGGGGACGAATACGGTGAGTGTGATCACTTCTTGCAGGATTTTAAGTTGGCCCACGCTCATCACCGTATGGCCGATGCGGTTGGCAGGCACTTGCAGCAGGTATTCGAACAGGGCGATACCCCAGCTCACCAGGGCGGCAATGATCCAGGGTTTATGGTTCATGCTCTTGAGGTGAGCGTACCAGGCGAAGGTCATAAAGACGTTGCTGCAGAGCAGCAGACCGATACTGGCGAAAATCGGGTTCATAGGGTTCTCCTTGAAAATCCGGCGCATTTTATCCCTGAACCACGGGTTTTCATACGTGGTGCGGGAGGGTATTTTTAACCAACAGGATAAGCCGTGCGAGGTATGCGACGGGATGGGCAAGTTATGCGGGATTGTGTTGTTACTGTTATTTGCCATGCCGGTGCGAGCGACCCCGACGCTGACGGTGGCCACCGATCTGTGGCCGCCATTTCGCATCCTGCAAGCGGATGGCCGGTTGCAGGGGCTCGACATGGACATCCTGCGCCGGTTGCAACAGGCGAGCGGCATTGAGTTGCAGGTACGGCGGATGCCGTGGGGCAGGGCGCTCAAGCAGATGCAGACCGGTCAGGTCGATCTGATGATTGGCCTCGCCTATACCGCCGAGCGGGCGCAGTTTATCGACTATCTGCAGCCAGCCTACTATCAGTGCTGGCCCGCGTTTTATGGTCAGCCGGTCAATGTGGCCCGGATCCACCAATACCGCGATCTGCAGGGGGTGAAGGTGGGCTATGTGCTCAACTCAGCCTATTTTGAGCCCTTCAACAGTGACAGCCGCCTCGACAAGCACGGAGTACCCACCGAAGATCAGCTGCTGCGCATGGTGCAGCGCGGCCACCTGCCGCTGATGATTGGCACCGACTGTCAGGTGGACTATGCCCTGAGTCAGGGAAATGCCAGCCGGATAGGCAAGGCGGACTACCGCCCCGCCACGCCGGTGACCCTCTATCTGGGGATGAGCAAGCACTCACCTCACCAGTCGCTGCGCCAGCCCTTGCTGGTGGCGCTGCAAAATCTGGTGGCCAGCGGCGAGATAAGGGTGATGGCCAAGCGTTACCAGCCTTGACCTTGGGTGGCAAGCCACTGTTATCATGCCCTTTTCCTGCTTCTCCCCCGGCGCTGCGACAGGGCCGGGGGGAAGCCTTGTTATTCGGGGATCCTCCTTGTACCTCTCCCTTATCGCCCGCCAGCAGCGCTGGCAGCGGCGCTGGCTCTGTGGCCTGACGCTGCTGACCCTGCTGCTGTTTCTCTTCTCCCTCGTCTGGGGCGAGTTTGTGCTGCTGCCCTGGCAGCCTCTTGGCGATCTCGAACAGCGCATCCTGCTGGAGCTGCGGCTGCCCCGTGCCTTGCTGGCCCTCTTGGCTGGCGCAGCCCTTGCTTGTGGCGGCGCCGTGTTGCAGGTGATGCTGCACAACCCGGTGGCCGAACCCGGGTTGCTTGGCGTTTCAAGCGGGGCAGGACTGGCTGCCATGGTGGCGATGGCGGTGGCCAAATCCCTTGGCTTCTATCTGCCAGGCTGGGGGCTGTCGCTGGCGGCCTTCGGTGGCGCCTTGCTGGTGACCATGCTGCTCATTCGGCTGGCTCGCCGGGCGCGTCTCGGTCATGCTCGCTTGCTGCTGTTTGGCGTCGCCATCGGTATTCTTACCAATGCCGCCATGACCTGGTTGATGTACTTTGCCGACGATGGCTCCTTGCGTGAATTCATGTTCTGGATGATGGGTAGCCTCTCTTACGGCAGCCAGCAGTTTGCCTGGTGGTGGCTGGTGCTGCCGCTCACCCTAGGTTGGCTCTGCTGGCAGGGCAAGGCGCTGCAACAGTTGTTGTTGGGGGAGACCCAGGCCCGCCTGATGGGGATGGATGTCGACAAGATGCGGGTGCGGCTGGTGCTGGCGGTCTGTCTGCTGACCGGTGTGGCGGTGTCGTTGTGTGGTGTCATCGGTTTTGTCGGGTTGGTGGTGCCCCATCTGCTGCGGCTCTGCGGTGGCAGCGATCAGCGCTTTCTGCTGCCTGCCTCGGCACTTGGCGGCGGGGCCCTGCTGCTGGCGGCCGATTTGGTTGCTCGATCCACCCTGAGCGCGGGGGAGTTGCCTATCGGCGTCATCACCGCCTCGGTGGGGGCGCCGCTCTTTATCTACCTGCTATTGAGGCAAACTGCCGATGGTGCTGCATGAATATCTGCATGATTTGGTCGGGGCGCGCAGTCTCCTTATTTACCCGTTGTTGAGGCAAGATGCCGATGTCACCCGCTGATCCCATGCCGGTTTCTTCTCGTGCTGCTGCGCCGCTGCTGGAGGCGCACGCACTCGCTAGTGCCGGACGGCTCTCTCCCCTAGATATCCGCTGGCATGGCGGCCAGTTGGTGGCGCTGCTTGGCCCCAATGGCAGTGGCAAGTCGACCCTGCTCGGGGCGCTGGCGGGGATTTTACCCGCCGATGGCACAGTGCTGCTGGGGGGGGCGGTGCTTACTGACCTGAGTTGGCCCGAGCTTGCCAAGCAGCGTGCCATGCTACCCCAGCGTCAGCCCCAGCTGTTTCATATTCCGGTGTTTCAGGTGTTGAGCCTGGGGTTCGATGAGGCGGTTGCGCCCGCCAGACAGAATGAGGCGATAAACGCACTGTGCGAGGCATTGGAGCTGGAAGCCTTGCTGGCTCGTGACTTTAGCCGGTTGTCGGGGGGCGAGCAGCAGCGGGTGCTGATTGCCCGCACCCTGCTGCAGGTGTGGCCGGGCCTCAATCCGACCGGCAAGGTGCTGCTGCTGGACGAGCCGCTGGCGGGGCTCGACCTGCATCACCAGCTGGCGCTATTGCGTTTGCTGAAAACCCTGGCCGGGCAGGGATTGCTGGTGGTGCTCGCCATCCACGATATCAATCTGGCCATCGACTGGGCGGACCGCATTCTCTGCCTGCAAGGGGGCGCGGTGGTGCGCGAAGGGGGTGTCGAGCTGGTGGATGAGGCGCTGCTGGCACAGGTATTCCAGATCCGCACCGACCGCATCGAAGCTGCGGGGCGCGTGTGGTTTATGCCCAGTTTGTGAGAAACAAGAAAGGCCCTTGGCGTCAGCCGAGGGCCTTTTTGAAGAATACGATTCGCTCCGTTTCGGCAAAGCCGAGTTGTTGGTGCATCTGCTGCGAGGCAAGATTGTCGATGGCGGCATCGGAGGCCAGTTCCCGGCAACCCAGCTCGCGGCCCCACTGCGCCACCTGAGCGATCAAGGCTTGGGCCACCCCACGCTGGCGCGAGGCCGGTTGCACATAGACCCCTTCCAGATACATCACAGGGCTGCTGTTGCAGCCATTCACGTAATCGTGGCGCAGGGCTGCATCGGCAAAGCCTACCGCCTGACTCTGCTCATCCAGCGCCAGAAAGGCGTTGAGATGTGCATTGGCCAACATCTCAACCCCTTCCTGCAGGTGGGCCGAAAGTGCGTGGTGCGGCCACAGCTGCTGGCGCAGGGTTGCCCACTGCGCCAGCAGCGTCTCATCGAGGGGGACTATCTGCCAGCCGATATTCGTCATCGGGGCTCAGGCTTGCCGCTTGGCAAGGCGTACCAGTGCAGCCTCTGCCAGCATCGCCAGTAGGGTTTCGGTGTCGCTCCATGATAGGCAGGCATCTGTGATGCTCTGGCCAAAGGTGGCGGCGCAGCCGTTCTCCACATCCTGACGCCCTTCCACCAGGAAGCTTTCGGCCATGATGCCGGCGATGCCGGTACGGCCGCGGCGCAGCTGATCGCAGATATCTTGCGCCACCAGCAGCTGACGGCGGTGATCCTTCATGCTGTTGCCGTGGCTGAAATCGACCACCAGACGCTCCGGCAGGCCCACATCGGCCAACGCTTCACACGCTTCATCGACACTGGCGGTGTCGTAGTTGGGTCGGTGGCCGCCACGCAGGATCACATGACCAAAGGGGTTACCGGCGGTGCGGTAGATGGTCATCTTGCCGTCTTTGTCCGGCGAATAGAAGATGTGGCTGTGGCGGGCGGCGCGTACCGCATCGATGGCGATGCGGGTATTGCCGTCGGTGCCGTTCTTGAAGCCGACCGGGCAGGAGAGGGCCGAAGCCATCTCGCGGTGTACCTGGGATTCGGTGGTACGAGCGCCGATGGCGCCCCAGGTGATGAGGTCGGCAATATACTGGCCGGTCACCATATCGAGGAATTCGGTGGCGGTGGGCATGCCGATCTCGTTGATGTCGACCAGCAGTTTGCGCGCCAGTTTCAGCCCTTCGTTGACATCGAAACTGCCATCAAGGCGCGGGTCATTGATCAGCCCTTTCCAGCCGACGATGGTGCGCGGCTTCTCGAAGTAGGTGCGCATCACGATGCAGAGACTCTCTTTATACTGCTCGCGCAGGGCGTTGAGGCGCAGGGCATACTCGCGAGCAGCAGCGGGATCATGGATAGAGCAGGGGCCGACAATGACCAGCAGGCGCTGATCGTCTCCGGCCAGAATGGCTTCCACTTCGCGACGGGCATCCAGCAGATTCTGGGCAATGGTATCGGTGATCGGAAACGCGTGTGCAAGCTCGCTCGGAGTGATCAGTGACTCCAGGCGACGGGTGCGCAATTCATCTGTGTGAATGGACATACAACTCAAGTCTCGAGTGGGTGGTGTCAGCCGCAAGGGGCGAAAAAGCAAAGAGATAAAATAAAGCAAAAGTCCCCTGATTGAAACCTTGGGGGGCTCTGATAGGATGTGAGGCCAAAATCGATTCCAAATGAGGTAGATAGCGTGGCAAAGCCAGGGGCAACCGGGGTCACCCGCATCATCAACGCAACCGGTTACAGCATGAAGGGGCTCAAGTCAGCCTGGATTAACGAGGCGGCGTTTCGGCAGGAGCTGATGCTGATCCTGTTGCTGATGCCGCTGGCCTTCTGGCTGGGGGAGTCTCTCAACCAGATCCTGCTGCTTATCATCATCAGCTGGCTGGTGGTGATCGTCGAGATCCTCAACTCCGCCATTGAAGCTGTGGTAGACAGGGTTGGCTCCGAGCATCATGAGCTCTCCGGTCGCGCCAAGGATTTGGGCTCTGCCGCCGTCTTTATCGCGCTGGCCCTGAACGCCCTGGTATGGGGGGCGCTGGTGGGCCGCAACCTGTTGGGGTGGTGGTAAGCCACTACGCTGCCTTTAGGTTCTGCTTCATAAAAAAGCCCGTCATCACGACGGGCTTTTTGCTGCGCAGATAAGGGTCTATCAGTGGAGGATGCGGGCGCGGATGGTGCCGTTGATCTCCTTGAGCTTGGCGAGCGCCTTCTCGCTGTGCTCGGTCTCCACGTCGATCACCACATAACCGATATGGCTGCTGGTCTGCAGGTATTGACCGGCGATGTTGATCCCCTCTTCGGCGAAGATCTGGTTGATCTGGTTCATCACGCCCGGCTGGTTGCGGTGAATGTGCAGCAGGCGGCTGGAGCCCTTGTGGCCCGGCAGCGACACTTCCGGGAAGTTGACGGCGGAGAGGGTGGAGCCATTGTCGGAGTATTTGACCAGCTTGTTGGCTACTTCCAGCCCGATGTTCTCCTGCGCTTCGTGGGTGGTGCCACCAATGTGCGGGGTCAGGATCACGTTCTCCAGCCCACGCAGCGGGCTTTGGAACTCCTCGTCATTGGACTTGGGCTCGACCGGGAAGACGTCGATGGCGGCACCGGCAATATGGCCGCTCTTGATGACGTCAGCCAGCGCATCGATATCCACCACGGTACCGCGGGCGGCGTTGATAAAGATGGCGCCCGGTTTCATCATCCGCAGCTGCTCGGCTCCGATCATGTTCTTGGTGGAGGCGGTCTCCGGCACGTGCAGGCTGATGACGTCAGACATATTGAGCAGCTCGACCATGCTCGGCACCTGAATGGCGTTGCCCAGCGAGAGCTTGTTCTCGATATCGTAGTAATAAACCTTCATGCCGATGCTCTCGGCGATGATGCCAAGCTGGGTACCTATGTGGCCGTAGCCGATGATGCCGAGCTTCTTGCCGCGGGCTTCCACCGAGCGGTTGGCCAGTTTTTCCCACACGCCGCGATGGCACTTGGCGTTTTTCTCGGGGATGCCGCGCAGCAGCAGCAGGATCTCGCCCAGTACCAGCTCGGCGACCGAGCGGGTGTTGGAGAAGGGGGCGTTGAAGACCGGAATACCGCGGATCTGGGCCGCTTCCAGCTCGACCTGATTGGTACCGATGCAGAAGCAACCGATGGCAACCAGCTTGCTGGCGGCGTCGAGCACCTTCTCGGTGATCTGGGTGCGCGAGCGCAGCCCGATGAAATGCACGTCACGGATCTGCTCGATCAGCTCCTCTTCGGAGAGCGAGGTCTTGAGATACTCCACACTGGTGTAACCTGCGGCACGAAAGGTCTCTACGGTGTTGGGGTGAACCCCCTCCAGCAGCAGTACCTTGATTTTATCCTTGTCCAATGAAAACTTGGCGGTCATGACGATCCCTCTGTATGTGCAAACGTAAGTGCAGATTTGGTGTGCGAAGAAAACCGTAAAGTAGCAAAAACGTTTGGGAGAGGGAATATTTGTGACGAAAGTCAAATTCTTTGAAGTTATCAACGAATGTTGTAAACATCCGTATGCAACTTGTTGAGGGATAAATAAAAACGGCGCCATCAGGCGCCGTCATTTATTCACAGTGCAATGTTTGGGTCATATCCCATCCCGGGGCTCAATCAACGCCGCTGCTGCGTCAGGGCTGGCAGAGTGGCGCTAGCGTGCGAGGGAGGATGCCGCTGCACTGTGCTGCCGGTGTCGGGATTACTGGGTAATCACGCCGTCCGGCGTACCGATCAGGACAACATCGGCGCCGCGGGCGGCGAACAGGCCGTTGGTGACCACACCAACAATGGCGTTCAGTCGTACTTCCAACGCCTTGGCGTCGGTAATGGCCATGCCTTTCACATCCAGAATGTGGTTGCCGTTGTCGGTGACCACGCCTTCACGCCACACCGGGTTGCCACCCAGTTTGCGAATTTCGCGGGCTACGTATTCGCGGGCCATCGGGATCACTTCAACCGGCAGCGGGAACTGGCCCAGCACGTCGACGGTCTTGGTGTTGTCGATGATGCAGATGAACTTGTCAGCTACGGCGGCAACGATCTTCTCGCGGGTCAGGGCTGCGCCACCGCCCTTGATCATGTCGCGGGTTGCGTTGATCTCGTCGGCGCCATCCACATAGACGGAGAGGGCGTCGATCTCGTTGAGATCATATACGCTGATGCCGAAGCCCTTGAGGCGCTCGGTAGAGGCCACGGAGCTGGATACCGCCCCCTTGATCTCGTCCTTCATGGTCGCCAGCGCGTCGATAAAGTGGTTGACGGTAGAGCCGGTGCCCACCCCGACGATGGTGCCGGGAACCACATACTTGAGCGCAGCCCAACCGGCCGCCTTCTTCATTTCATCTTGAGTCATGATCGTTCCTTAAGAAAAAAGCGGGCGCATTATATCCAACCCGGTACCCCGTCGCGACCTTGTTGCTCACGTTCCGGGGCAAAAAGAGGGACTTTGTAAATCGTTTGCCTGTTTATTCTGCGTTTGCGCGCACAAAGCCGGGATTGCCGGCCAAAAACAGCCTATTCAAAGCGCCAGCAGTGGCTCGGGGTGATGATCTGGGGCAGCGGCACATCCCACTCCTCTTGCGGGACCGCATCCACCTGCTGGCAGTCGTGGGCAATGCCGAGCGGCTTGGGCCCCAGCTTGTGCTCATGCCAGATGGCGAGAGTGCGATCGTAGTAGCCGCCCCCCATGCCAAGGCGATTACCCTGGGCATCGAAGGCAACCAGCGGGGTGCAGATAAGATCGAGCGTGCTGTGGGGCACCACCTGCAGGATATCCAGCTCCGGCTCTTCGATGCCGTAGCGGTTGCGTACCATGGGGCTGGTGGCGGTATAGCGCAAAAAGAGCAGGTGACCCGGGGTAAAGGGGTGGAGCACCGGCAGGTAGACCTCTTTGTGCTGGGCCCACAGCCAATGGATGGTGGGCAAGGGGTTGATCTCCCCGTCATTGGCCAGATAGAGGGCAATGCGTTTGGCGGCGAGGATCTCGGGGTGTTGCTTGAACTGGGCCAGCAGCTGTTGGGCCGCCGCTTGCTGCTCGGCCGGACTCAGATTTTTGCGGCGTTGACGAACCAGTTGGCGCAGGGATTGACGTTCGGGTTGGGACTCATGCATGGGGAACCTCTGGTATAGCTGCGCATCGATGGCTTGAACGCGCTCTACCTTAGCACATTCACTCTTGACGTTAAGGGGGACAGGGGAACTCCCGCCCCGGACGGCTGATGCCCGGAACGGTGGGATAAATGCTGGCTGATCCGTTAGTGAGTCAACAAGGGCAAGGGTGTGGCCCCTGTTGACAGCATGTCGGCGCGCCAGACTCTGGTCAGTTACTTGTCAGCCTTGCCGCGCATCTGGTGCTTCACAAACACTGCAATGAGTGCCGCTACCGCGAGTGCCATCGGGTAGAAACTCATGCTCACCACCGCCAACGGCGACAGGGCGAAGATGGATCCCAGCAGCAGCGCCTGTGCGCCCCAGGGGATCAGACCCTGTACCACGCAGGAGAAAATATCGAGCATGGAGGCGGCGCGGCGCGGGGTGACACCGTGGTGTTCGGCCAGATCCCGGGCTACCTTGCTGGCGACGATAATAGCCACCGTATTGTTGGCGGTGCAGAGGTTGGTGAGGCTCACCACCCCGGCGATGCCGAGCTCGGCGGCTTTCTCGTTCTGTTCACCATTGTGCTCGCGAGTGAAACGGGCAATCAGGGCGCTGATGCGCTCGCTGATCCATGCCAGTCCACCCTGACGTTCCATCAGGGCGCCGAGACCGCCGATCAGCATGGAGAGCAGGAAGATCTCCTGCATGCCGGTAAAGCCCTGATAGATATCCTTGCTGAACTGACCGATGGCGTAGCCGTTGATCATGCCCACTGCTCCGGCGGCCAGAATACCGACCCCCAGCACCACAAACACATTCACCCCGGCGAGCGCCAGCCCCAGGATCAGCAGATAAGGCATCACCTTGAACAACTCGATGGCGCTGCCGTTGGCAGGGGATTCACCCACTGACCCCAGGGTCAGATAGAGCAGGATCACCGCGATGGCAGCAGGGGCTGCAATCTTGAAGTTCTCGCGGAACTTATCCTTCATCTCACACCCCTGACTGCGGGTGGCCGCTATGGTGGTGTCGGAGATGATGGAGAGGTTATCGCCAAACATGGCGCCGGAGAGAATGGTACCTGCCATCAGCACCGGATCGATACCGGCCGCCTGCGCCACGCCCAGCGCGACCGGCGCCACGGCACCTATGGTGCCCATGGAGGTGCCCATAGCGGTAGCAATAAAGGCAGAGATGAGGAACAGTCCGGGCAACAGCGCCCAGCCAGGGATGAGCGACAGGCCCAGCGCCACAGTAGCATCAACCCCGCCGGTGGCCTTGGCCACGCTGGCAAAGGCGCCCGCTAGCAGATAGATAAGGCACATCGCCATGATATTGCTGTGGCCGACCCCCTTGAAGAAGGTCTCCAGATTGCTGTTGAAGCTCTCTTTGCCAAGCAACAGGGCCAGCATCACCGCAGGCAGGGCAGCAACCGGAGCGGGCAGCTGATAGAAGGCGAATTCGACCCCCTGCAGGGTCAGCCAGGTACCGGTACCGATAAAGAGTGCGAGAAAAACCAGAAGTGGCAACAAGGCCCTGGCACTGGGTTGAGTCTGGATCATGTGTTCCTCTGAAATTGAACAATGACCTCCTGTCATAAACTGCTTTGTACCTGTATCGGATAGGGATAGGGGGAAAACAGGGCGGGCATCCTGCCGCATTGGGGTGCCCACAGTAGTGAGTCAACCTCGCTTGGTCAAGATAGACGTCCAGATGGATAGGTGTTTTTGTTTGATGATTCTGGTGTTGTTGAGATATCCAAAGAATATTCGGAAAAAGAAGTTGGTGCTGTTTATTGTTCATTGCTGTTCTGATGCAGTCCGCGGGTATCGCGTGCCTTTAATAAGGAAAGAGGTAAACGATAAGATCTCTGCATGCCATCTTGGGGATTTCTCCCGCTGCCAAACGTCAGCCGCACCTCTCTCTATCTCTACGTGAGCATGGTGCGGATATTTCCAGAACGCGTGGACACAAGACCTGGGCTGTGTGGTTACTGTGTCAGTTTCTCCACCGCCTGAACGGCTGTCGCGAGAGCATCCTGTTCCAGCGTCAGCGGAATGTGGCCAATTCCGGGCAGCAGGGTGACAGGCCAGGAGATGCCGAGACGTCTTAACTCAGGTTCAAGTTGATCTGTTTGAAAGGCTTCGTCATTTGCACCCGCGATCACGGCGCAGGGGCGTTGCACATTGCGCAAATTCTGCTGATAGTCGCGCTCTGGCTGAAAGTTCGAGGCAAGGTTGAAGGAGTAGGAGGGGGTCAGCAGGGATTTCGCCTCATCATTGAGGGCAAAGTTCAGCACGGTCAGATGGTTGAGTGCGGAAATATGGAAACCGTTGAGGATGCTCAGGGCGATGAGGCGAGGCAAGCCGACACGCACCCAGCCACCGCTGTTGGGCCGGTAGTTGGCGGCGGTGGGGCCGAGATAGGGGGAGAGCAGCAGATAGCTCTCGAACAGGGTTTGTCGCGCACTGCCAGCAACACGCAGCACAAAGCCACCCCCTGACGAGAAACCGACGAGTGTTGCAGGCTTGGCGGGGGCCACCGACTTGATGAAATCTTCCAGATCGTCTTCAAGCTGACCGATGTAGGAAATGGTGCCTTTGTTGCTCGATGCGCCATGGCCGCGAATATCGAGGGCGTAGGCGTCGTATCCCGCTTGCGAAAAGGCGCTCGCCATCTTGTGCATGCTCTGGCTGCTGGCAGAAGAGCCGTGAACCAGTACCACGCTGCCCTTGACCTTGTTGTTCTCTGCGTGCTCCTTTGCGCCATAGTGCCGATAGGCCAACTGTGTACCGTCACGCGCCGGGTATCTTGAGAGAGGTGGCATGCTGCTCCAGTCACTCCCCTTGAAAGGGTCGTTGATGCTGGCCATCGCCGGTGCCGGGCTCGGCCCGCCAAACAGCAGAGCCGCGGCCAGCATGACCAGGGTCAGTGATCCCAACCCCACTGCAAACAGCAATCCTGCGCTCATCCTTGCACCTCGTTTGATATCGACACGGGCGTTGCCCTGATTTTGCTTATGCTGGCATTTCACTCGTTCGAACCTATCAGATGGCACCCGGTCTGCCAAATGATGGAGTGAGACGATGAAAAACGGCCCGTGACCAAAAGGAAGTTCTTGGCCAGCCAGTGGGCGCTGCCGTTGGCGAGCGCAGCAAGGAGTGGTGGCATCATGGCTTTTCAAACCCGGCGCGGGCTGGTAAAACGGTCTCTTTCCATAATTAAAAGAGATGAGAGGGTGGAGATGGACAATCCGATCCGTGTGGCCGTGATGGGCTGTAATGGTCGTATGGGCAAGGTGCTGCTGGAGGCCATCACCAACACCGATGGCGTAGTGGTCGGTGCCGCGCTGGAGCGGCCGGGTTCGGCGGTGATCGGTCTTGATGCCGGTGAGCTCAATGGGCTGGGCCATCTGGGTGTGGCCATCAGCGACAGTCTTGACAAGGTGCGCGATGAGTTTGATCTTATCATCGACTTCACCCGCCCCGAGGTGACCCTTGCCAATCTGGCCTTTGCGCTGGCCCACCACAAGCAGATGGTGATCGGCACCACCGGTTTTGACGATGCAGGCAAGGCCGCCCTGAAAGAGGCGGGCAAGCAGATTGGTATCGTGTTCGCCTCCAACTACTCGGTCGGGGTCAACCTGGTGTTCAAGCTGCTGGAGCAGGCCGCCAAGGTGATGGGGGATTACACCGACATCGAGATCATCGAGGGCCACCATCGCCACAAGGTGGATGCGCCATCCGGTACTGCGCTCTCCATGGGGGAAGTGGTCGCCAAAACGCTGGGCCGGGATCTCAAGGAGTGCGCCGTCTATGGTCGCGAGGGGATCACTGGCGAGCGGGATCGCAACACTATCGGCTTTGCCACCATTCGCGCCGGCGATCTGGTGGGGGAGCATACCGTCATGTTTGCCGATATCGGCGAGCGGGTGGAGATCAGCCACAAGGCCTCCAGCCGCCTGACCTTCGCCAACGGTGCTGTGCGGGCGGGCAAGTGGCTTGGTCAGCAGGGTGCCGGTCTTTATGACATGCAGGATGTGCTCAATCTCAAGTGATGCCTCTGAGCGGCACTTTCGTACTACTGCTACTCCAGTGAAAAACCCCGGCTTGCCGGGGTTTTTGCTGTCAGTCAGCCAGAGTTTGTGTAAAAAGACACGCTTCCTGCAATTTTTAACTGAACGCCTTATAAATCACGCTATTGCGTTATCCGCCAGATTTTCCCTTCCTGAATGTCATCACCAGGTAACAGATTTGCGCATCTTTATGGCGGATAAAGCCATTTTTTTACACGGACTGAAAAAGACTAAAAATTCAAACGAAGAAAAACGTTTTCCATTTTTCATGTTCACTCTTATCATCATAAAAGCGTTAAATCTGTCATTAATGTTTTTTGTGTAAAAATAAATGCCATTGTTTTGATTGGTTTTTTTGTTTGTTTTTGTCGCTATTGCTGGCTTGGTGGCATCTTTTGGTGGTGGTTTTTCATTTTCTTTCATGGTAGGGGGTTGCAAAGCGATTGAGTGCATAGATAATGGGTAATGTTGCTTTTTTATTGAATTTAGATGCATTTCATTCGAGAAAAGACGTTGAAATGCCACTTTTTTTAAGTAGAATGCGCCCAATTTGCCAGAAATCTGCCGGGTTCGAGTCCTGTCCAAGACCGGAACCGAGCCCGCAACACCCAGGTAAATTGCTGAATTTAAAGCTAAATAACTGGAGGTTGTCTTGAATCACACTGCATTGCTAGTGCTGGAAGATGGAACTGTATTCAAAGGCGTGTCGATAGGCGCCGAGGGATGTTCCGTTGGTGAAGTGGTTTTCAATACGTCGATGACGGGCTATCAGGAAATCCTCACCGATCCCTCTTATTCCCGTCAGATAGTCACCCTCACTTACCCCCATATAGGCAACACCGGCACCAACAGCGAAGATGAAGAGTCCAGTCAGATCCATGCTCAGGGATTGATCATCCGGGACCTTCCGATACTTGCCTCCAATTTCCGCAATCAGCAATCCCTCTCCGAATACCTCAAGTCTCACAACATCGTTGGCATCGCCGACATCGACACCCGTAAACTGACCCGCATCCTGCGCGAGAAAGGCGCTCAGGCTGGCTGCATTCTGGCCGGGAAACAGGTCGATGAAGCCTATGCTCTCGAACAGGCCCGCGCCTTCCCTGGTTTGAAGGGGATGGATCTGGCCAAAGAGGTGACGGTTGGTGAGGCGTACAACTGGACCGAAGGGAGCTGGCAGCTTGGCAAGGGGCACGTCACCCCGGATGCCGACCAGCTGAAATACCACGTGGTAGCCTATGACTTTGGCGTCAAGCGCAACATCCTGCGGATGCTGGTTGACCGTGGCTGCCGCCTGACCGTGGTGCCTGCCAAGACCCCGGCCGCCGAGGTACTGGCAATGAACCCGGATGGCATCTTCCTCTCCAACGGCCCTGGCGACCCCGAGCCGTGCGACTACGCCATCGAGGCCATCAAGGCTTTCCTTAATACCAACACGCCGGTGTTCGGCATCTGTCTGGGTCACCAGCTGCTGGGTCTGGCCTCCGGTGCCAAGACCGTCAAGATGAAGTTTGGCCACCACGGCGCCAACCATCCGGTGAAGAGCCTCGATGACAACACCGTCATGATCACCGCTCAGAACCACGGCTTTGCGGTAGACGAGAACAGCCTGCCGGATTGCCTGCGCGCCACCCACGTCTCCCTGTTCGATGGTTCCCTGCAAGGTATCCATCGCACCGACCGTCCGGCCTTCAGCTTCCAGGGGCACCCCGAAGCGAGCCCGGGCCCGCACGACTGTGCCGGTCTCTTTGACCACTTTATTGAATTGATTAAGCAGTATCGCGCCTAAGAAATAGAGGAAAGAGTTTCATGCCAAAACGTAATGACCTTCAGAGCATCCTGATCCTCGGCGCCGGCCCCATCGTCATCGGCCAAGCCTGCGAATTTGACTACTCCGGCGCCCAGGCGTGCAAAGCCCTGCGCGAGGAGGGCTACCGCGTTATTCTGGTCAACTCCAACCCGGCCACCATCATGACCGACCCGGAGATGGCTGACGCCACCTACATCGAGCCCATCACCTGGGAAGTGGTGCGCGAAATCATCAAGAAAGAGCGCCCGGACGCCATCCTGCCCACCATGGGCGGCCAGACTGCGCTTAACTGCGCACTGGCACTGGAGAAGCATGGCGTGCTGGCCGAGTTCGGTGTCGAGATGATCGGTGCCACCGCCGACGCCATCGACAAGGCCGAAGACCGCTCCCGTTTTGACAAGGCGATGCGCAGCATTGGCCTCGAGTGCCCGCGTGCCGGTATCGCCCACAACATGGAAGAGGCGTGGGGCGTGCAGCAGATGGTCGGCTTCCCCTGCATCATCCGTCCCTCCTTTACCATGGGCGGCTCCGGCGGCGGCATCGCCTACAACACCGAAGAGTTCGTCGAGATCTGCGAGCGCGGTCTGGACTTGTCGCCGACCAAAGAGCTGCTCATCGACGAGTCGCTGATCGGCTGGAAAGAGTACGAGATGGAAGTGGTGCGGGATCGCAACGACAACTGCATCATCGTCTGCGCCATCGAAAACTTCGACCCCATGGGTATCCACACCGGTGACTCCATCACGGTCGCGCCAGCCCAGACGCTGACCGACAAGGAGTACCAGCTGATGCGCAACGCCTCCATGGCGGTGCTGCGCGAAATCGGCGTCGAGACCGGCGGCTCCAACGTCCAGTTCGGTATCAACCCGAAAGATGGCCGCATGGTCATCATCGAGATGAACCCGCGGGTGTCGCGCTCCTCTGCGCTGGCCTCCAAGGCGACCGGTTTCCCCATTGCCAAGATCGCTGCCAAGCTCGCCATCGGTTACACCCTCGACGAGCTGATGAACGACATCACCGGCGGTCGCACTCCGGCCTCCTTCGAGCCGGCCATCGACTATGTGGTCACCAAGGTGCCGCGCTTCAACTTCGAAAAATTCGCCGGTGCCAACGACCGTCTGACGACCCAGATGAAGTCGGTCGGCGAAGTGATGGCCATCGGCCGCAACTTCCAAGAGTCCCTGCACAAGGCGCTGCGCAGCCTCGAAACCGGCAAAACCGGCTTCGACCCCATGGTTGACCTCAATGCCCCGGACTCCCTGACCCGCATCCGTCACGAGCTGCAGGACGCCGGTAGCGACCGTATCTTCTATATCGCCGATGCGTTCCGCGCCGGTCTCTCCATGGACGGCATCTTCAAGCTGACCAAGATTGACCCCTGGTTCCTGGTACAGATTGAAGATCTGGTGAAGCTGGAAGAAGAGGTGAAAGAGCGCGGCATGGCCGGTCTCGATGCCGACTTCCTGCGAGCCCTCAAGCGCAAAGGCTTTGCCGATGCCCGTCTGGCCAAGATCCTCGGTGTGGCCGAAGGGGAAGTGCGCAAACTGCGCGCCCGCCACAACATCTTCCCGGTCTACAAGCGGGTCGATACCTGCGCCGCCGAGTTCGCCACCAACACCGCCTACATGTATTCGAGCTATGACGAGGAGTGCGAAGCGGCCCCGAGCAACCGCGACAAGATCATGATCATCGGCGGCGGCCCGAACCGTATCGGTCAGGGTATCGAGTTCGACTACTGCTGCGTGCACGCGGCGCTGGCCCTGCGCGAAGATGGTTACGAGACCATCATGGTCAACTGCAACCCGGAGACCGTCTCCACCGATTACGACACCTCGGATCGCCTCTACTTCGAGCCGGTGACCCTGGAAGATGTGCTGGAAATCGTGCGCATCGAAAAACCCAAGGGCGTCATCGTTCAGTACGGTGGCCAGACCCCGCTGAAACTGGCCCGAGCACTGGAAGCCAACGGCGTGCCGATTATCGGTACCAGCCCGGATGCCATCGACCGCGCCGAAGACCGCGAGCGCTTCCAGTCTGCCGTCGAGCGCCTTGGCCTCAAGCAGCCGGAAAACGGCACCGTCACCGCGCTGGAGCAGGCCGTGCTGCTGGCCGAGCGCATTACCTACCCGCTGGTGGTTCGCCCCTCCTACGTGCTGGGTGGCCGCGCCATGGAAATCGTCTATGACGAGCAGGATCTGCGTCGCTACTTCGCCGAGGCGGTCAGCGTCTCCAACGAATCGCCGGTACTGCTGGACCGCTTCCTGGACGATGCGACCGAGCTGGACGTGGATGCCATCTGCGACGGAACCGACGTGGTCATCGGCGGCATCATGGAGCACATCGAGCAGGCCGGTATTCACTCCGGTGACTCCGGTTGCTCCCTGCCTCCTTACACCTTGTCCAAGAAGATTCAGGACGAGATCCGCGAGCAGGTGCGCAAGCTGGCGCTGGAGCTCGGCGTTATCGGCCTGATGAACGTGCAGTTCGCGGTCAAGGGCGATGACATCTACCTCATCGAGGTGAACCCGCGTGCTGCCCGTACCGTGCCGTTCGTCTCCAAGGCGACCGGTGCCCCGCTGGCCAAGATTGCCGCCCGTGTGATGGCCGGTCAGTCGCTGCAAGAACAGGGCTTTACCAAAGAGATCATCCCGCCCTACTACTCGGTGAAAGAGGTGGTACTGCCGTTTGCCAAGTTCCCGGGGGTTGACCCGCTGCTGGGGCCGGAGATGCGCTCTACCGGTGAGGTTATGGGGGTGGGCAGCAGCTTTGCCGAGGCCTATGCCAAGGCGCAGCTGGGTGCCAACCACGCCGTACCGAAAGAGGGGCGCGCCCTGTTGTCGGTGCGCCACAGCGACAAGGCGCAGGTGGTCGACTTGGCCGCCAAGCTGCTGGAGCTGGGCTACGAGCTGGATGCCACTCACGGCACCGCGGTCGCGCTGGGTGAAGCAAGCATCAACCCGCGCCTGGTCAACAAGGTGCACGAAGGTCGCCCGCACATTCTCGACCGCATCAAGAATGGCGAGTACACCTACATCGTCAACACCGCCGAAGGGCGAGTGGCGATCCAGGACTCCAAGCAGCTGCGTCGCGCCGCCTTGCAGAACAAGGTGGCGTATACCACCACCATGAATGAGGCGTTTGCCACCTGCATGGCCATCAGCGTGGATGCCACCGCCAACGTCAACTCGGTGCAGGAGCTGCACCAGAAGGTGAAAAACCGCTAAGAGTTTGCAGCGGGCATCAGCCCGACTTGCCAGACGACCAACCCCCGCCAGCGATGGCGGGGGTTTCTTTTTATCAGGCGCTCACCGTTCGGTTCGGGCCGGGTGAATCCTTGAAGAAGGTCATGTCTTCCTCATCGCAGACAACGGATGGCGCGTGGGGTGGCAAAAGCTGGCAAGGGGAGGGGATGCTGCGAGCGCGGGTTTCAACTGCAGCAGGCAATCCTCTACAATGGCCCCACTTTGCTTGTCAGTGCAGTGCCAGCGGCGCTGCCTGTAGGGCCTACAAAAAATGGACATGCTTATGACCGCTTTGCCTTCCTGTCGTCTTCTTGCCTTCTGCGCTGCCTTGTTGCTGGCCGGTTGTGCCAGTGATCCCGCCTCCGCGCCTGCCAAAGAGGCGAGCGTGAGCAACCCCAAAACGCCGCCTGCCATGCAGCCGCGCAAACCGGCGGATATGAAGAGCCGCATCGTGCGCTTCTTGCCCCGTCAGGTGCCTGACAAACAGGGGTGGGCCAACGACGTGGTGACGGCGCTCACCACCCAGGGGGTGACGGTCAATGATCACAATGTCTGCAGCGTGCTGGCGGTGGCGGAGCAGGAAGCCACTTATCAGGCCGACCCCGTGGTGCCGGGCCTTGGCAAGATCGCCTGGAAAGAGATCAACTCACGGGCAGCCAAGCTGCTGATCCCCGAATTTATGGTGCGGGCCGCGCTCTCCATCAACTCGCCCACCGGCAAGAGCTATGCCGAGCGCATCGACAAGTTGCGTACCGAACGGGAGATGAGTGAAATCTTCGAAGATATGATCAGCATGCTGCCGATGGGCAAGACGCTGTTTGGCAACCTCAACCCGGTGCATACCGGTGGCCCGATGCAGGTGAGCATCGCCTTTGCCGAGGCCAACGCCCGTGGCTACCCCTATCCAATCAAGGATTCCATTCGCCACGAAGTCTTTACCCGTCGCGGCGGCATCTGGTTTGGCACCAAGCATATCTTCGGTTATCCCGTCGACTACCCGGATACCCTCTACCGCTTTGCCGACTTCAACGCCGGCTGGTATGCCAGTCGCAATGCCGCTTTTCAGGCCGCCGTCAGCCGCTTGAGTGGCAAAACTCTGGCGCTGGACGGGGATCTGATCCGCTATGACTCGGATCTGCCGGGCAACACCGAGCTGGCCGTCTACACCCTCGCCAACCGGGTCAATATGAGCAAACAGGCGATCCACCAGAGCCTGCGTAAAGGGGATACCGCCGAATTTGCCGAGACCGATCTCTACCATCGCATCTTTACCCTGGCCGACAAGCAAGCGGGCAAGCGACTGCCCCGCGCCATCCTGCCCGGCATTCAGCTAAAAAGCCCGAAAATCACCCGCAACCTCACCACCGCCTGGTTTGCCAAGCGGGTAGATGACAGGGAGCAACGCTGCGTGCGGCAGATGGCGACGATTCGCTAAGAAACATTAAGGGCGGCCAATTGGCCGCCCATATTTATATCAATACATAATTTAAGAGTTATCCCTTTCTTTTAAATAGCCTCAACAAGCCTTTCACAGTAATATCTAGGTGACTACCTTCATCATACAGAGCAGGAACAACATAATCAGCTCTCTCTTCAGAAATGAGTTTTTCAACTTTGTCTTGAGTTGATTTCAAAGGCCATTTTTTGTTATCAAAGACTGCTATAGATCTACCACCTTGATATCTGACCATCTTCATGGATGGAATGTCTGTATCACCATCACCAAGATATA
The DNA here is from genome assembly GCF_040907825.1 of Aeromonas sp. s7(2024). Lineage (NCBI taxonomy): Bacteria > Pseudomonadati > Pseudomonadota > Gammaproteobacteria > Aeromonadales > Aeromonadaceae > Aeromonas > Aeromonas sp. s7(2024). The sequence goes on from NZ_JBFOCM010000016.1 coordinate 388,438, forward strand.
TCATCCTCTGGAAGGGGATATCTCTATCTTGAAGTTCAATAAATTTGTTTACCTCTCCATTATCCCAAGAATTATGTATCCCTTTGTTTATTCTAAATAGAAACTGGGTCTTTGTTGTATAGTTTATTGCTTGAGCTGGCCATGTTGCGTAATACTTATCATCTGAGTAGTGATACTTGCAAGCGTAAATGTCACGAAATTTATTTCCAATGCAAGTACCTCTGATCATTGCATCAAGACCGCTTGATATAATGTAATGCTCTAATTCTAGGTCAATACTTTCTGCAAACCTGTCAATTCTGTCAAACCATGACTCGACGCCACTGAATAGGGGGATAGATTGTCCATGCATCATTAGTTTTTCTGTACTAAGGACATCAGATTTAAGCATGCGAGCCCTTTCTGCCAGCATGCCAAGATAGGTTAAAATTTCATCGCCGTCATCGTCCTTTGCTCTACGCTTAACACTAGCCCAAAATTCAGGAATATCTGTTATCTCTAATTCGGGCATAACCCCATGCTGGGCGCAATCACCTTCAGCCAAGGTTCCATCAAAATCATAGATCAGTGCACATTTCATGAATAATCCTCGAAGAGTTAAATAGGCCAGTTCTGCTCAATCCATAATATTTCCTGACACACTTTTTCCTCCATTCTGTCTCTGTTAGAGGTAAGTCTGAACTCTTGGCCTGAATGTAAATCAAGAACGATATATTCCGCACCAACCTCTTGAATTGCTTCATGCATTAAATAGCAGATGTAGTCCGCTCGCTCCTTTGTCATTCTCTGTGTCTCGGTGAAATGGAGCTTGACATGAGTTCTAACCCCATTTATTAATGCGCTTAGCTCGGGGTTACAATGAATAGTTGTACTATTAAAAACGAAGGACTCGCGCAATGATGCATAGACATCAATTTTCTTACCTGACTGCCATTGAATAAAATTTTGAGCGAGACGTTCAAATTTTATTTTTTTACTAGAGTCCTTTTGCCTTCGTGATATGTCAATCAGGTATGAAACGTGTCTCTTTTGGCTAAAAAGAGACTTTATAGCTGTTCTAAGTTGCAAGTAATAATCTTTATAGTGTGCGTAGTCACCTCTAAGAGCGATCTGTCTAAGTTTTGTGTTTTTAGGTGAGCCCGTTGCAACAGCGATATTAGTGAAATCTGAGATAGCTAACTCTGGCATACAACATCCTTATTTTAAATTTATGAATTTAGTGATCTTTTCAGGATCAAGTGATTTTTAATTCGATGCTTAGTTCTCAATAGGGAGCAAGCTGCGGCATTGTGGATAGCCGGGACAGCCCCAGAAGCTATTGCCCTTGGTGTCCCCCCGCTTGCTGATACGCAATACCATAGGGGTACCGCATTTGGGACAAGCTGGTGCCGGAGCTGTATTGGCGGTCGAGGTATCATGCTCGTCACTGTTGCTTGCGACGCGCTCCAACGTGATGCGAACCTCTTCGCTAACCCGGATAATCCGTTGGGCTTCATCATAGGCATCACGGTAAAGGTCATGATCTTCCGAGCGTTGGATCAATACCCCCATCTCGTTGTTATTGACCTGACTGAACTCGTAGAGATTGAGGCTGGTGACAATGCACATCTCTTCATTGAGATAGCACTTGGCATGGAGGTTTTTGCAAAAGCTGGTGCGGATATAGGTGAGCTCTTTGAGCCAGCTGATCTCTTCCGGTTGCAGCTCACTTTTGCCATAGACGATCCGCACATCGATCTTGAGGCGGTTCTTGTCGGTGAGCAGCTCCTTGATCCTGTCGTTGAGCTTGAGGAAGGGGCTGATCAGGATCAGACGATCTTTGGCATCTTTGATAAGTTCTTCCAGAAAGTAGTTGGTTGCGCTGGTATTCAAAAACTTGGCCATGGCAAAAATCTCTATCCCTGTGGTGTAACTGGTGGCGCAAATACTTGGCTGGCGTTCGGCAGGTCATTTTCATTCCGGGCGCAGTGATCACCCAGCCACTGCGGCTGGCAATCGACATCATGGTTTCATGCGGACAATTGGGCGCCGAACTGAACCATCCTAACAATTTCATCAACAGGAATATGTGACAGATTGCACTAACTCTGTGACAAGGCTGGATTTTTCGGGGCGGGCTGTGGTTGATGGTAAATCGCAGGTGCAAAAAAGCCCCTTGGCGGGGCTTGGTGTCTGGCAAGGCCGGTGTCGGGATTATCAATCGAACAGGATACGGCCGCTGGTGCCGGCATCGCTGTCTTTCCAGCTGGCACCGCTTTTGCGCAGGGTGTAAGTGATGGTCTCCTGCTTGAATTTCAGGTAGTCGCTGCCGCTGTGACTTGGTTTTACCTGATTGCCATCGATATAGGTTTCCCCTGTGGTATCGACGTGAATTTCGGCCACGGTGCGGCCATCGTCAGTGACCGCTTTATAGTTGCCAGCCCACGGGCTCTCGTCGCCATACTGCACGGCCCCTTCCTGAGCGTGCGCTTGGGCATGGGTCTTGTGGCCGTGATGGGTTTTGGCCACGGCGCAGCCGGAGATACCGACCGCCAGCAGGCAACCGAGGGCGACATTGAGCAGAGTCTGTTTGGATTTCATCTTCATTTACCTGTATCAAATAATTGCAATGGATAAGGGGTGGAGCCCCACGGTCGGTGTGGGCCCCGTTGAGCCGTGGCTCGAAATCAGTCCTGATTGATGCCAGAAATATGGCCGCGGGCGTCGGTGAGGCAGTGCCAGAGCCGGTCATGGGGCCCTTTGATGTCAATCATCATCCCCGCCTGGGAGTCGGCCACATAGTCGAGGGTCAGTTTGCTGCGGCTGACGCCCGCTTTTCTGGCGACGGCGTTCATGCAGGCGTTCTCGGCAACCTTGGTTTGTGCAGTGCTGCCGTTGTAGGCACTGCTACTGGCGATTTCATTATCATCGCCGTCGTCATCGTTCTCATCGTCATTGAGCTGGCAGGCGCCGCTGTCGCCATTTTTGACAAAATAGGTGATGCCCCAGTCGCCATTTTTCACCATGGAGAGGGTGGTGCGCCCCTTGCTCGCCTCGTAGAAATTTGAATTCACTTTTTTAAGTGGAACTTGCTGGCTATTGATATAAGCCGTGCCATCTTCGACGCGAAGATTAATATGTCCAGGACAACTGGCGGATAAATCAGGCACCCCTGCATATGCGGTTCCGGTCATGACCAATACAGAGAGAGCAAGCAGCGTTTTTTTCATCAGATAACCTCAAATCAACAAGGATCAGCAAGTGTGATGTCGTCAAAATAACGGTTGCTATGCCTGAACGTTATTTCTGTGCTCATTGCACACCTGTTATCGGTAGCCCGCAGTCAGTCGTTTCAGTGCGCCTCGTCCTGCCGGGATGACGCCAAATTTAGCAGTCGGGTGATGTAAGTAAAATAAAACAGGATTAATTGGATTCATAAAATATGAAAAACTATAAATCATTTAAAACAATGAGTTAGGAGCGACTCAAGTCACTGTGAAAATGATGGGGGACCTCCGGTTTGGTTCCTTATGGATATCGATAAAGTTGGCCGTCGGTCTGTGATGTCGGGCGTTTTGTATTTTTTCTGTTGCAAGCGGGCGCAGGCTGGCGACATCACTGGGCCACTGAGCCATTGCGCACCGTAAATATACAGATAAAAACTACAATATTCTGTGTGTGAGGGTGGAAAATTTGGCCTGCCAGCAGGAAGATATTTTTACCTGATATGGCTGGGTGGTGAGAAATATGAGCGGGGATGGTTCAATAAATTTTCTATCAATACGGGCATAATTATCCGGAGTGTTACTGTACTTTCCCTGAGGATTGCCCACTCGTGGCAGGAAAATATAACGACTTAGAAACTCATGGCCAACCCGATGGAATAACCGCTGGTGTTGTGGCTGAACATATAGCGGGCAACCAGCCGGGTACGGGTGACGATGATGTCGTACTTGCTGCTGTCCAGCTCCAGACCGGCGCCGATAGAGTTGAGGGAGTCAAATCCAAGCAACCCCCGCTGCTCCCCCAGATATGCGGTATGGGCCCCTTCCAGTACATAGCGTACCGGACTGTCAAGCAGGGTCCAGTGGAATAGCGGGGCCCGGCGGCGCAGATAGAGACCGAGGTTCTCCGCTTCGGCGTGACCACGGACGCTGGTCGAGGTACCGCCAAAGCTCTGCAGGTGCTGGTAGGAGTAGCGCACTTCGACATCGATATCCTGCGCCTTTGAAAAGAGCTCGTAGTCGAGCATCAGCGAGCCTCCCAGTCCGTACATATTGAGCTGCCCACCATCGAGAAAATCCAGCGAGTAGCCCTTGGTGCGCTCCAGCAGCCAGTTGCCGATCCGCAGATCGCTGGCCATGGTACCGAGCGAGACGTTGGCGATAGGGCGCAGCACCCAGTGGCCACCGCGCGGGTCTTCATGGAGGGCGATATCCCAGCCGATCCCGCCCGAAGCTGTCAGGCTGTTCCACTTGGTCGGGAGGGTGCGGCTTTCGGTGCCGTTGCTCACCACAAACTGGGGATCGTAGCGGCTAAAGCCGATCGCCCCTTCCAGATAGATGGGCACGGCTTCGCTCATGGTTGCGCCGCCACCGATCTGGGTCATGTTGAGGGCGGCAGATTGATTGGTGCCGCTGCCGATATCGAGGTTGCTGGCGGTGATGTCGGGCACCACGGTGAAGGTCATCAGAGAGAGCACCGCATTGGCGCGCTCTTGTGCCCACTCCTGATCCTGTGTTGCGGCCTTGACGGCGCTGCCGGATAGCGCCAGCAGCATTGGCAACAACATCTGCAATAAAGAGGAGCAAGAGCTGTGCATGAGTGTGGTTCCCGATAAGCGGCGTCTGGTTGCCCTGGTTTTACTGTAGCGAGCTTCCTGCCGGTTGGCACGGAGCTAAGAGGGGGGAATAGGCGCCGCTTGCGGTCGGTTGCCGCTTGGGGGCAAGCCTTTGCCACACCAACGGCACGCCTTTGCAGTTTGTCGCTAAAGCTTGGCCTCTTGCCGCCGATATCTCTTGTGAGATCGTGTGGAGGACAAGCAATTGAACGCTTGGGTGTTGGGGTTGGTCAGCATATCCGTGAGTATGCAGTTACAGGCTGGGGTCACCGAATTTGGTGCCGGTCTGGATCAATCCGTCTGGCGTTTGACCTCCGATACCCAGATTGAGTGTCGCCTAGAACACCCGATCCCCAACTGGGGAACGGGGGCCTTTGTCAGCCGCGCCGGGCGCAAGATCAACCTCGACTTCGAGCTCAAGGGCAAGCGGCCACAGGCCCAGACCCAGACGGTGAGTCTTGGCATCATGCCGCCGGTATGGCGCCCGGGGATAGCCGGGCGAGAAGTGAGTCAACTGCGCTTCTATCAGCAGTTCGATGGGCTGGTAGAGGGGCAAACCGCCTGGACCATGCTCGACGAGCTGGAGGGGGGGCGGATGCCGACCTTCCAGTATCGGGACTGGTATCGCCAGAACCGCGCGGTGCGAGTGTCCCTCTCGTCGGTCAACTTTCGGGTGAAATATCAGGCCTTTATCGACTGTCTGAGCGGGCTGTTGCCCTACAGCTTCAACGACATCGCCTTTAGCGTGCTCACCTACGACAAGAACAGCGATCAGCTCTCCATCCCCTCCAAGCGGCGACTGGCGATGATCAGCGAGTTTATCAAGGCGGACAAGAGCATCGACGTGGTGGTGATAGACGCCTACAGCGACAGTTATGGCGGCCGCTGGCCGAACCTGAAACTCTCTGAGAAGCGGGCCGATGCCATCAAGAAGGTGTTTGTCGATCTGGGGATCGATCCCGGCAAGATCTCGGTGGAGGGGCATGGCGAGAAGCAGCACGTTGCCTCCAACGAAACCGAGCAGGGGCGTGCCAAGAACCGGCGGGTGGTCATCAGCATGGGGCGCAACGGCGAGATCTAGCCCGGCAGCCCAATCAGACAAGCATAAAAAAGAGCGCCAGCGCGCTCTTTTTTGATCCTGCCATCGGGCGTTTTTACCCGGGCCGCTTAGAAGCTGTCGCCAAGGCCGGTGCCGGCATCTTTCTTGGCAATCAGTTCAATCTTGTAACCGTCCGGATCTTCGACGAAGGCGATGACGGTGGTGCCGCCCTTGACCGGGCCCGGCTCACGGGTGATCTTGGCACCGGCGGCGCGCAGCGCTTCACAGGTGGCATAGATGTCGTCCGCTTCCAGTGCGATGTGGCCGTAGGCGGAGCCCAGTTCGTACTCGCTCACCCCCCAGTTGTAGGTCAGCTCGATCACCGCTTCATCTTTCTCGTCACCGTAGCCGACGAAGGCCAGGGTGTACTTGTACTCGCTGTTCTCGCTCTTGCGAAGCAGCTTCATGCCAAGGACGCGGGTGTAGAAGTCGATGGAGCGTTGCAGATCGCCGACACGCAGCATGGTATGCAGAATTCTCATTGCTCAGTTCTCCGGGTTGGTGATGTGTACTGCTTTCAATCTCGGTTGCGAGGCCATCAGCTTTCTGGATAGACCTTCTCTTTGTACTCGCACAAGTCCTCGATGATACAGGAACCACAACGGGGCTTGCGAGCCAGACAGGTGTAACGCCCGTGCAGGATGAGCCAGTGGTGGACATCCAGCTTGAACTCGGCGGGCACCACTTTAAGCAGCTTCTCCTCCACCTGATCCACATTCTTGCCCACCGCAAAGCCGGTGCGGTTCGATACGCGGAAGATATGGGTATCGACGGCGATGGTGGGCCAGCCAAAGGCGGTGTTGAGCACCACGTTGGCGGTCTTGCGACCAACGCCCGGCAGGGCTTCCAGCGCTTCGCGGTTCTCCGGGACCTCGCCTCCGTGGCGCTCCAGCAAGATGGCGCAGGTCTTGATGACGTTCTCGGCCTTGGTGTTGAAGAGGCCAATGGTCTTGATGTACTCCTTGAGCCCGTCCACCCCGAGATCCAGCATCCCTTGCGGGGTGTTGGCCACCGGATAGAGCTTGTCGGTCGCCTTGTTGACGCTGACATCGGTCGCCTGCGCCGAGAGCAGCACGGCGATCAGGAGTTCAAACGGCGAATTGAAGTTGAGCTCTGTGGTGGGGTGGGGGTTGTTTTCCCGCAGTCGCTCCAGGATCTCTCTGCGTTTCTGGTTGTTCATGCCTTGCGTCCGATCATAGCTCGGTCGCCCGGACGCGGGCCGGGGCAACGTTGCAGTGGGCCACGGTAGCGGCCTGTTTGCGGTCCCGCCAGTCGTTGATGGCGTTCTTGGCGGCGATCAGCAGCCCCAGCCCGATAAAGCCGCCCGGCGGCAAAATCGCCAGCAGCAGGCTGGCATCGGCGTGGAACAGCTCGATGCGCAGGGATTTGGCCCACTCGCCCAGCAGCAGCTCGGCGCCATCAAACAGGGTGCCCATGCCGATGATCTCGCGCATGCCGCCCAGTACCAGCAGCACCAGGGTAAAGCCAAGGCCCATCATCAGGCCGTCGAGGGCCGCCAGCAGCGGCGGGTTCTTGGAGGCATAGGCCTCGGCGCGGCCGATGATGACGCAGTTGGTGACGATGAGGGCGATAAAGATGCCGAGCGCCTGATAGAGGCCATAGGTGTAGGCGTTCATCAGCAGCTGCACGCTGGTCACCAGCGAGGCGATGATCATCACATAGACCGGAATGCGAATATCCTTCGGCACCCAGTTGCGCACCAGCGAGACGGCGAGGTTGGAGCAGACCAGCACCGCCATGGTGGCAAGGCCCAGCCCCAGCGCATTGGTAAAGGTGGAGGAGACGGCGAGGGTCGGGCAGAGCCCCAGCACCTGCACCAGCGAGGGGTTGTTCTTCCACAGCCCCTGACTCATCAGCTCCTTGAGCTCACCCTTGCGGCTTTCCAGCTCGGCAAGCGGGGTTGCGCCCGTTTCAATCTGTTCCATCTGGTTCATGATGGCTCGACTCCGTTAGTTCGCCGCCGGACAAGCCGGGGCGTTGCTGAGCAGTTCGGGTTGCTCCTGCTGCAGTTTAAGCAGGTTCTTCACCGCCTTGACCACGGCTCGCGGGGTGATGGTGGCGCCGGTAAAGGCATCGAACTCGCCGCCATCCTTCTTCACCGCCCACTGGGGTTCGTTGTCATGGGTCAGGAATTTTCCGGCAAAGCTGTTGATCCAGTCCGATTTCTTCAGCTCGATCTTGTCACCGAGGCCCGGGGTCTCGTTGTGAGCGAGCACGCGCACGGCAGTGATGGTGCCCTTGGCATCAAAACCCGCCACGATGCGGATCGCCCCGCTGTAGCCATCCGGCGCAATCGCCTCCAATGCATAGCCGGTCACCACGCCATTCTTGCTGGCGGTATAGAGGGCCTGCGGCTGATCGCTGCCCAGATACTTCCTGCTGGTCACCTGTTTGCAGCTGGCCACCAGATCGTTGTCATAGCTCCCCTCCGGCAGCAATACCGAGAGGGTCTGCTGCTTCTCCAGCTGTTGCTGGTGGGCGATTTTATCCTTGGTCAGCTCGTTGGTCAGTACCACCAGCGCGGTACAGCCGAGCGCGAACATCGCCAGAATAAGGCCGTTCTTGCGCATGCTCTTTAACATGTACGGGCTCCGTCAGCTGTGATGGGGGAAAAGGGCAGAAACATCATTGGCGACGAGCTCCATACACTTTCGGGCGAGTCAGGCTGTCGATAAACGGCACACAAAGGTTGGCCAGCAGCACGGCGAAGGCGAACGCATCCGGATAGCCGCCAAAGCGGCGAATGATGTAGACCAGCACCCCGATCAGCACGCCATAGACCAGTCGGCCGCGCGGCGTGGTGCAGGCGCTGACCGGATCGGTGGCGATAAAGAAGGCCCCCAGCATGGTAGCGCCGCTAAAGAGATGGAACATGGGCGTGGCAGTCGCATCCGGGCTCACCAGATAGCCGATGGTGGAGGCCGCCAGCAGGGCTCCGAGAATGGCGGTGGGAATGCGCCAGTTGATCACCTTCTGTTGCAGCAGGAAGAGGCCGCCCAGCAGGTAGCCGAGGTTGACCCAGCTCCAGCCGATGCCGCCCCAACCCTCGAACAGCGGGCCGCTCAGGATCTCGCCGGTGGTGAGCCCCTGAGTCAGGCCGGTTTTCAGGGTATCGAGCGGAGTCGCCATGGTGAGACCATCCACACCCTGCTTGAGCTGAGCCATGCTGTAGCCGTCGAGGCTAAAGCCGGTGAAGATCACCGACGCCGCATCACCAAAGCCGAGGCTGTAGGCGCGCACGCTCTCTGGCGGCAGCCAGCTGGTCATCTGCACCGGGAAGGAGACCAGCAGCAGCACATAGGCGACCATGGCCGGGTTGAACAGGTTCTGGCCCAGTCCGCCGTAAAGGTGTTTGGCGACGATGATGGCAAAAGCCGTGCCCACCACCAGCATCCACCACGGCAGCAGCGGCGGCAGGGAGAGACCGATCAGCACGGCGGTGAGCGCCGCACTGCCATCCATCAGGGCAGGCTTGATGGCGCGGCCACGGAGCTTGAGCACCAGCGCCTCGCACAGCAGCGCAGTGACCAGCGCCAGCAGGATCTGGATAAAGGAGCCCCAGCCGAAGAACCAGGTCTGGGCCAGCAAGCCCGGCACGCAGGCCAGGATCACCAGCAGCATCAGGGTTCGGGTCTGTTTGCGGTTATGGGCAAACGGCGCAGTCGCAATATTGAACATGAGTCTGTCGATTACCTTGTGGTTGTTCGGTCGGCTGACGGGGCATCCTCAGCGGCAGTCTCTGCTGCTCTGGCTGCCTCGGCCGCCAGCTTCTTTGCCTTGGCGCGGGCCACGGCGGCTGCAATGGCCGCTTTTTTCGGATCAACCGGGGCATCAGCCGCAGGGGCGCTCGCTTCAGGCGCGGCAGTGACGGCAAGTGGTTGCTCACTGCTGGCTGCATCGCTTTGCATCGGCTCAGCAGGTGCGCGCTCACCCTCAGTTTCGGCTCTATCTACCTGAGTAGCGGCACTTTCTACCTCTGCACTGGTACTTGCTACCTCAGCACTGGTACTTGCGCCCTGCTGGGCCAGCTTTTTGGCCTTGGCACGGGCGATGGCTGCGGCGATAGCGGCCTTCTTGGGATCGACCGCTTCGATTTCAGCCGTATCGCTGTGGCTGGTGGTTACTTCGCTCTTGGCTACCGCCACGTCGCGGGTCTGTGCGCTGGCAGCTGGCTCACTCTGCGTATCTTCAACACCGGCACTTTCGCCCTGCTGGGCCAGCTTTTTGGCCTTGGTGCGGGCAATGGCAGCGGCGATAGCAGCTTTCTTGGGATCAACCGCTTCGCTGGCCGCAGATGGCGCATCGCTTTGGGTTGCAGCCGTTTCGCTGGTGCCTGCGTTTTCAGTCAGATCGCCCTCAGTGCTGTCACCCTGCTGGGCGGCCTTCTTGGCCTTGGCCCGGGCGATGGCAGCAGCAATAGCGGCTTTCTTGGGGTCAACTGCTTCGCTGGCAGCAGATGGCGCATCGCTTTGGGTGTCAGCGTCGGTTGTTGCGCTGTTGGCTGCGCTTACCGGCTCGCCACTGGCTTCGGCCTTTTTAGCCTTGGCACGGGCGATGGCGGCGGCAATCGCCGCTTTTTTCGGATCAACCTCTGCCTTTTGCTGATCAGCATCTACCGCAGGGGCAGCAACGGCTTCGGCAGTCACAGGCTCGGCACTATCGCCAGCCTGAGCGGCTTTCTTGGCCTTGGCGCGGGCCAGTGCGGCGGCGATGGCTGCTTTCTTGGGATCGCTGGCGGGGTCAGCCGCCTCGGCGGATTGCGGCGCTGCGGCGGCAGTGTCGCTGTTTGCGCTCTCCGCCAGTTTGGCGGCGCGGCGCGCCTCCGCTTCCCGTTTGCGGGCTTCGCGGGCGGCAATCACGGCGCTGTTGTCAGGCAAGCCCTCGGCGGTGGCGGCAATGGCAGTGATGGGGGCATCCTGCTTGGCCTTGATACGGGCCAAGGCGGCTGCCACCGGATCTTCCCCGCCTGCGGCCGTCATGGTTTGACGGCGCTGGGCAGCAGCTTCGGCATGGCGCGCTTCGCGGGCCGCTTTCTCCCGCTCGAAACGGGCCTGCTTGGCCTCGAAACGTTGCTTGGCGCGTTCGGCTTTTTCGGCCTCGGCACGGGCTTCGCGAATGTCGTCTTTGGCGATCTTGTAGTACTGCACCAGCGGGATCTCGCTGGGGCAGACCCAGGCGCAGGCGCCGCACTCGATGCAGTCCATCAGGTTGAGCTTCTCGGCCTTATCATACTCCTTGGCCCGGCTGTACCAGTAGAGCTCTTGCGGCAGCAGAGTGGCCGGGCAGGCATCGGCGCAGGCGCTGCAGCGGATGCAGGGCTGCTCCGGGCCGGGAGCGGGCAGCTCGGCTTGCGTCGGTGCCAGCAGGCAGTTGGTGGCCTTGACCACAGGCACCATGGCGTGGGGCAGGGTAAAGCCCATCATGGGGCCACCCATGATCACCCGCTGCTCCGCTTCCGGTTGCAGTTCGAAACGCTGCAACAGCCAGCGTACCGGCGTACCGAGGCGCACCCAGGCGTTGCCGGGTTTTTTGAAGCTGTCGCCGGTGAGGGTGACGATCCGCTCGATCAGCGGCTCGCCGTCGATAATGGCGCGCTTGATGGCAAACACGGTGGCGACGTTGAGCACCATGATGCCGATATCGACCGCGCGGCCGCCTTTGGGCACCTGACGGCCGGTGAGCAGCTCGATGGTCTGCTTGGCTCCGCCCGAGGGGTACTTGGTCGGCACCGTCTTGACCAGCACATCTTCATCGGTGGCGTGACGGGTCAGTTGCTCGATCGCCTCGGGCTTGTTGTCTTCCACCCCGATCAGGGTGAGTTTCGGTTTGAGCAGGTGCTTGAGCACCCGGATGCCATCCATGATCTCGTCGGCATACTGCTGCATCAACCGATCGTCGGTGGTGATATAGGGTTCGCACTCCAGCCCATTGACGATCAGGATCTCGGTGAGCTGGCCGCGGCCGTCGAGTTTGCTGTGAGTGGGGAACACGGCGCCGCCAAGGCCCGCAACTCCCGCCTGCTGGATGCGCTCGAGCAGCTCACCCCGCTCCAGATTCCAGTAATCGGCTTTGCCATTGCGCTCGCCCCATTCATCTTCCCCATCCGGGGTGAGGATGACACAGAGATCGCCGAGTCCGGAGGGGTGGGCAACCGTGTGGTTGCCAATCTCGGTGATGGTGCCGGAGGTGGAGGCATGGACAGGGACGACCCGCCCCTTGGCATAACGGGTCAGCGGTTGCCCTTTTTTGACCTTGTCGCCCACCTGCACCAGCAGATCGCCGGCGGGGCCTGCGTGCTGGCGCAGTGGAATAATGAGGCGCGGCGGTAGACCGGCGTCTACTACAGGGCTCTGGCTTGATTGCAGCTTGTTGTCGGCGGGGTGAATGCCGCCGTGAAAGTCCCAGAGCGTGCCGGCTTTGATACGTTCGAGTAAGGAATGCATGGTTGCTCCGCTGTTTATTCCACTATCTTGACCGGAATCTTGCCCGGAACATGCACGTTATTGAGATCCCACTTCCAGTTATCGACCGTGGTGGGCACCGGGATCATCTCGATGCAGTCGGTCGGGCAGGGATCGACACAGAGATCGCAACCGGTGCACTCGTTGGCAATCACGGTATGCATCGCCTTGGTGGCGCCGACGATGGCATCCACCGGGCAGGCCTGAATGCACTTGGTACAGCCGATGCACTGATCTTCGTGGATAAAGGCGACCTTCTTGACTGGCACGGCGGCCTCGTCACTGCCCCCCAGTGGCTGGGGCTCGACCCCCATCAGATCGGCAATCTTGCGCATGGTGGCCTCGCCACCGGGCACGCACTTGTTGATCTGATCGCCGTTGGCGAGCGCCTCGGCGTAGGGTTTGCAACCGGGATAGCCGCACTGGCCACACTGGGTCTGGGGCAGCAGGGCATCGAGCTGATCGACGATGGGGTCTGCTTCCACATGAAACTTGACGGCGGCAAAGCCCAGGATAATCCCGAACGCCAGCGCCAGCAGGGTGAGCACCAGAATGGCAAAGAGAATATGGATCATGGTTATATCTTGATAAGGCCGGTAAAGCCCATAAAGGCCAGCGACATCAGACCGGCGGTGATCATGGCAATCGACACCCCGCGAAACGGCGCGGGCACATCGGCGGCGACCAGACGCTCGCGCATGGCGGCAAACAGGATCAACACCAGCGAGAAGCCGATGGCGGCGCCAAAGCCGTAGATCACGCTCTGGATAAAGTCGTGTCGCTCATTGATGCTGAGCAGCGCCACCCCGAGCACCGCGCAGTTGGTGGTGATGAGGGGCAGGAAGATCCCCAGCAGGCGATAGAGGGTCGGGCTGCTCTTGCGCACCACCATCTCGGTAAACTGCACCACCACGGCGATCACCAGAATAAAGGCGAGGGTGCGCAAATAGGCGATATCCAGCGGCAGCAGGATATAGTGCTCCACCAGATAGGAGCTGGCACTGGCGAGGGTCATAACAAAGGTGGTCGCCAGCCCCATGCCGATGGCGGTTTCCAGCTTGCCGGAGACCCCCATAAAGGGGCAGAGGCCGAGGAATTTCACCAGCACGAAGTTGTTAATCAGCACGGTGCCGATCAATAAAAGCAGGTACTCAGTCATCAATTACCGTCACTGAAAGTCGGGTTATCGGGGTTTGAAGGCGGGCGGTATTATCTGACGTTAGGGCCAGTTAAACAACCGCAAGGCCGCATGGTTATTATGCAACTGGATAATTTAGACGGGGTTTTGGGCGAGAATCCGGTGGGTTTTGCGTCATATCACCCACCGGGTGAGAAGCCTTACTAACCAACAGCCAGTTTGGCGGCCTCTTTCCACATAAATGGCGGCATCGGAGTAGTGAGACGCCATTTAATGTTCATCGGTTGGCTGCCAGTGTGGGATACGTACTCCACCTCACCAAAGTTCACAAAGCCAAGGGTGCGGCCAAATTCATCTTTGCTCTGCTCGCGGACGAACAAAAACAAGCGCTTACCTTCTGCTCTGTGGTTTATGTAACTCAGCCCCTTGCCCCGTTCTGGGCGAGCGCTGTTTTGGCTCTGCCAATGAAACAGCGACTCGTTGATGGCGTAGTCGTGATAACGGGTAGTGGGGGAGAAGTGCTGTTCCGTTTTGTTCAAGGTCACGAACAGCAACTCGATATTTTGCTCTGCGATGACATAGACCCCTTCGCGAGCCGTGGGTTGCTGCGCGAAGGTGGTCGCGCCAAAGCCAACCAGCACCTGCTCTCTGGCATAGCGAGCATGCAGTTGCAGCGGATTACCGGGAAGGTTTGGCATGGCGCTTTGTTCGTGTTGCACCCGGTTGATCAGCATGGGCAACAGATCTGCCAGCTCGGCCCTTAATTCAGGTTGATTGAGTTGTTTCAGGCTGTGCGCCAAGGAGCTAAAGCCTGCAGTGGGGCCGCTCTGTTGCCAGAAGTCGTAATGGCACATCAAGGCCATCCGCTCATCGTGCTCAGCCGTTAAGGTAAAGGCGCTTTCCACCAAGGTTTGTAAGAAGTTCAAGTAATGGAGCGCATCGCAGCCCAATAGCCGGGTTTTGATGGCCCGGGTGTAGAGGGTCGACAGCTTCTCATCGCTCATTTCAGAAATGGTATGGTTGCGGGCCTGTTTGACCAAGTTGGTCCAATTGCCGCGCTTGTAGATCTCCTCAAGGCTGATGTGAGGGTAGAACTTCAAAAAGTTCGCCAGCGTCAGTGGTAAATCACAGTCCTGTGAGAAACGGCGGATCAGGCCCATGAGGCGTGAGGTATTGAGGGTCGCCTTTTTGATATTTTTCAGAATTAACTCTTGGGTTTGTTTTGAGAGTTCGATGCGGCAGCCCAAGGGGGCATGAGGGAAGCCCTGTTTGATCTCGTGGCTGATCGCCTTATTAGTTTTACCCACCAGTGCCCGGAATTTCTGGGCAAAGTCATACTCAGCACGGGCATTGCCAACAAAGTCCAACACGGTGCAGCACTCTTTATCGCTCGCCAGCCGCAGGCCGCGCCCTAATTGCTGCAAGAAGATAGTGAGGCTTTCCGTTGGTCGTAAAAACAGCAAGGTATCGACTTCCGGGATATCAACCCCTTCGTTGAAGATGTCCACCACGCAGAGAATATTGATAACCCCAGTGCGCAAATCTTGTTGTTTACTATGCCGCTCGTCTCGATTATCGCTGGTGAGGATGTCAGCCTTGATGCCCTTCAATAAAAATGCCTTGCACATAAAGTCGGCATGTTCACGGCTCACACAAAATGCCAGCGCTTTGATCTTGGTAATATCGGTGACGATCTCATTGAGGCTCTGGACTATTTTCTGTACCCGCTGCTGATTGTGGGTATAGATATTGGTGAGTTCAGTGATGTCATAACGGCCATTTTTCCAAGCCACTTGGCGCAAGTCAGTATCATCATCGATACCAAAATATTGGAACGGACAGAGATGGCGACGATTGATGGCCTCGGGCAAGCGGATCTCTGCTGCGATGACACCACAAAAGTCGGCAAGAATATCACCGCCATCATGGCGCTCTGGCGTTGCGGTTAACCCCAACAGAATGTGAGGTTCAAAGGCGGCGAGCAAACCACGATAACTGGCCGCCGCAATATGGTGAACCTCATCAATGACGATGTAATCGAAATAATCTGGGCTAAGACGTAAATTAGCCAGCTGGTTATTCAAGGATTGCACCGAGGCAAATAGTTGACGGTAGTGGGTTGGCACGGCGCCGCCGACTAAGAGTTCGCCAAAATTGGATTGCTTGAGCACACCGCGGTACGAGGCTAATGCTTGGCGCAAGATCTCCTCTTTGTGGGCGACAAACAGGAACTTGGCGTCGGGTTTGGTTTTCAGAAAACGCGTAAAATCAAAAGCGGAGATCAGGGTTTTCCCTGTACCGGTGGCCGCAACCACCAAGTTACGGAAGCGCTGGTGTAAAGCGCGCTCCATCGCCAATTGTTCAAGGATCTCCAGTTGATGGGGAAACGGCGTGATATCAAAGAAATAGGCAGGGCTATTTTTGTCCCCATCCCCACGGGCCTCTTGTAGTGCATGCTGCAATTTTGTACGGCTTTCGAGCTTGCCATCAAACAGCTCAAAATCATCGGATTCCCAATAGGTTTCAAAGGTACTCAGAGATTTCTCGATAATATGAGGGATCTCTTGCGAGGTGATTTTTAGGTTCCACTCCAAGCCGCTAGTGAGGGCTGAGTGAGAGAGATTGGAGGAACCTATATAGCCGGTATGAAAGCCGGTATTTCGGCAAAAGAGATAGCTCTTGGCATGCAACCGCTCGCGCTGGGTGTTATAGCTGAGTTTGACTTCGGTATTGGGGAGGTTGGCTAAAAATTCAACTGCCTTGGCATCGGTCGCCCCCATATAAGAGGTAGTAATTACTTTTAATTGGCGGCCGCTGCGAGTGAACTCTTCCAGCTCATGACGGAAAATCCGGATACCTGCCCATTTGATAAATGAGACCAGCCAGCAGATGCTATCTGCAGACAATATCTCCCGTTTAATCTCCGACTCCATCGACAAACCCGCATTGCTGCCGCAGAACAGCTCACTTTGCGTTAGACCGGTCAGAGGGAAAATATCCTCGGCATATTGCTTTAAATTGGCGGAGATGGGGTTATCCAACTGGTAGAGCGCGGTCAGAATTTTTCCCTGACTATCAATGAGGTTCTCGCCAATAAAGTCTGGGTCTTGTGTGCGATCCTTTAGCCAAAGTAATAACTGGTTAGCCAGCTCAATCTGCCGTTGCAGCTGATCCTCTCCAGTTACCGAGCCCACCGCATATTCCAAAACCCGGCTCAGAAATCTGGATAACCAAACTGCCGCTTCGGCAGGCTCAAGTTGGCGTTCCCCCACGTAAAAGCGCTCGCGGTCGAGTCGAGATGTCAGCAGTTGAGTAATGAGCTGTTCATAAATACCGCATTGTTGCATCGCACTTTAGCCTTGAACGTTGTACATGTGGGTGGCGAGAAGAGTATCATTTTTTCCAACCAAATCAGTAAGCTGTTGTCACCTGTTACTCGTTTGAAAATCGCCCCGGTTTTCGGTAATAAAGCCCGGCAGTGACAACCACAGGGAGGTGGTGATGGATCCGGTTTCCTATCTTTTTTCGGCTTATCTCAATCTGGTACAGCAGCAGGTTGCGGATATCTATGGCACTGAGGCCAAGACGCTGGTGGTGCAGTATGAGGGGGAGTCGGTCCCGTTCTCTTTTCAGCTGTGGCAGATCCAGCAGCCGAGCGTTTGTCGTCCCTACCAGCAGGATGTTCGGCGTTTTAGCCAGTGCACGGTCAAGGCGTCCGCCCTGTTTCACAAGCTGTGCGATGACTTGACCCGGCAGGATGACAGCAGTTGGCAACTGCCCAAATTTCGCACCATGTACTGCTCGGCGGCCATCAGTTATCGGCCGATGATTGCAGAGATTGGGGATGCCAAGCAGAGTCCTGCCAAGCTGGCGGAGCGCGCCTGCAATCAGGCGATTCTGGCGGCAATGGACAGTGACGATGAAGCCCTGCTGGCCCAGCGGGAGAAAGCGTGCGCTGCGGTGCAGTAACGCGAATTTATCTGACCAGAACATTTGCGCTCTCTTTGCGCGCCACGGCACACATGGGTTTCCCCTTGCCGGGTATGATGGGGTAGCCCGCTGTGGTGGCAACAGTCGGATGTTTGCGGGCATATGTCGGTCACATCAGCCAGATCACCACCAGGAGGTAACCATGATCAGCCATATCGACCATCTGGTATTGACGGTCAGTGATATCGAACGGGCCGTGGCGTTTTACAGTTCGGTGCTCAATATGGAGGCCATTACCTTCGGTGCGGGGCGCCGGGCGGTAGGGTTTGGCAACCAGAAGATCAATCTGCAACTGCTTGGGCAGGAGCCGCGCAACCGGGCGCAGGTGGGGTCGGGGGATGTCTGCCTTATCACCCGCTGGCCGCTGAAGCAGGTGATGGCCCAGCTGGCCTGCCACGGGGTGGAGATTGTCGAGGGGCCTGTGACCAAAAGCGGGGCTTGCGGGCCTATAGAATCTGTCTATTTCCTCGATCCAGACCAAAACCTGATTGAGGTCAGCCGTTATCCCTGAGTCCACCAAGCCATCAGTTCCATCGCCATCATCAATAGAAAGGGGCCGTCACTTGACGGCCCCTTTCTCGTATCGCTATCGCGCCAAGTGCCCGCGCAGCTTCGCCGATTCGCCACACACGCCCTAGAAAGGCGGGCTGCTCTCGTCGCTCTCCTGTAAAAACTGCTCCAGCTCGGCCTGATAGGCCGCATCATATTGACCGCTGCTGGCAGGGGGGACGGCAGCAGACGGGGCGACGGGAGGGGCGGTGAGGGTCTCCATTACCCGCTGCTGCAGATAGGGGTAGAAGGGGTTGGAGGAGGTGCGGGTGAGGGCGCCGGGGTTGACGATCAGCACGCCGCGCTCGCCACGCAGGGCCAGACCGCCGAGATTGATGCCGTATTGCTCCCGCTGCTGCGGGCGCGCTGCCATGCCATAGAGGGGGTCGTCCATCGGGAAGGGGAGCGCCACATGGGAGAGGGAGTAGATCTCCTTGGGATAGTCGATACCCAGCGAGCAGAGCTGCTCAGGCTGATCTGCGCTGGCCAGCGTTCTGGCCTGCGTCGCGGGGGCGGTTGGTGCGACATTGCCCACCACGGTGAGGCGATAGTGCCCGGGGGCGTTTGGCAGCAAGCGGTGCAGCGCCAGCTCGGAGGCCGAGCTCATCAGCGGGCCAAACAGGGTGCTGCGGTTGATATCAAACAGCACCAGTTCGCTGCCGTTGGCCGGCAGGTAGTGGTAGAGATCGGCAATGATGGAGCGGGTGCTGACGGTATAGTCCATCACCGACTGGAAGGTGAGGGCGGGGGGAAACGCCGCCAGCTCGCCACTGGCGGCCAGTTGGCGCACCTGCTGCTGGATGGCGTGGGTCAGGCGATAGGACTGGCGCGCGCCGTTGACCGGGAACGAGTTGTACTTGAACGGGTTGAACTCCGGCATGGTGTCGAGCCAGGCGGCGTTGGCAAAGGCGGGCAGCAGGGCAGGCACGGCCTTGAGCCCGGCGAAGCGGGCAAAGCGGGTCACCCCGATCATCGGAGAGATCAGCACCAACCGATCCGGTTTTGCCAGAGTGCCGCTCGGGTCGGCCAGCGCATCGAGCGCATATTTCACCGCCAGCGCGCCGCCGTTGGAAAAGCCCACCAGATGGAGCGGCTGCTTGCCCGGTGCCAGCAATCTGGCCTCCCGCACCGCCAGTCGGGTGGCGGCCAGCCAGGTCTCCCAATCCACATCCACGAGGCCAGCGGGCACGGTGCCGTGGCCGGGGATCCGCAGCCCCAGCGCGATAAATCCCTGCTGCTGATAGCGTCTGGCCAGATGGCGCAGACTGTAGGGGGAGTCGGTCAGGCCGTGCAGCAGCACCGCCACCCCTTTGACTTCCCCCTCGGGGCGCAGCAGGTAGGAGCGATTCCAGTTCTGCTGAAAGCGGGCGGGATTGATGGGGGCGTCCTGATAGTAGCGATTGCTGGCCAGTTGCTGCTCCGGCGGTGTCTTGGCGACCACCTCGGTGGCCACCAGTTCGAACAGCTCTGCTTCGCGGGCCAGATAGGTTTGCCAGTCGCTACTGTCGAGCTCATCGGCGCTGAGTTCGGGGGGCACCACTGTGTGCCACAGCTGCAGCGGCGCCGCCTGCCAGGCGAAGTAGGCGATCACCGCCCATGCAGTCAGCAACAGCAGCAACAGGGTCAGCAGAGCACGGCGAACAAGGCGGCGAGTGTGAGCCAGCATGGTGCAATCCTTGGCGATAGGGGTAGGGCCGCCTTTGGGCGGGCGAGTTTGGCGCAGCACATTGGGCGCAGCCAACCGGCTTAAAGCCTAATGGAAACAAGGTGATATGTATAGTTGATGGCGTTCGTCCGCGCTGGCTGTGGGCGCCTGATCCTGCCGTTGGCATCAGGCTGGCCGTTCGAAGGCTGCATCGCGGGCCATCTGGTGGCGTGAACTTGTCCGCAGATGCCCGCTTGGGCGCTGCTATCTTGCAACTATCTGCCCCTGAAAGGGGGCAATTATGCTACTGTAGCGGCGTTTTTTGATGGATAAGCTGGCATTGGCCTTTTTTGAAGATGGAATGGTATGCAGAACTTTGACGTAGTGAATTGGCTGATGCAGCAGACAGCCTCCCCGGCGCAGCCGGAACAGGCGATGGCACAACCGGGCGCGGCCCAGAACCTGTGGCAGGTGACTCATGCTGGCTAACGAATCCATGCGCCTGAACAAATACATCAGCGAGAGCGGCATCTGCTCGCGCCGTGAGGCCGACCGCTTTATCGAGCAGGGCCACGTCTTTATCAACGGCAAGCGGGCCGGGATCGGTGATCAGGTGCAGGTTGGCGATCTGGTCAAGGTGAACGGTCAGGTGATCGAGCCGCGCGAGGCGGACAGTCTGGTGCTGATCGCCCTCAACAAGCCGGTGGGCATCGTCAGTACCACAGAGGCGGGCGAGAAGGACAACATCGTCGATTTCGTCAACCACAGCACCCGGGTCTTCCCCATCGGGCGGCTCGACAAGGATTCGCAGGGGCTGATTTTCCTCACCAACCACGGCGATCTGGTCAACAAGATCCTGCGGGCGGGCAACGATCACGAGAAAGAGTATCTGGTGACCGTCGACAAGCCGGTGACCGACGAGTTTGTGCGCGGCATGGCGGCCGGGGTGCCGATCCTCGGTACTGTAACCAAGAAGTGCAAGGTGAAGAAAGAGGCGCCGTTTGTCTTTCGCATCACCCTGGTGCAGGGGCTTAACCGCCAGATCCGCCGCATGTGCGAGCACTTCGGTTTTGAAGTGACCAAGCTGGAGCGCATCCGCATCATGAACGTCAGCCTCAAGGGGCTGCCGGTGGGCGAGTGGCGCGATCTCACCGACGACGAGCTGATCGATCTGTTCAAGCTGATTGAGGACTCCTCCTCCGAGGTGAAACCGGCCAAAGGCGACAAGCCCAAGGCGGCCAAGGCTCCTGCGGCGCCAAGCGCCAAACCGGGGCAGGGCAAGAAGCCGCGCCGCGATGACGATCACGAGATTGGCGGGCGCCCCAATGTGCCGGGCCCGGAAGCCTTTGAGAAGAAGCTGCCGGTGGTCAAGGGTGGTGCGGGCAAAGGTGCAGCCAACAAGGGCGGTGCTGGCAAAGGGGCTCCCAAGGGAGGCAAACCGGCCGCTGGCAAGCCGCGCACCGCTAACACCGGACGGCAGAAGAAGGGGCGCTGAGTTGCTCCCCTGAGTGGCGTCAGCCTACCTTGTCATCCCTAACACGGTTATCCCCAACACACCGGCCTCAGGCCGGTGTGTTGCTTTGGGTCGCAGAGTCGGTTGGGCGGGGCGCCGAAAGGGTTGGCTCGCTGGCGGTCGGTAACCGCATAACGCGGGGATAGTGGCGTGGGTCGAGGCGCAGCACCAGCAGGCTCATCAGCAGCAAGCCCCCCAGTTGCCACTGCCAGGCGGCCGCAAAGTCGCCCATATAGTGATAGAGCCGCGCCGCCACCCAAGGGCCGGTGGCCGCCAGCATAAAGCCGAACCCCTGCATCAGGGCGCTCAGGGTGCCCGCGCGGCGCGGGTCGGGCAGGTGATCGAGCGCAATCACCATGATCAGCGAAAAGCTGCCGCCAAGACCGGCACCACACAGCATGCACCAGAGAATGGGAGCACTGGCTGGCGCCAGCCAGAGGCCGGCAAATCCCGCCAGCTGCATGGCGATGGCAAGGCCCATCCACCGTCGCCGATCCAGACTGCGCGCCGCCAGCAGCGGCAGACCGAGGCCGCTGGCGGTCTGGGCCAGTGCCAGCCAGGCGACCAGCTCGCCCGCCTGTGCGGCGCTCCAGCCATTCGCCATATAGGCGGGGGCCAGCCAGGCCACGACGATGCCGTAGCCACTATTGATGATGCCAAAGCAGACGATCAGCAACCAGCTGCGGGGCAGGGTGATCAGCCGCTGTTCGCCGTGAGGAATAGCGACTGCCGCGGTGCTTGGCAGACGCACTTTCCACCCCAGCCAGATGAGGGCCAGCAGCACCGGCAGGCTCCAGAGCGCCAGCGTCCGCGACCAGTCGAGGCTGACTGCCAGCCTTGGGGTAAGGCTGGCACCGAGCGCCCCGCCCCCCATCATGCAGGCAGAGAAGATCCCCATCACTTGCGGCACCTTGCGGGCAAAGTGCTGCTTGATAAGGGCGGGCAGCACCCCCTGCACCAGCGCCGAACCCAGGCCACAGAGCGCAGCTGTGGTGATCAGCAGGGCGCCGCTCTGGGCATCAAAACGCAGGGCACTGCCCGCCGCGAGCAGCAGCAGGGCCGCCCCCAATAGTTGGCACGCACTGGCGCGTCTACGCAGGCTGGGAGTGAGCAGCACGCCAATCCCGATGAGCCACAGCGGCAGCAGGGTGAGCCAGGCCAGGGTATCCATCCCGAGCGACAGGGCGCGGCCAATCTCGCCGCTCAGCGGGCCGATGGCGGTAAGAAAGGGGCGCAGATTAAGGCCAATCAGGATCACCAGCACCAGCAGGGCAGTCTGGCCTGCGGGTTGATCCGCATTTCGTTGATTCATCGGGTGCAGTTTCCGGTTCTGGGAGAAGTGGGATGCATTCGGGACGCGGAGTCATCGGGGCTGAACATGGCAGATCACCGTCAAAGGAGGCAAAAGCGCCAGCCTAGCGGGCTCGAAAGTCATTTGGAAATTAAATGATAGAATGGAGTTCAGTGGTTTTGTAAATGGAGTGCCCCATGCTGGATCCCCTGTTACTGCGCAGTTTTGTCGCCATTATCGACACCGGCAGCTTTACCCGCGCCGGTGAACGGGTCCATCTGACCCAATCCACCATCAGCCAGCAGATCCGCCGCCTTGAGCAGCAGCTCGGCTGCCCGCTGCTCGATCGTGCTGGCCGTCAGGTGGTGGCGACGGCGGAGGGGGAAAAATTGCTGGGGCTGGCCCGCCGCATTCTGGCGCTGCTGGCGCAGGCCGAAGAACAAGTGACGGAAGGGAGCGTGGCGCTCAGCCTCGGGGTGCCGGAGGATTTCGCCGCAGGTGCCATTACCCCGGTGCTGGCCGCTTTTGCCCGCGACTACCCCGAGGTACGGCTGGAGGTGCAAAGTGGCCTGAGCCACGAGATCTGGCAGCGCTTCGAGGCGGGAGAGCTGGATCTGGCGCTGGTCAAGCAGGTGCGCGGACAGGGTTCGCCCCTTGCCAGTTGGCGCGAGCCGCTGGTGTGGGTCGACAGTCGCGACTGGCCCGCACGGGAACGGGATCCGCTGCCGCTGGTGGTATTCCCGAGCGAAGGGCTCTATCGGCGGCAGATTACCGAGGCGCTCGATGGCCTCGGTCGGCGTTGGCGTATCGCCTATGTCAGCGCCAGCCTTGCCAGCTTGCAGGGGGCGGTGAGCGCGGGGATCGGGGTGAGCTTGCTGCCCAAACGGCTGATGCCCGCCGATCAGCTGGCCCTGACCCATTGGCCCAAGGTGGCGCCGGTGGAGCTGGCCCTCCATGCCGGGGGAAGCGGGAGCGAGCCGCTCACTCGCTTGAGCGCGGCCCTGATCGCCCTCTGTGACAAGGTGATGGGGCCGCAGTGAGTGGCTATGTGAGGAAAAATTCTGTGGGGAAAAACTGAAGCCGGAAAGATAAGGCGGAAAAAGTGCGGGGGGATCAGTGATCCTTCCCCTCCGCCAGCTTGCGCTCGTAGTCATTTTTGACGATGGCCAGCGCCGCCAGCACCAGTTCGGGGGCCAACTGGTTGGTTTCCAGCAGTTCAATCAGATCCACCGCGAGTTTCACCTCGGGCGGGGCAGTTTCCAGTGACATGGGCAGGGTTCCGGTTGCGGGAAGAGGGGGGATTATACAGGGGCGCCGCCGTTGGCCGAAAGCGCCCCCTCTATCGGGCAGGGGAATCACCAAGGTCAGAGGTGCTGGCGCATCTCCTTGTCGATCTCCTCGCGCAGGGCAATCAGCTTTTTGGCGTACTGCTGCAACTGCAGATCGCTCTCGCTCACCGGCTGCCACTGAGGCACAGGGGTCGGTTTGCCCTGCTCATCCATCGCCACGAAGATGATGATGCAGTGGGTGGTCTTGTGGCGCTCGGTGTCGGTGGGGTGGCGGCTGTAGACATCCACCGCCAGGTGCATGCTGGTGGTGCCGGTGTGGATAACCTGGGCGTGCACCTCTACCAGTTGGCCAATCTGGATGGGGCGCAAAAAGCGGATCCCCCCCACATAGACGGTCACCGCATAGCCACCACACCAGCCAGCGGCGCAGGCATAGCCCGCCTGATCGATCCACTTCATCACCATGCCGCCGTGTACCTTGCCGCCGAAATTGACGTCGGAGGGTTCGGCCAGAAATTGCAGGATCAGTTCGCGATTGGGCACAGTTACATCCTTATTGCCTGAAGGGTTTCCCTGAGCTTTGCCCCATCGGCCTGCCCGGTCAAGGGTTCATCCCCGATTCAGGGGGGCGGGGTCACTATCTTGCTCTATCGACGGGAACATAGCCGCAGGAGTGACACCATGAAACAGATGCTGGAACAGTTGCTGGGGGCTGGCAAAGGCTGGCTCAACGAAGGCGGAGACAAGCGCAAGGGGCAGATGCAGGGGGCGCTGGCCGGTGGTGCGCTCGGTCTGTTGCTGGGCAATAAAAAAGTGCGCAAATATGGCGGTAAGGCCGCTGCCGTGGGCGGCGCTGCGGCCCTTGGCGGGCTGGCCTACAAGCTCTATCAGGATTGGCAGGCCCAGCAGGCGGCACCGGCCCAGCCCACCCATCCCATCAGTGGGCTGGAAGGCAATGCGCTGGATGCCCGCGCGGCGCTTTTGGTGCGCGCCATGGTGGCCGCGGCCCGGGCCGATGGACATATCGACGGCGCCGAGCGCCAGAAAATTCAGGAGTACCTGACCGAACAGGGTCAGAGCGATGTCGCCCGCTGGATTGACGCCGAGCTGGCCCGTCCCCTCGATCCCCACGCGCTGGCGCGGGAAGTGACCGATATGGAGCTGGCCACCGAGGTCTATCTCGCCTCCCTGCTTGCCATCGAGGTGGATCACTTTATGGAGCGCGGCTATCTCGACGAGCTGGCGCGGGCCCTCAAACTCGATGACAACCTCAAAGGGAGCATCGAGCGGCAGGTGGCCCAGCTTAACGCCCCCGCCTGATAGCCCTCATCGCCATGGATTGCCGATAACGCCCCGCTCAAGGGGCGTTGTTTTTTCTGCTGCCCGCCAAAAGATG
This sequence comes from Aeromonas sp. s7(2024), assembly GCF_040907825.1. Classification (NCBI taxonomy): domain Bacteria; kingdom Pseudomonadati; phylum Pseudomonadota; class Gammaproteobacteria; order Aeromonadales; family Aeromonadaceae; genus Aeromonas; species Aeromonas sp. s7(2024). The sequence continues at coordinate 413,649 of NZ_JBFOCM010000016.1, forward strand.
CGGATGAGCCTATTTGGATTACGGGGTACAGCCCCTAAGATGGCGCAGGACCATCACCTTTTTTGCAAGGAGCAACCGTTGGAGATACGCAAGGCGACCGAACTGGATATCGACGCCATTGTCGAGCTGAACCGGCAGATAGGAGAGATCCACCATCAACACTATCCCGAAGTGTTCTGCCCCCCTTCGCCAGAGGAGCGGGCATTTTTGCTGAGCGCCATCGGCGCGGAAGGGCGTCTGTTCTGCGTTGCCGAGCAGGATGGCAGGGTGGTGGGCTTTTTGACGGCACGGATAGACATAAATGAGAGCGTGCCGTTTCTCACCCGTGCGCCGATTTGCCGCATCGGCTCGGTGGTGGTGGATGAGCAGCACCGCTCCCGCGGGATTGGCAAGGCGCTGATCGCCCATTGCGATGAGTGGGCCAAGGCCCGTGATGCTCAGCAAATCCGGCTGGAGGTGATGGCCTTCAACGAGCGCGCCAAAGCCCTCTACGAGGCGCTGGGCTTCAAGGTGCAGTCGCAGATCATGGCCAGATGATCAGTTTTTTATGGCGAGACAAGGCGCGTCCCCCCAATCACAAAGGCCCGTTGCGGGCCTTTGTTCGTTTCGCCAGCGGCTCCTTGCCTCGTTACTTTTCACCGAGCTGCGCGGCAATCAGTGCGGCCAGCCGGGTGAGGGCCTGCTCCAGCTGTTCGCTCCAGGGATGGGAGCTGTTGAGGCGCAGGCAGTGGTTGTGTTGCCCCTGACTGGAGAAGAGCGCGCCGGGGGCCACTGAAAAACCGCTGCCCAGAGCCTTGGCGTGCAGGGCGCGGCTGTCGAAATGGGCAGGCAGCGCCAGCCAGAGGAAGTAGCCGCCATCGGGGGAGGAGATCCGCACCTCGTCCGGCAACAGCCGTTGCAGGGCCGCCCGCATCTGCTGCTGGCGCTGGGCCAGGGTGTGGCGCAGGCGGCGAAAGTGGGCATCGACCCCGCCCTGGCGCAGCATCTCGGCCAGCGCCAGCTGGCTCGGCACATTGGTGGAGAGGGTGGACATCAGTTGCAGCCGCTGCACCCGCTCGGCATGGGGCCCGGCCACCACCCAGCCGACCCGAAAGCCCGGCGCCAGACACTTGGAAAAGGAGCTGCAGAGCAGGCTGTCGCCACGCTGATCCCAGTGGCGGATCGGCTTGGGGCGTTCGCGGCCAAAGTAGACCTCCGCATAGACGTCATCCTCCACCAGCGGCACCCCATGGCTGTTGAGCAGCGCCATCAGCTGCGCTTTGTGGCTATCCGGCATGGTGTGGCCCAGCGGGTGCTGCACATTGCCCATCAGCCAGCAGGCCTTGACCGGAATGCGGGTGAGGGCGTCTTCCAATAGCGCCAGATCGATGCCCACCCCCGGAATGACCGGGATCTCCACCGCCTTGAGTTTCAGCCGCTCGATGGCCTGCAGGGCGCCATAGAAGGTGGGGGACTCCACCACCACCCAGTCACCGGGCTCGGTCAGAACCTGCAGGCTGAGGGAGAGCGCCTCCATGGCACCTGTGGTGATGATGATCTCCTGCGGATTGACCGCCACCCCATCGCTGGCGTAACGCTGGGCGATGGCGCGGCGCAGCGCTTCGTTGCCGGGGGGCAGATCGGCCACTGTGCTGAAGGGATCGAGCTTGCGCATGCAGCTGGCCAGGGCCCGCCCGAGCTGGGGATGGGGGAACAGGGTCGGGTCTGCTACCGACATGCCAAGGGGCACCAGATCCCGCGATTTGCTCGCCTGCAACACCTCGAACACCAGATCGTTGATATCCACCGAGCCGCTGTAGTGGGTCTGGCTCGGGGTGTGCTGCACGACCTGCGGCGAAGCGGCTTTGACGTAGTAGCCGGACTGGGGGCGGGCGAGGATCCGCCCCTGACTTTCGAGCAGTTGATAGGCCTGCAGCACGGTCATGGGGCTGAGCCCGTGGGTCTTGCAGCTCTGGCGAATGGAGGGGATGCGCTCCCCCGGTTGCCAGATACCATCGTCGATCTGGCTTTGCAGGCGGTCGGCCAACTGCTGGTAAAGGGACATGATCTGGATCAACTGTTATAGGTGTAATTCAATATAACTGCATCTGTTATAGGTGTCATGCTCCGTGATGTACTTGTCACGCACGAAACGTGCAAGGCAAATACAACAAAAGAGAGTGACGCATGATCAATCCGGATGACGTGGTCAGCCTGTCTCGCCTGCAATTTGGCGCCACGGCCCTGTTCCACTTCCTGTTTGTGCCCCTCACGCTGGGGCTGTCCTGGATCCTGGTGATCGCCGAGTCGGCTTATGTGATGACCGGCAAGGTGATCTATCAGGACATCACCCGCTTCTGGGGCAAACTGTTTGGCATCAACTTCGTGATGGGGGTGACCACCGGCATTACCCTGGAGTTCCAGTTCGGTGCCAACTGGGCCTACTACTCCCACTATGTCGGCGACATCTTCGGCACGCCGCTGGCGGTGGAGGGGCTGATGGCCTTCTTCCTCGAGTCCACCTTGGTGGGTCTGTTCTTCTTTGGCTGGGACAAGCTCTCCCGCGGTCAGCACCTGCTGGTGACCATGCTGGTGGCGCTCGGCTCCAACCTCTCCGCGCTCTGGATCCTCATCGCCAACGGCTGGATGCAAAACCCGGTTGGCGCCGAGTTCAACCCCATGACCATGCGCATGGAGCTGGTGGACGTGGCCGCGGTGATCTTCAATCCGGTGGCCCAGGTCAAGTTCGTGCACACGGTGGCGGCGGGTTATGTGGCGGCCTCCCTGTTCGTGATGGGGGTGAGCAGCTGGTATCTGCTGCGCCGCATGGAGGTGCGCTTCGCCCTGCGCTCCTTTGCCATTGCCTCGGGCTTTGGTCTGGCGGCCATCCTCTCGGTCATCGTGCTCGGCGACGAGTCGGGCTATCGCACCGGCGAGGTGCAGCAGGTGAAGCTGGCCGCCATCGAGGCGGAGTGGCACACCGAGCCGGCGCCGGCCTCCTTCACCCTGTTCGGCTTTCCGGATCAGGCTGCCGAGACCACCCATGCCGCGGTGAAGATCCCCTATCTGATGGGCATCATCGCCACCCGCTCCCTCGATGAGCAGGTGACGGGGCTCACAGATCTCAAGGCGCGACACGAGGCGCGCATTCGCAGCGGCATGCTGGCCCACGAGGCGCTCGAAGCGATGCGGGCCGATGGCAGCAATCAGGCGGCGCGAGCCACCTTCGAGCGTCATCGCCAGGATCTGGGTTACGGCCTCTTGCTCACCCCCTATGCCAAGGAGATTGGCAAGGCGGACGAGGCGGCCATCGCCAAGGCGGTAGCGGACTCCATCCCCCAGGTGGCGCCGCTGTTTTGGAGCTTTAGGCTGATGGTGGGCATCGGCGTGGTGCTGTTGGCGCTGTTTGCTGCCGCCTTCCTGCAACTGTGCCGGGGCAAGCTAGTGCAATCCCCGCGTCTGCTCAAGGCCCTGTTCTGGTCTATTCCGCTGCCCTGGATTGCCATCGAGGCGGGCTGGTTCGTGGCCGAGTTCGGTCGCCAGCCGTGGACCATCAGCGACGTGCTGCCGGTGTCGGCGTCCGTCTCCTTGCTGACCCCGGGCCAGCTCTGGTTCAGCCTGATATCCATCTGTCTCATCTACACCAGCCTGCTGGTGGTGGAGTTGTTCTTGTTGCGTCATGTGATCCGCAAAGGGCCCGCCAGCCTGCAGACGGGTCGCTATCAAGGTGAAGTGTTGCAAAACGGGAGTCCTGCCTGATGGATTACGAAACCCTGAAATTGATCTGGTGGGGGCTGGTGCTGTTCATGCTGGTCGGCTTCGTGGTGATGGATGGCTTCGATCTCGGCGTGGCCATGCTGCTGCCGGTGGTGGCCAAGAACGACGAGGAGCGGCGGGTGCTGCTCAACAGCGTGGGGCCGGTGTGGGAGGGCAACCAGGTGTGGCTCATCGCCGGGGCCGGCGCCCTGTTTGCCGCCTGGCCGCTGGTCTATGCCGCCGCCTTCTCGGCGCTCTACGTGCCCTTCATGTTCCTGCTGTTCGGCCTGTTCCTGCGGCCGGTCGGTTTTGACTATCGCAGCAAGCTGGCGGACCCGGTCTGGCGCCGCTGGTGGGATCGCGCCCTGGTGGTGGGCGGTCTGCTGCCGACCCTGGTGTTTGGGGCAACCCTCGGCTTTTTGCTGCAGGGGCTGCCGTTTCGCTTCGATGCGGCCCTTCGCATCCACTACGGAGCCTTTGACTTCCACTGGCCGCTGCTGTTGACCTGCATGGGAACGGCGCTGGCGCTGCTGTTGCTGCACGGCACCAGCTTCCTGCAGTGCAAGACCCAGGGGGAGATCGCCCGGCGCTGCGCCCGCCAGAGCCTCTGGCTCGGTCCGCTGGCGAGCGGCCTGTTTGCCCTGGGCGGCGTCTGGCTCAGCCAGATGGCCGGTTACCGGGTGCTGGAGATTGGTGATATCAACGGGGCGCTCACCCCGCTGATGAAGGAGGTGGGGGTGGCCCAGCAGGGCTGGCTTGCCAACTTCGTCGCCCATCCCTGGCTCTGGTGCGTGCCGGCACTTGGCCTGGTGCTGCCCATGGTGAGCAGCCTGGCCAGCGCCCGCGAGCTGCCGCGCACGGCCCTGCTCGCCAGCGGCGGCGCCTGCGCCAGCATGATGCTGACCATCGCCATCGCCCTGTTCCCGTTCGTGCTGCCCTCGTCGCTGGATCCTTCCAGCAGCCTGACCCTGTGGGACAGCACCTCCAGCGAGCGCACCCTCTTTATCATGCTGGGGATTGTCGGGGTGCTGATGCCAATCAACATCGGCTACACCCTCTGGGTCTACCGGGTGGTGCGCGGCAAGATGAGCGCCCAGCAGATCCGCCAGCACGGCCACAGCCTCTACTAACCCTCTTTAACCAAAGGATCATGCGATATGTGGTATTTCACCTGGATTCTGGGGCTGGGCTTCGCCCTGTTGTGCGGGCTGGTCAACCTGCTCTGGCTGGAGGCGCGCTGGGCCGCCGATGAGGATCTCAAGGAGTCTTGAGACGCAGCCATGAAAAGGCCGACACAGGTGTCGGCCTTTTTTGCATCTTGCTGGAAGGGTCACTTAGGCGGGGAGGGCAACCCGGGCGGCCTGCCGCTCGCTGACATGGGTCAACCCGTAGGCCAGCAGCACGATAAGGGCACCGATCCATGGGGTGTGCATTAGGCCGAGGTGCTCTACCACAAAACCACCAACCACGGAGCCGAGCGCAATGCCGACGTTGAAGGCGGCAATATTGAGGCCCGATGCCACATCCACTGCCTTGGGGGTGTGCAGCTCGGCCTGTTTGACCACCAGCACCTGCAAACCCGGCACGTTGCCGAAGGCAAAGGCACCCCACACCAGCACGGTGAGCACCGCCAGCACCGGATGGGGTGCGGTGAAGGTGAGGGCAAGCAGCACCAGCGCCAGACCGGCAAACAGCAGCTTCAGCGCAGGCAGGGGGCCCATCTTGTCGGCCAGCTTGCCACCCCAGATATTGCCGACGGCAACCGATACCCCGTACACCAGCAGGATCAGGCTCACCCCACTGGCGCTAAAGCCGCTCACCTGCTGCAGGATGGGGGCGAGGAAGGTAAAAGCCGTGAAGGCGCCGCCATAACCGAGGGCGGTTTTGGCGTAGACCAGCAGCAACGGTTTTTTGGTGAGCACCGAGAGCTGTTCGCGGATGGTCGAGGCAGCCCCCTTGGGCAGGTTATTCGGGATCAGCAGCAGGCTACCCACCATGGCGACGAGGCCCAGCAGGCTTACCACCAGAAAAGTTTCACGCCAGCCAAAGACCTGACCAATCCAGGTGCCGAGCGGTACGCCGGTTACCAGTGCCACGGTAAGGCCGCTGAACATGATGGCGATGGCGCTCGCCGCCTTCTCTTTGGCCACAAGACCCGTGGCGATGGTGCTGCCCACCGAGAAGAAGACCCCGTGCGCCAATCCGGTGAGGATGCGGGCCACGGTCAGGCTCTCGTAACCGGGGGCCTGCCAGGCTAGCAGGTTGCCGGCGGTAAAGAGCGCCATCAGCCCTACCAGCAGCCACTTGCGCGGCACCTTGCCGGTCAGCGCCGTGAGCACGGGGGCACCGATGGCTACGCCAAGGGCATAGAGGCTGACCAGCAGGCCCGCCGAGGGGAGCGAGACATTGAGCTGCTCTGCGATGGTGGGGATAAGCCCCACAATCACAAATTCGGTGGTGCCTATCGCAAAGGCACTCAGGGTAAGGGCAAATAACGCCAGTGGCATAACAACTCCTTGGTTAGGGACTCCCGACGGGAGAATGGCGCCAGTATGCCGATGGGTTTTGTTGGCAAAAATGACGGTGACATCAAATTACTTTTGCCAAATCAGCAGCAATGGCGATGGGGGGGGGGTTGTGCTGCCCGCTGCGTGAGCGCAACGCAGTGATCTGCCTCGCAGAACGGGATGAACGCTGCTCCTTTTCTGAGCTTGCTTAAGCTCCAGTACAAGCTGGCCGCCATAGGATTTTCCCTGTGAAACCCGTGTGTGTTGAACCCATGCGCGCCGGTGTTGTGATGGCCGTGCGCTTTCATCTACAGGCAATAGACAGGCAACATCCAGCTGACAGGTAACATGATGACATTGAATCGACTCTCCTCTCTTTTGCTGCTGTGCGGCGCTTTTGCGGTACAGGCTGGCCAGAGCGATCCCCTCTCTGCCTGGAATGACACGGCAGCCAAGCAGGCGATCACCCGCTGGGTAACCAATGCCACCGATCAGCAGCAGGCCACTTTTATTCCGCCAGAGAAGCGCCATGTGGTGTTTGACAATGACGGCACCCTCTGGCCTGAAGCGCCCATGACCTATCAGCTGCAGTTTGCGATGGACGAGATCAAGCGCCTGGCGCCGGAACACCCGGAGTGGAAGGCCGACCCCATCGTCGCGGCAGTGCTGAACAACGACCTCAAGGCCGTGGCCAAATCGGGGGAGAAGGGGCTCGCCAAGCTGGTGGGACTGACCCACAGCGGCATGACCACCACCGAGTTTGCCGAGCGGGTCACTCGCTGGGTCAACAGCAGCAAGGATCCCCGTTTTGGCTGCCACTACGATCAGCTCGGTTATCTGCCGATGAAGCAGCTGCTGGGGTATCTGCGGGATAATGGCTTCCAGACCTGGATTGTCTCCGGCGGCGGCGTCGATTTTATGCGGGTGATGTCCGAGCAGATGTATGGCATCCCGCCCCAGCAGGTGATTGGATCCTTTACCCTCGGCGAGTTTGCCCTGACCGGGGAGGGCAGCGAGATCCGCAAGACCATGAACGGCGCCTATTTCGATGACAGCAAGGCGAAACCGGCCGCCATTCACCTTTTTATGGGGCAGCGTCCGGTCGGCGCCTTTGGTAACAGCGATGGCGACGTGCCCATGCTGCAATACACCTCGACCAACCCGGATTACCACACTTTTGGTTTGTTGGTGCACCACACCGATGCCAAGCGCGAATACGCCTACGACAGTCATCCACCAGCCAGCGGCAAGCTGATCGACGGGCTGGCACAGGCAAAAGCGCGGGGCTGGGTGGTGGTCGATATGAAATCAGACTGGAATCAGGTGTTCGATCCCGCCCTTTGCCAGAACGCGCCCTGATTGCGGGGCTGTATCTGGCATCAATATGGCGACGGGACGTTCAGCAAGCGCTGCAAAGCGTGAGGCAAGAAAAGAGACAGGGAGAGCATGATGCTCTCCCTGTTTTATCTGGCTTGCTGGCGAGCCAGCCTTTTCTTCGCTTAGTCTCACGCCTTTCGCGTCAGTCCCACGCGGGGGCAAAGTCGGGATTGACGCAGCGCTCGCCCCGATCCAGCGTGGCGATGGCGGCCATCTCCTCGCTGCTCAAGGTGATATCGAGGGCGGCCAGATTGGCGGCCTGATTCTCCCGCTTGGTGGAGCTCGGGATCACTGTCATGTCCTGCTCCAGCAGCCAGGCCAGCGACACCTGCGCCGCTGAGACGCCGTGGCTCTGGCCGATCTCCATCAGCAGCGGCTCGGCGAGCACCTTGCCATAGGCGAGCGGCATATAGGCGGTGATGGCGATACCCTGGGCTTTGCAGAACTCGACCACCTTGCGGTTTTGCAGCAGTGGATGAACCTCGATCTGCTGGTGGGCGATGGCCCCCGGCCCCAAAATATCGATGGCCTGTTTGAGTTGGGCCACGGTGAAGTTGGAGACCCCGATCTCGCGGGCCAGGCCTTGTGCTTTGGCCTCGGCCAGCTGCTCCAGATAGACCGCCATCGGCACTTCATCCTTGGGGGAGGGCCAGTGGATCAGCGCCAGATCCAGATAGTCGGTACCCAGTTTTTCCAGGCTCACCTCAAGGCTCGGGATCACCTTGCTCGGGCCAAATTCGCTGGTCCACACCTTGGTGGTCAGATAGATATCCTGGCGGGGCACGCCGCTCTCGCTCATCAGCTGGCCCACTTCGGCTTCGTTGGCGTAGATCTGGGCGGTGTCGATATGGCGGTAACCAAGTTCCAGCCCCTGCAACAGAGAGTCGTGCAGGGGTTGGCCGGTCAGGCGAAAGGTTCCAAGACCCAGGTTGGGCATCTTCATCATGCTACTCCTCAAACGGGTTGCAAAGGGCGCTCAGTGGCGCGGCGGATCAGGCGTCCAGCGGCTGATAGCGGCGAATGGTGCTGCCAGCAAACCAGGGCTCGGCCTTGGCGACAAACTCGGTAAAGTGGGGTCGGCCCTGATGGGCGGTAAGGGCCGCTTCGCTCTCCCATACCTCATAGAGCATCCAGCTGTGGGGATTGTCCAGATCCTGATGCAGCTGATAGCGCTGGCAGCCAGCCTCTTGCAAGGTGGCCGCAATCAGCGGCTCAAGGGCTGCACGAAACTGTTCGGCATATTCGGGTTTGGCTTCAAGCTGGGCAATCACAATCACGGGTGATGACATCTGAACCTCCTTGGCAAAAACGAAGGGTCAGTATGCCTGCCGTGACTTGCAGGAAACAGGGCGCTGGTCGCAAAACAGTATTGGGGGGAGAGCAGCAATAGCAGTAGTGAGAAATTTTTATGAATGATTGTCTGAATTTGTAGTCAACACCCCTGTTTCTGCATGAGTCACCAGCTCACCTTCGCTGATTGCGCGTTCAATGGCAAACCACCTAAAACCCGCAAAGAGATATTACTGGCCCGTATGGACGCTTTGATCCACTGCTTATCTCACAGTGAGGGCACAACTGTTTGATCATCTGGTGAACTACTTGATTGAACGTCCAAGCTATGGCCAATCACTACAAGGCTGCCATGATGGCCGGATGAAGCTTTTTTGCGATCACCATGCCAAGGAAAATGGAGGCAAATAGAGGGAGAGGATCCCAGCTTCGTCGATAGCTGCGCCAGTTGCCATTGTGGTGGCGGAAAAGCCTGTAGGCGAGAACCAAGAGGCCAATGGCGGTTTGGATGAGGCAGTTAATTGAAAAGCTGATAAAAAATTTAACGAAATCTGGCAAGGTGAGAGTCCGAGTCTGTGAAAGTGTGCTCTTCAGAGCCTGTATTGCACTCAGTTTCAATCGGCAGCAGGAGTTTTAACCTTCTTCTGCTGTGCCTTCACTGATGTGCAGGTGCTCCAACTGCTCCCATGGGGTCAATCCAAGCTGCCGGCGTTTGAGCCAGAGTCTAATTAAGGTGAAAAGACCAAATACGCCAGCGAACATGGCTGTGTTGAACAGGGCTGATAAAAGATCCCTTCCCTCTGGATGCCAGACGAATGTCCACATAATCAGACCCCATAACGGCGCAATAGAGAGGCCGGAACAGAGGAAATTGGTAAGCCAGCCCGCGTAATAAGGCGGCTTGACGGGGACGCCGAGTTTACGCAGCAATTTGAACAGCCACGGATTGTAGTGAAATTCCTTGAGGCCACTGTCAGCCAGTAGTTGATGGGCAATAGCCAGCCGTTCTTCAAACTCCATTAATGTATCCCCTTGATAGCATGGCTTCATACGATTCCTTTTGATAGCATTCAACTGATTAAACAGGGCGAGAGATAGTGATTCTCTCTGGTTATTTCTCTTCGAAAAACAAGATCGTCTCTCTGAGCACGCTTGCTAATCCACAGCGGCTGCGCCTATAAAGGCCCATTAATCTTGTCCGGATAACAGCAATGAAGACCCATTCTGATGAACTGACCCTGTTTGTGGCGGTGGTGGAGGCGGGCAGTTTTCGCCAGGCGGCGGAGAACCTCGGCATGGACAACTCGGTGGTGAGCCGTGGCATCAAGCGGCTGGAGGAGAAGCTCTCAACCGTGCTGCTCAATCGCACCACCCGCCGGGTCAGCCTGACCGAGGAGGGGAGCTGGTTCTATCAGCGGGCGGTGAAGATCCTGACCGAGATGAGCGAGGCGGAGGGGCATCTGCTGATGCGCCGGGAACAACCCGAAGGGGTGTTGAGAGTCGATGCCGCTACCCCCTTTATTCTGCACCGGCTGGTGCCAATTATCGGCGAGTTTCGACGTCGCTATCCTGCCATCGAGCTGCAACTGCACAGCTCGGAGGGCTTTATCAATCTGATGGAGCGGCGGGTGGACATGGCCATCCGCATCGGCGAGCTGACCGACTCCTCCCTGCGTGCGCTGCCGCTGGGCCGTTCGCGGTTGCGGCTGCTGGCCTCTCCCGCCTATTTGAGCGAGCGCGGCACCCCGCGCCAACCGACGGATCTGCTGAGCGGTCACGAGCTGCTTGGATTTTTGCATCCCGATCACCTCAACCACTGGCCGCTGCTAAGTGCCGAGCAGGGGGATCGCTTTGCCATTACCCCCAGCCTGCGAGCCAGCAGCGGCGAAACTTTGCGTCAGCTGGCGCTGGCGGGACAGGGGATTGTCTGTCTGTCGGATTTCATGACCGGGCCGGATCGGGAGAGCGGCGCGCTGGTGGAGGTGCTGGCCCGCAGCAACAGTGGCGCCTCGCGCCCCATCAATGCGGTCTTCTACTCCGATGCCCAGCGGGATATCCGACTGCGGGTCTGGCTCGACTTTCTTAAAGAGCAGCTTGGCAGCCATACCCTGTAGTGCAGGTTGGTTTGTACGGTTTGTTTGAACGGTTCGTCGCTGCGGTTTGCTTGGCGAAGAACAAGCCGCGCCTTCGTTGCGGCCAATCAGCATTAGCCTGGTGGCAGATAAACAGACGGCCGACTTGAGGGTCGGCCGCCGGTTCGGGAAGGTGTGTGAGCTGAAGCGCAGTTAGCGGGGGAGTTTGCCCCATACCCGGCTGAGCAGGGCGCCGCCGATCACCGGTGGAATGGCCAGCAGCAGGGTCCACTGCCAGGAGAGGCCGCCGATGGTGGCGGCCAGTACGATGCAGGTGAGCACCACCAGTTGGGCCACCATCATCAGGAAGGTGCCTTCGCGGGGGGTCAGTGTCTCTTTTTGAGTGGCGACGTGGGCTACGGGCGCTTGATTGGTGGTCGGTTTCATGGCGATATCCCTCTGTTGAGTCTGATATCACTAAGCAATGGCCATTCCACATTTTTTATGTTAATTATCAATGGCTTGCGAGCTTTGTCGTCATTCCCGTTTCGAGATCGCAGGCAAAATGATTTGCAAAATGAAAACGCCATCCTGCGGTGGCGTCTTGGTTATTGAGAGGGAGAGAGGGACGCGCCGGGCCTAGCCAATCCGGTATTGGCGGATCTGCTCGTCGATGGCCTTAGCCAGTTCGAACAGTTCGCGGCTGGCGGCATTGCTCTCCTGCGCGTGTTCCCGCTGGTGTTCGGCCACCATGGCCAGCTCGTCCAGCGCCGTTCTGGCTTGACCCATCTGTTGATTCTGCGCCTGCGCCAGCGCGTTGATCTCGTTGATCTCGAGGGCGGTCTGGTTGATCTGGCTGGTGGCATCAACCAGCACCTCTCTGGCCTGATTCATCCGGTTGTATCCTTCTTCGCTCAGGTTGCGGGAGTCTGCCATCGAGCTGCTGGCCTGCCGGGTTCCCTCCTGCAGGCGCAAGATAAGATCCTGCACATCCTTGGTGGCTGTCTGGGTACGCACCGCCAGCTGGCGTACCTCGTCGGCCACCACCGCAAAGCCCCGTCCCATATCCCCTGCCCGAGCCGCTTCGATAGCCGCATTGAGGGCCAGCAGGTTGGTCTGGTTCGAGACATCGCGGATGAGGTTCATGATCTGGGTGATGTTGTTGCTGTCTTTCACCACCTCATCTAGCAGGGCCGAGGAGCTGCCGATGCTGCTGCGCAAGCTGTCGAGTTGCGCGGCGCTCTGGGTCACATCCTGCTCGATGCTGAGCATATGGTTGGCGATGCGTTGGGTCACGTCGTTGACCCCTTCAGAGCGGCTGGCGATCTGCTCGGCGTTGTCACCGATGGTGGTGACCACAGTGGTCAGCTCCTGAATGCTCTGGGCCTGCTGGCATGCTTCTCCTGCCAGTGCCTGGGCCTGCTGCATGGATTGGGACGACTGGGCGGAGAGGGCGCTGCCTGACTGCTGGAAGCGGGAGAAGCTCTGGTTCAGGCTCTGGATCAGCCGATTGAAGCTTTGGGCCATCAGCCCCAGCTCCGACTCGTCAGAGAAGTCGAGGCGGGTCGCCAGATCCCGATCGGCGGTGATGTGGTGCATGCCATCGGCAGCCTGACGAATGGGGCGACTGATGGAGTGAGCCAGCCAGGCGGAGGCCAGCATGGCGATCCCGCCGATGGCGAGCGAGACCATGATAATGAGCTGGCGGGATTCCTGCAGGCCCTCTTCCAGCTCGGCGCTGTTGATCTCGCCAATCAGCAGCCGGTTGAGGGTGGGGATGTAACGCACCGCGATGAGGTAGGTTTGTCCCTCCAGCGTTAGCGCCTCTACGGCCACCTGTTCCCGGGCATTGGGAATAAGCCGCTTGACGGTATCGAGGAAGGATTGCTGGTGGTGGGCGGCCCCCTCCACCTCCTGCTCGGGGTGGATCTCGATATTGCCCTCCATGTCCGCCAGATAGACCTGACCGCTCTTGCCGATCCGATAGCCGCTGATGAGCTTGCTCAGGGCACTCATGTCAATGGAGGTGCCTGCCACCGCCAGAGTCTTGCCCTCGTGGGTGACGGCGGTGTTGATATAGAGGGAGGCGCGCTTGTCAAAATCCGAGATGTCGAGGTTCAGCTCATAGGGTTTGCTGCGTTTGAGAAAGCCGAAAAACCACCCATCTTTCGGGTCTGATTCGCTCAGCGATTTCTGGGCGGTGGGACCGCCGCTGAAGTTGATCAGGATGTTGCTCTGGCGGGGGGCGATAAAGACGTTGCCGCCGATCCGCCGTTGCAGATCCTGAAAGTAGCGCTCCATGGCGGGCCACTCTTGCTCTGGCATGCCAGTGGTCAGCCAGTCGATGACAAAACGGTTGCTGGCCAGCGCCTGCGCTTCGGTCAGGTGCTGGATAAGCTGGGCGGTCAGCTGGTTGGCAATGCGATCCACGCTGCTTGGCAGCTCGTAGCGTTCGACCCGCTGCTGGGCCTGACTGTGGGATATCTGCTCGAGGATCAAGGTGATGCAGCTGATGGCGATGGCCATCAGTATCGCCACGCCAGCGAGGATCCGGGTGCGGATCCCGAGCCCTGACCAGAGTGAGTGCAGTGTAAAACGGTGTATCGCCCTCTCCATATCGCTCTCCTCATAAATAAGGTCGCATATGCGACCCAGATGATGATTATAGATAGAGAACTCAATTGCGTTGTGACGGATGGTAACAACAGAGGGCGGCAGAAAAAGGGAGGGAGCAATGAGCGGGGAAGGGGGCAGAAAGCGGCAAGGGAAAGCATAAAAAGAGAGGCCGACATTGCGGTCGGCCTCTTTGTTGTTTATCTCAACGGAATGTCGGGTGCCCGATCAATCCTCTTCAGCCCAACGGCGTGAACGTTCAACCGCTTTTTGCCAGCCGCTGTAACGTTTGGCGCGATCGTCTCTGTCCATCTGCGGGATGAACTCGCGGTCCACGCTGAACTTGTCTTCCAGCTCGTCCGAGCTTTTCCAGAAGCCGACGGCCAGACCTGCCAGGAAGGCGGCACCCATGGCGGTGGTCTCGATACGGGTCGGACGTACCACCGGGGTGTGCATCATGTCAGCCTGGAACTGCATCAGGAAGTCGTTAGCCACAGCACCACCGTCTACTTTCAGGGCTGCCAGCTTGATGCCGGAGTCCTGCTGCATCGCATCCAGCACGTCGCGGCTCTGATAGGCGATGGATTCTAGCGCAGCACGGATGATGTGGTTGCGGTTGGCACCACGGGTCAGACCAACCATGGTGCCGCGAGCATACGGATCCCAGTAGGGCGCGCCCAGACCAACGAAGGCCGGTACCAGATAGACGCCGTTGGTATCGCCCACCTTGGAGGCGAAGTAGTCGGTGTCGCGGGCATCGTGGATGATCTTCAGCTCGTCACGCAGCCACTGGATGGTGGCGCCGCCCATAAACACTGCACCTTCCAGCGCGTAGTTCACTTCCCCTTTCGGGCCGATGGCAACGGTAGTCAGCAGGCCGTTGCTGGAGCGAACCGGCTCGGTGCCGGTGTTCATCAGCATGAAGCAGCCGGTGCCGTAGGTGTTTTTGGCCATCCCTTTTTCAAAGCAGAGCTGGCCGAACAGGGCAGACTGCTGGTCACCGGCAATACCGGCGATGGGGATGCGGGAGCCGCCGCCACGGGTGGTGTAGCCGTACACTTCGGAAGAGGGTTTCACTTCCGGCAGCATGGACATGGGGATGCCCAGCTCGTCCAGCATCTTCTCGTCCCACTTCAGCTCGCGGATGTTGTAGAGCATGGTACGGGAGGCGTTGGTCGGGTCAGTGACGTGAACTTCGCCATTGGTCATCTTCCAGACCAGCCAAGTATCGATGGTGCCGAACAGCAGTTCGCCGTTCATCGCCTTCTCGCGGGCACCTTCCACGTTGTCGAGGATCCACTTCACCTTGGTACCGGAGAAGTAGGCATCCAGCACCAGACCTGTGTTCTCGCGAACGTACTCTTCCAGACCGCGAGCTTTGAGCTCTTCGCAGATGGCGGCGGTGCGGCGGCACTGCCAGACGATGGCGTTGTAGATGGGCTTGCCGGTGGCCTTTTCCCATACCACTGTGGTTTCACGCTGGTTGGTGATACCGATGGCGGCGATCTCTTCGCTGCGCAGGCCGGTCTTGGCCAGCACTTCGGTAAAGACGGAGGATTGGGTCGCCCAGATCTCCATCGGGTCGTGCTCTACCCAGCCCGCTTTCGGGTAGTGCTGGGTGAATTCGCGCTGGGAGGTACCGACAATGTTGGCATCCTGATCAAACACGATGGCGCGGGAAGAGGTGGTTCCCTGGTCCAGAGCGACGACATATTTCTTTTCAGCAGACATGATGTTCTCCACGTTTCTATTTTCCACGTTTTTATACGTTGGAGGGGGCCGCTCTTATGCGGCAGCCTCTTCTTTGGCGGTTTGGGTCGCTTGCTCGGTGGTGACGACACGGTTGCCCGGGACGCAGGGAGCCAGCACTTTGACATACAGAGCGGTACCAATCTGGGCGCCAACGATGGGGCCAAGGATCGGAACCCAGAAGTAGGGGTTGTCACGACCACCGGTCAGGGCAACATCACCCCAGCCAGCAAAGAACGCGAACAGTTTCGGACCAAAGTCACGAGCCGGGTTCATGGCAAAACCGGTTAACGGGCCAAGGGAGGCGCCGATCACCGCGATCAGGATACCGATCAGCAGAGCGGCTGCGAAACCTTTGGGAGCGCCGTTGTTGTTGTCACCCAGCGCCATGATGCCCAGCATCAGGACGGCGGTGATCACCAGCTCGACGGCAAAAGCTTGCATATTGGTCAGCAGGGCATTGGGGTAGGTGGAGAAGATCCCGGCGGTGCCGAGGCTCTCGACGCTGCCGCGCACCACGTTATGGGTCACTTCCCACTGGGTGAAAAGGTTACCATAAAGGAAGTAGACAAGGGCTGCGAAGCAGAAGGCACCGGCCATCTGGGCGATGATGTAGGGTACCACTTTGCGCTTGTCGAAACCGCAGAAGGTCATCAGCGCCAGGGTTACAGCCGGGTTCAGGTGAGCACCTGAAATGCCGCCGGTCACATAGATGGCGATGGCCACACCCAGACCCCAGGTAATGGAGATTTCCCACTGCCCGAAGTTGGCGCCTGCCAGCACCAGTGCCGCCACACATCCGACGCCGAAAAATATCAGCAGGCCGGTTCCGATAAACTCGGCGATGCACTCGCCAAGCAGGGTATTGGGTCTTTGTATGCTCATACTTTTGTTCCTTATATCCACCCGTAGAGGTTTGATGTTCCGTTTTATCTTTTTGTGTCTATCCGTTGCTGCCGAAAACGTTTCCTTGTTGTTTTTGCGTCTTGCGCAAACGTTATGCTCGTTTGCGCTCGTTATCGGTCGTGACAGAAAATAACCCTTCCCAATAATTTCACCATCCCCCCTCCATAGGAAATGTGGACAAGATCCCACTCATTGCTAAGAAAATGTGACGTAAAGCATCTTGATAACCGCCGGTTACCACTTAGGGGGTAGCTTGCGACCCTTGCCACACAAGGGCTGGCGCTTGCTGAGCGATTTCTCATTTGGAGCTTTTATTTGTAATAAAACTGCAATATTTGAGCATGCATCACAGATTAAATGAGCGCATATGAGCACAATAGGCTCGCTTACGAATCAGCGGACTCACATGATTCGTCGGAATGGTCAGGGCATCCTCAACCGCCCATAACAACAATAAGGAAGCAGAACATGCTTAGTCTCTTCAGGCCTGCGGCGCACATCGACAGGCTCCCGGCTGACAAGGTCGACCCCTTCTACAAACGCATGCGTTGGCAGGTGTTTTTCGGGATCTTCTTCGGTTACGCCGGCTACTATCTGGTACGGAAAAACTTCAGTCTGGCGATGCCCTATCTGATCGAGCAGGGCTTCTCCCGTGGTGATCTCGGTTTCGCGCTCTCCGGGGTCTCCATCGCTTACGGTTTGTCCAAGTTCCTGATGGGGAACGTCTCTGACCGTTCCAACGCCCGTTACTTCCTCTCCGCCGGTCTGCTGCTCTCGGCTGCCATCATGTTCATGATGGGTACCATGCACTGGGCCACTTCCAGCATTGCCATCATGTTTGTGCTGTTGTTCCTGAACGGTTGGGCACAGGGCATGGGCTGGCCGCCCTGCGGTCGCACCATGGTGCACTGGTGGTCACAGAAAGAGCGCGGCGAAGTGGTTGCGGTCTGGAACGTGGCGCACAACGTGGGTGGCGGCATGATTGGCCCGCTGTTTATCCTCGGGATGGGCTGGTTCAACGACTGGCGCAGCGCCTTCTATGTGCCTGCGGCAGCGGCGGCCGCCATCGCGGTGATCGCCTTCTTCGTGATGCGTGATACCCCGCAATCGGTCGGTCTGCCTCCCATCGAGGAGTACAAGAACGACTATCCGAAGGATTACAACGAGAGCCACGAGCAGGAGTTTTCCGCCAAGGAGATCTTCGTCAAGTACGTGCTGCACAACAAACTGCTGTGGTACATCGCGATCGCCAACGCTTTCGTTTACCTCATTCGTTACGGTGTGCTGGACTGGGCGCCAACCTACCTGAAAGAGGCCAAGCACTTCACCGTCGACAACTCCTCTTGGGCTTACTTCCTCTACGAGTGGGCCGGTATTCCGGGCACCCTGCTGTGTGGCTGGATCTCTGACAAGATGTTCCAGGGCCGCCGTGCACCGGCCGGTATCCTGTTCATGGTGTTGGTGACCCTGGCTGTACTGGTTTACTGGTTCAACCCGGCCGGCAACCCGACCATCGACATGATGGCGCTGGTGGCAATCGGCTTCCTGATCTACGGCCCTGTCATGCTGATTGGCCTCTATGCTCTTGAGCTGGCACCGAAGAAAGCAGCCGGTACTGCGGCAGGTTTCACCGGTCTGTTCGGTTATCTGGGCGGCGCCGTGGCAGCCAACGCCATGCTGGGTTATACCGTTGACCACTTCGGTTGGGATGGCGGCTTCATGGTGCTGACCGTCTCCTGCGTGCTCTCCATCATCCTGCTGGCGATGACCCTCAAGCATGAGAACATTGCCGTTGCGGCCAAGAAAGCGGCTGCCCATAAGGCATAAAACGTGATCCTCAGCTTATTGATCCCAAAGGGGATCAGGTAAACTGCCAAAAGGCCCCGCATCTGCCGGGGCCTTTTTTTGTCTCATCATCGGAGTGCAAGCGTGAAGCAAACCCAACGACATCTGGAGATCCTGGACGTCCTGACGCGGCAGGGATTTGTCTCGACCGACGATCTGGTGACCCACTTTGACGTCAGCCCCCAGACCATTCGCCGGGATCTGAACGATCTCGCCGAACAGAACAAGATCCGGCGCCATCATGGCGGTGCCTCCCTGCATTCGAGTACCGTCAATACCGCCTACAGCGCCCGTAAAGTGATGCAACTCAAGGAGAAAGAGCGCATCGCCCGCGAGGTCGCGGCCAATATTCCCGACGGCTCATCGCTCTTTATCGACATAGGTACCACCACCGAAGCCATTGCCCGCGCCCTGCTCGATCACCGTGAGCTGCGCATCGTCACCAACAACCTCAACGTGGCCAGCATCCTGACGGCCAAGGATGACTTCACCGTCATCATTGCCGGTGGCGAGATCCGCAACCGCGATGGCGGCATCGTGGGGGAGGCGACCCGCGACTTTATCGGTCAGTTTCGCATGGACTATGGCGTCATCGGGATTTCGGGGATCGATAACGACGGCTCCCTGCTCGATTTCGACTATCACGAGGTGAAGATTGCCCAGGCCATCATCGCTCACTCCCGTCAGGTGTTCCTGGCCGCCGACCACACCAAGTTCGGTCGCAACGCCATGGTCAATCTGGGCAATCTCAGCCAGATCCACGCCCTCTTTACCGATCAGGAGCCACCGGAAAAGCTGACGCGATTGATGGCGCAACACCAGATCGCCTGCCACATCTGCTAACGGCGAAACACGCCAAGGCTGTGCCGGTCGCCCGTCAGGGCGGCCTCCTTTATCTTTCTCTCCCCCAGTCCCGCACTCATCTCACCCCTTTATGGGTATTGCCAAAACCACTATTCAATCAGGTTTTTTTGGCTATTAACCCGCCGGTTTTGGCCCGACGCCATTTGCTACGCTGACCTGTCCCCTTTGCCACCTCTGGCGGGCTGTGGCGATCACACTTTCATCATAAAATGTTCGTTTGTTGTATTTTCATGTTCTAAAATGAGCGAAATCAAACATTGCTGTTATAGCAATCATAAAAATGAAAGTAGGTGAACATGAGCGAACATTATGATCTGGTCGTCGTCGGTGGCGGCATCAACGGGGTCGGCATCGCAGCCGATGCGGCAGGACGGGGTCTGAAGGTTGCCCTGTTTGAGGCGCAAGATCTCGCCTCTGCCACCTCGTCCAACTCCAGCAAGCTGATCCACGGCGGTTTGCGCTATCTCGAACATTACGAATTCCGGCTGGTGAAAGAGGCGTTGGCGGAGCGTGAGGTGCTGCTCGGTATGGCGCCCCACATCGCGCGTCCCATGCGTTTTCGCCTGCCGCACCGTCCACACCTGCGTCCGGCCTGGATGATCCGTGCCGGTCTGTTCCTCTATGACAATCTGGCCAAGCGCGACAAGCTCAAGGGGAGCTGTGGCGTGCGCTTCCTGCCGCAAGATGGCTTGACCGCAGGGATCAATAAGGGGTTTGAATACTCGGACGCCTGGGTCGACGACGCCCGGCTGGTGGTACTCAACGCCATGATGGCCCGTGACAAGGGGGCCGACGTGCAGACCCGCACCCGTTGCATCAAGGCGGTGCGCGGTTCCAAACACTGGACGCTCACTTTGGAGCGGGAAGGGGGCGAGCTGTTCACCGTCACCTGCCGTGGTCTGGTCAATGCAGCGGGCCCCTGGGTCAAGACCTTCTATGACGAGAGCCTGCACGAGAAATCCCCCCGCGGCATTCGCCTTATTAAAGGCAGCCACATGATAGTGCCGCGCATCCATGAGCGCGAAGAGGCCTATATCCTGCAAAACGAGGACAACCGTATCGTCTTCGTCATCCCTTATCAGCAGGACTACTCCCTCATCGGCACCACGGATGTGGAGCACCACGGCAGCCCGCGGGAAGCGAAGATCAGCGAGGCCGAGATCAATTACCTGTGCAAGGTGGTCAACGCCCACTTCACTCGCCAAATTGCGCCGAAAGATGTGATCTGGACCTATGCCGGGGTGCGCCCGCTCTGTGACGACGAGTCAGATTCACCGCAGGCGGTGACCCGCGACTACACCCTCGAACTTTCTGGCGAGTCTGACGGTGCGCCGCTCTTGTCGGTGTTTGGCGGCAAGCTCACCACCTATCGCAAGCTGGCGCAGGCCGCCTGCAACAAGCTCAAGCCCTGGTTTAGCCAGATGGGGGATGACTGGACGGCGACCAGCCGGCTGCCAGGTGGCGAGTTTGACTGCTCGGTTCGCGAGCTGGCCCGCGCTTTTGCACTGGAGTTTGACTGGCTCGATGATCGCAGCGCCCTGCGCATTGCCGAGGCCTATGGCGCCCATGCCCGTCTCTGGCTGAAAGAGGATCGCGGCATTCACTTCGGTGGTGGCCTGTACGAGTCGGAAGTGCGTTATCTCATCGAGCGGGAGTGGGCCTGTTCACTGGACGATATCCTCTGGCGCCGCAGCAAGCTGGGGCTGCGCCTGAACGAGTCAGAGCAGCAGATGTTGCAGATCTGGCTCGACCAATACCATCTGGCTCTGCGCAAGGCGAGCTGATGTGTGACGGTGGGCAGTGCGCTGCTGCCCACCGCTTTCCACCGTAAATATGCAACAAACCTCTGATAGAACAATTACCTACACACAATAATAAAGAGCATCACATATGAAAAAACTCGCCGTTTCCCTCATCGCCTTGAGCCTTGGGGCATCCCTCTCATTACCCGTGTTGGCTGCCGATGAAGGCAAGGTGGTGATCGCCCACCGTGGCGCTTCCGGCTACCTGCCCGAGCATACCCTGGAGTCCAAGGCGCTGGCCTATGGCATGGGGGCCGACTATCTGGAGCAGGATCTGGTGATGACCAAGGATGACCAGCTGGTGGTGATGCACGATCACTTCCTCGATGGTATCACCGATGTGGCAGCGCGCTTCCCTGGTCGTGCCCGTCCGGACGGTCGTTATTATGTAGTGGATTTCACTCTGGATGAGGTGCGTTCCCTGCGTATGACCGAGCCATTCCAGCTGGTGGATGGCAAGCAGGTGCCGGTCTATCCGGCCCGCTTCCCGCTGTGGAAGTCAGACTTCAAGATCCACACCTTCCAGGAGGAGATCGAGATGATCCAGGGGCTTAACAAGAGCACCGGCAAGAACATCGGGATCTATCCGGAGATCAAAGCGCCCTGGCTGTTCCGTCACGAAGGCAAGGATATCTCCAAAGCAGTGCTGAAGGTGCTCAAGGAGTACGGCTACACCGGGAAGGACGACAAGGTCTATCTGCAGTGCTTCGATGCCGATGAACTCAAGCGCATCAACAGCGAACTGATGCCCGCCATGGGTATGGATCTGAAACTGGTGCAGCTGATGGCCGAGACCGACTGGAACGAGACCATGGTCTACGACGCCAAGGGCAAGGCGACCCCCTACAACTATGACTGGATGTTCAAGCCGGGGGCGATGAAAACCATCGCCAGCTATGCCGAAGGGATTGGCCCGTGGAAGCCGATGATCGTCACCGAGCCGGGCACTTTGGGCAAACCGGTCTTCACCGGTATGGTAAAAGAAGCCCACGCGGCGGGCCTGAAAGTTCACCCCTATACCTTCCGTCAGGATGAGGGGCAGATCCCGGCCTATGCCAAGGACTTCACCGATCTCCTTAACATCTTCCTCTATCAGGCCGATGTGGATGGGGTGTTCAGCGACTTCCCCGACAAGGCGGTGGCCGTCATCAAGGCCCATCAAGAGGCGGCTAAATAGCACTCTGGCGCCATTTGAATGCAAAGCGAGGCTAATTGGCCTCGCTTTTTGTTTCAGGTTCCCGCAACGGGAGTGTGCGCCCTGTCAGAAAATAGCCAGATCACGTCATGGTGTGCCGGATCTGCATCATTTTACGCAGTTTTTACGTAGCAGATCGCTGGCATGAAATCGGCAGAGCGGTTAGTCTAGCGGCGTTGAACCAACCCCATGAGGTACAGATGAAAACCGTATTGCGTTTTAGCCTGCTGGGCGCCTTGTTGCTGGGTGGCCATGCCTTCGCCGCCGAGCCGAAAAAATTTGATATCAGCATGTTCCCAGCCGCTGACGTGAATCAGGAACGTGTGGTGATCCGCCTGCCTGAAGTCGAGAAAGAAGCCGACATGATGGTCGAGCTGCAGGTCGGCAAAAAGATGATGGTTGATTGCAACGTACCGCGTTTTGCAGGCAACCTGGAACAGCACAGCGTCAAAGGCTGGGGCTACAACTACCTGAAACTGGGCAAGGTCTCTGACCCCATCAGCACCCTGATGATGTGCCCGGATAACCAGCAGAAAGAGACCTTCGTCCAGATCTACGGTCAGGGCTTCTTCGTGAACTACAACTCAAAACTGCCGTTCGTGATTTACGTGCCGCAGGAGTATGAAGTGCGCTACCGTCTGTGGCGTGCCGACAACCTGGCCCAACCGGCCATGATTGAGTAAGCATGTTTGAACCATAGGTTCAGCTGGTTCACCTGATGTGATAAATAAAGCGCCGTATGGCGCTTTATTTTTGCCTGTACAGTCCAAAAAGTGACGTGCAAATTGGCTGCACGTTTACATAAGTTTATTATTTATCAACGTTTTTTGTGTGTTATGCCACAAAATCGGCGTCAGCTATGGGGCAAAGTGACTTCGATAAAAGATATTTATTAACATAGTGAGAAAATTGATTTTGCACTCGGCGATGGCCTGATGATACTTGCCCGCAAAGGTCAAACTAACCAGAAAAAAGAGCACTATGAGCTTCGAATCAGACAAGCGTTTCAACGACTTCAAACATTTTCCCCGTGGCCTGCGTCGCAGTGGCGAATTCACTGTGGCCGAAGCGGACAGTCTGGAAAAGTATGGTACCGCCATGCTGGCACTCTACCAGGGTAATCTGGCACCCCGTGACGATGTCGAGTCCGCCTTCGTCGAGCAGGTCAAATCCGGCGAAGCCGGTGCCAACCCCCATGCCAAGGTGTGGTTCAAATACCTCAAGGTGATCGGTCCCAAGCGCGTTCATCGCCTCTGCACCGTCGTTGGCGGCGCCAGCGAAGAGAGCAGCGGTGGCGGCAGCTTTGATGTCGGTGGTGGCAGCGGCGGTGGCAGTGACGAGTCCATCGATTAATGGATACCGAGCTGCTTCGGACCTTTATCGAGGTGAGCAAGACCCGGCATTTTGGCCGGGCTGCTGAAAATCTCTACCTGACCCAGTCGGCGGTGAGTTTCCGGATCCGCCAGCTAGAGCAGCAACTGGGTGTCAGTCTGTTTGCCCGTCATCGCAACAACATCCGCCTGACCGCCTCCGGTGAGCGTCTGCTGCCCTATGCAGACGCCATCTTGCACACCCTTGGTCGCGCCAAGCAGGATGTGGCGCTCTCACCGGGATTCAGCCAGCAGTTGGCCATCGGCGCGCCCGCGGTGTTCTGGGAGCTCGATTTCAACGACTGGCTCAATCACATCTATGCGCTGGCGCCCGGTTTGGCGGTACGGCTGGAAACAGCCTCCCGCGAGCACCTCTGCCGCCAGTTGCTGGAGCGCTCCCTCGATCTGGCCCTGCTCTCCGAGCCCACCAAGATCGACGAGATTGCCCTGCATCCCATCGGTGAGCTGGTGTTCGAGCTGGTGAGCCGGGATCCGGCCGCCAATGCCGACAACCTGATGCAGATGCCGCACATCCACCTCGACTGGGGCACCAGCTTCGAGCCGCAACCCAGCCGTTTGCAGAGCCTGCAAAAGACCCCGGTGCTGCACTCCAGCTCCGCCAGCATGGCGTTGCAGTTCGTGCTGGCCAACGGTGGTGCTGCCTACCTGCCACGGCGGATGGTCAGCCCCTTCCTCGAAAAGGGGACGCTCCATCTGGTGGAGGGGGGCCAGCCGCTGAGCCGTCCGCTCTATCTCGCCTATCTGGAGAAATCCGATCGCCGGGAGCTGATCGATCAGCTGCTGACCCTGCCACTGGGTTGGCACGACGCCGAGCTGCGTCTCAACGTCGAATAAGCATCGAGTGTTATCCAAGGAAGAGCCCGCCCCACGGTGGGCTCTTCTGTTTGGGGAAATTGCAGGGAGCGAGGTCACGTAATTGGCGCGGGAGGCTTGGCGTCATCGGCCTGTAACGGTACCTTTTCAGGCTGTTTATCCGATTGAGCACTGACAGGGATGGATTGTAATTGATCGACTTTAGTCACCCCGAATGGCGGGCGTTGGCGCAGCAGTTGCTGAGTCACTCACCAGTGGTGATCCGTGGCCGCCAGTGGCAACCGCTGGTGGGCCTGCTCAAGGATAACCAGCTGCTGCTCGCCCATGGCAGCCACAGCTATGAGCTCACCCCGGCCGGGCGGCGCTATCTCACCCGCGAGCTGATGCTGGCCGAGATCGCCACCGCGCCCCCCGAGCCCGAGGAGTGGTTGCATGCTCAGGGCTGGCAATTGGGGGAGCAGGTCAACGAACGGGTGTTGGCGGCGCTCTATCGCAAGAGCGAGGTGAACTTCACCCCCAACGAGCAGATCGATTTCGAGGACAAGGGGATCCGGCTCTGTGCCGATCAGCTGTTGCGCTTGCGCGCCGCCCAGCCGTTCAGCCTCTTTTTCAGCGGCGGAACCCTGATCGATGTTGTCCCCTGGTTGCAGGCGCTGGGGGAGGTGGCCCTACCCGAGCGCACCCTGGCGGGTCTTGGCAAGATCCTGTGGGGGGAGGGGAGTATCGAGCGGGTGATCACCACAGATAGCGTCGGCGCCTTTGCCGAGATGCCCCTTGATATTGGCACCTTGCTGGTGTGGGCCCCCCCATCGGCTCCTCTAGCCTTGCAGCAGGTGGTGGCCGCCTTGCCCCCCAATGTGCTGTGGAGTCATCTCACCGCTCTCGACCCTGCCGGGGTGGATCGGCTGCAGGCGCTGGCCCAGCGGCTGGGTCGTCCGGCCAGCTGGTGGTTGCCCCGTGATCTGGCCCCCATCCTCAGCGCGTATGCCCAGCCTTTGACTGAGGCTAGGCCGTGGGAACCGAGCCGGATCCCCAAGCCATTGTTAGCAGTTTGTAGCGGTTTGGTTGAGTCCAATGGTGGCTTGTCGGCCGAGGTGTGCGCACTGGCGCCAGCGTGGCATGCCATTGGTTGAAATTGGTCTGAAAGCGAGCCAAAAAAGCGGTTTTCCCCCATTGAACGCGGTGATATAAAGAGTTGACGAAGCGCTCGCCAGATGAGCGCTTTTGTTTATCAAGCCGCTTTGCCACCCAACGAACTCAACGGAATACAGGGAAAACCATGTTTGAAAAGGTTGTTGCCGCCCCAGCGGATCCGATCCTGGGCCTGACCGAAGCCTTCCGCGCTGACTCTCGCAGCCACAAGATCAATCTGGGCGTAGGGATCTACAAGGACGAGTCCGGTGCCACCCCCATTCTTCACTGCGTCAAGAAAGCCGAGCAGAAGCTGCTGACCGACGAGAAGACCAAGAACTACCTCGGTATTGAAGGCAATATCGAATATGGCCGCATCGTGCAGCAACTGCTGTTCGGGCAGCACTCTGCGCTGGTTGCCAGCGGCCGC
The DNA here is from genome assembly GCF_040907825.1 of Aeromonas sp. s7(2024). Classification (NCBI taxonomy): domain Bacteria; kingdom Pseudomonadati; phylum Pseudomonadota; class Gammaproteobacteria; order Aeromonadales; family Aeromonadaceae; genus Aeromonas; species Aeromonas sp. s7(2024). Next base: position 439,369 of record NZ_JBFOCM010000016.1, read on the forward strand.
GCCAAGACCGCGCAAGCGCCGGGCGGTACCGGTGCCCTGCGTATCGCGGCCGAATTCGTGGTGCGCAACGGTCTGGCCAAAACCATCTGGATCTCCGATCCCACCTGGGCCAACCACGTAAGCGTATTCCAGGCCGCGGGCCTGACCGTCAAGTGGTACAAGTACTACGACGCCGCCACCAAGGGGCTCGACTTTGCTGCCATGCAGGCCTCGCTGGCCGAAGTGCAGCCGGGTGAGCTGGTGCTGCTGCACGGCTGCTGCCACAACCCGACCGGTATCGACCCCACTAGCGATCAGTGGCGCGCGCTGGCCAAGCAGAGTGCTGCCGCCGGCTGGTTGCCGCTGTTTGACTTCGCCTATCAGGGTTTTGCCCGTGGTATTGAAGAGGATGCCGAAGGCCTGCGCATCTTCGCCGAGTGCCATGACGAGCTGCTGGTGGCGAGCTCTTTCTCCAAGAACTTCGGCCTCTACAACGAGCGGGTCGGCGCCTTCACGCTGGTCAGCGCGACCAAAGAGATCGCCGATGTGGCCTTCACCCAGGTCAAGACCGTCATTCGTGCCAACTACTCCAACCCACCGTCACACGGCGCCGCTGTGGTCACCGCCGTGGTGAGCGATCCGGCTCTCTATGCCGAGTGGGTCGAAGAAGTTGCGGCCATGCGGGTGCGTATTCGCGAGATGCGCGAACTGCTGGTAGAGAAGCTGGCTGCCCTCGGCGTGAGCCAGGATTTCAGCTTTATCCGCGAGCAGAACGGCATGTTCTCCTTCTCCGGTCTCACCAAGGAGCAGGTGGAGCGCCTCAAGAGCGAATTTGCCATCTATATCGTCGGCTCAGGCCGGATCAGCGTGGCCGGAATTACCCGCGCCAATATCGATCCCCTGTGCGAGGCGATCGCCAAGGTGCTGTAATCGCATCACCTTGCGCTCTGGCACTATGCCATGAAAAAGCCCGTCACCTTGGTGACGGGCTTTTTTGATCGCCAACGGCTGATCGTCAAACGATAGGAAGGGGGACTCACTGTTGGCGGGCACCTTGCCACAGCTTGCGCAGTTGTAACAGCAGCGCGGTCAGGACGCCGCCGCTCAGGGCGGTGAGTACCGCCAGCAGCAGGCTGCCGAGCAGGAAGGGGGGCACCAGGGTGGCCGCCTCCTGCTCCAGCCAGTGGAGGGTCCAGCTGAGGTGGAAAGGCTCCGGCGTCTTGTGCAGCACCAGACAGCCGGTGCGATAGGCGTAGAGATACATGAATGGCAGGGTCAGCGGATTGTTGAACCAGACCGCCAGCAGTGCCAGCGGCAGGTTGAGGCTGAATGCCAGCGCCAGACCGACTGCGATAAGCGAGTGCATCGGGATGGGGAACCAGCAGGCGAAGATCCCGGCCGCCACCGCGCCACTCAGGGCGCGGGTGCCCCCTTGCCAGAGGGCTGGGGCAAGCAGTCGCTCACCAAACAGGGCAAACCACTTCTGCTGGCGCAGGGTATCGGGATCGAGCTTGAAGCGGGCAAACCAGCGACTCAGCATGGGCGGGCCATCTTGCGTTTTTGCCACTGGCGCACCGTGCTGATCCGCCAGAAGGTGCGGATCAGGGTGTAACCGATAAGAGAACTGAGCAGGGCCAGGATCAGCGAGCCCAGCAATAGCGGCGGTGCCACTGTGCCCAGTACCGAGACCAGCCACTCCCAGGTGAATTCAATCTCGATCTGCTGCGCTGAATGTCCCAGCAGCTGGCAACCCACCAGATAGGCGCCATAGAGCAGGGGCGGCATGGTAAAGGGGTTGGAGAGCCAGACCAGCGCCACCGAGAGCGGCAGATTGACCCGGCACAGGATGGCGCCACCGGCGGCCAGCAGCATCTGGCAGGGGAGCGGCACCCAGGCCATGAAGAGGCCCACCGCAAAAGCCCCGGCGGCTGACCGCCGGTTGAGGTGCCAGAGGTTGGCATCGAGCAGCAGTTTGCCAAACAGCCGCAGGTGCTTGTGTTCTTTCAGGGTTTGCTGATCGGGCATCCAGCGTTTAATGAGTCGTTTGGGCATATTGAAACCTTGCTAAATACTTGCTCCATGGATCTGCGTCTGTTGTCGTTTGCCCTGGGGGCAAGCTCCTCACTGCTCTGGCCATGGTTACCTTCACTCGCATGGGGGGGCCTGTTGCTGTCCCTGCTGATCCCCCTTGCATATTGCCGTGCCTGGCGGTGGCTGTTTCTCCTGCTCGGCATCCTCTGGATGCAGGCCAATCTTGCCTATCGGCTGGCCTGGCTGGAGCGGTTGGGTGATCAGACGAGCCACATGATAACCGCACAGCTGCAAAGTGCAGAGCCTGAGGGGGATAAATTTGTCCGGCTGCTGCTGCGGGTGAGCACCCTCGACGAGCAACCGGTGACAGCTGAGCCCCTGATCCGGGTCAATGCCTATCAGGCATTGCCCGCCATGACAGTAGGCTGCCGGATCACCTTGGTGACCTCGTTGAAACCGGCTCACGGTCTGGCCAACGAGGCGGGGCTGGATGGGCGGCGTCTGCTGCTGGGCAAGGGGATCACTGCCACCGGCAATTTGCGTCGGGTGATAGATATTCAACAGGCACCTGCGGGGTGGCGCGAACGCTGGTTGGGGGCCGCGACCGAGAGTTGGCGTCCGCTTGACTATGCCCCCTTACTGGCGGCGCTCACTTTTGGCGAGCAGAGCGGCATCACGGATGCCCAGTGGGAGCTGTTTCGCGGCAGCGGCCTGACCCATATCATCGCCATTTCAGGGCAGCACATTGCGCTGGTGGCGGTGCTCGGGTGGTGGCTGGGCAGGTTGTTTGGCCTGCGTGGCGCCATCATCACCTCCCTGCTGTTTGCCACCGTCTACAGCGCGTTGGCAGGGTTTGCGGTAGCCACCGAGCGGGCCCTGATCATGGTGCTGGTGTGGAGTGTGTTGCGCTGGAGCCGGCGAGAGTGGCCGGCCTGGCGCATCTGGCTGTGGGCCTTTGTTGTGCTGACCCTCTGGGATCCCTTCGCACTCTATTCGGCCGGCTTCTGGCTCTCGTTTCTGGCGGTGGCCATCCTGCTGCTGGTGGGATATGTCCACGACAAGCCGGGGCTGTGGCAGATCCAGCTCTGGCTGCTGCTCGGTCTGCTGCCGCTGCAACTGGCGTTGTTCGAGGGGATAGCGCCCCTTGCCATGGTGATCAACTTGTTGGCGGTGCCGCTCTTTTGTATCGCCATCATACCGCTGGCGTTGATTGGGGTGCTGCTGGCGCCGATCTCCACTTTGCTCGCCTACGGCCTGTTCTGGCTGGCGGATCTGGGGCTCGAGTGGGTGCTGACGATCCTGAGCTGGCTTTCCGAACAACTGCAACTGTGGTGGCCACTGCCCGGTTGGTGGCTACCGCTTTGCACCCTGCTGTTGCTGCTCTGGTTCGCCGCGCAGTGGCGCCCGGCACGCTGGCTCTGGCTACCGGGTCTGTGTGCGCTGTTGTTGGCGCTCTGGCCAACGCCAGTCCGCTGGCAACTGCGGGTGCTGGATGTGGGGCAAGGGCTGGCAGTGCTGATCAGCAAGGGGGAGCGTGCCATCCTCTATGACACAGGTGATCGCTATCCCGGAGGCTACAACATGGCGGACGCGGTGATCCTGCCTCAGCTGAGCCATTTGGGGATCCGGGTCATCGATCGCCTCATCATCAGTCACAAGGATCGGGACCATGCCGGCAATCGCAAGCGACTGCTCAGCGCCATGCCGGTGCGTCACGAGCTCTCCTCTTACCCCTTCAGTGAGGGAACAACGCTCTGTCAGCGTGGGCAACAGTGGCGCTGGCAGGGGCTCTCGTTTGCAGTGCTCTGGCCCGAGCGCCCCGGTGGCGGGCGCAATAACGATGGCTGCGTGGTGCGCATCAGCGATGGGCAGCGCAGCATATTGCTGAGCGCCGATATCGAACGGCAGGCCGAACAGCGACTGGTGGCGCTGGAGGGGGAGGGGTTGGCCAGCACCTTGCTGGTGAGCCCCCATCATGGCAGTCGCACCTCCTCCACGCCCCCGTTTGTCGCGGCGGTGGCGGCAAAGGAGGTGATCCACAGTGCCGGTTTTATGAATCAGTGGGGCTTTCCCCGTCCCGATGTGGTGGCCCGCTATCGGGATGCCCGCCAGTGGATCACCGGTCAGCAAGGGGCGATGCTGGTCGAACCCACCGCAGCGGGCTTGAGCGTCACTGCCGAGCGAGATTCAGGCCCTTGGTACCGACGCAGTGGCGACTGGTGGCAACCGCGAGTGTGGTTTGAGCAATAATCGGCCATTTCTGCCGTGGAGGAATGCGATATAGGTGGCGGCGCTTGGTGTAAGCCTGCGCTTTGGCTAGAATAGCCCGTCATTTCCATTACCAACGGCTATTCATGCAACAAGAAACCTCACAAGAGAGCTGGCCAGTATTCAAACGCCTGCTCGGTTATGTCCGTGATCGCAAGCTGGGCCTGGTCGGTGGCATCATAGGGATGCTGGGCTACGCCGCCGTGGATACCACCTTTGTCTACTCCATCAAGCCGCTGATCGATCAGGGCATCAATGGCAACGACAGCACCGTTCTGAAATGGATGCCCTTCTTCGTCCTCGGCATCGTGGCCCTGCGCGGTGTCGCCAACTTTCTCTCCAACTACTGCATGGCCTGGGTCGGCAACCACGTTGTGATGCGTCTGCAACAGCAGGTGTTCAATCACATGGTGGCAATGCCGATGAGCTTCTTCGACCGTCAGAACACCGGTCATCTGCTCTCCAAGGTGACCTATGACGCCAGTCAGGTCTCCTCGGCGGCGAGCACCACGCTGGTGACCCTGGTGCGGGAAGGGGCGACCGTGGTCGGCCTGCTCGGCCTGATGTTCTGGCACTCCTGGCAGCTGTCAGTGATCTTTTTGGTGGTTGGCCCGCTGGTGGGCATCATCATCGGCCTTATCAGCCGCCGTTTCCGCCAGATCAGCCGTCACATCCAGCAGGCGGTAGGGGATATCACCACCTCCACCGAGCAGATGCTCAAAGGGCACAAAGAGGTGCTGATGTTTGGGGGCCAGAAGGTAGAAGAGAAACGCTTCTTCCAGGTCAGCAACAACATGCGCCAGCAGACCATGAAGATGGTCGCTGCCGATGCCATCGGCAGCCCTGTTGTGCAGATGGTTGCTTCCATCGCACTGGCGGCCTTCCTCTACGTCGCGACCATTGACAGCGTCAAGTCAACCCTGACTGCCGGTACGTTTACCGTCATGATCACCTCCATGATGATGCTGCTCAAACCGCTGAAAAGCCTGACCGACGTCAACAACCAGTTCCAGCGCGCCATCACCGCCTGCCACAGCCTGTTTGGCCTGCTCGACACCGAGCCGGAGCAGGATACCGGCACCCTTACTCTGGAGCGTGCTCGCGGCGAGATCGAGTTTCGCAACGTCACCTTCACCTACCCGACCAAGGACACCCCGGCGCTGCACAACGTCAGCTTCAAGGTGGAGGCGGGGAAATCGGTGGCGCTGGTGGGCCGTTCCGGCTCTGGCAAGAGTACCATTGCCAGCCTGCTGACCCGCTTCTACGACATCGATCAGGGCGAGATCCTGCTGGACGGCATCAACATCCGCGAATACAAGTTGAGCGAGCTGCGCAAGCAGTACGCGCTGGTCTCCCAGCATGTCCACCTGTTCAACGACTCGGTGGCCAACAACATCGCCTACGCGGCAGAAGACAAATACAGCCGCGACCAGATCGTGCAGGCCGCCCGTATCGCTCATGCCGACGAGTTCGTCAGCAAGATGAGCAACGGGTATGACACTGTGGTTGGCGAGAACGGTGCATCCCTCTCCGGTGGTCAGCGCCAGCGTGTTGCCATTGCACGGGCTTTGCTGCGCGATGCGCCGGTTCTGCTGCTGGATGAGGCCACCTCGGCCCTCGATACCGAGTCCGAGCGCCACATTCAGGCGGCTATCGACGAGCTTTGCAAGGCGCGTACCTCGCTGGTGATCGCCCACCGTCTCTCCACCATCGAGAAGGCGGACGAGATCCTGGTGATCGACGAAGGCCATATCGTCGAGCGCGGTAACCACGAAGCACTGATGGAGCAGCGTGGCACCTATGCCCAGCTGCGCGCCATTCAGTTTGGCAACGCGGGAAGCAAGGCTTGATGCTGGAACGGCTCTGGTATCGCAAAAGTGGCTGGCGCTGGTTGCTGGCCCCCTTTGCCCTGGTGTTTGCCATCATCAGCGGCAGCCGCCGCTACGCCTATCGTCACGGCTGGTGCAGGGGGTATCGCGCCTCCTTGCCGGTGATCGTGGTGGGCAATATTTCGGTGGGGGGCAACGGCAAGACGCCGGTGGTGGTCTGGCTGGTGGAGCAGTTGCAAGCCCGCGGCTATCGCCCCGGGGTGGTGAGCCGTGGTTATGGTGGCAAGGCGCCCCATTATCCCTATCGGCTGGATGAGACCAGCACCACGGCGCAGGCCGGAGATGAGCCGGTGCTGATTGCCCGGCGCTGCGGCTGTCCGGTGGTGGTTGCCCCGAAACGGGCCGACGCGGTACGACTGCTGGAGCAGAGCGGTGAAGTGGATATCATCATCACCGACGACGGTCTGCAGCACTATGCGCTGGCCCGCGACATCGAGCTGGTGGTAGTGGACGGCGCGCGCCGTTTCGGCAACGCCTGCTTGCTGCCCATGGGGCCGTTGCGCGAGCCGGTCACTCGTCTCAAACGGGTGGACGCCATCATCTGCAACGGCGGCGAGCCGGGCAAGGGGGAGTACCCCATGCAACTGGTCGCCGACACCCCGCGCCGGGTGCGCGACGATGCGCCGCTGGCGGCCCCTCTCGCATGCCTGGTTGATGCGCTGGCGGGGATCGGTCATCCACCCCGCTTCTTTGCCACCCTGGAAGGGCTCGGCTATCAGCTGGATCAGCAGGCCGCCTACGGCGATCATCACCCCTTCGATCGGGATGAGCTGGTGGGCCGCTTTGCCAGCAAGCCGCTGCTGATGACCGAGAAGGATGCGGTCAAGTGCCGCCCGTTTGCCCTCGATAACTGGTGGTATCTGCCGGTCAGCGCCGAGTTGCCCGCCTCCCTGCTCGATGCCCTGCTGCACAAGCTGGGGACGAAGGGGAAGGGCGCGGCCAGGGCGCAAGATTAATCTCTCTCGCCTGATGGGGGAGAAGTGGACCAATAGCGGTCCCGTATGGAATATCTGGTTGCTCGACATCCATCGCTGGCGTGATGAAGCCGCCAGCGCGACATCGTTGAAGGAGTATCGTTTTGGCTTTGGACATCAAGTTGCTCGACATCATCGCCTGCCCGGTCTGCAAGGGTAAGCTGCACTACAACAAGGCCGTGCATGAGCTGGTCTGCCGCTTTGACAAGCTGGCCTATCCGCTGGAGGAGGGGATCCCGGTGCTGCTGGAGAACCGCGCCCGTCCGCTCAACAGCGATGAGCTGCCGTCATGAGTTTCGTCGTCGTCATTCCTGCCCGCTATGCGTCAACTCGGCTGCCGGGCAAGCCGCTGGCTGACATCCATGGCAAGCCCATGGTGCAGCACGTGGTGGAAAAAGCGCTGCAATCCGGTGCCGATCGGGTGATCGTCGCCACCGATGACGAGCGGGTGCAGCAGGCACTGCTGAGCACCGGCGTCGAGGTGTGCATGACCTCACCGAATCACCAGTCCGGCACCGAGCGTCTGGCCGAGGTGTGCCGTCACTACGGCTTTGCTGCCGATACCATCATCGTTAATGTGCAGGGGGATGAGCCGCTCATTCCGCCCGCCATCATTCGTCAGGTGGCAGACAATCTGGCTGCCGCCACGGCGCCGATGGCGACCTTGTCGGTGCCGATCAAGGATGCCGAAGAGGCGTTCAACCCGAACGCAGTGAAAGTGGTGACTGACAAGGATGGCTACGCCCTATACTTCAGTCGCGCCAGCATTCCCTGGGATCGGGATCGCTTTGCCAAGAGCCATGAGCAGATTGGTGACCACTACCAGCGTCATATCGGTATCTATGCCTATCGCGCCGGCTTTATCCAGCGTTACGTAGACTGGGCACCGAGCGTGCTGGAGCAGGTCGAGGCACTGGAGCAGCTGCGGGTGCTCTGGTACGGGGAGAAGATCCACGTCGCCCAGGCCCTTGAAGCGCCGCCGGTCGGGGTGGATACCCAGGCCGATCTGGAGAAGGTGCGCGCCTTTTTGGCCCAGTAATGGCCACAGCACTAACGTCATGAAAAACGGTGTCGCAAGGCACCGTTTTTTGTTTTGAAAATTTATATAATTATTTGATTTTAAACGCTAAACATGGGTTTTCTCAAACTTTTGGCGTGCATGGTTTGCCAAAGCGACGAGTTTGGTTATGATGCAAGACGCCCTGTTAACCCTAACCGGGCGGCTAAAACGAGATAACACGGGGTGTTTGGGTGATAAATGTATTCCTGGTCGATGATCATGAGCTGGTGCGTACAGGGATAAGACGCATTCTTGAAGATGTGCGCGGGATCAAGGTGGTGGGTGAGGCACAGAGCGGCGAGACAGCAGTTACGTTCTGTCGCCAACACCATCCGGACGTGATCCTGATGGACATGAACATGCCGGGTATTGGCGGTCTGGAAGCGACCCGCAAAATTCTGCGGATCCGCCCCGATGTGCGCATCATAGTGCTGACCATTCATTCAGAAAATCCGTTCCCCACCAAGGTGATGCAGGCAGGCGCCGCCGGTTACCTGACCAAGGGCGCTGCCCCCGACGAGATGATCCAGGCGATCCGGTTGGTGCACTCCGGTCAGCGCTACATCTCCCCGGAGATTGCCCAGCAGATGGCCCTCAGCCAGTTTGCCTCCGCTGACGAGAATCCCTTCAAGTCCCTCTCCGAGCGCGAGCTGCAGATCATGATGATGATCACCAAGGGGCAGAAGGTGACTGATATCTCCGAGCAGCTCAACCTGAGCCCGAAGACGGTCAACAGCTACCGCTATCGTCTGTTCAGCAAGCTGGGGATCAACGGTGACGTGGAACTGACCCATCTGGCCATTCGCTATGGCATGCTGGATGCCGATACCCTCTAATCGGGTGGCGTGTGGTCACAAAGGCGGCGCGTGCCGCCTTTTTGCTTTTCTGCCCTTTTGCTTTTCAGGCGGCGGGGGCAGTATGCTCTGCCCGTCAATTTTTGCCTTTGTGTGAGCCGAGTAGCTGATGATCCTCTCTCCCGAACCTCTCTTCGACAGCAAGGCGTTTCTGAGCGCCGTCACCCATCAAAGTGGCGTCTACCGCATGTATGACAGCGGTGGCACCGTGATCTACGTGGGCAAGGCCAAGGATCTGAAAAAGCGGCTCGCCTCCTACTTTCGCACCAACGTCGACAGCATCAAGACCCGCACCCTGGTGCGACAGATCGCCGATATCCAGGTCACCGTCACCCACACCGAGACCGAGGCGCTGATCCTCGAGCACAACCTGATCAAGCAGTACCAGCCCCGTTACAACGTGCTGCTGCGGGACGACAAATCCTACCCGTGGATCATCATCACCGCGCATCAGCATCCACGCATCGGCGTCCATCGCGGTGCCCGCAAGATCAAAGGAGAGTACTTCGGCCCATACCCTTCTGGCGGCGCGGTGCGCGAGAGTTTGCATCTGATGCAGAAAATATTTCCGGTACGCCAGTGCGAGGATGCGGTCTATGCCAACCGCACCCGTCCCTGCCTGCTCTATCAGCTCAAGCGCTGCGCCGGCCCTTGCGTACCTGGGTTGGTGAGCGAAGCCGAATATGCCCAGCAGGTGGAGCTGGCCAAGCTGTTTCTGGCGGGCAAGAACCAGCAGGTAATAGGCGAGCTGGTGGGCAAGATGGAGTCCGCCAGCGGCGATCTGCGCTTTGAAGAGGCAGCCCGCTATCGGGATCAGATCCTGGCGCTGCGCCGGGTCACCGAGCAGCAGTCGGTGAGCGGCAACGTGCTGGACGAGCTGGATGTGGTGGGGGTCGCCTTTCAGCAAGGTGCGGCCTGCATCCACGTGCTCTTTATCCGTCAGGGCAAGGTGCTCGGCTCACGCAGCTACTTCCCGAAAGTGCCGGCTGACACCCAGCTTGACGAGGTGGTGCAATCCTTCCTGCTTCAGTTCTATCTCTCGGGGCAGGGGGGGCGGCAGATCCCGAGCGAGGTGCTGCTCGATGTGGCGTTGGAGGATGAGAGCGTCATCGCCGAGACCCTGAGTCAGACCGCAGGCTACAAGGTGCGGGTGGTTAGCCGTACCCGCGCCGAACGGGCCCGCTTTATAAAGCTCGCCTCCATCAACGCCGAGACGGCGCTGCGATCGCGGCTGGCTCACAAGAGCACCATCACCGCTCGCTACGATCAGCTGGAAGAGCTGCTGGAGCTGGAGCGCCCCATCGCCCGCATGGAGTGTTTCGATATCTCCCACACCATGGGGGAGCGCACCGTGGCCTCTTGCGTGGTGTTCAACCGGGAGGGGCCGCTCTCATCGGAATATCGCCGTTTCAATATCGACGGTATCACCGGCGGTGATGACTACGCGGCGATGGAGCAGGCACTGGAGCGCCGCTTTGGCAAACAGCAGGAGCCGGACAAGGTGCCGGACGTGCTGTTTATCGACGGCGGCCTCGGCCAGTTGCGCCGCGCCGAAGAGATCCTGGCGCGCCAGCTGGAGTTTCTCGGCGGCAAATACCCGCTGCTGGTGGGGATTGCCAAGGGAGTCACCCGCAAGGCGGGGTTGGAAACTCTCATTATGGGGGAGAGCCACGAAGAGCTGCATTTGCCGGCAGATATGCCCGCTTTGCACCTTATTCAGCATATTCGCGATGAATCCCACCGTTTTGCCATTACCGGCCACCGGGCCAGACGGGCCAAGGCCCGCACCAGCAGCAGTCTGGAGGATATTCCGGGGGTGGGGCCAAAGCGGCGGCAGGCGCTGCTCAAATATCTGGGCGGCCTGCAGGAGGTCAAAAAGGCGAGCGTGGATGAACTGGCCAAGGTACCCGGCATCAGTCAGGAGCTGGCCCAGACCATCCACGACGGCTTGCACAGCGCCTGAGCAGGGTTAGCGGCATGGCAACATCGCTAACTCCTTGATGCACAAGAGCCGTGACGCGGGGGGGCCGTAAATGCCATAATGGCCCTCGCATTTTGAGAAGATTGATGGATTAAAAAGACCAAGACGGGCGCCAGTGCGGTTGCATCGCAAATCGGCTTTGGCGCACTATGTAGCGACGTACAAGAAGTGGCTGAAAATAATGACAAACATACCTAACCTGTTGACGTTTTTCCGGATTTTGCTCATTCCCGTCTTCGTCATCCTGTTCTATCTGCCTTATCAATGGTCCTATCTGGCTGCCGCCATCATCTTTATTCTGGCCGCTGCCACCGACTGGTTTGATGGCTATCTGGCTCGCAAGCTCAATCAGTCCACCGCCTTTGGCGCCTTCCTTGACCCGGTTGCCGACAAGATCATGGTCGCCGCCGCACTGGTGGTTATCGTCGAACACTACAACACCATCTGGGTCACCATCCCCGCCATGACCATGATTGGCCGCGAGATCATCATCTCCGCCCTGCGTGAATGGATGGCCGAGCTCGGCAAACGCTCCTCGGTGGCGGTCAGCTGGATTGGCAAGTGGAAGACCATGATCCAGATGGTGTCACTCACCGGTCTTATCTGGCAGTACAACGTCTGGATGGTGTGGCTCGCCTACGTGATGCTCTATGTCGCCACCGTGCTCACCTTCTGGTCGATGTTCCAGTACATGAAGGCAGCCTGGGGCGATTTGACCCACCACGCCAACCTGTGAGTCACTTGCGCCGCAAGGTGAGGTTTCTGCTGATTTGAGGCAGGAAACGGCCAAAGGCGCTAAAACTGTTCAAAAAGGGCAAAAAATGCCCGAACGATCAGGTAATTAAATATTTCTGGTTGACTGGGCGAGGAACATCGCTAGAATGCGTCCTCGTAGTCAGGCAGTCAGCCAGAGCAATGCGGGAATAGCTCAGTTGGTAGAGCACGACCTTGCCAAGGTCGGGGTCGCGAGTTCGAGTCTCGTTTCCCGCTCCAAATTCAGACAATAGAGAGCCAACTCTCTTTTGCATGGCGCGTTAGCAAAGCGGTTATGCAGCGGATTGCAAATCCGTTTAGTCCGGTTCGACTCCGGAACGTGCCTCCATATTGACAAGCCCGCCACGCGAGCTTGATACCGATTGCGGTGCCCGAGTGGTGAAATCGGTAGACACAAGGGATTTAAAATCCCTCGACGTTCGCGTCGTGCCGGTTCGATTCCGGCCTCGGGCACCATTAAAATCAAAGAGTTACGAAAGGCCACTAGAAATAGTGGCCTTTTTCTTTTGCCTAAATGGCGACAGAGTGGCGACAGCGCTTTGATGGCTTAGTAATCCTGCTTCTTCCGGAGGTTTCAACCGATGGCAAGTATCCAAGTTCTCACTCGAAAAACCGGCAAGTCCTATCGTGTTCAGTTCATGCGTAACAGCAACCGTGTATTCACGGTTTTACCAGCAAAAAAGACGCAGAGCAGTACCTGGTTCAGGTCACTGCATCTGACGAGCTGGCAGATGTCTTAACCAACGTCACCCCATGAGTAGAGGAGCACGGCTATGAGCTCCTCTTATAAACTGCATTTGATTGCTGCGATCGGCAGAGGGGAGATTACGGCTTTAGCTCATGTTGAGAGACGTCAGCCAAGCTTTGTATTCTTGGGTATGGTCTCCTTCATGATTGTCCATCCCCGGTTTGGTTAGTATCCCCTTTGAATTGGAGATGTAGCTGTTAATCGTCTTTTTGGGGCGCTCATGCCACGAGATATTGAACGCAGCCAGTTTTGGGAAAAAATACATGGCTGAGTAATCAGGGATGTGATCGTGAATCCACCAGGCCAGAGCTTGCCAATGCCCGGTGTTTTCGTAATAGGGGAGAAAACTGGTGACTACAATACATGCGGTGGCGCCTATGCAACCATCCTGATCACGATAGTCCCAGATATGTTGAGCATAGTTGGCCTCATTTTTAGCGCAGTTGTATTGATTACCATTTTCAGCTCCCTTGGCATTTACCAGTGGAGAACGATAGGCTGAGCGGATAGCTATACGGCCTAAGCGTTGCTGAATGGGTTCCAGCACCTTTGTGCAGAGTTGGTGGCCAGTCTCTATAGCAAGGTCAGGGTAATCAGGTATATTGGGTATCCCCTCGATCTGAGCGATCTCTGAGTAGAGAAAATCGCGCATAAAGAAGCTGGGGGATAGTTGGACTCGTCCTAATTCTTCAAGCGATTTGACAGTTTTTGGTGACTTCACTTCATGTGCCCTGTTTTGGTCAGAGAGGGTTATCAATTTAGCAGATGGTGCTTCGAGAATTGAGCTAAGCACTGTTTCGTAGCTCACGTATCAAAGCAAAAATTTTCATATGACACCCTTCGATGATTGTTTTGGGGAATCAATCGGCCCCCGTCGGTTGCTCCTGCCTACAGGATAGGGCCAGGATGAACACATATCTGCATGTCGTTGGCGTGTGAGTTCTGTGGTTAAAAATGTGCAAAGTGTGCAAGCCCATCTCAACTTGAGCCAACCTGAAATAACTCAACCTCTCTTGATTCAATGGCTTAAGAGTCGTCCTATCCTTAGGAAACCGCAGCTTCTGGATTCAAAATCCACCGCTCAATAGTCGTACTTGTTCGAGTTCTAATTGGGGTGCTATTAGAATTCAATGACTTAAGGCCATCCAATCGGATGGCCTTTTGTTTCTCTGGGGGAGGGCGGTAGCGATTCTGGTGATCGGTTTCATTCGGTGTTCACTCCATCAAGTGTGACCGGACACAAACAGTAAAAAACCTCTTTTACGTGGCGTGCTCGTCTCAGCTCCCGCTCAGCTCTGTGCCGTCTCAATATTTCAGTTTCCATAATCTCTCAATTTAAACCTAACCAACTGAAACAAAAGATATTTAGCAAAGAAGGCCGCGCACAACTAGATCCCCCGAGATCGTCCCAATCCCCACGGAAAACACGTGTACCCCAGTAAAATCAGCAACTTGCATTTTCCCACCTGCTTAAACCCGGAGGCGATAACTGCAAAACAGTGAAAAAATGATCCTCCTTTTCAGATCCTCACCTCGCCAGAGATCCTTTATTTGGCGCGGCCTGGGCATATGGTTTTGCAGTAATCCACTTTTGCAAAAAATTTTCCTGATGAAGCCCGCAGGCGGGAGCGGATGAGCGCGGATTCCGTGACGCAGACGCGGCGGCGTAGACCCCTTGCTAAGTGTTGTACCTATCCTCGCACCAGGCCGGGCAGTACTAGGGCAACGGCGGCGGCGATTCGCTGGCGGATGTCGCTGCCCGGCGGCAGCAAGCCGAGAGCCATCTGGCGTAGTGGCTCTGCTATGGTCATCGCCAGCAGCAGATCGCTGGTTTGGGCGGTGTCCAGCTCACGAAGCCAGCCCAGTTTATGCTGGTTTTTCAGCCAGCTGGCCAAGGTCGCTCTGCCGCGCACAATGCCATTCTCCTGATAAGCCGTCAGCAGGGCATCGCGCCCTACGAAGTCATGCTGCAGTAGCCGGAACATGCCGATCGCCTGCGCACTCAATACCTGGCTTGCAATGGCCTGCAGGCCCTGCTCCAGCATTTCGCCAAGCGCGTCGGGGTGAGTGGCATCTTGCTCGAATGCCGGTTGAAAGGCATCGGTCCAGCTGCGAACTGCCTGCGCCACTAGCTCGTCGCGGTTAGCAGCGAAGCGATACAGTGTCTTCTTGGCTACCCCCGCCTGTTTGGCCACCGCATCCACGGTCGCGGCGCTATACCCTCCTTTAAGCAACAAGGCTAGCGTTGCCTCGGCCAAGGCTGAACGCAGCTCAGACTCCGGGGTTATCGGACGACCCCGTGAACGTGTTTCTTCATCGGTTTGGTGCGACATGATTGGCTCCTAGAAAGCATTGACAGACCCAGCATACAGGCATAGCCTAATTTAGGAAACGAAATTCGTTTCCTAAATTATAGGAGTCTCATCATGAATACTTCCGCATTGCTTGCCCCCTGGGCTGTTGATGACATTAATGAGTTGCTCAGGCCTCAACCACTGCGCTTGGAAATGGGTCTTACCCGTAGCACCGATGGTCTGCTGACGGTCGCCATCCGCACCGATCTGCACGGTTGCAAGGGGCGAATGCTGGATTGGTGGTTCACTTTCTTCGAGACGACCCAGCATATCAAATGGTGGCACCCGCACGACCACGTCGAGCATCGGGGCTGGGACCATCACTGGAAAAAAGGAGAGCGCTATGTGGGGGCCAGCATAGATGCGGTGGAGTGGCTTGCCGAGCTGCCACCAGTGGCTGCTCGCCTAAAGTTCCACCCTGCCGAAGAAGTGTTCGCCTCACAGCCGCTGTACGAGGCGCGAGAGACGCAGGCATTGTCTGCTGCGATCTGTGCCCGCATCGGCTTTGGTGATGAGGTCGTGCTGGATGAGCAGGGGGCGCCGCTGGACGGCGAGATGTTGCATTTGGCACGCGATACCCATTATGGCTGTGTGCTGCGCAGCCGCTTCCTTCTAGGCAAGGCCTGCGCCAATCCGCTTGATGAGGTACCGGACGAGATCGGCTTCAATCTGATGCGTCACTGTTACAGTGAGTTCAGCTATCTAGCGCAGTTTCTGCCGTCGCTCTACTACGCGGAAAACGGTCGTGAACCAGCGCCACGGTTCTGGTGACGGAGTCGACAGCTGACACCAAACGTGGCTAGTGAAAATAAAGCAATAAAAACAATGCCGGTCAGTCTTAACTGACTGGCATTGTCACGATGCGGGGCCTTCGTTGCTTGGTTACTCGGTGGGTGGGTTATTCGATGATGGGTGAAAGGGTCGATACCAGTTCACCAGCCAGCTTGCTCTGGGTGTTGAATGCGTTGGCATATGGTGGGACAGGTGGCGGGCCGCCGTGATCATGGTTAGCAGCAGAGGCGGCCAGCTGCTCCACCACTTTCATCAGTTGGAGCAACAGGTTGAATATGTTCACGTCGTCGGTACCCACCCACGAACGTGGCGCCTCGAAGTGCTGGAGTTCACCGGCCACACTGCGCCGCAGTTGCCCAATCACCTCCACCAGATCGCCGGCAGTGGTCTGGCTCATGTTGCCCAGGCTCCCCAGCACCATGTCATCACCGGCCAGCAGCTCGATGGCCCCGAGCGCCTCGATGCGCTTCATTGCCCCGATCTGCTCCACGCTGTGTTGCAGGGTGGTGATCTGGTGCTGGCCAAACTCGCCCAGGTATTCGTCAGCCTCGCGGTGCATTCGCATCGCCTTGTCATGTTGGCGGCGGTCAGTATGGCGTGACTGGTTGCCCACAGTATCGGTACGGCTGAACACTTCCGCCCGTTGCTGCTGGAGCTGTTCGCCCGGGGCGATATCCGGCAGCGGCCAACCGGTGCCCAGTACGGTGCGAATAAATGGCCGGTCAGCGCGGCCGAAGGCAAACCCCAGCTCAACGATCGTCCCCTCGATGGGGTACTGCAGCAGCCCCTGCTCGTGCCCGCCGAACATCACCGGCAGAGGTACGGCGCGATAGAGTGGGGTTGCCTTGTCCGGTTGGCCATCTTCACCCAGCAGTTGCACATCCACCGCATAGCGCGGGCGAAACGGGTCATCGAGCTGGCCAGCTGCCGCGCTGTCGCTGATGGCCTCGACCCGCCCGAACTTGGGCAGGTGCATATTGTCTGCCAGCTCCGGGAACACCCCCTCCATCTTGCGCCGCTCCGGCGACTTCACCGGTTTACCTGGTGTCGCCGTGGTGAGGGTCATCTCGTCACCCTTGAGGCGTACCCGCTCCACTCGCTTGCCGTTGAGGATGACCCCCGGGCGCATGGCCGGGATCGGGGCGGTGGTGAGGGTGTTGCCCGCCTGGCGGCCAGAGAAGGCTGGATCCAGTTCCACCGGCCTGTCTGCCCACCGACTATGGGCATGACTGCCCACGAAGATGGCGCCATCTGGCTGTTGATGCCAGATGAAGTCCGGCACCGCAAAGGCGCGCCCCGCATTGTTCAGCAGCTGATATCCGGTACCGGCGCTGGTGAAGTTGGGGATCGGCTTGTCGGTGTAGTCGGCCCCATCAGGCAGCAAAAAGGTGAGCTGGGTCTGGTCGCTCAACCATGCCAGCAGGCTGCGCAAGGTGGCATGCTGGATGCTGACAGGGAAGGCACTGCCCAGAATACCGGCCAGCTCGCGGCACAGCAGTTTGCTGGCGCTGTTACTGGCTGGCTGCACGTCATACACGTAACCGGTAAACCAGCGGCGCAGCTCGCCGTTGTAGCCTAGATCCACAGTCAGGGTTTGCCCCTTCTTGGCGCTACCCTTGATGGTGAGGGCGGCGCGGCCACCGGCGCAGAGATCCAGCACGATATCGTGGTCGATAAGGTTGGCCGGTTGCCCGCCCAGGGTCAGGTTGGTCGAGAGTTTCACGCCATCAGGTCTCCCAATTTGTTATCCAGCCCCTTGATGGCCTGCTCCCAGGAGCTCAGTTGCTCTTGTTCGGTGGCTGGTTTCCCATTGTTACCATCGGCAGGCTTGGCAGCTTTGGCGTTCGCTGTGCCCTGGCCCACGGTGGCCGGTGCTTTTGGCATCCGCTGTTCCCGCTTTTCCGGTACCGAGTTGTGTTCGCGCAGGGTGAACTGCACTTGCCACGCTAGCAGCCCCTCCTGCTCGCTGGCAGTGATGCGCCCGGCAAACTTGGCCTGGCGCACCTTCACCGACTTTGCCAGCAGCGACCCGACTCGGTAGATATGGCGCTTGCCACCATCGTCCTTGGCGTCGGCCAGCTCAAACAACCTGCTCAGGGTCTGTTCATCCTTGAAAGGGACAAGGCCAGAGATATCGAGCTCCTTGGCTTTGGCCCCTTGCTCCGAGCTACTGGTCGAGCTGGTTTGGCCGTTGCTGTCCTTGTCCTGAAACTGCATCGACGCAGAGATCCGCATCGACTTCATCACAATTGGCTCACCGTCCAGGGTGAGCATGGCGGTTCGGCTCATCGGGTTAACTCCAGCCAGAAGGTGAGCGGGGAAGGGGAGAGCAGCAGCGCGCCGACCGTCATGCTATGGCTATGGTCTGGCGGGCTGCTTTGGCCCAGCTGGGCGGCAAGGCTGGCCGCATCGCCTTGTCCCTGCCAGTGCCACAGCTGGCCGCTGATGGTAGCCAGCTGGTCGAGCGCCTTCTCCAGCCCTGCCAGTCTGGCCGCGCGGCGTTCGGCCACGGCTGCCAGCTTGGCAATCGGCGTGGCGGCCCCCTGCGCCAGGCTCTCCAGCTGTGCCAACTCGGCCCCCAGAGCCATGCGGGCAGGGCGCAGCGGATCCCAACTCAGCGGCTCATCTGCTTTCCAGCGTGGCACCTTGGCGGCGGTGGGCTGGCTCATGGTGTCGTTGTTGGCGGCGAGGCGGCGCAGAGCGGCGCACCACTCCGGCAGCGGCAGGATGGTGCAAAGCGGCGTTAAGGCATCGGCCAGCGCTGTCTCGCTGTTGCCAGTGACCAGCCAGGCGATGGCGTGCAGCTGGCCTGTCGGCAGCAGGGGATCGGCCCCGTCTTGCAGCTTGGCGGCAAGGGTCGCCACCGCATTGGGGGCGGCGAGGCTGTACTGGTTGCTCTGGTGCTGGCCCACCCCATGCTGATAGGGGGTTACGGTCAGGCAGCGACCAGTGACCAGCAGCCTGTCCAGTTCATCCCGCAACCCCGCCAGCGCGGCAGATGCCTCGCTGAGCGGGTGGGGCCGGTACTGAGCCCGCTCCGCCAGCCCTTGCAGGCGGTTTACCGCGGCTGACTGGTTGCCTGAAAGTTGACCCAGCACACTCGAACACTGCTGATTGATAGCGGTCAGCGATGGCGGATACTTCATAGTGGATGGAGTCCACATCAGTGAGTAGTTTCCATTGACTCGAACACCCCCAGTTCAGCAAGCGCCGCCAGAAGCGCTGGCGTTACAGGGCTGTCCAGATCGGCGATGATGACACGCGCCAAGGCACTGGTTTCGGCCAGCGCCTCCAGCTTTACTCGCTGTTCCAGAGTCAACATTGACCGCAGAGTGATGGGCTGGGTGGCAGCAGAACCGAATGCAGTGGCGCCGGGGCCATCGATAATCACGTAGTTTGTCATCACTTAACCCTCAGATATAAATTTGGCGTGTATTGCTGCGCACCGACAAATGCGCTGTCCTCTGTCGCAACTGAGCTGGCCGCGCCATCTGACAAAACCAATAATGATTTCCCATTTAGCGTCGCGTATGAATACTGGTATTTATCTTTAAAGCTGCCCATATTAATTTCGGATGGTTTGGCTACTGTCCGATTAAAAATCTCGCCATCCGATGTAATAAACCCGACACCAGATGAAGTACTGAGCAATAAAGCTGCGTCAGGTAGTTGTATAAATGTGTATGTACTAATTTCCCCGTTATATTGTCCAACCAGAGAGCTATCAACAATCCAGTTTTTCATGTCGCGCGACCGTTTGATATTTCCCGTTAATCGATCAAACGTCATATACCAGCCGGCCACCTTAGCACCTTTCACGTGCTGGCCGATCCCGAATGTAGACGACTGCCAGGCAACCCCATCGCGAGTAGAAATTACATTCCCCGAATCAGGCGAGCCAGGGTAGTTTTCAGCCATGCAGGCGATGATTATATCGTCATCACTATAAACCACTGATGGATGGTTAAATGAACCATCAATGCTTTTTTGATACAGACCATGTTGTTCCACGGTCAGAAGTAGTCAAAAAGGCCGCTTTCGTTGCGTCGTTCAACAGCAATAGCTTCCCTGCAATTTTTGTGAGCGCGTGATATGTGGTCGGCGGGTTAGATGTCGGCGTTACATCTGTAAACGATAAAAAATCCGCGGTACGAAAAATTTTTGCTGCCCCGGACAGAAACCAATCACCACCCAAGAAAACGATACATGCCATATTCAGGTTCTGTGGGGTTGCATGCTTCGTTACAACGCCTTTTTTTATCAACAGAACCTGATTTCCATGCAACTTATTCAAGATGGCGATATCACCAGACGGTGACTGGGCGAATGAACCATTTGCGGTAACGGCGCCGGGCAGGGCAGATGTGTCATACGCAACATCAACGCGGCCATCTACGAAGGGGAAATCGGGATAGGTAGCCGATGGAGCGATAACTCCCGACCGTAGATACTCCTGATCCCCCAACGTCAGTTTAGGCTGCGTTGATGGTAAAAATACCATGGTACCTACGTCTGTAATGGCAGCGCGGCCTCCCAGATCGATCATTAGCTGACCCTCCATGTTCCGTTTATTTTTTCAAAAACAAATTCACGGCCGCTCTCGATGAGGCGCACCTGTTGATCTGCTCCCAGCGGGGTGCTGATGGAGCCTGTCGATAGCCGGATGATGCAATCCCCTGCCGCCATATCCACGCTGTGATCGACAATCACGCCGAGGCGGCTACCGTCCGGCCATGTTTCATCCAGGGTCACAGCGGCCGGTTTCATAAATCTCAGGTGTGACGGGTATTTCCCGTTGGCGGGCAGCGAACTGTCGGCAGTGATCGCCGATGCACTGAACCCGGTGCGCAGCCCATCGCTGATCGCGGTGTTGATGTAGTCAGTGAAATCAAACTGCCATGTCTCCGGCGTGATGGTCACATCCAGCGCGGCGCTGGCGCGGGCGAAGGCCAGAATGAAGTTGCGGATCAGGGTATCCCCTGGCTGGTTGGCATCCTTGGCCACCTTGACCGTATCAGGCAAATAGGAGACCGCGACCAGGGTGCCATCGCGGGCTTCCAGTCCCATCCAGTTGAAAGTAAACGGCCCCACGGTCGGTTCCAGCAGCAGGGAATAGACCACCTTGTCCGGCGAGATCGCGGAGGCCCTGGTGACCGGTCCCCGATATTTGATTTCTCCCGGTGCGGGATCCGGTTCATCCGGATTCACCGGGTCGGTGTAGTTCAACCCCGGCTTGTAGGCCAGCACCATCTTGTCGATGTGGGTGGCCACGTTCAGGGGCGAGATTCTGGGTGATGAGCATCATCCCCCGATTCAGGATTTCGGCCATTTAGCCTCCGTAGTTACATAGCTGGCAGAGATCGGCTGGGCAGCTCTCACGCAATGCCCCCAGACCGAACCGGCCAGCTCGACATCCGTTGATGCGGTGATGGTTTGATAGCTGGCCGAAAACTCGGCGCAGCCCAACTGCTGCTGGTCGGTGAACGCGGTCACGCCCACGTCATAGCGGCGACAGGTGCGGCGGTACTGCTTCACCAGCTCGTGGGCCAGCCGCTCCGTCAGTTGGTCGCTGTGCTCATCGAGCAACAGCAGGATGATGTCCCAGTCCATGCCGTCGATGCGCTCCATCTGGGCGCGCAGGGTGATATCGAATCGGCCAAAGATATCGACAAAGCCAGCGGTGCCGCCCGCGTCTCTGGCGTTGATGAAGGCGAACTTCACCCGCTTGCGAAACAGGTCGAGCGGCTCGCCCTTGAAGCGCGTGATATCCCGCTCCCAGGCGAGCAGTGCCAGCAGGGACTCGGAGCAGGTCAGCGGGTCTTGTTGCGCCAGCGGCTGCACCAGCCAGCCGCGCAGGCGGCGCCACAGGGCCATGATGCCCCGGGCCAAGAAGGCGGACTCCTGCACACCGTCCGCGATGCTCTTGCCATCTTCCCACCACGGGGCGGTGCTTTCCGGCAGCTGGGGCGCGGCGCTCAGATGGTCGATGCCGGTGGTTTTATTCATGGAGCGTCACCTCCAGCCCCGAGAGGCGCGGGATGGCGAGCCCCGAGAGGATATCCAGCTCGGTGAAGTGCAGGCTCCTGATCTCGGGGAATGCCTGATGCAGCTCGCGGCCCAGCTGGCTTAAGGAGAAACGGGACTGCGGCCAGGTGCGGGTCACGGTCGGATAGTCAGCCGACAGCCGGAACGCCGCATTGACCAGCTGCCTGACCCCCGCGACCAGGGCGGCCCGCTGGGGCTCGCCAAGGTTATCGACGGGCCACAGCTCCAGATGCAAGCTGTGCTCGGTTTCCGGTATCGCCATCACCTGCAGATCATCGCCGTGGCCGTGGTTGCCCTGGTTGGTCACGTAGTCGTTAAGCTTGCTGATGAGGCTGGCCGGTGTGGTCCCTACTTCCAGCAGGATGTAGGCATTGGCGGTCCCTGGCCCGCGCGGGGCATCGTGCTCGAAGAAGATATGATCGGCGCGAATACCCGCGACGCTGGCCAGCATCGAGCGATAGACGGCATCGATGTGATAGCGCCCCACTGCCGAGAACTGGTTCTTGATGCGCAGGCCCAGCGCATCGTTGCTCTCGGCATCGGCGCCCGGGGTGATGATCCACTCCTTGTCATCGTTGCGAGCCGAGAGGATGCCGGTCACCGGTTCACTGAGCAGGTTGTAATAGCCCGGGGCCAGATTCCAGGCCGCGCCCGCGAACTCGGCCTCGCACACCACGCGGGCCACCGCTTCACCGGCTGGGCTGACCATGGCCTGTACCGGCTTCACCCGGTAGATGGTGCCGTTGATGCGCTCGGTGCTGACCCAGATATCGGCCGGGATGGCGGTGGCTTCGCTCGGATTGGCCTTGACGAAGTTGATTACCCCTCGGGTCTTCTGGTCGCCTTTGCGGGTGAGATCCACATCCCACGCCTTGAGGTCGAGATAGGTATCGGTGGCGGTGGCGGCAAAGGTGTTGGGCAGCACATGACCAGCCAGCAGGGTGCGGACAAGCCAGAGCGCCGGGGTGATGACCACCCCGCGCACCAGTCGCCAGAAGGGGCTCACATCGCTGTCGTTGGTGATAAGGGAGCCGGCGGCCTCGACCTCTTTTTTAAGCTCGGCCTCCATGGCCTGTTCGGTGGTCGGGATGCCGGTCTCTGCCAGCAGGGCCATAAAATCCACGTTGGGGCGCAGGTTCACAGGGTTACCTCCAGATTGCCAAATTCATAGGTGCGGGCGGTGACCAGCACCCGCTCGATATCCTCCTCGCTGATCACGATGGTGCCCGGGATCAGCCGCTCGTCGTTCTCGACCAGCAGCTCTATCTCGGTCATCACATCGGCGCGCAGGGTCGGGCTGCGCTCACCGATCAGCTTGCGGGCCAGCCCCGACTCCATGATCCGGTGTTTGATGTCCTGGCCGATGCTGTGGCGGTCCTGGGTGTAACGGGGCTGGCCACCGGCATCGAGCTGCCATGCGCCGTTGATTACCAAAATGTCGATGTACTTGGGCTCACGGTTCAGGGGCTCGCTCATCATGGGGTCTCCAGCCAGGCGTTTTCGGCCATCTGTTCGGGGGTCATCGGGTTCTGGAAGTGGTTATGAACTTCCCCGATGCTCAGGGCTTTGGCCGGTTTCTGGTTGGCAGTGGTCGCGGCCGCGTTGGCCTGGATCAACTGCTTGCCCAGCCCACCTGATGGCACTGAACTTTGCTCTTGCTGGCGGTAGCGGGCGAGGGGCGCATTGATGGTCTCTTGTTGCTGCTCTGGAGCCTGAAGGTTCATTGCCCCCGGCATGACCGGCACATTGAGCGGAGAGACGGCAGGCATGGCCAGTTCAGGCATGGAGCCAAACTCGATATTGACGCCCGGGATCATGTTGAGCTTGTCGATCAGCCAGTCCACCGCTTTGCCGATCAGCTGAAAAGGACTCAAGTCAGCGAGCAGTTGCATGAAGCTGGCCCATCCTGCGGCGGCCCCATCGACCATTGCTGTCATGGCCTCGAACACGCCCCAGTCAGCCAGGGTTTGCTTGAGGTCATCCCAGTAGTAGATCGCCAAGCCAATGGCACCGACAAGCAGCCCGCCGATGAGATAAGCCAGCAGCACGGCAGGGTTGGCCGCCATCATGATATTGACCGCCAGCATGATGGCCCGAAACGACACCAGGCCCGCTTTCAGCAGGTTGAGCGGGGCAATGATGATTGACCAGGCGATACCAAGCCCCAGGGTGGCCAGCTTGGCCAAGCCAGCGATCAGCATCCAGGTACCGGTGACCATGCTCAACCCCACGATGGCCAGCAGGGCATAGCTGATGACCTTGGTCAGGTTCGGGAAAAGATGCGTCCAGCGCAGCACGTCATTGGCACCGTCGGCAAAGACGCTGACCACGGCGTTGATGGCGGGCAGCACCACCCCGAACGCGGCGGCACGGATGGCGAACCAGGCTTGCTCGACCCGCTGCCACTGGTCGGTCATGGCGGCGGCCATTTGCTCGGCCTTACCCATGCCGTGGGTGTTGGCCAGCGCGTTGATGTTGGTGGCGAGCCCCTTGGTGTTGGTCATCAACAGTTTGATCATGCTGACTGCCTCATCCGAGCCGAACGCCTTCTTGAGCTCGTCCCCTTCGGCCACGCTCAGGGTTTCGCCATAGCGCGCCTTGAGCTTGTCCAGCATGGTGAGCACCGGCAGCATGTTGCCCGCGGCATCGGTGAACTGGATGCCGAGCGCCTTCTGGGCATTGCCGACGCCAGCCAGAAACGCCTTGAACTTGGTACCGGCTTCGCCGCCGCTCATGGTGGCTTGCAACTGGCCGAGCACGGCGAACTGTTCATCCATCGAGATCCCAGCGGCGGTGGCGTTGGCCCCGATCGCCCCGAAGGCGTCAGCCATCCCCTGGCCGGTGGTTTTGAACATCTGCACAGCTGCGGCTGTTTTGCCAGCCAAGTCTTCCACCCAGTTGGCCTTGCCCATCATCTTGGCCTGCTGCTCGAAGATGCCGTACATGGTGCCCATGTAGTTGGTGATGGTGGCGGTGTCGGCCTTGGTCGCCTTGGCCAGGGTGGTCGAGGCGCGGGTGAAGGCGGGCAGCTCGTTACCTTCCAGCCCCGCAATCGCCGACTGGATATCGTAGGAGGAGCGGACAATCTCGGTTGCCGATTCCCCATACTGGATAGAGAGCTTCAACGCCTCGCTGCCGAGCGCCCCGAGCACATCCTTTTGCACATCGAGCGAGGCCACTTCCCCCAGTGCCCTGTCCATCTCGATGGCGGGGCCCAGGGCGGACTGGATCGCCATGCCGCCGGCGGCCACCGTGGTGGCCCCCATTGCCATGCTGCTCCAGCCCTGGTGGCCAGTCTTGCTGACCTTGTCCATCTGGGCATTGATGCCGGCAAGGGGCTTGGTGACCTGATCCACCAAAGCCACCTGCATCATCAATTTTTCCATCCAGGCCATAGGTCGTTATCCGTTGAATGCTTTAGCGATGCCCTCAGCCACGGCGGCGGCGTTGGACTCCCGGGCGTGTCGGTCTAACCAGAGGGCGCGGGCCAGGCTGTCGATGTCGTCATCGTCATGGGGCAGGTAGTGGCGCCGCAACGCCAGCGCCTGCTCCAGGTGGTTGCGCTCGATGGCCTCGGCGCGCGCCGTCAGTTTTTTACCGTGATCTCCAGATCAGGGGCGAACTGCTGGTTAATGGCACCAGCCAGCTGCAGCGCTGCGCCCGGGCGTTTGAGCAGCTCATCGAGCGCCTCCTTGCTCTCCTGGCAGACGATCTTTTTCAGGTAGTTGTGGGCCGGCGCCACCTTGTCGCTTGGCATCATGTCGTTGATAAAGCCGTTGTAGGCCACCATGGTGGGGGCGAATTTCAGCTCTTTGCCGGCGACGTCCAGGGTGATGATCGGTGTGGTCATGGGGTGGTTTCCTCTTGTTCAATCCAATGGTTCAGGGTGTTGATTTGGGTCTGGCAGCGGCGCAGCGCCATCTGCAGGGTGGGGATAAACCGCACGGCGTCGCCGTAGGTGCGCCCCGTGAAATCAGGCTCCGGGCAGTGGGGCACCAGCCCCAGCGGCGGTAGCCGCTTTACCACCTGCGTTTGCACCACGGTCTGGGGCTGGCTGGAGCAGGCGCAGAGCAGCGTCAGGCAGAGGCTCGCGAGCACAGTCCGGGCGGCCCGCCGGCGGCGTGGCCAGCGCTTGTTGCAGTTCATCGGCGGTTTTCCTCTGTTGTTGGTCGAGCTCGGCCAGGGCGGCGTTCTGGGACCCCAGCAACTTGCGCAGCCCCGCGGCATCGCGTTGCAGCGTCGCCAGCTGACTGGCCTGCAGCTGGTTGGTCTGCTGCAGGGTGTTGATGGTCTCGTTGGCGGTGGCGAGTGCCTTGCCCCGGCTCTCCAGTATCCGGCTGCCAAGAAACAGGGCGGCGCCCATCACCAGCACCAGGACCAGCAGCACATTGGAGAGCAGTGCCTTGAAGGTGCTCATGCCAGTACCCCGCCGAACTCGGTGAATTTGGCCTGCAGGTCGGCCAGCGGGTGCTCGCGCTGACCGTAGCCGGCCCCCGGCAGGCTGGCCCAGATGTTGGCGCACTTGGTCACCGCTTGGGGGATACGACCCTTGTGCACATCGTCCAGCGCCTTGCGTTCTCGAATAAGCTGGATAGCCCAGCAGTCTTGCGACTCGGGGCCAAAGTCCGGCAGACCGAGCTGGTCGCGGTAGTGTGCCCAGTGCTTTGACAGGAACTGATAGCGGCCGGCCGCGGTGTTGCTCAGGGTCTTGTTGACCTGCACCAGCACGTTCGGGTGGGTGGCGTAGCTCTTAAAGCATCCCGCCGGATTGACCAGCTTGTTGTACCCGTCATCGCCCCGGCCTTTGGTGCCTTCGGCATAGGCAATCATGTCGAGAAACGCGGCCACCTGTGGGTGGCAGTGACTACGCGGCATCGTTGTTCCCCCTTTTGCTGAGCACGGTCTTGGCCTTTTCGCGGATGATGTCCACCCCGAGCAGCCCCACCACGCCCCCGATAAAGGGGGCTGCCTCGTAGGGGACGCCGAGCAGAGTGGTCCCCGACGCTGCGGCCAGAGTGATGAGGCCGCACAGGGTGGATTCGATCAGACGGCGGCGCCCGCTGCCGCCGTCATAGGTGATGCGCATGAAGGAGATGCTCAGCGCCAGCAATGCCCCGGACACGGCGGGCCAGTTGTCCATCAGCCAGGCCATCAGGGCGGCCCAGAGGGTGGGGTCTTTGTTCGGCATAGGGTTCATATCCCGTTCTCGTTATTGCCCGCGTCGCTCGGCGCGGCTTTGGCAGGGGACGCACAGCCGCACCCCCGGCACATGTTGGCGGCGTGCTGCCGGGATGGGGTCGTCGCACTCTTCGCAGTGGTGCCGGCTCTCCCCCTGGTAGCGCCCTTTGCCCACCTGGTTGGCCAGATGCACGGCCAGCATCCGGGCGGCGTGGCTGTTTGCGCGGTCGATATCGTCCACCTGGCCCCCTTACCCTTTGAGGTGGCGGGTGTCGTCATCCGAGAGGTACGGCACGCCATTGATGTGAACGAAGTCGGGGGAGGTGACGATGCCCTTGAGCTTGTGCACCCCCTTGCTGCCCCCTTTAGGGTCGATGTCGAGCAGGTCGGCGATCTGCAGCTTCACCCCGAAGGCCTCCACCTTCATGGTTTCGTCGCCGGTGTCGGCGTAGAACAGCACATCGTCCGGTTTCAGCCCGCGCCAGCTGCCGGCCCGTCTGGCGGCATCGCTCAGCAGCTTGAAGTTCTTGGCATCGAACTCGAACTCGCACTCGGCCGATACCTCGCCATCCACATAGCCGTCAGGGATGCCGCGGGTTTGCGCCACGGCGCTGCTGTCGGTGATGGTGAGGCTGGCCTTCTCGACGTGCACCATGGTGCCCAGCAGTTCAATGTCGAAGCTCTGCCCTGAAATGCGTCTGGTCATGGGTTAGCCCTCCCCATTGGTGAGGCTCAGATCGAGCATGATGTTGATGGTGATCCCCTTGGGGCAGTCCACGGTGCGGATCACCACGTAGATGGAGACGTGGTTGTTGTCGGTCCACTGGATAGCGATATCGCCATCCCGGGGAGAGGTGATCTCGCCTGGGAACGGCTGGCCGTTGATGGTGCTGGTCCTGGCCATCTCGCGCAGGTCTTTGCCAAAGTAGAGAATGGCGGCGGCCGTGCTGCCCGGGGTGGAGTTGAACGAGCGATCGCCGATACGGGCAATGGCGCGCACTCGCATCCGGCGCGCCACCTTGTAGGCCACCCGCAGGTTTTCGATCACCTGGTAGTCGCCGCCCTCGGCGTCCAGGGTGCGGCCGTCGGCCCAATAGATGCCGTCATAGTCCGGGTACCACATCGGCACCGAGTAGCGGTTCTGCTCCAGGGTCTGCAGGGTCGCCAGCGGCAGCTCGAGCCCGTCCTTATCCTTGGGCTTGTTGCCAAGGCCCACCAGGGCGCCGGTTTTCACCCGGCACGGGGTATCGGCAATGCTCACCGCCCGGTTGCACAGGCGTCCGGCATAGGCGCCGGCGAGGTTGGGCCACAGCTGCGGCAGCAGGGTAACGGACTCGGCCTTGATGCCATCTTGCATGGTGACCAGGGCCGCCTCGTAGTCGCTCCAGCTCTGGCCATCCTTCTCGGCGGCATTGATCCCCGCGACTGCCAGCAGCATGAACTGCCAGCGACCCCACTTGGCGATCAGCTCCTGGTTCAGCGCGTAGGCGGCGTTGATTTTTGCCTCGTCCCACTCCTGCCCCAGCACCACCACCCCTTCAAAGGATTGGGTTTTCTGGGCCTCACGGACGGCATCTTTCCAGTCCATGTCGGTGGGCAGCACGAAGGCGGCCGCCGTCCAGTTCTGGCCGGCGTTGGCCATGGCGGCCTGCAGGTTGGTTTTGAGCGCGCTGGCGGGCTCGCCCAGCAGCTTGTCAAAGTCGCTCTGGGTGTTGAGGGAGAGCAGCTTGCCGGTATTGCTTGGCGCCGTGCCGACAAACAGCAGGTGGCGTTCGACCTCGGTCACAGGCCCCTGCATCTGGTTCAAGTTGTTGATCTGTACATAAGGCCACATGGCGTTATTTCCCCTTCATCTCTTGCTTGTTGACGTCCCAGCCGTAGTCGATGCTCTGCAGGGCGCGGGCAAAGGCTTGCTCCCGTTGTTTGGCGTTGGCGCCGAGGAACGGGCGGGCAGGGAGCTCAATCTCCCAGCGCGTTTTCACCGGTTCATCCTTGAGCTTCCTGATGAGCAATCCCGCCTGGGCGTAGTTGAGATTGCCGGTGATCCAGCCAAGCGAGGCCGAGCGGTATGACCCCTTGCGCGCGCCCGGGCGCTTGAACCCGAGCTCGCGCAGCTTGCGGGCCTGCGCTTTGGTGGCGGGCTTGAGTTTGCAGCCCTCGCTGTTCGCGATGCGGCGCCGGCTGGCCGCGGTCACCTGATAGGTGTGTCCCTTTTGGTGGGTGTTGGCGATAACCCCGGCGTGGGCGTTCATCGTCCCCCGTTTGAACCCGAGCTCGGCCATGTCCTGGCTGGGGGCGTGGATCTCCAAGAGCTTGGGCAGGCCGCGCAGCATCTTGCGTTTGCCCCGCTTGCGCGGTGCCCAGGGCTTGCCGTTGGGGTCTTGTTGCTGGCGCACATGACGGGCCGCCAGCTTTTTAAGCTCGGCCGCGGCGCGCCACACCAGGCGCTTGCGCTTCTGGGGCGGCAGGGCCAGCAGGTTGAGCTGGTCCCGGCTGCGGCGAGCGTCCAGGGTGATGGTGATCATGCCGGGCCACCTACCTGGTGATGGCCGGTGTCACCGACATTCATGTCGATGTGGTCGGCCACCCAGATCTCATAGGGGGCCACCTGCCAGCGCTTGCCGAGCCAGTTGATGGGGCCGCTCGGGTGCTCGATAAGGCGCAGCGGCTCGGTAAAGGCGAGCTGGATCTCGAGGTCGGCACTCTTCTCATCGTTCGGGGTCACCGCGTATTCCGGGTCGGCCAGCTCGAACTGTTCGCGAAACGAGTCGTGCTCCTGTACCCAGGCGGCCACCGTGGCTAACACGATGGCCGGATCCAGCTCACGAAAGGGCAGTTGCTCGACGATGAACACCGCCTGATAGGTGAGCCAGGCCACGTCTACGCCGGTCGGCCCCATATTGCGGGATTCGAGTCGGATCGTTCCGTTCTCCATCCAGCTGTCGAGGGACTTGCGGCACTTGGTCGGCAGCACCCGGTTGAGCTCGGCGTGGAGGGCGTGCAGGAAATAGCCCTGGGCCTGCTGTTCGTTCATCTCTTTACTCATATCAACGAGACCCCCGCCCGGTGTTTGCCCTTGATGCTGCGCACCAACTGCTGACTCTCGGCCAGCAGTTGGGCGCGCTGTTCCGGTGCCCGCTCGGCCAGGTTGTTGGCTGCCGGCCGCTCGGTGACGCTGGCGAACTCCGGCAAGAGGGCCGCCTTGGCGCGGGCAAACACTGCGGCCAGATACTGCTCAGTCAGGGCATTGGTGCTGCCTTGCAGGCTTGGCCCCGGCACCTCGGCGGCGCTGGCATAGCCCTCGGCCATCAGTGCGGCCTGGCGCATCGCCAGCTGCAGGTTGATTTCCGAGATGGCCGCCAGCAGGGCGGCGCCGGTGGTCTGTGGGTCAAGGTCGGCAGGCAGGGCGCGGCGGCGTTCAAAATCGGCCACGGCCACATCGGGCCAAAACCGGTCATTGCGGATGGTGGCGGCGCTGTAGTCGATATCCTTGCCTGCAAACATCACTGACCTCGTCTGAAAAAAGGGCTCCCCTGTAGCCACGGATCGCAGGATTCGGCGCGGGCCTTGCGGCTGGCCTATCCTCCCCGCCGGGGAGCGACGGCGCGGAGAGTCGGTTTGTTATTCGGGATTGAGCACCCGCAGGCGCATGGCAATCTTCTGGCGCAGGGTGCCGACGCCCACCTTGCTGTGCAGCTTCTCTGCCTGGGCCAGCCAGTGGTCGGCCTGCTCCAGCGTTGCGCTGTCACCCACGGCGCTCGGGCGTGGCTGACCGTCCTGGTCACGTAGCAGCAGACAGCCAGCGGCCTTGAACCACTTGGCGGTGAGCCGCTCGTTAAGGCGCCAGTCACTTCGTACCTTGTCGAACACCCGGGAGAACCAGGGCTCGACTGCATGGCCTTCGGCCGCTTGTTTCTCGGCCCACTCCAGCACGGTGTCAGCCACAAAGTGGGCCCAGTCCCGCTTGATATTGCTCGGGGTGCGCTGGCCTTGAGCGATGGCAAGTTCGGCCCAGGCGATGCCAGTGTCGAAATCCCCGACATCGAAGGCCCAGACGGTGAGCAGCTGAAACAGCTCGTTCTGATAGGGCTGGCCGGACTCGGCCACGCTTGCCAGATAGCGTTCCACATAGGGGCGGTATTTGGGCATCAGCTCGCTGCGTTTCATGTTCACCCGGTCCCCAATGCGGGCCAGCTTGCGCAAACGCGCGATGTCCTGTTCCAGGGCAATCATCTGCAGGTGCAGGCTGTCCGCCACCGCGCCGGTGGCCATGCCCGTGCAGGCGGCCTGCGTGGCCCCCTGCATGGCTTGTACCCGTTGCTTGTGGCGTTGACCCGGTGAGCTCATGGCTTACTCGCTCGGCGCAGTGGGGGCGGCGCCGATCTCGATGTCGGCCTCTTCAAAGCCGCCATAGGCCAGGTATTCGCCGATGGCGTAGCCTTCCATCCGCCAGTACTGGTTATCGAAGCACTTCTTGTCCTGGTTATCGTCGGCCTTGCGCTTGCGGGTGCCGCGCTGGGTGTAGATGTGCAGGTTGTCGAGGGTGGTGACCACCATTCGCTTGCCCGGGAAGAAGGGCGGGATGTAGGCCTTGCGCCCGGCAATGGACTCGGCCAGCTTCTGGGCGGCGATCTGCTCGGTCGGCTTGGTCGCTTCGCTGTAGAGCTTGGCCTGGGCCGAGGCCACCAGGTCGGTGCCGACCAGCACGACCAGGCGCGGGTCCTGGCGGAACAGCGGATCGATGGTGGTGTTGATAAGGTCGGAGGCCATCTCGTCCAGGGTCTTGTAATCACCCTTGCCATCCGGGTCGAAGTGGATCTTCTTGCCAGCCTCGGCCTTGATGATCTGGCTGCCTTCGTTCCACTCGCGGGCCAGCTGGTGCCAGCCTTTGTTGACGTCTTCGCCGAGCGGGTTCTTCTCCGGATCGGTGGTGTCAGCGGCTTTCACCCCGTTCCAGCCGACGCGCAGCATGTCCAGGGCAAACGCCTTGTTGATGAAATCGCCCACCAGGCGCAGGAACTCGCCCTCGCTGCCCGCATTGGCCCAGACGCACAGGGTGGCCCAGTCGAGGGAGGCGCAGGAGTCGGTCTCGGTCAGCTCGTAGGTGTTGCCGGCGACGCCAATCTTGCCGTTAAAGCGGCCATCCTTCTTGCGGCCGGTAAACAGCTTGCCAATGCCAACTTGCACCACCTGACCCTTGATCTGGTCTACGTCGAGGCAAGTGATGAGGCCCAAGAACTCGACGGAGGCGAGCAGCGCAGCGCGCAGGCCGGTTTCCACCGGACCGGTAACGCTGAACTGCTTGGCCAGTGCGTTGACGGGGATGCCGTAGGCCTTGGCCAGGGCGTTGCTGTATTGCTCCAGGCGCTGCATGGCCTGGACGGTAAGGGTCTGGCTCACGGTCGCTCCTTAATAGACTGCGGGGGTATCGTCACCGCCGAGGGCGCCCGGGCGCTGGCCCGGCTTCTCGACAGAGAACTGGTCGATCTTGCTGTTCAGCTCGCCGAACTTGTCGGTCAGGTTGGCCAGGGTCTGTTCCAGCTTGCTGAACTGCTCGGTGGTGATGCCGGGTTGCTCATCCGCCTTGGTGGGCTCGGTGACCGGTTGGGTGGTGTCGTCGGTGGCCGGTTTGGCGTCCAGCTTGGCGCTGAAGGCATCGATCTTGGTGCCAAGGCCATTAAGGGCCCCCAGCATCTGATCGAACTGTTCTGGTTTCATTTCCTCATCCTCGGGTTGGCTGGGGGGAGTCATGGGCGCTTGCTCGCCATCACTGGCCAGGAAGCTGAAAAACTTGGCGATCAGGCCATCGGCCTTCTCGTGCTTGGGTAGCTTGAACATGGAGAGGTCCAGCGGCTCGCTGGTGCCAACGGTCTGTCCCTTGTTGCTGTTGCTGAACTTGAGATGGGTGGTGCCGGTGCTGGCGGGTTCGTCGGTGACACCGAGGCCCAGCAGGTAGGTACGCCCCAGATCGGCGAAGTTCTCGAAGGGTTCGATGGAGCAGAACTGGTACTGGCCGTTCTGGTTGTAGTAGATGAGATCGCGATTCGGGCATAGGATGGCGAACAGCTTGAGCTTGCCGTCCACCTCTTCGGTCTTGAGTGCCTGCACCGTGCCATAGCTGGACCAGCGATCGTGCTCCGGCCAGATGACGGCGGTGTAATAGGTCGGATCGTAGGTCTCGGCCATGTCGGTGAGCCAGTCGCGGGTAATATCCCGCCCATACACCGCTTTGCCTTCGGTGGCGATACAGACCCAGCCAGTTCTCAAGGTTGATTCGTTCATGCCTGCTCCCAATAGATGCGGGGTCAGGCTATCGGGTCGGCAAGGGGGTTTCATCCAGTTGTGTTCGTGGCGATTCGGATCCAGCGGGATATCCGAATTGCTTGGAACATCAGTGAGATAAGCAAGGGGAGGGGCTGGCTATGATGGCACCATCATTCACCTGATGGAGGCGCCGTGGCGTATCCCGAAGAGATCCGCAATGCCGCGCGGGGACTCTACCTTAAACGATGGACACCCCAGGAGATCAAGGACGAACTGGGGCTTAACTCCTGCCGTGTGGTCTACTTCTGGGCCGAGAAGTACGGCTGGCGTGACCTGCTGACCGAAGAGGCGGTGGAGGATGCCATCGCCCGCCGGGTGCAATCGCTGCTCGGGCGTGAGAAGAAAACCAGTGCCGAGCTGGACGAACTGGATCGGCTAATCGGCCACCATGTCAGCCTCAAAGAGAAGGCCATCAAGTGGGCCGAGCGGCAACAGGCTCTCAAGGCCAAGAGTGAAGCGGGAGAGGATCCCGCCTCGCCGCGAACCCCACGCGGGCGTGGTGGCCAGGATGGCGGCCGCAAGGGGAAGGGCGGCAAGAAGGGCAAGAATGAGGTCGGCCACCTGACGGAGGCAGACTTTGCCGAGTGGCTGGGTACCCTGTTTGGCTATCAGCTGCGCTGTCGGGAGGCCAAGAACGACCCGGCATTGCCGCGCACTCGCAATATCCTTAAATCCCGCCAGATCGGCATGACCTACTACTTTGCCGGCGAGGCGCTGGAAGATGCCGTGATCACCGGCGGCAACCAGATCTTCCTGTCCGCCACCCGTGCCCAGGCAGAGGTGTTTCGCTCCTACATCTGCAAGATTGCCCAGACCTTCCTCGGCGTCACCCTGACTGGTAACCCCATCGTCCTGTCGAATGGCGCGGAGCTGCACTTTTGCTCGACCAACTCCAACAGCGCCCAGTCCCGCTCCGGCAACGTCTATATCGACGAGTATTTCTGGATCCCCAACTTCGAGAAGCTCTCGGACGTCGCCAGCGCCATGGCGACCCAGAGCCGCTGGCGCAAGACCTACTTCTCGACGCCATCGAGCAAGGTTCACGAGGCGTACCGGTTCTGGACCGGGGATCGCTGGAAGGGGCAACGCCCGAGCCGGGTGACCATCGACTTCCCGAGCGAACATGACCTGCGCGATGGCGGCCGCGTCTGCCCGGATCGGCAGTGGCGTTACGTCATCACCATCGAAGATGCCATTCGGCTTGGCTGCAACCTTATCGACATCGAAGAGCTTAAAGACGAGTACCCGGAGGAGGTGTTCGACAGGCTCTACATGTGCCGCTTTATCGACGATGCACTGTCGGTGTTCAAGTTCCAGGACATGGAGCGGGCGGGGGTAGACCCGAGTCGGTGGGAGGATTACAAGCCCGGGCGGCCTGACCCGTTCGGCCGGCGCGAGGTGTGGATGGGCTACGACCCGAGCCGCACCCGCGACAATGCCACCCTGGTGGTTGCCCCGCCCATGGTGGCTGGCGAGCGCTTTCGGGTGCTCGAGAAGCACTACTGGCGCGGGCTTAACTTCCAGTATCAGGCGCAGGAGATTGAGCGCATCGCCAAGAAGTTTCGGGTCACCTATCTCGGGGTCGATGTCTCTGGCATCGGTGCCGGGGTGTATGACCTCTTGAAGCCCACCTTCAAAGGCATATGCCACCCCATCAACTACAGCATCGAGAGCAAATCGCGGCTGGTCCTCAAGATGATCGACGTGGTGGAGGCAAACCGCATCGAGTGGGACAGCGCAGATCGGGATATACCGCTGGCGTTCCTCGCCATCAAGCGCAGCACCACCGGCGGCGGTCAGATGACGTTTCGGGCCGCCCGCGACAATGTGACCGGTCACGCCGACGTGTTTTTTGCCATCGCCCACGCCGTGGCTAACGAGCCGCTCGATACCACCCGCAAACGTAAATCCACCTGGGCAACCAGCCAGGAGAGAAAGGCAGCATGACCAAGCGACACAAACCCCAACCGGCCCGGGCGGCAACACCAGCAAAGAGCGCGGTGGCGTTCAGTATGCCGGAGGCCATCGACCCCACGGCCTGGATGACCGATTACACCGGGGTGTTCTACAACCCCTACGGCGAATATTACCAGCCCCCCATCGAGCGCAAGGGGTTGGCCAAGGTGGTGCGGGCCAATGCCCACCACGGGGCCATCCTGATGGCGCGCCGCAATATGGTGGCGGGGCGCTTTACCAACCAGCGCACCACGGTCACCGCCTTTGCCCACAACTACCTGCAGTTCGGGGACGCGGGCCTGCTCAAGCTGCGTAACGGGTTTAACCAGGTGGTGGGGCTGCTGCCGCTCTCCAGCGTCTACCTGCGCCAGCGCGAGGATGGCTGCTTTGTCTACCTGCAGCAGGGCAAGCCGAACCTGATTTACCGGCCGGAGGACATCATCTGGCTGGCCCAGTACGATCCCGAGCAGCAGATCTACGGCATGCCCGACTACCTGGGCGGCCTGCAGTCGGCGCTGCTCAATCAGGATGCCACCCTGTTTCGGCGCAAGTACTTCCTCAACGGCGCCCACATGGGCTTCATCTTCTACGCCACCGACCCGAACATGGATGACGACACCGAGGAGGAGATGAAGGAGATGATTGCGAGCAGCAAGGGTGTCGGGAACTTCCGCTCTATGTTCGTCAACATCCCGGACGGCAAGCCCGATGGCATCAAGCTGATCCCGGTGGGGGATATCGCCACCAAGGACGAGTTCGCCGCCATCAAGGGGATCACCGCTCAGGATGTACTGACCTCTCACCGTTTCCCGGCGGCGCTGGCCGGTATCATTCCGACCAATGGCGGGGGAGGGCTCGGGGATCCTGAGAAGTACGATGCGACCTATGCCCGCAACGAGGTGTTGCCGCTGTGTGAGCTTATCCAGGATGCCATCAACAGCGCGGGACTCCCTCGCTCCCTCTGGGTCGATTTTCGGGAGAATATCGGTTCAACTGTATAAACAAACAGTGCTTGCTGTGGCAAGATAGGCTGTTGATTTGGATAGAAAAGGGGGCGTAATGCGGGTTTATTGCAAAGTGTGTGGCCAGCGGGGCCGCATTACCAAGACCAACCGACTGAGCGATGATGTCTCGGATCTCTACTGCCAGTGCACCGATGCAGAGTGTGGCCACAGTTGGGTGGCCACACTGTCGTTCGCCCATACCCTGAGCCCCTCGGCCAAAACCACCAACCAGCTGGTACTGAGCTTGATGGGTTCGCTGACGCCAGAGGGGCGGCAGTTGGTACTGAAAGGACTGGGGGCGCAATAGCGCTCCTACTTAGTACAGTACCGTTATAAATTGCTTGTTTGTCATGGCATGAAACGTCACCGGTCGCAGCGCAGTTTTATCGTGCAACATCGGATGGACCGCAGGCTTAGACATTTTGCTGTCCCGCGAGTGGGATGCGAAGAATGGTCTCATGCTGTTCAAATCGATATTCTGTGACTCTCGAAAGGATCATATCCTGCAAGATCGCAAGCAGTGCAGCTATTGCTCGGACCAGAGGAACAAAATACTGCTCATGATACTCGGCCACCTCTGGACTGTTCTCATGGGCGGAGTGTGCTCTCACAATCGGATATGAGCCGTGCGCGATAGTACTTCTGAGATTGTAGAATTCCTTCACCCAGTTTTGTTGTTTCGATGGCGTACCAATGAGGTTTGCAATTCGTCGCCCTAGGGTTTGTTGTTTTTGCTCCTCTTTCTTAACCAATAGTCCGTCCAGAGCTTGGGAGATGAGTAGCACCTCAGTAATATTGAAGTCATCGTAGCGGGCCATTTCAAGTAATGAAAATAGGGCTCGCTGCACTGGGGTGGCTGCGATATCCAAATCATGAACGCCACAATCGATTAACCATTGCCATGTGTCTCTGAATGGAATCTGTCGATATTTTGGCCATCCTTCGTCTCGTCCAAAGCGTGCACAGTCCTCGAAGTAGTAACAATACATTGAAGGCGGTGGCGAACCTTCGGGATCTAAATTAGTTATTTTGTAGAACTTGCATGAGGCGGGCAGGCATAAGTTCGCTGCAATGAAAATCTCTTGAAGCAACAGGTCGACTAGTCGCCGTGGTGTGTGAGGACAGTCGGTTGCCGGTTTATTGACCGGTCTAAGCCTAAACACCAGCTCTATACCACATTTGAGGTTAGAGAAAAATTTGTCGGACAGGTCAGTACGGTCGCCACTTGCCGTACTGTAGTCATGAGCAAGTCGAAGATCCTTAATGACTTGCGATGCATCCACATCAACAATGTACTCGGCCACCTTAGATATGTCATGAGTGCGGGCTGCTATCTTGTAGCTTGAGAAGAAATCGTTAATTTGCTCCCAAAGGGTAATGATCGGCTCAATTGGAGTTCTTGCGTCTTCTGGTAAGACATTTATCGTACCAATGCGTATTAGGTGTTCAGGTGCCATAAGTGAATACCAAAACTTCTAAGGTTGCCAAAGTGTGCTGCTTTTAGTGAAGGCGAAGCCGCAACGGAACAGCTGTCGCTGTACTTAGCCTTGTTAACTTTGCACATTATTTGTTTACGGTAGGGGTTATTTTCAAACCGAGATTGTTTAAAACCGACACCTGATCTGAATTGCTTAGCAACTCACAATTGCATGGGTTGTTAGCCTCTTTAAGGTTATCGTTCGAATACTCTAGGTATAGACGAAGTGATTTTACTGCATACTCAAACGCGGTCCTAGTATCAGTAAATCGATGCATAGGAGAAGAAAAATCCGAGTACATCCCAGCGTAAGTTCCGTCGGTAATAAGCTCTTGCAAGTGAACAAAGTAGCCGTTCTGTTCCTGCCGAAGCATTACGCGCATCTTCTTGTTGTTGTTTGTTTTAAAATCAATGTCTTGTAAGGGACTCATGGATTCTCCTAATAAGTTAACTTCGACTTAACTGTTGGCACATGATGTCGTAAAAACTCAATTTTTTAGACTTATCGGTAGCCCTTAGGTGCATCTGGGTTAGGTTGGTATTTGGATGAATCAGGCTGATATTTAGGGCTTTCAGCGGGATTGATGAAATACAATATTAAAAATACAGCTGCAGCGCCGGCTGAAGTTATTACAGTCCCTTTAAATCTAAAATTGGCGCTAATAAAGCTTCTCCCTAAGCCTGAAATTAAAAACCCTACACCAAGAGCGATAAATATTCTAACTAAATAATATTGCATCCCTGTTTGAAGTCCGACTAGAAATGTTAAAACAAATCCTATCGCCAATAATGAGCAACCTGCAATTACTGACGGAGTGTCAAATTTCGCTGTGTTGAATTTCATCTTTTGATTGCTCATGAAGCCCTCTGTGGAAATGCCTTTTTCTATGAAGCGTTGCATTATTTTTTCTGCTGACTCTTTACGATAGCTTTTTAACAATATTTGTGATGTTTTAAAATAATTATTACTAGTTAGTATGTTTGGAATAGCTAGTTTATCTGAAACAACAGAAAAGGCCTCATTAACAGTAATAAACCATTCGAGAATGTTTTCTATGCTTGTTAACACATCGCTAACTTGTACTTTAGATAAATGATAGTCATTTGATGATATGTTTGTTAAAAATAACTCAAATTCACTTGAAAAATCAGATGTCTTTTTCGTACAGAGATTGAACGCTGATGTAATAGCATCATCATTATTATTTTTTTTAAACTCATGCAAGAGCGTATTAAAGGATGAATCCATTTCATCCTTTTTCCGTAAATAGCAAGTGCTTAGCTCTTTAAATTCATTTGGTTTCATGGTTTGCTTGTTTCTTTGCTGCAATAATAATTTGCTGCAATATGCTTGTGGAACTACTCATTTCCACACTCTCAAAAATAAATTGTTCTTTTCCATGAAGTACTTCAGAGACTATAAGGTCTAGTTCTTTTTCAGAAATAGTTCCGCTGATTGTAACTTTAGCATTTACTTTTATTAATATGGTTAAAGTTTCTTGTTCTGTCAGCGGTTTAGTGTAAAGATATTTTCTTTGTATTAATTTTGCAATTTCTTGATTAGTCATTTTACACCTCAGTTTTTAATGAAAATTCAATAATGATTAGATCAAATGCGGTATTAGTTTGTTTATGTATATATCTATACAACACCGTGTCATTACGGTAACCGCTAAAGAAAAATCACTTTTAAATCATGTTATTACTAACATATGTCAATTGTCTAGGTGTATTCGCCTGACCCCCAGATTTTTGTGGCTAATGTTCTGCTTGCTGTTCATGCCCACTCCTAGCTGTAGTCATCCTGTTCGTGCAGTCACTCCGGTGCATTCAGCCCTTCCAGTACTCGCCACATCTCTGACTGATAGGGTTGCGGCAGCATCTCGATCCAGCGGTGTGCCCCGGCGTGGCCTTGTGCCTGGTAGACCTCACCGCACAGCTCAACCAGCATCGGCCAGTCCGGATCATCTTCCGGTACCGCGTATTCATCCAGCTGACTCTGTTCTGCAGACGGCTGGCCATCGAGCTCCCAATCCGGCTCGCTTGGTAGCGATCTGCACGATTGCAACTGTCCGTTCTCCAGCCAAAGGGTGAAACCGTCAGCCCTTACACTGGCGCCAGCCCGCAAACGCCCGATAGAGAAGGGCGATAATCCCCATTGTTCCCTCATGATCTGGTCTGCGAAGGCATCAGGATCTGGCCGCGTACAGTTATTGTCAGAGCTCCAAGGTGCCGGGCTGTCGCCCGTCTTAACCCCAACCCCCCTCGCTGCAGCCTCGGCGGCTTTCCTGGCTTCATGGGTGCCAGCGGGCACAATTTCCCACCCTTGCAGGCGGGTCTTGATGCCAAGGCGAGCGGAGGTAATGCCCATCAGGCGCTTGATGTCTTCGCCATAGCTGTTGGCTTGCTCCTCAATGAGGTGGGCCAGCTTGATGGGGTGTTCGGCACGGGTGGCCAGTGCGCCGCCCATGGCGTGCAGATAGCAGCGAAAGATGCCGTTATCCGCAGCAAAGCGGGCCGCCTCAAAGCGCGGGTCTTGCAGCACGGGCTTCGGCGGGCCCACCAGTTCGGCATGCTTCTTGGCATTGCTGATGCGGCGCAGCTCGCGCCATACCCCGACCGGGGCGCCGCCGATCTGCTGGAAGGTGCGAATGCCCCACCAACTGGCCCAGGCCACGGCATGCAGGGCGCCCTCATCGGCGGCGGTGCCGGCCTCTTCGTCATCGTCCAGGTAGGCGCCGTCGATGTTCTTGGCAATGTATTTGGCGATATAGCCCGCGGCATCACCCTTGGCCGGATCTATCTCTTTCCAGTCGAAGCGGGGAGTAAAATCGGTAAAGGGTGGGGTGCCCTTGATATCCCGTACCAGCTCTTCGTGGTCATCGGTCAGGGCATAGCGTTGCAGGATGCCGATCACCCGGTTGCGATCTTCCGGGCGCATAAATAGCAGCAGATGCCAGTGCGGGGTGCCGTCGTGGTGAGCCTCGCACACACGAAATCCATAAACGGGGGCGTTCCACCGTTTGAGGGCGGCTCTGGCGCGGCTCCATAGCTTGGCCAGATAGGCGCAGGTCTCCCGCGGTGTGGCCCCTTGATATCGCTTGTTCTCTACCGCTTTGCCGTTGTGCTTTTGTGTCCAGGCATGAAAGCGGCTCGGGGCTGTCCAGGTGAAGAAGACCCCCACATGACCCTGCTCCTCGGCATAGTCATTGAACCCCCGAGCACGCACCATCATTTCGTTGCGGCGGTTCACCGGGTTGGCGTTGCTGGCCTCCCAGCAATCCTTCATCGACACGACCAGATCATACTGCTCGTTGACCACTTCCGACTCGGCCAGCCAGCGCATCATGGCCCGCTTACGTTCGCGCACCACCTTCATGGTGGCGTTCGATACATAAGCCGACACGCCCTTGCGTACCTTGCCGAGCAGAATATTGATCTGCTCCTGCAGGCGGTCCCAGCAGCGGTTGACGCGCTTCTCCCACCACTTGGCAGAGAGCAGGCGCACCAGCACGCTCAGGATCCAGTTATCCCGCACCTCGTCGGATTTGAACTTGGGCATCTTGCCGATAAAGCCCCACTGATCGGCCGGCTGGCGCATCAGCTCCCAGGTCTGCAGCAGATCCGGCTCGGCGCCCTCTTTGATGTCCTGTTCGATGTTCTTGTAAATAGCTGCGGTCTGGTTGGCGAATTGGTGGGCCACCTTCTTGCGGCCGTCTTCATCGCGCATCTCCCTTGGGTTGACCGGGATGGAGTGGAGCAGCTGGCGCACCCAGCGTGTGCGCTCACGCAGCCAGATATTGGCCGCCCGACAATGGGTGAAACTGCAATCCTTGCGGCGCCGCGCGTACTGCTTGAACAGGTCGCGGGTTAGCTCGGGGGAGAGGCCATCGAGCAGCTGGATGGCCCACAGCAGATCGTATTGGCCGCGTGGGCCGCCGAAAACGGCGTCAAAGTTGACGCCGGGCAGAGAGTTGCAAAGGGTGTTGATACGCTGCAGCTGTGCTTTTCTCGACAGCGGCAGCCGGGTGGTGAGCTTGGTCATGCGTTAAGCGGATAACGTCTTGATGCGAAACAGGCATCCACTGATGCGTTGTTGGGCATGGTTTTTCATTCGACGGGCGGCCGCACACTGACGCAGCAACAACTTGATGCTGACGTGGGGGCGGGCAGGTAGCCGACGCGCATGGGCCAGCTCCCGCTGATAAAGACGCAGCCGCGCTGCGTCCTCCCGATAGGTTTCTTGCCAGCGATACATCTGGCTGGTCAGTTCCTGCTGCAGGTGATGGGTCACTTGATCACCTCACCTTGTCCATGCAGTGGCGCGCACTCGTGCCACCACTCGCCGATCTCTTTGGCCAGAGCGGTTTCGCCCTGACCCAGCGCCAGCCAATAGACAGAACGCACTGCACCGAGCGCCAGCAGCTCCCGGGGGATATCCCGATCGCCTCTGGCCTCACCGCCGGCGGCGATAAACTCGGCGCGGGCTGCCAGCCAGTGGGTGGTCAGCTGGTTGTGAGTGGGGAATGATGCCGCCTCTTCATCGTCTCCGTCGCCGTCATCATCAAGCAGATCAGCCGGGTTACTGGTCGCAACCAATTGCAGCTGGATGTACTGCTGGCCAGAGTAAACTCCGCCCAGGGCGATGCGGTTATCTTCGGCATTGGCGGCGAACATATCGGCCAGCAGTCCCTCGACCACCTTGGGGGCTTGGCGGGCAATCTTGATGATGTCACTCATTGGCAGGCCCTCCGGTTGATGCTGAGAAACAGCTGATGCCAGCGCAGGGCACGCTGTGCCTGGGCTAACAAAGTTTTACCCTCCGTTCCTCTGAGGCATGAGGAGTGACGGGCTTTGGCGGTGAGCCGCTGGCGCAGGCACGGCAACTCGGCCAGTGCCTCCTGCTCGGATACGGGATGGAAGATTTTGCTCATACCCGAACCTCCTGCGTGGCGGTGCCGGTCAGCAGCCAATCGACGTGGGATTTCAGCTCCGGGTGGTTGGCGATCAGCAGGAACAGGCCGCCCCCGATCTCGCGGTATCCCAGCTCGTAGTTCTTGAGCGTGGTGGGCGGAATGCCGAGCAGGGCGGCAAACTTGGGGCGGCTCAGCTTCAACTGCTCCCGCAACTGGCGCAGGCGCTTGGCGGCATGGTGGTTGAGCAGATTGATTTGGGTCGGTTGTGCGTTCATGGTCAGGCTCCTTGTTGAGTGGTGCAGGGGTTGATGCGGCTGAACAGAGAAGCCCAAGCCAGTGCGGTTGACCGCTCGATAAGCGCAACCCCGTCCGGGTGTTGGCTAAGACGGGCGCCATAGCGGCCCGTCAGCTTGCGTTGTTGGATGCGAAGGTTGCGCAGGGCGCAGGGGATCGCTAAAGTTGCCATGTCGACTTCCTCATACGTTGTTGATAAAGGCCCGCTTGGAGTTGCACCTCCGTAATGCGGGCTTTTTTATTGCCCAATTGGTCGTGGGCCTTGCCCGGTCATCTGGCTTGCTGCCAGCACCGCGCGTTTCATGCGCAGCTTTGCTGCTCTCTCTTTCTTCTCCCTCTCGATATCCCTGATAGATCTGGTGACCGGTGCCGGGTGCCATACCTTGGTGTCACAGCCGCCGCGAAATTCGCCTTGGTACTCCAGTGCCATCACGGCAAGGCGGATCGCCTCGCGCTGCGCATGCGGCAATGCCGACAGCGTGGCGCTCATCAGTTCGCCCCGAGGTTGGCGGGCGATGGCACAGATAGCCGCTTTCTTGGCCTGGCCCAGTGCCAGCCAGTCGGTGTCGAGGCTCGAGCGCTTCTTGCCGAACATCTC
Source organism: Aeromonas sp. s7(2024) (assembly GCF_040907825.1). NCBI lineage: Bacteria > Pseudomonadati > Pseudomonadota > Gammaproteobacteria > Aeromonadales > Aeromonadaceae > Aeromonas > Aeromonas sp. s7(2024). The sequence goes on from NZ_JBFOCM010000016.1 coordinate 482,865, forward strand.
GCGCAGCAGCATGCAGCCGGCGGTGTTCATGGCCACCTGTTCCTCTGGCGTCAGGCCAGCCAAATTGCGTTGTTCATGGTCAATGCGTTGGGTTTGCATGGGTTCCCCCTTACATGGTCATGGTTTGCATCAGGATGTCTGACGCACAGGCCAGGGTCGGCACCGCCTGAAAGCGGGCCTCAATGTCGTGGATCAGGATGGCGAGTGACCCCATAGCCGAGGTGGCTACGCTCACCAGGGTGTTGCGCTCTGAGCGGGTGATCCGGCCGCGGTCAGTCAGCTCCAGCGCCCGCTGGCCAATGCTGGCGATCTTGGCGTTCAGATCGATTGCCTGGTGGGGCAGGGAAGGGGCCCGCTCTGCCTTGGGAATTGCCACTGCAGTGAGGTCGCACTCCAACAACAGGCCGTCGAACAGGGTCTCGTCCCCCTCGGTGGCGTGATAGATAGCCACCAGTTCCCGAGCGGTGAGTTGATGCGGTTGTGCCGGGTTCAGCTTGTTGCGCAGTACCTGCTCACCGATACCTGCAGCGCGAGCCACTTCGGCCAAAGAATGGTTGGCGGCAAAGCGCGAGCATGCAGACTCAAAGTGATGATGTTTGCTGCAAGTTTGCTCAAACATGGCTTTCATCCCTCTGCTTGCGCGACACTCTAGGGCGGCGGACAGGTGCCGGTGCAGGTTCCAGACCAGTCTGATTCATGGCCTGCTGGGTGTAGAGCACCAGGTTGATCAGCACTTTTTCAGATCGGCCTTGCTTGGGCATGATGGGAATGCGCCCGGCACGCACGTAGTTCTCGATCGTGCGCTGGGTCAAACCGGTCCGTTCGGAGAAGCTCTCGACCGTGCAAACCGGGGTGTCGATATGAATGGGGGCGATAATCATGGATGGGTGCCTCCTGCTGGTTCAGTTACGCGCGACCTTGCGCGGTATGGTGCTGATCGGCTTTCAACTTGCCGCCGGTAAGCACTTCGATTTGGTAGGAGCGCAGCTCTGGGACTTTCTCTTTCCATTGAGAGATCGCCTGTGTTTTTACGCCCAATGCCTTTGCTAATGGGGCGATTCCCCCAAAGTGAGCTACTGCGTCTGCTGTTTTCATGGTCGATAGCACCTTGGTTAACTAACTTACGAAACTTACTTTACGGTCATGGAAAGCTCGAACGCAAGTTAATTTACCTAAAAAGTAAATCTAATTACGTAACTTGGGGTGTAATCTCTCTTACATGAACGTAAGCGAACGCATTAAGACCCGGCGATCAGCCTGTGGGTTTACACAAGATCAGTTAGCTGCCCGAGTTGGTGTAACTCGGGTGGCTGTCAGTCATTGGGAGAGGGGAGGCGCAGAGCCAAAAGGGCGTTATCTCAATGATTTAGCCGAAGCCCTTGGCGTGACAGTGGATTGGTTGTTGACGGGAAATGGCACTGGTTCCGAAGTGTCACCCACTCAACCAATACCAGGGTTCCACAACGTCGAATCGGCGGTGATACCCCAGGGTAAGCGGATCCCTGTAATCAGCTATGTTCAGGCTGGTAACTGGCGTGAGATGTGCGAGCAGGCCACCACTTTCGATGGCAATGTTGAGTATGTTACGGCTAGTGTCGATATTGGGCCCTGTGGCTTTGGCCTCTGGCTACGTGGCGATTCCATGTTGCCGCAGTTCAAAGAAGGGGACTTGATCATCGTTGACCCCGACGAAGCGCCGCAACCCGGGGACTACGTTGTCGCCAAGAACGGCAGTAACGAGGCCACTTTCAAAAAGTACCGGCCCCGCGGCATCGACGAGAACGGGCAAGAGGTGTTTGAACTGGTTCCTCTCAACGACGATTACCCCACCATGCACTCCGATCGGCAACACATCCAGATCATCGGCGTGATGGTAGAGCACCGAATATTTAGAAAAAGGCAAACAGGGCGCTAATGCGCCCTGAATTTATTGGAGGGGCAGTCATGAACTATTTGCCAGTTTTTTTAATTTCTTTGTTTTTGTTAATGGCTGTTTTCCTTTTGGTAAAGGCCATTCGAATTCTTCGTCTTTCCCCAGAAGAACGGAGCAAAAAAATTTATGCGTTGAAAACAGCACAAAGTGAGCTCAAGAAAGAAAGACGCTTATCATCTTCCAAAAAATCTGACGTAGATATTCCAATTCGATATACAACAAATGATGAATATGCAACTCGTCCTTCAGATGGGAAGCTAGATCCAAAAATAATTCGTATTCATGAATTCGAACAAAGTCTGACGACAATGTGGGCAGGTGATGCCAAGCCCGTTGAGTTCACCTATGTTGATCGGAATGGAGATAAAACCAGAAGGGTTGTCAATGTTGATGAGGTATCTTTCAATGGAAAAGGACAGTTTTATTTACGAGGTGAATGTGTTGCCAGTAATGAACGCAGGACGTTCAAGGTAGACAATATTGTAACTAAGCTCAAGGTAGGTTCGAATCGCTATGATTTTGAAGAGTGGTGTGTTTATAAGCTTGATATCCTACCTTCTGAAAGCTTTCCTAGTGCATATTTTTACCGTGATGAGTAGTGTGATTGCTAAGTTAGTTTGAACTAATCATTTCTTATAAATAAATTAAAATTGGGATCAGATATAGTTATGGCTATTTCTAACATTGAGCGTTTCGATCGTACCGTCGTTCTTGTATTGGCAGAGCTCTATACACGTTTCCCAATGCGTAAAGCGCTGAGTGCAGGCCGGTTCATCCTAACGGACGATGGCCAGCAAATTGAAGCTCTTTCATCGCGAGATGAATGCGAACTGGATTTGAGTGACCCTTATTTTAAGCGCAAACAGTTTGCTTTTGAGTGTATGCATTGGCTCGTCGAAGCCGGTTATCTTCAAGGTAAACCAAAACCCTATGACTACATTGAAGATGCCGTGCTGACGGAAAAGGGACTGGATGTGCTCAATGCCACTCCGGACAGTCTGCAAGAAACCCTAGGCGAAAAGTTGCAGCAGGCGGCCAAAAATGGTGCTGGAGAAACGTTCCGTGCGCTGATCGGCCAAGTTATTGGGCTTGGGGTGGGTTTGGTGACTTGAGCAACAAACGGTGGTCTATTAGCTGGATGTGGAAATTCAATCGAGCTCCATTGACCCGTGATGCGAAAGAAACTCTTTCAGAATCCAGAGTATCCTCCTTGTATAATTCCGCGTTAGCTAAACACTGCCAATAGCCTTCAGCTGCTGTATATAATTACAGTGTCTTGATGGAGGAGAACTATGGCGGTACGTAAACAAACATCCGGTAAATGGCTTGCTGAGATCTACCCTGAGGGACGGCCCTGTAAGGCAAACCCCAATGCACCCCGGATCCGCAAGCTATTCGCTACCAAGGGCGAGGCGCTAGCTTTTGAGCGCTTTGTGCTGGATCCAGACAAGGGCAAGCCTTGGCTGGAAGAGCAGGGGGCGCCGACCGATGGTCGGCGTCTTTCCGATCTGGTAGAACTCTGGTTTGGTCGTCATGGTCAGAGTCTGCGCGATGGTGAGGCTCGTAAATCCAAGCTGCTGACGGTTTGCCACTCCCTCGGAGACCCGCTGGCGGTCAATTTTACCGCCCGTGACTTTGCCGCCTATCGTGAAGCACGCCTTTCGGGGGATATCACCGACCGACGAGCCATCAACCAGGAGAAGCAGGGCGTCACTCCCAATACGGTGAACCGCGAACATGCCTACCTGCGTGCGGTCTTCAACGAACTGAAAAGGCTAGGGGAGTGGCAGGGAGAAAACCCCCTCGATGGTCTGCGAGCTTATAAGGTGGCCGAGGCCGAGTTGGCTTTTCTCTACCCTGATGAACTCAAGCGCCTGTTAGCCGCTTGCGCCGATAGCCAAAACCCCGATCTTCTGTTGGTGGTGAAACTCTGCTTGGCCACCGGTGCCCGTTGGTCTGAGGTGGAAGAGTTGACCCAGTCCCAGGTATCCCCCAACCGCATAACCTTCACCCGTACCAAGAGCAAGAAAAGCCGCAGTGTACCCATCAGCCCCGAGCTCTATGCCCAGTTGCCCAGAAAGCGTGGCCGCCTGTTCGGTGACTGCTATCGCGCCTTCGAGATGGTGGTCGAACGGGCAGGGCTGGAACTGCCACCCGGGCAAAATACCCATGTTCTGCGCCACACCTTCGCCAGTCACTTTATGATGAATGGCGGCAACATCTTGGTGCTGCAGAAAATCCTGGGCCACTCCACCATCGCCATGACCATGCGATACGCACATTTTGCCCCTGATCATTTGGAAGACGCGGTGAGGCTGAATCCTTTGAGTGTCTGCGGTCTCAGCTGATTTTGATTGTTATGAGGCTTTCCTCTGTACTTCTGGTTAGAAGGATTAGATCATATGTCGCTAAACGAGTCAGTAAACGACTGAGGCACAAAAGATAAGCTGCCACAATCTGCAGCCTGTTGGGCATCGAGTGGCTCATAGTGGTTTCTCAATTTTTGCATATTTGTTATTTTAAGGGGGGAGAGTTGAAGTTATCTGAACTGTTAAGGAAAGAAAACAATAATATAGACATTTTTAGAGTTATTGCTGCAAGTATGGTTATTTACGGCCATGCTTATGCTATATCTCCTGAACTAGGAAAATCCGATATTATAGGTCGCCTAATGCAGGTTGACTATTCTGGTTCAATAGCTGTAAAAGTTTTTTTCTTTCTTAGTGGCTTGGTAGTTACTAACTCACTGCTAAATAATGGTGATTTACTTCGCTTTGTTATATCTCGTTTTTTCAGAATTTGGCCAGCTCTCATCCTGTCAAGTATAGTGACAGCCTTTGTTATAGGTCCAATGCTTACCTCTTTATCACTTGTGGATTACTTACACCAGAAAGAGGTATATGACTATGTATTAAAAATTGCTGGGATGAATATTCAATTTACTCTTCCAGGTGTTTTTGTTGATAATCCATATCCGAATTCGGTAAATGGATCGCTGTGGACAATACCCTATGAAGTGTTTGCATATATCTTGTTATTTGCGCTGTATGCAGTTGGGGTTCTGAGCTCCAAAAAACTTAGTGTGGCAATATTCCTGGTTATTTTGATTGAGCCATTCTTGAGCTCAAGAATGCTGTTTCCTTGGGTTGTCCCAAATCATGAGGTAGATTTTTTAGCGCCATGCTTTGCATTCGGTGCAATCCTTGCTCTTAATAAAGATCTGATAGCAATACGCTTTGCACCTTGTCTTGGATTTGCAGTGCTTTATATTGTGCTGAGAGATACTATTTACTCATCATATTTTGCATACGCATCTATTTTCTTGTTTATACTTTATGCTTCATCAAGGGACTTTATCTTAAAGTTAAAACCAAAAGCTGATATTTCTTATGGTGTTTACCTGTGGGGATTTCCAGTTCAACAAGTAATGGCTCACTATTTTAGCTCCCATGGTGTTTTGTTTAATCAAATATCATCACTGTTTGTGTCAATTGCTCTTGGATATTTATCTTGGCACTTATGTGAGAAGCACTTTATTAAATATGGTTCGAACGTGTCCATTTTCATTAGGGGTAAATATCAAAGCCTGTCAACTGCTTCGGTAAAGTGATTGTTAATGGTGATTGCTCTCAACCGTTTATTTATACATTCTGTTAATGTGGTATGTGTAAAGAGGCGGTTGAGACTCGGCACGATAGACTTGAATCTGCACCCTGCTTTTTGCATGAGAAAAAGTGGCGACAGAGTGGCGACAAAATTTTAAATAGGTGGTCATTTTTGGTCGTTACTGGTTCACTAACTCTTTGATTTTTATGTAAGTGCTTGTTTTCTCATAGGGCCAAGTCAGATTTAAAATCTCTCGACGTTCGCGTCGTGCCGGTTCGATTCCGGCCTCGGGCACCATCTAACACCTTGATTTTAAAGGTAAAGCCACAAACTTAGTCAGTGTGAGTTGACATCTTCTAGGCGCAATCAGGCGGAGAGATGTCGAATGGCTAAAGTTCAAGAGCGAAAAGGTGTAAAAGGAAAAACCTACCGTGTGGAGTTCATGCGGGAGGGTTCTCGCGTATCTATAACATTTAGAATTAAAAAGGAAGCGGAAAAATTCGCTGCTTTGATTACCCTCAATGCTGATTTGGCCGGAACATTGGCTAACGTCACGCTCAATACGTTATCTCTCCAAGACGCTATAGCTGAGTATCTCGACCAGCACACCGGCAAAGACCCCAACGTGAAAGGGCGTCTCAACTGGTGGGCCTGTGCGATTGGTGCCGACAAGCTAATCGGCAGAATCACAAAACAAGACGTTAAAAAGTGCCTTCAGTCGATGTTGGATGAAGGCATGGCTGCTGCTACCCACAATCGGTACAAGTCCGCGCTGTCCTCCGTGTTCGAGTTCATAAATGACCGTTATGATTGTCAGCACAATCCTGCCCGTCAGATAAAGCAAATCAAAGAGGCCCGCCAGCGTGAGCGTTTTGCATCTCGTGAGGAACTGGATCGACTATTAGCAGCTTGTAAAGTGAGCCAGTGGGAGCGTCTTCACTTGCTTGTACTGATGGCTGTAAGCACAGGGGCTCGGCGCTCCGAGCTCCTGGGATTACGCTGGAGCTCGATCAACTTCCAAGATCAGACCGCATACCTAAGTGACACTAAGAACGGCACAGACCGAGTTTTACCGCTTACTGGAGCTTGCCTGACTGAACTAACAGAGTTTCGAGAGGTCGGGAATGGCTGGTTGTTTCCTCACCCTGATGATCCCCTTTTTCCATTCAAACACTTCGATAAGCATTGGTATGCCGCTTTGACGCAGGCTGAGATCACCGGACTTGTATTCCACAGTCTAAGGCATACAACAGGCTCTTATCTTGCGATGAGTGGTCAACCGCTGTCGGTTATCAAAGAGGTCTTGGGGCACAAGACAATCGTCACAACACAGCGGTATGTGCACCATTCAACAGAGAATAAAAAACAAGCTATCACAGCGGTGTTTGGAGACATTCTTAATACTTAACAATATTATTCTTCCCTCTGAAGAGTATTAATATTACAGAGAGTTAAAGTTAACAAATATGAGCCAAAATATAATTTCTTAGTAATTATAGAAAGTGAAAATATTGCTTGATATATTCTGAATTTTGCTGATAGGCTGTATGTGTCAACTCACATTGATTAACTCAATTCATTATTAACACTGTTTTGGAGATTGCTTTATGAGTAATATGGTTCAAGAGCTCGCTATGAATATTGATAATTGGGTGCCAGTTAGAGAAGCAAGTATAGACGGTATGAATTATCAGATATTATTGCGCTGCTTAAGTAAAAGAAGTACAGATGCTGCACTTGGAAAATGTTGTCGCAAGATTGGCAATCGCTTATTTATTAACACTAAGCTCTTCGGTCTATGGATGGCCGGAGAGTTATAATTACATATCCGAAAGTTTAATTTTCACTTTGTAATCTTTGTTCTATACAGTACTTTTATTTAATATTTTAGCGCTACATACGGTGGTATTATAATTACGAGGAAATTAATATGTCTGAAAAATACGGTAGGGTTGATGATCGCCGACAAAGTGAGGCTACGATTATAGATCTAAAGTCAACCAATCAACAGGCAAGGATTTTGAGCGAGCATTTGGGGTCAGTAAAAGTAGATCTGTTATCTTCATATGTGTATCGCTATACAGGGAGTTTTTGGGAGTATATGAGCGATGCTAGGTTACGCAGGGAGTTAGCGGGGATATTTGAAAGAAACCATCTGAGCTTTAGTAGTTCAAAGTTGGAGATGGTTGTTCATACTATGAAAGATATTATTCCTGAGATTCCTGTATCCGATGATGAGTTGATAGGTTTTTCTAATGGTGTCTATGATATGGCAACTAACCAGTTTCGTACTCATGATCCGGATGATGGGCTGCTCGCTCATAATGGAATAATCTATACAGCAGCTAACTCAGCGGAATCAATTCAGGTTCATGCTCCAAATTTTTTCAAATGGCTGAGTTATGCTGCTGAAGGATGTATGGATAAGATGGATCGGATTACAGCAGCATTATTTATGGTATTGACCCATCGTTATGATTGGCAATTATTTCTTGAGGTGACAGGCTCGGGCGGAAGTGGTAAATCAATCATGGCAAACCTTTGTGCGTTGCTTGTCGGTAGCCGAAATATTGGTAGTAGCTCAATGAGGCTTTTGGATAGTGATTTTGGATTGGAAGGTTTATGGGATAAGCGACTAATATTGTTACCCGATCAGCCTAAATACATAGGCGATGGTGCTATTCTGAAAGCAATCACTGGCGGAGATGCTGTAGCTATCAACAGAAAGGGTAAGCCAATGTTTAGTGCCAAGGTGCGTGCTGTTGTACTGGTAACAAATAATGCTCCTATGGAAATGACTGAAAGAAATGGTGGGATAGCAAGACGTAGGGTTATATTCAGCTTCAATAATGTCGTTACTGATGAGGATTCGCAAATTGAAAGTAAAATTTCTAATGAACTTCCGGTCATTATCCGATACCTCTTGTCTCAGTATCCAGAGCCCATGAAAGCCAAAAGGCAGCTGCTGGCACAGAGGGGTTCAATGGATGCGATTGTAGTTAAGCGGGAGGCGGACCCACTTTTTGATTTGTGTACTATGGTGGAATTTATGCCAAAAGCCAACGGGTTGCGAATGGGTGGTAAGACGGATATCAAAAGAGAGCCACACAAATTCTTTTACCATCTTTATTTGTCTTACATGCATTACCATGGGATTGATAATACACTTTCAGTTAATGCGGTCAGTCGGGCATTGAAACAGATAGCAAAGGAACTAGGCAGTGAGTATCGAGTCAGGAGCAGCAACGGTACTGTCACTAATATTGTGCTGACCAAGAGGGGTGATGAATTTTTGCTTGGAGCTACTGACTATATGGAGAGTGAGTAGGCTAATTTACCGGCGCTGATGTTCCATGTGCGATATGATGTTACAACAATAAAAGCTTCCAATACTTCCGGTTTTTTGAAAAGCCTATAGTGCAAGGCTTAGACATATATAGACATTAACTACAATGCATCCAAAATGGAAGTAATATTAAAAGGTTTAATAATAGTATTGTTGGTCGGTTGTTTTATGATAATCGTCATTGAGTGAAATAGAAGTTTTTTCAGTAGGTATTCTGTATTTTTTATATGTTGAGTGGAAATATTTGAATTTATAGTGTCCCAGAAATTTTACTACTTGCAACCGAAACAAGGAGCATGAATGAAATTTATAAATATTTTTACTGTATTCCTTTTTATTTGTGGTCTGGTTATATTTTAATGGTAAATCTTATGGTTCAGATATACATCATCAAAATTCATGTTTTATTTTTTTTCCCCGCAGGGCCGACGCTTATGTTGATTGATGCCGAAGGTCTCAATCACATAAGCATAGTCGGTCACTTGGTGTATGTATTTTGATGTGATGGAATATCTCAACTAATACGAGTGCGAGTGTCACGTTACTTTGGGGGTTATATGGCAGGATATCAATTTGCGCATTTGGATGGCTATGGCAGAAGGGGAGGGAAATCGAAAGCTGGGCGTGTTATGTCAGCACAAGATATTGCTGATGAAGCTGAAAGAAAACCCGGTGCACATGACCATGTTAGTGAGCCGAGGATGCCCGTGCAACACTTTGGAGTAACACCATCTGAAGCAGTAAAGCTTGCCCACTAGTGGGCTGCTAAGGCAAAAGATCCAAAGGGAAGAAAGGTTAGAATTGATGGGCTATGTCTAGCCGCGGGCGTGGTTAGTGTGCCTGATAATTTTCCGCATGATAAGTGGCCGGAATATCGGGATGAAATAATTAAACATCTGCAAAAAAAGTATGGTGAAAGATTAAAATCTGTAGTTGAGCATCTTGATGAAAAATACCCACATATACACTTTTATCTTGTCCCCCTATCAGATGAGTCTTTCGGTTCAGTACATCCAGGGGTTGCTGCAGCACGCGCGTCAGCTGCTCGTGGGGAGCGAAAGGGAATGCAAAATAGTGCTTATAAGAAAGCGATGATTGCATGGCAAGAGGATATCTATACGGTCTCACAGAGTTTTGGCTTGGCTCGTATTGGACCACGCCGTCGTAGGTTGTCTAGAGATGAGTGGAAGGCTGAACAGCGAGCCCTGTCTGCCCATGCAGCACTCAATATATCTGATAAACCAATAGGGTTGAGCATGGGAAGGATCAAACAGATTATTGCCAAGCAAGTCGTGGAACACCGAGCTGGATTGTTGGGTAAGGGACGGGCACTTTACACTGAAGAACAGTTAATTAAGGTAGCCAGAGAAGCAGCATTATATGGTGCTCAACATGTTAAAATGCAGAGACTTGATGTATTAGGTGCCGTGATCCTGCACTCGTCCAAGATCGAGGCGGCAGAAGCAAGACTTATTAAGTTAGCAGAAGAGGAGGTGACATTAGGGATTCGAATTGCAGAAGCGAATGATAAAGTCAAAGCTGTTGATAAAGAGGCTCTAGAGCGCATGCGTATGGCACTATTAAAAGCTGAGCAGGCTGAGGATATGGCACAACAAGCTGAAAGCTGGACCAAACTGACAGTTATTGAGATGGAAAAAAGGATGAAAATGGTGCTATCTCCCATTCTGGCTACGCTAGCAGCTATCATCCATGATCCTAATGTAGTAGAAGCCCAGCTGGAAGCTGATGCTGCAATTAGTGCTTTGGAGGAGCTAAGGCCGCTTGCTCTCGAGATTCAAAGGGCGTTGCACCCTGTGGCGAAAGCAGCTAATAAAACAAATAAAGTTAAGCATGCCTTAGGACTTGAGCCTGACTAGTAGGGTGAAGCCTTTTTTGTTGACGTTTCTTATCTTTTGTGGATTTGTAGTGGTCTAATCATCCCGTACACCATTTTAGGTGGTACAGTCGCCACCATGACCTGAGGTGTTCAATGTCCATTTTAGTTGGCCACTACAATTGCAGCAATAGCCAACAGAATTAATGATTCCATACGGCGCTAATTTGGTCATCGCCTTCTTCTCTCTATTCTCCAGCTTTGGTAAGCTAATGTGCAGTAACATGATGTTAAAATCATGATTTAGGCACTCCCTTTTCTTACCTAAACTCGAATCCAAGCACCTAGGTTCGCGGGATATGTCTGATCATCTTGGGTCAACAACCCCCTTCGTCTTGGTGCTTGTAGTTTGAGGAAAGAACTCGTGAATAAAGCGGTTTTAATGGGCATAGTGGTTGTGAGTCTACTGACTGGCTGTTCGACACAAGGAAGTGGCGTCCTACCCATAATCGGCCCTCTAGCCAGTCTGGGTACCTATGAAACTTTGTGGACGTTTCCGACCACCGTGGGTGGTTACTATGATTCCAAAGTTCGCCGCAATCGTATGGACGATACCTACGACATGACCTTTTATGGTTCCCTGATTGGTATTCCCATCCATGGCATGACAGGATTTACCTCCCTCGACAGCTGGCCAACTTCTCGCCAGGGCGGGGTCGTCATTGTGCGAGGGGCTACGGTCTCCTGTAAAACCGCACAATGGCTTATCAGTTACCAGCCGGACGGTATGTCCATCAAACACTTTCCAGAGTGTGAACCTTATACCGCCAATAGGCAATCGGGGGACGGTAAGTACATCATGTTCGAAGATCCAACCCATGAGAGTGACTCGCTGTTTGCTTACGATATTCACAAAGACCAATTAGGTCAGTACGAATACGAACAGCCGCCAGTGAAGAAGACTTCGACACAGACCTCCACCTCACCGCAGAGTCGCGTTGCCGCTGGCAAGCCCAGCGCATCGAAAGCCAAAGCGGCGATCCCATCTCCACCCAAGATCACCAGCGTTAAGGAGTATAAGACCGGTTCAATCCAGATCCAGCAGGTGCCAGCCGATAAGGGACAAAAGGCTGTCACATGGGAGAAGTAAAACTACGATTTGCACATCTGGTATCCACGAAACTATTTTGGATGACGGTGATCTACCTTGTCTGCGAGCTTGCCTTTAGTGCTGATTTGCTAGCCCTGTGCAGCCGTGAAGCCACGATCGAAGAGATCGATGCGCTAGAAGATATTGGAAGATTGCTGACTGGTACCGCCATCTCACTGCTGTTTATCGGTCTGTTCATCGACAAGCAGAGTATTCACCCCCTTCTTCGCGCTGTCTATTCGTTGATACTGATCGCAGGCTTTACTTGGCTCAACCATCAGGCTCAAGACGCCTTTATCGACCACCGCATCGCCTCTGAATTTCACAGTGCCGAAGCACGAAAGGGGGCTTTCCTGCTAACCATGGCAGGCCGTAGCCTCTCTAATGGTACCTTGAACATCCGTAGTATTCACACACCCGATGTTCTAGAACACAAACCATCATTGATGGCGTTCGTGGCCATATTCCCGTCCTTGGCATTCAACTACCCCAACGTTCAGTCCGAGATGAATAGTCTGCTGAAAAAGGCTATCGCCATTAACGTGATGAAACCCTGTGAGGACATGAAGCATCGAGATGGGTGCATGGGTTCACCGGCACAGTTCAATAATGAGATCTGGCCAGAGGTTATAAAAGAAGTAGAACGTCGGTATGCCGACTACACCAATGGATTTAATGAAACAATTAAACGTACTAGTCCAAGTAGCTTACAGTCTACTGCGGACAATGCTTGGGTTCGTTATGTCAAAAAGCTGCGTGGCAAAGGGGTCACTCCTGATCGTGTTCCTTCACGCCGGTTTGGCATGGTCAGGATTGAGGTTCGCAAAATGGGTGTGCCGGTTCCGGATGACTGGCACCCTGCAGATCGCCAAACCTTCAACGCCATCGTGCGTCAGAAAACCTATAGCAATACTTGGAAAGCCTTAGGTAACAAAGTTGGCACCAGCAATCCGACCAAATACATGAGTATTCAGGCCTTTATGCTGACAGCGAAAGTTCAGCAGTCCGTGCAGAAAAAATTGGGCGCACCAAAGGGTCGCCAGATCCCTCTTGTCACCCGTTTTGACGACATCAAGCGCCTAGTTTACCTTCCTATTGCTAACCAGGCCATTAGCAAGCTTCATGCGGAGGTCGACTCTGCAGCAACGCGTTTTGTCGGAGACGGGCCGCTTGTTGAAAAGGCCGACTCCGCCGTCAAAACACTGGTCGTTGTACCATTGGCCTTGCTAATGTCGCTACTCGGTGGTTTTGGCCATATGATCAAGATTACCACCCTGCTCCTACGCTGCCTCCTGCGTAAAGAAAGTTCTGCCAGGACATTCAAGGCTGTGCTGGGTGCAATCGTCTTCGTCGGCGGAGGTATATTCTTCCTATACCAGGTTGCCAACCCGCTTGTCGAGACAAAGGCATATCAAACGTTCTCTCTGGCGACCGCCATTTACAGTGGCAACACCTTTGCCATGGGGCTGGAGTTCATCATCAGGTTGCAGGAGTTTGCCTACCCCATCAATGCGATAATCTTGACATACAAAAACGTGATCGTACCGACTCTGTGTTTCTTGGCGCTCTTCTGTTTTTGTTACTTCAACGATAATCGACTACTGATGATGCGCTCTGATGCGGAAACCAGAGCGATAGAAAAAAAACGTGCTCGTGTGGCACGGCAACAAAGGCGGACTGATGGAGGGAGCGATTTGCCCATGACACAGCGTTGAAGGGATGTGGATGAACAGGTTATCACTGTTTCAGTTAGTTTAATTGAACTACATCCAGACTCTAAATAACTACGTGAGTCGTTGGCGGAAATGGATGGCAAAATTTCACGGGGTGGGCACTGCTTACTTGGAAAGCTACTTGGCTTGGTTTCGAGTCGTAAGTTGTGGCTACTTAATAAAGCATAATATTAATGAAAGAGGGGTAAGCATGAATGTGAAGTTGCATCAATCTTACCTCTCCATGAGTCCACTTTATTAACGATGTTTACTTAATATAACACCTAGATAGCCTGATTTGAGATCGTCTTCACCCATTAGGAATATAGTTATATCTCTATGCCCATCAGTAAATGTTGCAGAGTATGAGCCACAGTTAACATCAGCCACACATTCAAAAAATGAATTGTTGCGAGTGGCTGTTTCAGTCAGTTCTGGTTTTATACCTAGATTGCTATAAACTTTGTTTTTTAATACATCATAGTCATCTATGGCTTTTTTTAACGATGCTGGAGAACTATCCAAGTATGAACTTATATGAATATGAATTGAATTCAGTTGTTTTTTGTGGAAAACGTACTGATATCTTTTTTTATAATCTAGAAATGAAAGTGCACTTGTTTTCGGTATGCCATTGTAATATCTCGCGTCAAAAACTGATGGTCCCTCTGGTTTGAAATTATAATTTTTATTTTGTACTGATGCCAGACTCTCACCAATATGAAATCCGATAATGTCTTTTTCACTAGCAATTACTTGGCTTATAGATTGAATAAAGAAGATAAAAAACAAAAAATATCTATTCATGATTATATGCATTAATCTTGGTGTTTGAGGGGGGCAGTCTGCATTTGTGTTGATAATCAACTAAACTCGCTGCACAGTTATTTAATTTTATTTGAATGCCATACTAACACTGGCATTAATAGATGTTTGTATTAGTTGTGTTGACGAATATAGTCACTAACAAATTCATCCAATGCATGGCAATGTGATGTCATGTCATCAGTTTCAGCAGATGACCCGATATAGGCGCCATAGTAAAAGCCAAAGAATGCAGGCAGAACAAGCCACCAATGTAGGCCTGGGCCATAAAAAAGCACTTTAAAGAAGCTCTCATTTATAAACCAGCTTGAAAAATCTTCCTGAAATACTTGAAGCCAAGCACTACACATATAGGTGGCTGAAATAAACCAAATAATGGATGTTTGTACGCGAGTTCGGAAAATTAAATTCCTTAATGTTATAAAAAATAATATTGGGCAAAAAATGGGCAGCATCATTATAGTGCTAAATATAACATCGTTTTTTGATTTTTCACCAATGGTATTTTTAATTGAAGTCTCGTTATATTCTCCATTAGCGTCACTGATCTCACCTGTATTAATATTAACGATGCGCTCTATATTGTTTGTATTGTGGTTTTTAAAAAATACAAGTGAGTGACCAGGGAGCACACCCAAAGTATAATTTTCGCATGTGAACTTAGTTTCTTTTTGTGTTTCTGGATCACGAAGCCATATGTCCTGAGATACATGATGAGTTACAGTAGATGATATGTTTTGTTGGCCTGCCGCGCCCCCGCTACTTTCGACTTTTGTGGAGCTGTATTTGTGAGTGTTTTCATTCAATACAATAAACTCTTCAATCTCATAGGTATCAGATATGTTCATATAAAAATCACCAATTTTTTGACGAATGAAAGGCATCATGTATCAGATGCTGGGCACTGACATTTCAGAGTTCTTGATGGACTCTTGGGCATCTTCGATATCTTTTGGCTCGGTCTTCATTTCAAAGTCAGCTTGGCCCCAGATCAGACCGAAGCGGGTATAATGGCGAACATAGTAGATCTTTCCATTTTCAGTTTCGATATCTATCTTATTGTTTCCAAACTCGCTGTTGGTTTCCAGATGCACAGTCTTTCCAGCATCAATCTTGAGCAGGTAAAAGTGCAGATTTTCTGATTCACCCAAAGGATTTCCATCGAGAAACAAATCGATGTTAATACGGCGACCAAGCCAGCCATCTCGGTAAATATAGACGTGGGCTTTTCCTTCAGCAGGAGGTGAGAAACTTTTGGCTTCATTGACGACAGCCTCATCGGTGACGGTTGGCACTGAGGAGCAGCCACCAAGCATCATGGCGCAGAGCGCCAAGAAGATCATTACAAACGTATTACGCATTTGTTTACCCATTGTGCTGAAAGTTTATTGATGTTTTTGATTATTATTTTGTTGAACATCTGATACTGATGTTTCTTTTGCTACATGATTGTCTGTGAGCGCTATGACATTTTCAATAGGGTCTTTGAGTTTTTTTATAACTATTCGATGGTTAATTGTTTCGCACCTAATAATTAGAAAAAGTCCTTTTATATTAATTGCTTACGTATCCGTACTTTATCGTGGAGGTAATGTGATTTTTGTCACATTATATGTTTGTCAAGACATGTGACTGGCGAAAGATGGAGAGAGCTTGATGCTCTCGTGCGTTGTCAGATGGGCTTTAAAATCCGATCTATCAGGCGTAAACTAGGAGTAACGTGCCCAAAAAAAGCGTGAAATCAGGCATTTCATGTAAACTTGAAGTCCTTATAAATCAATCATATAAATTTTACGTCAACTCACTATTGGCTTTTAAAATCCCTCGACGTTCGCGTCGTGCCGGTTCGATTCCGGCCTCGGCACCAAACTATAGTTTCATACAGTCTCAAGACATACCATAAACCCGCATAGCCAAAGGCTTTGCGGGTTTTTTGTTGTCTCTCGTCGTATCATAAGGCCCCTCATGACATCCCCCTGAGTTGGGGGGTACATGTTTCCACTGGGATAAAAAGTACCCCCACATGCCCGCAATCCCGCGCCATTCCTGGCCTGTGAGGTGGAGGCTTATACCCCTAGCGTCTGTCATGTACCCCTAATTGAACCGGGAGATACCCCCATGCCGCTATCTGATACCGCAGCTCGACAAGCCAAGTTCACTGGTGAGCAGCAGAAGCTGTCTGATGAAAAGGGACTCTTTTTACTTATAACTTCATCGGGGAAGTACTGGCGCCTCAAGTTCCGCTTTGGTGTAAAGGAGAAGGTCTTGGCGCTAGGTGTTTGAGGGTTAAGAGAGAGGAAGCACGAAGGCTGCTGGCTGATGGCATCGATCTGTAGTGGTCAACTAAATCCGGACACTTGGTTAGGCCGAACCTCGGCTTTTGCTGGCGGTATCCCGTCATTGTGTTGATGTGGACGCCGCCAGTTGTAGTAATCCATCAGGTAATAACTGATATCCCGCTTTGCCTCCCGTACGCTCATGTATTCCGTTGCAGGGAGCCACTCTGACTTCAGGCTTCTGAACAACCGTTCCATCGGGGCTTTATCCCAGCAGTTGCCACGCCGACTCATGCTCTGGGTCATGCGATAGCGCCACAGTCGTTGCCGAAATGCCCGGCTGCCGTATTGACTACCCTGGTCGGAGTGAAATAGCACACCAGATGGGCAACCCCGCTGCTGATAGGCCATCTCCAGTGCTTTGATTGCCAATTCTGCATCAGGTTTATCAGATATCGCCCAGCCCACGACCCGCCGGGTGTGCAGGTCAAGAACCGCTGCCAGGTAATACCAGCGACCACCGGCCCAGACGTAGGTGATATCGCCACACCACACCTGATTGGGTTGCTGGACATCAAATTCTCGGGCCAGCAGATTGGGAATATCCGGTCGTTCAGACCGTGCCACCTTGTAACGGTGTGCGCCCGGCTGTTTGGATACCAGCCCGGCCTCCTTCATCAGGTTACGTACTTTGAATCGGCCAATCTGATACCCCAACTCTCGCATCATCGACATCAAGGCGCGGCTGCCCGCTGAGTTCCGGCTTTCTTTGAACAAACGGCGCAACTCAGAGCGCTGCTGCATACGTTCACGGTTAATCGTCCGCCTGCGAGCCAGATAATCGTAAAAACAGGAGGTGGGAACATCGAAGGCGCAGCAGACCAGAGTGATGAGGGCTTGCTCCCTTAATCGGTCTATCAGCGCGTACGTGTGAACTCGTCCGCCATCAAGAGAGCAGTAGCCTAATGGGATGGTCTGCTCCATCCACCCCGCTATGCTGGAGTCAGCATCAAGGAGGCTCATCATGACTCAAGCGCAGATTTACATTTACTGGATCGATTTAGGCAAAAATTGGTTTCACCTGGTGGCGATGGATCGCATGGGGCATGTATTGACCAAGCAAAAGCTCACGCGTTCACAACTGAAACAGTTCATTAGCACGACCCCACCCTGTCGGGTCGCCTTCGAGGCATGTCCTGGTTCGCAATACTGGGGGCGCCTGTTTCAACAGGCGGGGTTCGAACCCAAGATTATCCCTGCCCAATTTGTGAAGCCCTACCTCAAATCAAACAAGAATGACTTCAACGATGCTACCGCCATTGCCGAGGCTGGTAGCAGAGGCACTATGCGCTGTGTCCCGTTGAAATCTCATGAGCAACTGGCATTACAGGCGACTCATCGCGTCCGTCAGCGTTTCATCGTCGAACGTACCGCTACTGTCAATCAGATGCGAGCGTTGCTGCTGGAATATGGGCTCACCGTGCCAGTCGGCAGAAAAGTCTTCGAGCGCTCTCTGCCGACGATCCTTGAAGATGCCGAGAATGGCTTGCCTGACTTTATCCGTGCCCTGGTATTACGCCTGAGAGAACGGTGGCAACAGCTGGATATTCAGATTGATGACATGAGCCTCATGCTCGGACAAGCCTCAAGCGCATCAGGTTTGTGCCAAAAAATCAGTACCGTCCCCGGCATTGGACCGATTGTCCAAACCGCGTTGATTGCAACGATTGGCAATGGATCACAATTCAAGAAAGCCCGCGACCTGTCAGCCTGGTTGGGGCTGGTCCCCAGGCAATACTCAACGGGCGGCAAATCTTCGCTCGGCGGGATCAGGAAGCGTGGCAATAGCTATTTAAGGCAAATGGTTATTCAAGGCGCCAAAGCGCTAAAAATTCACATGAAGCGTGACAAATCATCGTTAGGCGAATGGGTCGCCAGGCTGGAGGTCGGCCATCACCACCATGTGGTCCTTATCGCCCTGGCCAACAAGATAATGCGAATTTGCTGGAAAGTGCTGACATCCGGCATGGATTACCAACCGTATCCCAACACAAGTTCAGCCGTCTACCTGATAGAACTCATACCCGGTTTTGCGAGCCAAAAACAGATGACAGAAGCGTTCACCCCACGACGTTGCAGCCTGGCTAAAAAAGCAGTCTCTCATGACTGGTAGCTTTATTAGGACGACGACGTGCGGATCCCATCAAGGCCAGAGCCGGAAAACGGCTCACAGACAGGCCGGATACATTGACGCAAACGACTTCTGGAAATCAGTTCACGCTTGCAGATAAGGAGCAGACCATACATTTTTTAGAATGTCCTTTTCACGTTCGAGACGATTGATACGGGCTTCCAGCGCCTGAATTTTCTGCTGCTCCGGAGTCAATGCTTTGCCGATTGGGGTTGTGCCAGTTCGTCCGGATTGCAGTTGCTGAACCCAGCGGCGAAGTACGGTTTCACCGACATCCAGTGAACGGCTGGCTTCAGGGACAGAATATCCCTGGTCGAGCACCAGGGATGCGGCTTCGAGTTTGAATTCGGCAGTAAATGAGCGATGTAATCTTGTCATTGAACACCTCAGGTCATGGTGGTGACTGTACTACCTAAAATGGTGTCCGGGATGATTAGACCACTACAACATGAGAAGAGCCCGCAAGCGGGGCCGGGTCTGTGACGGGGTGGAGCCCTCACTTCTTGAGGTATTTTCTGATCGCCTTGCCTGAGGTGCCGACTGCCTTGACCGCCCGTTTCAGCTGGACTTCGGTGCACTCGAACATTTTGATCCACTGCTTCATCTCATAGGGATCGTTGACATTGATCTTCTTGGCATCGAACGGGTGAGCGACCGCATTGCTGTCAGGCATATAAACCTCAACTTGTTGAAATAGTTGGCGAGAAAAATGTTTCTGCCTGAGCGCCATCATCCTCTCAATTGGCAAGGAGCAAGGTGACGGAGTTCACACAACCCGGGGCCTGAAGGAGGAGTGCAGGTTTGCTTTGCTGATCTGTGAGCGATCACCACTTATTCGCTCGCGCCTGATGGGCAGTGAACCGGATGGCGCGAACGATGGGGAGTGATGGGGGCCGGCGCTTGGTGGTCAACCGTACTGGCGGGCTATCAAGCCTCTGCCAGCGCCCGCATTTCCAGCCGCTGCTCGCCGGGGCGGCAGATCAGCACCGAGCCCTGCTCGAACCAGTCTCCCAGCACGATGCGGCGGGCGGGGTGACCATCGAGGGTGAAGTCGTGGATGGCGGGTCTGTGGGTGTGGCCGTGGATCATCATCAGGCAGTCGTGGGCGCGCAGGGTGTCGTCCACTGCCGCGGGCGTTACATCCATGATGATCTGGCTCTTGTGGGCATTTTCCATCTGGCTTTGGCCGCGCATCTTGCAGGCGATGGCCTGACGGCGGGCGAGCGGCAGCCGCAAAAAGAGCCAGCGCAGCCACTTGAGCTGGGTGATGCGACGAAACTTCTGATACCCCTCATCCAGGGTGCAGAGCAGATCGCCGTGGCTGAGCACTACCCGCTCCCCATAGAGCTCGATAACGCAAGGATCCCCCAGCAATGTCATCCCCGCGCGCTTGGCAAACTGTTGCCCCAGCAGAAAGTCGCGGTTGCCGTGGATAAAGTAGATGGGCACGTTCTGCTGGCTCAGGGCCAAAAAGGCGTCGGCCATCTGTTGATGGAGCGGATTGGGGTCATCATCGCCAATCCAGAATTCGAAGAGATCCCCCAGCACATAGAGGGCATCGGCGCCGGGGGCGTCGTGCTCGAGAAAGCGCACCAGTGCCGCGGTCATATCGGGCCGCTGGGCAGAGAGGTGAATGTCACTGATAAAGAGGGTGCTCATGATGTGGGGATCGGGCTCTCGGTCGAAACAGGGCAAACAGGGGTGGCAGAGGTAGTAGAAACAACTGGGGACGAATCGCGCGCAGCGGGCGCCATCGCGCCAGTTGAGGTATGGATATCGTCACGGGATGGCGGCTGCCATGCTAGCTCGGCCAGATTGCATCCCTCCAGCGTCAGCAGCGCTTCATAAGGATCGCCCGCCAGACCCAGCAACCGGCACATGGCCGCTTCCCCTTTCAATCCCTCTTCAAGGCGCAGGCGCAGCACTTCGCGGTAGAAGGCATCACCAAACCGCTCGAGCAACGCGGCCATCAGGGTGAGGTGGCGCCAGCCATTCAGCGTCTCGATGGGGGCGGCGGTGACGTACAGCTCCACTGGCCAGCTGGCCTCGCTCTTGTCGCAACTGCTATCGACACTGTGCTGGTCGAGGCAGGCAAAGATGCGCTCCAGCAACCAGATATTGTCGCCCTTGGCGCTCGCCTGCCAGCCTTGCTCTGCAAAAATAGCGGCAAACTCGGCGGGATCTGGATGCTGGCAGAGGATATCGAGATCGCTGCCGGGCCGATCGAGGCCGATGGCGAGCGTGCTCACCAGCGCCATATCGCTGCACTGCGCGGCCAGCTCATCCCACAAACCGGCGGTGAGCAGGGCATGGGCCGAGCGCTGGCGCGGGTTGCCGTGGGCCAGATAGTCGAGGCGGCGCCAGTTCGGACTGGCAGTGGGGGAGGCAGATGGAAAAACTGCGGCCGGGGCCGCAGTTTTGTCAGTGCCGAGTCGGCAGAGATCAGTCAGCAAGGGTCACCTTGGTGATCACCACGTCTTCTACCGGCACGTCCTGGTGGATGCGGCCGTAGTTACCGGTCTTGACGCCCTTGATCTTGTTGACCACGTCCATACCGGCGGTCACTTCACCGAATACGCAGTAGCCGAAACCCTGGGTGGTAGCGGATTTGAAGTCGAGGAAGTCGTTGTTGTTCACGTTGATGAAGAACTGGGCGCTGGCAGAGTGCGGCTCCATGGTGCGGGCCATGGCGATGGTGCCGATCTTGTTGGACAGACCATTGGCCGCTTCGTTCTTGATGGGGGCGCGGGTGTCTTTCTCTTCAAAGCCCGGGGCATAGCCGCCGCCCTGGATCATGAAGCCGTCGATAACGCGGTGGAAAATGGTGTTGTCGTAGTGACCGTCACGGCAGTATTGCAGGAAGTTGGCCACGGTTTCCGGGGCTTTTTCAGCATTCAGGGTGAGGGTGATGTCGCCGTGATTGGTGTGCAGAGTGACCATGATATGTCCTTTCATTTGATGCGGGCGACGAAGTGCCCGCAGGTGTATGGCATAAAGTGGTGGCAATTCTAGCCCATCAGGGGCTGGCGGCATAGTCTCTCAGGCGCCGTAACCGTGCTGGCAGGCGGGATTGGCCCGCTTTTCTGCCTCGTTTTCTGCCCCTGAACGGGGTATTATGACCAACCATTTTACTCACAGGCAGTGGTTAGAAGATGCTGAAGATATACAACACACTCACTCGTCAAAAAGAAGAATTCAAACCTATCCACCCGGGCAAGGTGGGCATGTATGTGTGTGGTGTCACCATCTACGATCACTGTCATATCGGCCACGGCCGCACCTTCGTCGCCTTTGATGTGGTGGCTCGTTACCTGCGTTACGCCGGTTACGACCTCACCTACGTGCGCAACATCACCGACGTGGATGACAAGATCATCAAGCGTGCCGCTGAAACCCAAGTGACCTGCGACGAGCTGACCGAGCGTCTGATTGGCGACATGCACGCCGACTTCGACGCCCTTGGCATGGTGCGCCCGGATATCGAACCGCGCGCCACCCAGCACATCGAAGAGATCATCGAGCTGGTGCAATCCCTGCTGGAAAAAGAGCACGCCTACGTGGCGGATAACGGCGATGTGATGTTTATCGTCGAATCCTACGCCGACTACGGCAAGCTCTCCGGGCAGGATCTGGAGCAGCTGCAAGCCGGTGCCCGCGTTGATGTGGTGGATGCCAAGCGCAACCCCCTCGACTTCGTGTTGTGGAAGATGTCGAAGCCGGGCGAGCCGACCTGGGAAAGCCCCTGGGGCCCGGGCCGTCCTGGCTGGCACATCGAGTGCTCCGCCATGAACTCCAAGCACCTTGGCAACCACTTCGACATCCACGGCGGCGGCTCCGATCTGCAGTTCCCGCACCACGAGAACGAGATCGCCCAGTCCTGCTGCGCCCACGGTGGCGACTACGTCAACACCTGGATGCACAGCGGCATGGTGATGGTGGATAAAGAGAAGATGTCCAAATCCCTTGGCAACTTCTTCACCATCCGCGATGTGCTGGCCCACTACGACGCCGAAACCGTCCGTTACTTCCTGATGTCTGGCCACTACCGCAGCCAGCTCAACTACTCGGAAGATAACCTCAAGCAAGCCCGCGCCGCGCTGGAGCGCATGTACACCGCCCTGCGCGATCTGCCGGTTGCCGCTGCTGCCGGTGGCGACGAGCAGGTGGCCCGCTTCAAGGAAGCGATGGACGATGATTTCAACACCCCGGAAGCCTACTCCGCCCTGTTCGATCTGGTGCGCGAGATCAACCGCCAGAAGGGTGAAGACATGGCCGTTGCCGCCGCGCTGGGCGCCCGTCTGCGCGAGCTGGGCGCCGTGCTCGGCATCCTGCAGCAAGACCCCGAGGCTTTCCTCAAGGGTGATGAAGCGGACGAAGAGGTTGCCGAAATCGAGCGCCTGATCGCAGAGCGCAATCAGGCCCGTGCCGACAAGAACTGGGCTGCTGCCGATGCCGCCCGCAACCGTCTCACCGAGATGGGTATCGTGCTGGAAGACAGCGCCGGCAAGACCAGCTGGCGCCGTGCGTAAGGGCAGTGGGCCTTGTTGGCGTCTGGAGCCAACAGGTTAAGCCAATAAAAAACCGCAGCCCTAGGGCTGCGGTTTTTGTTTGTGTCTCTTCCCTCGACACCTCTTAAGCCTCTGCGATCTGCTTAAGCCTCGGTGGCCTGCGCTCTGATCCCCTCTCCCCTTGTGGGAGAGGGTTAGGGTGAGGGGGGCTAACGTCATTCCTGGGCGGAATGCCGTCCAACGTATAGGACGAAGCGCTGCAGACGGCACTTTGGCCTACGCCATCCATGGCTTCGGCCAAAGCCCGCTTCGAACATCCTTGTTCTCGCGCCAAATCGGGGGCGAGCAGTGCTCACCCTGATCCGATTTGGCCCCTATGCCGGTTGCGGCTGCGCCATCATCCCTGATGGCGCTCCTGACCCGTTGAACTCGACTCGGCGGTTTACAGGGGGAACCAATACCGTGTCTGCCTGTAGGGCTATCACCCTGTAGTTTGTATTTATTGTTTTACGAAGTGCTCGTTGCTTAATTCTAGTTAATTTGAAAATAATAAAAATTTCACGAAATAACTAGGGGTAGGTAAAGCCACTGTACTAGTCGTGGATTTCTAATTGCGTGATTGAGAAAAGTTATTTGCTTGTAATAACTCTAAGTTTAATACCACTTACCTCATCGATATAAGAAGATGTTGCTCCCAATATCGACAACTGATCATCGGACACTTCAGCTTTTGAGATTGCTGGTTGAACAATGGTGATACCGCATTTGAAAGTGGCATATCTGGCAATTCTTGCTAGCGTATATAGATTTTTTAAATTGCCTTTTTCTATTCTTGATGCTTTCTTGTTTTTTAATCTTAGTTTTTCACGTGATATTAATCTAAGAATTAATTCTTCTTTATTTCCAAACCATTTTATACTTTTTGCCGCTTGGCCGGCCACTTGATAAACATCATCAACTCTTGCACCCGGCTTTGCCACCCCATTGCTTTTAGTACAATATTTACAGTGATATATATCTATCGTTAGCTCTGTATCATCAGTGTTTTTTATAGCAACGATATCGGCAACTTCTCCAGCACCATCATCATCAAAAACAAAATCGTACTTATTTATTATCTTTTTAATTGTGTGGTACTGGATGGAGTTTTCTATCTTGCTTGGAGTCTGAGATTCAATAGATATATCAATGCCTGACCAATCCCAGTCTTCAATATTGTTTTTGCTATATGGGTAGGCATATTGTTCATTAGAATAATATCTAAGTCCGCCATCTATTATCGATGTGTCAGACATAAATATAACAGGTGGATAGGAATTAAAGTACTCAGTAAGTTTAATTTCATTTTCATTGATTTTTATGGAGAGCTCATCTTGAGAGCTAAAAACGACCTCTCCCTTACTATGAATATGTGCACTTATGAAGCTTTCATTGTGTTCTGTTTTTAGTTTTATCTCGAATCCTTTATTGTCATCAATGAACTTTGAGAAAAGTAACTCACATAGCATCAGGCTACCTTCCCATGTTGTAGTTTTGATATTAATTTTTAGTTCGTCTTTTCGAAGTAACTCAGTGGGCCATTCTACGGATAAGGGCTGAAGTTTCGGATACTTATCTATTTCTTCAGCCTGCATCGCCGTTTTCATGACTTGGTTGGTATCTATAGAATCATCCAGTATTTTACTGCCGATATTATTGCACCATGTTATCCACTTATCTAGAGAGTCACTATCCATTGCCCATATTTTCCCCTTATAAGAGCAGCCAATACTAACAGGCGCTCCATTTTCATATCCCTTGCCAAAAATATTTGATTTTATAGCTCGATTCGCCTCAATGTCAGGTATTTGTTCGTTTACTTCTGTACCGGTATGCATTGAATAGCGTAACCCTCTTTTATTTTTATTCAGACCAACATTTTGAAGTTTTAGTCTCTTTAATCCCGCAAGTGCCCTGAATACACATTCACCTTGAACTTGTGATGCATTTTTAGCGATTAAATCAACTAGGCGTTTTACTAACCCATCTTTTGCAGATGAGTGAACATAAAGCAGTCCTTGTGCTTTATTGTAATATGCAATGTATAAATCCCATGATTCATCAAAAAATTCTTTTGAGCTTGTCCAAGCAACTGGAATGTATGCTTTAACTGAAAACATAAGGAGGTTTTTTTCATCATTAATACTTGACTCGACCACCTGAAAATATTTATTTCCAAAATCAACAATCCTATTTGGTGTCCATTTAACCAAGCTCATCTTATATATTGTGGAGCTAATGGTTGGAGTTATACCTAAATCTAGAAGTTTTCCTGGGTTTGAAAATTCTGATTTTAAATCTTGATAAGACCTTTCATCTTGTATTTTTCTTGAACTGATATTGCTTATGATGGAATTCCAGTCTGAATTTTCCCTATAAAGTTTTTCCAAACAACTATTCATGTTAGAGTTTGCTATGTTAGCAACAAACTTTGCATCGCCTACGTCTTGTGTTGTTCTAGTAAATCTACCAGTGAATTGCAGAGTTATATTTATACTTTTATGTGGATCGTGTAAAGCAGATATTTTTAGTTGAGGAAGATCAAAACCCTCACCTAACATATCTACACAAATTATTATTTTATGTTTTCCAGCTTTAATGGATTCTAAAACAGCTTTCTTTTTTTTAGTTTTGCTGTTTATTACTACAGGGCAAAGATCGGTCTCCTTTGAGTATATTTTAAATAATTTTTCAGATCTTTCGATTGTGCTAGTCCTTGCCATCATTATATGGTTGAGATTAGATTTTAAATCATCTCTGAGCAATGACACTGCCTTCTTTGCAATTTCCAAATCTGAATTTTCATCAATAAACTCACAAATAGGATGGAATTCTATTGGTTTAAAATAACCATCTTGTTGAGCTTTTTTTAACGAGTAATTAAAAATTATCTTACCGCCGATTTTAGTTCGGTCAGTTCTGAAGGGGGTCGCTGTGAACTGAAGTACATGTTTTTCATTAAAGTAGTTTTTTATCTTTGACCAAGTCATAGCGGTGATGTGATGGGCTTCATCGACAATCAGATTAGAGCACTTATTAGTTAGATCAGATAAACATTCTTCAGAGAATAGAGAGAGTGAGGCTGCTGAAGCTACAATAACATTTGCCTGTAATAGGGTATCTAGCTCATTTTTATTCTTAACACCGTGCTTTATTGTGGCAACAATCGGGTTGTGTGTTTCATCATTTATTAGTTTGAACTTTCTGAGTAGTTCTAACTGTAGGAATTTATTTCTTATCTGTTCACGTAAAGCATCTGAAGGCACAATCACTAATGTTTTTCTGAACTTTCCGGCAATTACAATAGATAGAATTGTTTCAGTTTTCCCCGTTCCTGTTGGCATTACTATTGTTGCCGCGTGCCTTTCCTCTGATTTCGTAAAACCAAGTGCAGAGAATATACCACCTATTTGTGGTGGGCGTAGGCCAAGAACATCATCATGCTCCTCTATAAAGTTGAATGAATTATTTTCCCATGAAGTAAGTACATCTTCATGAGAATATATAATATCTTTTAGCGGGTGATAACTTAATGTGCTCTTACCTACAGTTGTTACACGTAGTGAAGTCATATTTCCTCCTATTGACTGAGAGCATTTTCCTAGGCGATAAATACTGAGAGTTAAATAAGTGGGTGTTTTGATACTAAATAACTGATCCCAATAGTGCTACACCTTCGCTGTGTCATAGGGCTGTAGGTTCGATTAGCGAAGCGTAATCGGACGTTCGAGAAATAAGGTGTTATTACGGTGCAATACGCACTGTCAGGCCTTCAATATAAAACCGTTCCCCGATAGATATCTGCGACATTTGCAGCTCTGACACCATGATTTTTCACCTATGCAACCATATCGATAGAGCCTGTTGCATAAGTGCGACAATCTAATCTCGTAATAGAGTGGGCGAGGGGCGGATCAGAGATAACAACCCTCCCGATCATTGCCCCGAATAGATAGGGGGCTGTTAACTTGCCTCGGGGCGGCGGGCTGTGTGTTGCCCCCTGTTGTTCGCCGAGGTGAGGGCACAAGGTCAGGAGCGCCGTCATGGACGACGACGCAGACGCAGGCGGTACAGGGATGTACCGTCTGCGTCGTTCCGCCAACCTTTTGCCTGAACCGAGGGAACCCGCCGTAGGAGGGCGAACAAGTGGGGGTGGCCTTTCTTTTGGTGACTTTTCTTTGGCCACGCAAAGAAAAGTCACTCGCCAAGCCGCGCAGCGGCGGCGAAACCCCGTCGAGGACGGAGTCCTCGTGTCCTGCATGGCGAAGCCATGCCAATACCTTGTTGCAGGGCAAAGGCGTTACCGACCCCTCACCCTAGCCCTCTCCCGCAAGGGGAGAGGGGACTGTTACCGCGGACGATTACGCTTTGCTAATCGACCCTACTGGCGAAGCCGTGCCAATACGTTGTTGCAGGGCAGAGACGTTACCTAACCTCTCACCCTAGCCCTCTCCCGCAAGGGGAGAGGGGACGGTTACCGCGGACGATTACGCTTCGCTAATCGACCCTACGCTAAAGTCGCTACCGCCCCTGACTGTCGCTACCAGATTGCGCCGTTGACCATTGATCTTGGAAAAGGGGTCAACAGACGCCCGTCGCCATATTACGGAGCCAGAGTGGTCTTATCTATGGTTTTGATGAGCTAACTATCAGAAAAGAGTGATTTTTTGCGCTGGCACAAACTTTTATTAATTAGCGATTAGTTGTTGGTTGTCGGGGCTTGGAGCTGGCGGGGCGGTGGGGTGACGCCGCGAGAGGAGTACAAACGGTAAAAAAAGAGTGAAGCGCAAACGGTAAAGAAGGAGAGCGCAAACGGTAAAAAGCGAAGGGGCCCGCTGTGGGCCCCTTGTTGTTGGCGCTCGATGCCGCTATTTGGCGGCGGGGGTAGGGAAGTATTTGCTGTGCAGCAGCGGGTATTCGCTGCTCGCCAGCACCTGGGTCAAGCCGGTCTGGAACTCCTTGACCAGCTCGTCGTTCACCGGATGGCTGAAGGCGAAGCAGAACTGCTCGGAGCTCAGTACCCACTGCTCCTTGAAGCGGGCGGGATCGAGTTTTTGTTCGACGATCAGCTGCTCCATGGTGGTCTTGT
The DNA here is from genome assembly GCF_040907825.1 of Aeromonas sp. s7(2024). Classification (NCBI taxonomy): domain Bacteria; kingdom Pseudomonadati; phylum Pseudomonadota; class Gammaproteobacteria; order Aeromonadales; family Aeromonadaceae; genus Aeromonas; species Aeromonas sp. s7(2024). Next base: position 511,374 of record NZ_JBFOCM010000016.1, read on the forward strand.
TGGTGGAGACCAGATCGACCCGGCCGGAGGTGAGCATCTTGAGCGCCTGTGCCAGCCGGTTGGCGGCCATCAGTTTGGTCTCGTCAAAGCCGTTGTTGAGCAGCAGTTGCTCCCCCACATCGGCCCGTACCGCGCCGATATTGAACGCCTTGGCATCGTCGAGCTTGGTGATGGTGATATTGCGATCGGCCAGCCCCACCAGCACGATCTCGGCATACCCGATAGGGCAGGCCCACTTGAACAGGGGGTCCCGTGCCTGGGTGCGGGCGGTGGAGAAGAGCACCGCATTGGGCTTTTGGGTCAGCAGGTAGTAGCCGCGCGCCCACGGCATGATGGTGACGGGCTGCGCCGGTGTATTGGTCTTTTTCCATACCAGTTGCAGCAGTTCGACCGCGAGGCCGGTGGGGGTGCCGCTGGCATCGGCGTAGTTGTAGGGTTTGTACTCTTCGGTGATGTAGTGCAGTTTGCCGAGCTCAGGACTCGCCTGTGCGAGGGTGGCCAGCAGCGCCCCGGCCAATCCAATCCATGGTTTCATTTTTGCCATCCTGATCAAGGGAATATCTGCTCAAGTGTGACCAAGCTGGCCGATTTCGCCAAGGTGACGGAGCATGTTTGGCAAAAATGCGCGAGTGGATGCCGCCATCTTGCGCCCAATGTCGGCGGCGATCAGGGCGTTAGCGCAGCGGCAGGTATTTGGCTTGCAGGGCCGAGAAATCCGCCGAGGCGACGACATGGGTCAGCGCCTGCTGAAAGAGGGCGACCTCACTGTCGGGCACCTGACGGCTGAAGGCGTAGCAGAGCGGTCTGGCATCCAGCACGAAGGCGACATGAAAGTCATCCGGCTTGAAGCCAAGCTGCTGCAGGGTTTGATAGCCCGCCAGCTTGTTGGTCGCAAACAGATCGGCACGACCTGAGGTGAGCATTTTGGCCGCCTGGGTGAGGCGGTTGGCCAGCATCAGCTGGCGCTCATCGATACCGCGTTCGAGCAGCAGCTGTTTGGAGACGGTAGAGCGCACCACGCCGACCTTGTAGCGGCTGACCTCGGCCACGGAGCTTAGGGTAATGTTGTCCGCCTTGCGCCCCAGCAGCACAAACTCCGAGTGATCGATGGGGCAGGCCCACTTGAAGAGTGCTTCCCGCTGCGGGGTGCGGGCGGTGGCAAACAGCACCACATTGGGTTTTTGTTGCAGCAGGTTGTAGCCCCGGGCCCAGGGCAGAATGCGGATTGGCTGGGGCGACACGCCGCGCGTTTTCCAGATAAGCTGCATCAGCTCTACCGACAATCCGGTCGGCATCCCTTGCTGGTCGCTGAAATTAAACGGGGGAGAGATTTCGCTCAGATACTCGAGTTTGCCCGGATCGGCCTGCGCGAAGGTGGCCCACAAGAGCAGTAGCAGATGAGGTAGGTGCCATGTCCGCACGGGAAAGATCCTTCACAATCAACTATGTAGCCCAGTTTGACTGCTTGCGGCGGGAATAGCTAGCCACCTCTATTGCATCTTTCATCAATAAAATGGGCAGCGACTGCTGCCCAGCGGGTGAGTGAGTGCTCAGCGCACCGGCAGGTATTTGGCCTGCAATTTGCGAAACTCCTCCGAGGCGAGGGCGCGGGTCAGGCCCTGCTGAAAGAGGGTGATCTCGCTGTCGGGCACCTGACGGCTGAAGGCGTAGCAGAGCTGCTCGGCGCTCAGCACCATTGCCACGTTGAAGTCGTCGCTGCTCAGCTTCAATTCGCGGATGGCGTCATATCCCGCCAGCTTGCTGGTGGCGAGCAGATCGGCGCGGCCGGAGAGCAGCATCTTCAACCCCTGCGACAGGCGGTTGGCCGGGATGATGTTGTTGTCATCCATGCCGTTGTTGAGCAGCAGCTGCTCGGCGGCATCCGAGCGCACCGCGCTGATCTTGTATTGGCTCATCTGATCGAAGGCGGTCAGGGTGATGTTCTGCGCTTTGCGGCCCAGCAGTATGTACTCCGAGTAGCCGATGGGGCAGACCCACTTGAAGAGATCCTCCCGCGCCTGGGTGCGGGCGGTGGAGAAGAGCACCACGTTGGGCTTCTGGGTTAGCAAGTAATAACCCCGCGCCCAGGGCAGGATGCGCACCGGCTGGGGTGTCACGCCGCTGTGTTGCCAGATCATCTGCAGCAGATCGACCGCAAGGCCGGTGGGCTGGCCTTGCGGATCGCTGTAGTTGTAGGGGGGGTACTCTTCGGTGAGGTACTCGAGCTTGCCCAGATCAGCCCGGGCCGTCGAGGCCCAGCAGAGCAGCAACAGATGACAGATCAGCCATATCCTCATTGGGAACATCCTTAGCGATCAACCTTCCCTTGAGTGTGACCATGAACAGAGTAAATAGCCACTCACTGCCGTTACCAGCGGGCGCGGATCTGCCCGATGGGCTGGTAGGCCTCATCCCGCAGCCCCACCAGCAGGGTCTTACCATCCGCTTGCAGCCGGAACTCGCCGTAGCGGGCTACCTCGTACTGCTCCCCCGTGCCCTCTTCAAAGAAGTAGGCATCGGGGCCGATCTGCCACTGCCGCTCGCTCTGGTGCACCTGCAATAGCCGCTCATCGCTGGCGAGCCGATCCGGTTTGCCATCGGCCACCAGAGTGGCCACATGATGGGCATCGAGGCGGATCACCAGGGTGTCGCTGACCTTGTTTTGAGTAGCTCTGGCGTCGCGGCTGGTCAGCTCGCGGGCAATTTCATAGTTGAGCCGCATGTAATCCCCCTGCATCAGGGAGCGGGGATCGACCGGAGCAAGCCGCAGCAACACCACTTCGCCGCTGCTCATGGCGTGCTCATAGCGCCAGACGGTGGCATTGATGCCTGCCAGGATGGCGAGGCCGCTCAGCAACAGGGCGAGCTGTCGGGTGACGGGTTTCATGAATCGCTCCTTGCCGCGAAGGTGGTGAGCAGCTGGCGGGCACCCAGCAGCAGGATGCCGGAGCCCAGCAACAGCCAGGATTTGGTCATCAGGGTGAGCCCCAGGTCGTAGTAATAGAGCGAGCCATAGCCGAGCAGCAGCAGGGCCGAGAGGGTCATCAGCCCCAGACTGCCGGCATAAAACCCGAGGATCAGCACCAGTGCGCCTGCCCCCATGCCGGGGATGATGGCGCTGATCAGCACCAGCGGCAGGCCAAACAGCAGGGGGAGCTTGAGTTTCACCATCACCGCCAGCAGCAGGGCGGCGCAGATCAGGGGATTGAGCCAGAGCGGCAGGCGGGACTGCCCCAGTTCGTCCAGCACGCTGCTGCCGTCATCCCAGAGCGGGTGGTGCAGGCGGCCCAGCACCAGCAGCGAGAGGGCCAGCCCCAGCGTGATGGAGTGGTAGAGTTGGTGGCGCTCTGGATCCCTATCTGCCCGCAGCCAGCAGAAGGTGATGGCCGCCATCACCAGCGGCAGGGCCAGCAGTTGCAGCCCGAGGCAGGCGAGGCCAAGGGTGAGCAGCAAGGCCGCCGCCACGCTGTGAAACAGCCGCACCAGCCAGTGATCGAACAGCACGGCGATGGCAAGGGAGAGCAGGCACAACCCAAACCAGAGCAGGGCGTGATGAAGGTCCAGCTGATCGAGCAGGCCATAGAGCAGCCAGGCATCGGCCGCCAGGGTGAGGGCCAGCACGAACTGATCCCAGAGATCGCCGCTTTGGCTGCGATTGAGGGCGTAGGCCCCCGCCAGCAGCACGGCCCCGAGCAGCAGGGTACTGTTGGCCTCGCGGGTCAGCTGCTCGAAGGTGAGAAACAGGAAAAAGAGCAGGAACAGGGCGGCAATCCAGCCCACCAATCCCAGCAGAAAGCGGCTCGACCAGTGGGGTTGGGTATCACGGGGCATCTCCCCTTCCACCAGATTGGCCTGTTGCAGCGTTTGCCAAAGGGTCAGATCACTCATGAGACCTCCGTTGTTGTTGCAGCCAGCGGGCGGCGGTGACCGAAAGGCCGATGGCAATCAGGCTCAGCAGCAAGAAGCCGTTGATGTCGGGCTCCATCCACTTGCCCAGCGCCGCGAGGATGACGGCAATCAGGCTGAGGCACCCCATGGCGAGTCCGGCGATAAATCTGTGATGCCACAGGGCATAGGCCGCGGCCAGCCAGCCAAACCAGAGCGGCCACACCAGCGCAGAGGCGGCATCAAACAGCGCCAGCAGGGTGAGCAGGGTGGCCCCCAGACCGGCAGCAAGGCCTGCCAGCCAGCTTGGCATCAGGCGCCAGCGGGCAGGTGCCAGCAGAAGCAGACCCCAGAGGGCGGCGTTGAGCAGGGTAAGGCACCAGCCCAATCCCTCTTCATCGAAGGTAAAGAAGAACGTGAACAAACCGAGCCGCCAGTAGAGCACCAGCGCCAGCTGGCCGAGCAGCCAGCTTAAGGTCCAGAGCAGCGGGCTTTGGCCAAATGCCGCCAGCGGCACCAGCATCAGCGCCCAGGTGGCGAACAGCTGCCAGGGATCGGCGCCGGTCTGGTAGGTTTGACCCACCAGCGCCAGCAGGGCGCCGATATTGAGGGCGATAGCGAGCAGCAGCGCCTGACGGGGGGTATCCCCCAGCGGTTTGCGCCACAGCAGAAGCAGCATGGCGAGCAGCGGTGCCTCCAGCAGGGCGAGGCGGGAGACCCGGCCCAGCTCCTGCCAGTTGAAGGCGACGAAGAAGATGAGGCCGGCCCCGATGCAGAGGGCACCGAGCCAGAGCAGCAGCCGGTCAAACAGCCACTGCCAGCGCGCCGGATGGGGGGGAAGATCGGCGAGGGTCAGGGCGTCCGCCAGCTTCTCTGGCGCCAGCCGTCCTTGTTTGACCCATTCGAGAAGCGTCTCTCTTGATACGTTGTGCATGGGGGGACTCCACGAGGTTTGCCCCATTATGGCATGAGGCACCCGCAACCGTGCACTGCCCCTTGGCTCTACGGCTGGTGGTTGCGACAGCGGATTACGCAATAGACAAAGCTGCAAACAAAAAAGCCCTCCACAGGGGAGGGCTTGGTCAGCGGAAAAGGCGATCAGGCAAAGATCAGAGTGCTCACCCCGAGGCCGACGAAGAGGATGGCGCAGGCGATGCGGATCCCCTTGAGCGGCAGCTTGTCTGCCCCCAGCTTGCCGATCAGCACCACAGGCACGTTGGCCAGCATCATGCCGAGGGTGGTACCGGTAATGACCTGCACCAGCGAGTCATACTTGGCGGCCAGTAGCACGGTGGCAATCTGGGTCTTGTCGCCAATCTCGGCAATAAAGAAGAGCACGAAGGTGGCCATAAAGGGGCCGTATTTATCCAGCGAGCTCTCCTCGTCATCCATCTTGTCCGGCACCAAAATCCAGATAGCCATGGCGATAAAGGCGATGGCGACCAGCCAGGTCATTATCTTGGGATCGAGCCAGCGACTGATGAACTCGCCAATCCAGGCAGCGCCCGCATGGTTGAGCAAGGTAGCCGCCAGCATGCCGGCGATGATGGGCCAGGGCTTGCGAAAACGGCAGATGAGCAGCAACGCCAACAGCTGGGTTTTATCGCCGATTTCGGCAATAGCGACGCTGAGGGTTGAGGTTAACAAGGCTTCCATAAAAATGACCGGGGGACGGAATTGTTATAAACCAAAGACAAGCCTGCGCCATCCGTCCCCGGTATTGGCACTGGCCCGTCAAAGGTCTTGTCAAATCCATGGCTGGCATGGATCACCCTGACCATGGTGATTTGGCACCAAGTATGTTGATCAGGGTCGCAAACCGGTATTCATGCAATGGATGGCACCGGCGTGCGAGACTACTCCCCCTCGATGGGAGCGGGCATTCTAGGGAAAAACCGCATGAGTGACAAGGGGATCAGCCACCCACCAGCTTGACGCTGAAACCGGCTTTCTCCAGCTCGGTTTTGATCAGGTCCCGTTTATCCCCCTGGATCTCGATCACTCCCTCCTTGATACCGCCTCCGGTGCCGCACTTTTTCTTGAGCAGGGTGGCCAGGGATTTTTGCTGATCGGCGGGTACGCCATGAATGGTGATCACCCCGGCACCCTTGCGCCCCTTGGTCTCGCGGCGAATGCGCACGGTGCCGTCGGTGGGGAAGGGGGAGGCGGATTGGGGAGCGCTCTGCTCCTTGATCATGCCGCCATCTGTGCTGTAAACGAGGCGGCTGTTGTTGTCGTGACTCATGGCAATACTTTATGGGTTAGCTAAGCGGAGTTTGATTTTACTCAAATAAAAGTTGAAGACACAGCTTATAATGCCACAAGTAAAAGCGAATTATTATTGTTTAACTTCAGGAGTCAGTCATGGTACTCACGCAGTTGTCACCGGGACAGAGTGCTCGCATCAAGAATATGAATCAGCTCGCCCGGCCGCTGCGCCGCAAACTGATGGTGATGGGCCTGTTGCCCCAGACTGAAGTCATCTATCTGCGCTCCGCCCCCCTGGGGGACCCGCTCCAGATCCAGTGCCAGGGGATCTGTCTCTCCATGCAAAAGAGTCTGGCCCAGCAAATAGAAGTCGAGCCGGTATAACCCCCTGTTCGGCTACCGCTCCGGTCAAGAAAGTCACCGGGAGCGGTTCAGAGACAAGAAGTCGAATCTGCAAAGCGGCTTGCCACACGCGCGGCGGGTTCAGAAGAAAATAGAGGTAGAGCTGGTATGAATTATTCCCTGGTAACGGTAGGTAACCCCAATAGCGGCAAGACCTCCCTGTTCAACGCCCTGACCGGCGCCCGCCAGCAGGTAGGCAACTGGAGTGGCGTCACCGTCGACAAGAAGATGGGTGAGTTCAGCGCGGGTGAGCATCACTTCAAGCTGATGGATCTGCCCGGCATCTATAGCCTGGCCAGTCAGGATGGCAGTCTGGACGAGCAGATCGCCAGCCGCTTTGCCCAAGGCCAACAACCCGACCTGCTGCTCAACGTCATCGACGCCGCCAATCTGGAGCGCTCCCTCTACCTCACGCTGCAACTGCGCGAACTGGGCCTGCCGATGGTGGTGGTGCTCAACAAGCTGGATATCCTGCAAAAGCGCCGCATCGTCATCGACGAGAGCAAGCTCGGCAAATCCCTCGGTTGCCCTGTAGTGGCCCTCTCTGCCCACAACAGCAAGCAGGTTGCCGCCTTCAAACAGCAGATCCGGCAGTTTATCGGTCAGCCGCAAGCCGCCTTGCAGCTCGATTACGGCCACGCGCTTGAAACCGATCTGGCGGAGTTGGAGACCCTGCTCGCCCCGCATCACCTCACTACCCGTGGCCGCGCCCTGCGCCTGCTGGAAGAGGATGCGGTGATGCAGGAGACCCTGCTGCCCGGTCAGCAGGCGGCCGCCGCCAATGTAGTGGCTCGCGTCCATCAGGGACAGGATATCGACCTGCAACTGGCGGATATTCGCTACGGCCATATCCACCAGTGGGTACAACAGGCGCGTCAGCAGAAGGGCAAGCTCACCGAGGCCCAGAGCGAGTGGCTGGATCGGGTGCTGCTCAATCGCTGGATTGGCATCCCCTTCTTTCTGTTTGTCATGTACCTGATGTTCCTGTTTGCCATCAACGTTGGCAGCGCCTTTATCGACTTCTTCGACATCATGGGCGGCGCCCTGTTTGTCGATGGGGTGCACCACCTGCTGGGGCTGGTCAATGCCCCCGAATGGCTGGGCGCCATTCTGGCTGATGGCTTTGGCGTTGGCTTGCAGACGGTGGCCACCTTTATTCCGGTGATTGGCTGCCTCTATCTGTTCCTCGCGGTGCTGGAGAGCTCCGGCTATCTGGCCCGTGCCGCCTTCGTGGTGGATGCTCTGATGCGCCGCCTCGGCCTGCCGGGCAAGGCGTTCGTGCCGATGCTGATGGGCTTTGGTTGTACCGTCCCCTCGGTGATGGCGACCCGTACCCTCAACTCCGAGCGGGAGCGGCTGATGACCTCCGCCATGGCTCCCTTCATGTCGTGCGGTGCCCGTCTGCCGGTTTACGCCCTGTTTGCGGTGGCTTTCTTCCCCGAGTCAGGTCAGAACCTGGTGTTCGGTCTCTACCTCATCGGCATTCTGGTGGCGGTGCTCACCGGCCTGTTGCTGCGCAGCACTCTGCTGCCGGGCAAGAGCGACTCCATGCTGATGGAGATGCCGGATTATGAGTGGCCGCGTCCGGTCAACGTTGCCATCAAGACCTGGCAGAAGCTCAAATCCTTCGTCTTTGGCGCAGGTAAAACCATCGTGCTGGTGGTTGCCGTGCTGAGCGTGCTTAACTCCCTGGGTACTGATGGCAGCTTTGGCCATCAGGAGCAGGAGAGCTCGGTCCTGAGCAAGATCAGCCAGGCGGTGACCCCTGTGCTGCACCCCATCGGTGTACGCGATGACAACTGGCAGGCCACGGTCGGTATCGTCACCGGTATCTTCGCCAAAGAGGCGGTGGTCGGAACCCTCAACAGCCTCTACGCCGGTGGTGGCGATGCAGAGGAGGAGAGCGAGTTCTCGCTGGTGGCCAGTTTCCACGAGGCGATCGATGCCGTGGCGGCCAATCTGGCGGAGATCAACCCGAGCGACCCCATGGGGCTTGATGTTGGCAACCTCGACGACCAGAAAGCTGCCGCCGAGGCGCAGGAGGTGGATGTCTCCACCTACGGCAATATGCAGACCCACTTCGATGGGGCGGCCGGTGCCTTTGCCTACCTCTTGTTCGTGCTGCTCTACATGCCTTGCGCCGCCGCCATGGGCGCGCTGGTGCGGGAAACCGGTCGTCAGTGGGCGCTAATGACGGCGGTATGGTGCAACTATATGGCCTTTATGTGCGCGACTCTCTTCTATCAGGTCGCGACCTTTGCCGCTCATCCGGAGCAGAGCCTGTTCTGGATCGTCAGCTATGGCCTCTCTCTGGTACTGCTCTGGTGGGCCGGTCGCCGTCACGGTGACATCGTCGCCCGCAAGGTGGTGACCTTATGATCCTGCGCGATCTGGGGGATTACCTCGCCGCGCAGCAGAAGGTGAGCCGGCGCGAGCTGGCTCGCCACTTCCACACCTCGGAAGATGCGGTGGAGGCCATGCTCGGCGTCTGGATGCGCAAGGGGCGGGTTATCAAGCGTGAAAGCCGGGTCTGTGGTGGCAGTTGCTGCGGCAAGAGCGAGGAGGTGATGTTCGAGTGGTGTGACGCGGGCCAGATTGGCATCAAGATCCGCTAAACGACTACCCAACCTCATCACCAAAGATCGAACAATAAAAAACGGCAGATCCTGCACAAGGGTCTGCCGTTTTTATTGCTGCACACTGGCGAGATCAGGCGCTCTGGCGAGCCTCGCTCAGCAGTGCCAGCGCCGGTTGGGCGTTGTCCGGCATCAGCCGGTAGGCCTTGTGATGTTTGACCAGGGTGGTCTTCTTGTTGCCCTGGCTCAGCAGCAGGCCGTGCTTGAAGGCCGCCTCAGCCAGCACCTTCTCGTCACCGCGCACATAGAGGGTGAGGGGTTTGACAAGCTCACCGTCCTCGATATGGCCTGCATATTCGCTATGGCTTACCACCAGACTCGCTTGACCGCCCGATTGCAGGCGCAGCTTGGCGTTCACCTCGCTCTCGGTCAGCACCAGCCAGCCTGCCGTTGCCAGCTCATCCAGCAGGGCCGCCAGCTTGGCTCCCAATTGCTGCGGATTGGTCATGGCGCACTGGTATTGGAAGGCGATGCGCTCCAGCAATCCCTTGAGATCGGCGCCCGCACCCAGAGTGCGGCCAAGCTGCACCCAAGCTTTCAAATCTTCCATCACCAGACGGGAGAAGCGCTTCTCCTTGAGGGAGTCGGCCATCCAGGTGCAGAGAAAGTGGCTCTCTTGCGCCGGAGTGCGCTTGCCCGCCTTTTGTTCGGCGGTGCGGGCCAGTTCGGCCAGGCTCTGGGTGGCCATCTCGAACAGGGCCTGATTGTAGGTCGGAGAGGTCATAAGCAATCCTTGAGTTGACCACCACAGGTCAACACCGATGACAGAGATGGCAAAGGCGCCAGTGGCGCCTTTGCGGTTCAATAGAGCAACTGCCCGCCTTATTTCGGCTGACGGGGCTTCTTGGCGGCGGCCAGACGCTTGAGGCGCTGACCCTGCAGCTTGGCTTCGGCCATCACCTGGGCTACGGCGTTATCTTCACGCTGCGGGCGCTTGCCGAAGCGGCGACGCTCCTGCAGCTGTTTGATCAGCTCGTCACGGCTGCTCACCTCATAGCCAGGCACCATGATGCGGCGGATCTTCTGGCCGATCAGGGCCTCGATCTCCAGCAGGGTGCGCTCCTCTTCACGGCTGACGAAGGAGATGGCCATGCCGCGCTTGCCGGCACGACCGGTACGGCCGATGCGGTGCACGTAATCTTCCGCCAGGAACGGCAGATCATAGTTGACCACGTATTCCAGATCCGGAATGTCCAGACCACGGGCGGCCACTTCGGTGGCGACCAGTACCCGTACCTTGCCTTCCATGAATTCGCGCAGGGCGCGGCGACGGTTGCCCTGGGCCTTTTCGCCATGGACCACGGCGGACTTGATGCCGTCGAGGTTCAGCTCTTCGACCAGCACATCACAGCTCTCGCGGGTACTGGCGAACACCAGCACCTGCTGCCAGTTCTGCTTGCCAATCAGCTCTGAGAGCAGCTCGCGCTTGCGCTTCTGCTCGACCGGATAGACGGTGTGGCTGACGGTGTCGGCGGTGGAGTTCTGCTTGTTGACGCTGACGATCTGCGGGCGATCCAGCATCAGGTTGGCCAGCTTCTTCACCGCATCGGAGAAGGTGGCGGAGAAGAGCAGGTTTTGACGGGTCTTGTTGACCGCTTGCAGGATCTTCTGCACATCGGCACTGAAGCCCATGTCGAGGATGCGATCCGCTTCATCCATCACCAGACACTCGACGCCGGAGAGGCTGAGGTTGCAGGCGGTGAGGTGCTCCAGCAGACGGCCCGGGGTGGCCACAATGATGTGAGCGCCCGCTTTGAGCTTCTTGGCCTGCACGTCCTGCTTGCCACCGCCGACGATGGTGATGGTGGTGATATCGAGATACTTGGCGAAGTCATTGATGTTGCTCGCCACCTGAGCCGCCAGCTCGCGGGTCGGGGTCAGGATCAGCACACGGGCGTTGGAAGGCTGGACCGGAGCCGGATTGTCTACCAGACGCTGCAAGATGGGCAGGGCGAAGGCGGCGGTCTTGCCGGTACCGGTCTGGGCGCTGGCCAGCACATCGCGGCCACGGCGAATGGCCGGGATCGCCTGTTGCTGCACAGGGGTCATCTCCTGATAACCGCAATCTGAGACAGCACGCAAAATCTCGGGGGCAAAATCGAACGATTCAAATCTCATAATGGGTTCCTGTGTTCCAGCTGGGCTGTGTTTGGCTTGGTTAGCTCGGCATGAGCGAGACGGAGGTTGTAACCACCGACGGCTGCGCCTGACATCAAGTCAGAGAGTGAGCCGGAAAATGGCGGGCGCGAAGTGTAACAGATAGACGTCACAAATTCTGCCTCAAATGGTTGTCCTTTTCTCATCCTTTGTGGTGTGAATGGTGGTTGAAAGCAATCATTTGACTCCCAAAGATCAAGTCAAGGGTGTGGGATAACGGTTTTGGGCAAGGACGAAAGGGATATCGATGGAACTGGAACAGTTAAAACGCCAGCTGGAGCAGCTTGGCGAGCGCAATGACAGCATGCAGCAGGCACGCCACCGCAAGCTGCTCAATATCACCCGCGACACGGGGGAGTTGCTGTCAGTGCTGGTGCAGACCCGTGGGGCGCAGGCGGTGCTGGAGATTGGCACCTCTAATGGTTACTCCACGCTTTGGCTGGCAGAAGCGGTGCGTCGGTTGGAGGGGCACGTGACCACCATTGAGCTGGATGAGGATAAGCGCGTACAGGCCCATGACAACTTTCAGAGGGCAGGGCTGGCCCCCTGGGTAACCTTGCTGGCAGGGGATGCGAGTGAGCTGTTACCGACCTTGCCGCAAGCCGGCTATCAGCTCATCTTCCTCGATTCGGATCGTCAGCACTACCGGGCATGGTGGCCGCAGATCCGCCGCCTGCTGGCACCCCGTGGCCTGCTGGTGGTTGATAACGCCATCTCCCATCGCAGCGAGATAGAGGAGTGGATGAACGAGGTCGGGCAGGACCCGGTCTTTGCCACCTCGCTGGTGCCGGTCGGCAAGGGGGAGTGGCTGGTGGTGCGTTTGTAACAAGGTGATGGCCTGGATTTGGTATCTGGCTGGCAGTGTGTTTTTATTCATCATGAATAAACAGTGTTTCCCGCAATCAGTAGCGAATGCAGGACTGCTTTTTCGTTATTCATTATTTCACTAAACATCTTCATATTTCATGGTTTGGTAACGGGAACCTCCGCGTTATTTTCTTGCTGGTGCCACCAAGTGCAATCGTTTATTGGCTGTCATCGTATATGTGGCGTGGCCCGATTAAATGGTGCTGGTAGCAGCAGGATTCAAAATAATAATTGCATGGTAATCCGGATTATCGTTGGCAAGCGTGCTGGATGTTTACAAATATAACGAGGTGAATAATGAAAAAACTGCACTCCCTGTTTTTGCTGGCAGCCCTTCCACTGGCTTTGATGACATCGGCGCAAGCCGAGTCCAGCCTCGCCGCTATCCAGAGTGCCGGTGCGATCAAAATCGGCACTGAAGGCGCCTATCCTCCGTTCACCTATCACGACAAGAGCGGCAAGCTGGTCGGCTTTGATGTGGAGATTGGCGAGCTGATTGCAAAAGGCCTTGGGGTGAAGCCGGAGTTTGTCGAAGGCAAGTGGGATGGTCTCATCGCCGGAGTGGATGCCAAGCGCTACGATCTGGTGCTCAACGAAGTGGCCATCACCCCGGAGCGGCTGAAAAAGTATGATTTTTCAGATCCCTACATCACCTCCAAAGCGGTGATCGTGGTGCACAGCGATAATCACAGCATCAACAGCTTTGCGGATCTGAAGGGTAAGAAATCATCCCAGTCCCTGACCAGCAACTTTGCTCAGCTGGCGAAATCCTCGGGCGCCGAGGTGGTCGCCACCGAGGGCTTCAACCAGTCACTGCAGCTGGTGCTGACCGGGCGAGTGGATGCCACCATCAATGACAGCCTTTCGTTCCTCGACTTCAAGAAACAGAAACCGGATGCCAAATTGAGGGTGGCGGCGACCGAGGCGAAGGGGGATCAATCGGCAGTGTTGCTCGCCAAGGGACAGCCGGAATTGCTGGCCGCTATCAATCAGGCACTGCGCACTGCCAAACAGGATGGTAGCTACCAGAAAATATCTCTTAAGTATTTTGGTTCTGATGTCTCGCAATAATATTGCCGGAAAATAATAACTAGCGAGGTAATTAACGTGCCAGCCTGGTTGCAGTTAATGATCGACTCTTTTTGGCCCCTGCTTAGCGCGGGGCTTATTTTTACCGTGCCACTGACCCTGATCACCTTTTTCTTGGGAATATTGCTCGGTTTGCTGGTGGCGCTGGCCAGATTATATGGCTCGACACCATTGGTGGCACTGGTTCGTTTTTATGTCTGGCTTATTCGTGGCACGCCGCTGCTGGTACAGCTCTTTCTGATTTTTTATGGCTTGCCGAGTGCTGGCATTGTGCTGGATGCCTTCACCGCCGCGGTGATCGGGTTCACCCTCAACATCGGCGCCTACAGCTCGGAGATCATCCGCGCTACTCTCGCGGCGATCCCGAAAGGGCAGTGGGAGGCAGCCTATTCGATTGGCATGAACTGGCCCCAGGTGATGTGGCGGGTGATCCTGCCGCAGGCGGCGCGCATTGCGGTGCCACCGCTTTCCAACACCTTTATTTCGCTGGTGAAGGACACCTCGTTGGCGGCGGCAGTGACCGTTCCTGAGCTGTTTCAGGCGGCCCAGCGGCTCGCCTCTGTCACCTATGAGCCGCTGATCCTTTACATAGAGACGGCCATCATCTACCTGCTGTTTAGCTCGGTGCTCTCCACCTTGCAAGACCGGCTGGAGCGCAAGTTGACCCACAAAGAGACCCGGGAGGTCGCCCTATGATCCGGTTGCGTGGTATCGAGAAGCAGTTTGGCGGGCAGCGGGTGCTCAAGGGGATCGATCTTGCCATGGTGGCGGGCAGTGTGACCGCCCTGATTGGCCCCTCCGGCAGTGGCAAGAGCACCCTGTTGCGTTGTGTCAATGTGCTGGAGCGGCCGGATGCGGGGCACTTGGTGTTGGGGGGGAGCGAACTCGATTTTTCTCACCATCTGCCTCGCCAGAGCGTGCAGGCATTGCGCCAGCAGACCGGCATGGTATTCCAGAATTTCCAACTGTTCCCGCACATGACGGTGCTGGAAAACGTGATTGAGGGGCTGGTGACCGTGTTGAAGTGGCCAAGAGCGAAAGCGGAGGTGCGCGGCTTGCAACTGCTCGACAAGGTGGGGCTCAGGCACAAGGCCGAGGCGGTGCCTGCCACCCTCTCCGGTGGCCAGCAGCAGCGGGTTGCCATTGCGAGGGCGCTGGCGCCATCGCCCAAGGTACTGCTCTGTGATGAACCCACCTCGGCGCTGGATCCCGAGCTTGCCCAGGAGGTGGTGACGGTGCTGCGCCAGCTGGCCCGCGAGGGAACCACCATGCTAATCGCCACCCACGATCTGCGGCTGGCCGCCCAGATAGCGCAGCAGGTGATCTTTCTGGAGGCGGGTGAGGTGGTGGAAGCAGGCAGTGCACGCCAGATGTTCACCACTCCCAAGCGGGCGCGTACCTTCGAGTACATCTCCACCCTCACCGAGCGGTTGCCGGAGAGCTGGAGCATCTAGCCGCTCCCCGGACGGGAGCGATAGGTGATAAGTCGCCAGCGAGAACACCGAGCCTTAAATTCCTAGCCTCAAAAGAAGAGCCCCGCACTGGCGGGGCTCTGTTTTGGGTTGACTGAGGAAGTGCAGGTTAGACCGCCAGATAGTCCATGATCCCTTCGGCCGCTTTGCGTCCTTCGTAGATGGCGGTCACCACCAGATCGGAGCCGCGTACCGCGTCGCCACCGGCGAACACCTTGGGATTGCTGGTCTGGAAGGCATACTCCGCCTGCTCGCGCGCCTTGATGCGATCCCGGTTGTCGAGCTCGATGCCGAACTCCGCCATCCAGGGCTGGGGGTTGGGCTGGAAGCCAAACGCCATCACTACCGCATCGGCGGCCAACACCTGCTCTGAGCCCTCGATAACCACCGGATTGCGGCGGCCATTGGCATCGGGTTCACCCAGCTCGGTGCTCACTACTTTGATGCCGACGGTGCGACCGCTGGCATCCAGCTCGACCGCTACCGGTTGCAGGTTGAACATGAACTCAACCCCCTCCTCGCGGGCGTTTTTCACCTCCCGCTTGGAGCCCGGCATGTTCTCCTCGTCGCGGCGATAGGCGCAGATCACCTTGTCAGCCCCCTGACGGATGGCGGTCCGCACGCAGTCCATGGCGGTATCGCCACCGCCCAGCACCACCACCTGCTTGCCAGCGAAGTCGATATAGTCGGCTTGCGCCTTCTCGAACCCCAGCAACCGGTTGGCGTTGGCGATGAGGTAGGGCAGGGCGTCATAGACGCCCGGCGCCTCTTCGTTGGCAAAGCCGCCCTTCATGTACTTGTAAGTGCCGACCCCGAGGAAGACCGCATCGAACTCGCCGAGCAGGTCGGCGAAGGTGATGTCCTTGCCCACTTCGGTCTCGAGACGAAACTCCACACCCATCCCCTGGAAGATCTCGCGGCGACGCTGCATCACCTCTTTTTCCAGCTTGAAGGAGGGGATACCGAAGGTGAGCAGGCCGCCGATCTCCGGATACTTGTCAAACACCACCGGGGTGACGCCGTTGCGTGCCAGCACGTCGGCACAGGCGAGACCCGCAGGGCCGGCGCCAATGACGGCGACCCGCTTGCCGGTCTTGACCACGTTCGAGAGATCGGGCTTCCAGCCCATCTCGAACGCCTTGTCGGTGATGTACTTTTCGATGTTGCCGATGGTCACCGCGCCGAAGCGATCGTTGAGGGTGCAGGAGCCCTCACAGAGGCGATCCTGCGGGCAGACCCGACCGCACACTTCCGGCAGGCTGTTGGTCTGGTGGGAGAGCTCCACCGCCTCCAGAATGCGCCCCTCTTTGGCCAGTTTCAGCCAGTTGGGGATGTAGTTGTGGACCGGACACTTCCACTCGCAGTAGGGGTTGCCGCACTCGAGGCAGCGATCCGCCTGCATCTGTACCTGCGGCTGATTGAAGGACTCGTAGATCTCCACAAACTGGATTTTGCGGATCTTGAGCGGCTTCTTGGGCGGGTCGACCCGCTGGACATCGATAAACTGAAATACGTTCTGGCTCATAGGGTTCCCTCCTTATTGCGCCTGGATTCTGAGTTCTGCACTGGAACGGCTGGTGTGACCCAGCAGCGATTTCACGTCGCTGGACTTGGGTTTGATCAGCCTGAACTTGGGCACATAGGAGTCGAAGTTGGCCAGGATCTCCTCGGCGCGCGAGCTGCCGGTCTCATTGAGGTGCGCCGTGATGATGCCGCGCAGGTGCTCCTGATGGATGGCGAGATCCGCCACGTCCAGCAGTTCCACCAGCTCGGGGTTGGTGCGCTTAGCGAAGTTGCCGCACTCGTCGAGCACGTAGGCAAAGCCGCCGGTCATGCCCGCCGCGAAGTTGACGCCGGTCTGACCGAGTACGGTGACGATGCCGCCGGTCATGTATTCACAGCCGTTGTCGCCAATCCCCTCGACTACCGCCAGGGCGCCGGAGTTGCGCACCGCGAAACGCTCGCCGGCAGTGCCTGCGGCGTAGAGTTTGCCGCCAGTGGCGCCGTAGAGGCAGGTGTTGCCGATGATGGCCGCTTCATGGGATTTGAACGCCACACCGACATGGGGCTTGATCACCAGCTTGCCGCCGGTCATCCCCTTGCCCACGTAGTCGTTGGCGTCACCGGTGAGGATCATCTCAAGGCCACCCGCGTTCCAGACGCCGAAGCTCTGGCCTGCGGTGCCGTTGAAGTGCACCTTGACCGGATCCGCCGCCATCCCCTGATTGCCGTGACGTTTGACAATTTCGCCGGAGAGGCGCGCACCCACCGAGCGGTCGGTGTTGCGAATGTCGTAGCGGAACTCGCCACCGCTTGAGGTCTCTACCGCTTCCAGCAGATCCTCCACCATTTTCAGGTTGAGTGGCCCCTTGTCGAAGGTGGGGTTGTGCTGCTGGCTGAACAGGCTGGAGCCTGCCGGTGCTATCGGACGGGCCAGAATGCCGGAGAGATCCAGCTTGGCCTGACGGGCGGTGAGGCCGGGCAGGGCTTCCAGCAGATCGGTGCGGCCAATCAGGTCGGTCAGCTGGGTGACGCCGAGCTGGGCCATCAGCTCGCGGGTCTCCTGGGCGATGAACTTGAAGTAGTTCATCACCATCTCCGGCAGGCCGGTGAAGTGCTCGCGACGCAGCTTCTCATCCTGAGTGGCAACGCCGGTGGCGCAGTTGTTCAGGTGGCAAATACGCAGGTATTTGCAACCGAGTGCCACCATGGGGCCGGTGCCAAAGCCGAAGCTCTCGGCACCGAGGATGGCCGCCTTGATGATGTCGAGGCCGGTCTTGAGACCACCATCCACCTGCAGCCGCACCTTGTGGCGCAGACCGTTGGCGACCAGCGCCTGCTGGGTTTCAGCCAGACCCAGTTCCCACGGGGAGCCGGCATATTTGACCGAGGTGAGGGGGCTCGCGCCAGTGCCGCCGTCATAACCGGAGATGGTGATGAAGTCGGCATAGGCCTTGGCCACGCCGCAGGCGATGGTGCCGACGCCAGGCTCGGAGACCAGTTTCACCGACACCAGACAGCTCGGGTTGATCTGCTTGATGTCGAAGATGAGCTGGGCCAGATCCTCGATGGAGTAGATATCGTGGTGTGGCGGCGGTGAAATCAGGGTCACGCCGGGCACGGAATAACGCAGCTGGGCGATCTGGGCCGTCACCTTGTCACCGGGCAGCTGGCCCCCTTCGCCGGGCTTGGCCCCCTGAGCCACCTTGATCTGCACAACATCTGCGTTCATCAGGTAGTGGGGGGTGACGCCAAAGCGGCCGGAAGCCACCTGCTTGATGCGGGAGTTTTTCTCGGTACCGAAACGCTTGGGATCTTCGCCACCTTCGCCGGAGTTGCTCTGACCGCCGAGGCGGTTCATGGCGACAGCCAGTGCCTCGTGGGCTTCAGGGCCGAGGGCGCCGATGGACATGGCAGCGGAGTCGAAGCGGGGGAACAGCTTGTCGGCTGGCTCAACCTGATCCAGCGCGACCGGATTGTCGACTTTCTTCAGGGCCAGCAAATCGCGCAAGGTGGCAACCGGGCGCTCGTTCACCAGACGGGCGTACTCCTTGTAATCGGCATAGTTGCCGGAGCGCACCGCGGTTTGCAGGGTCTGCACCACATCCGGGTTGTAGGTGTGGTACTCGCCGCCGTGGACGAACTTGAGCAGGCCGCCGTGGGGGAGGGGCTTGCGCACCAGCCATGCCTGACGGGCCAGATTGTGCTGATCCTGCTGGATGTCGGCAAAATCGGCACCCTGAATACGGCTCGATACGCCGCGGAAGCAGGTCTCGACCACCGACTTGGCCAGGCCCACCGCTTCGAACAGCTGGGAGCAGCGGTAGCTGGCGACCGTGCTGATGCCCATCTTGGACATCACCTTGTAGAGCCCCTTGTTGATGCCGTTGCGGTAGTTGACCATGGCCTGGCGCAGGGACATGGTGAGCACGCCCTCTTCAACCTGTTTGGCCAGGGTTTCGTAGGCCAGATAGGGGTAGATGGCGGTCGCGCCAAAGCCCAGCAGCACCGAGAAGTGGTGCGGATCGCGGCAGCTTGCGGTCTCCACCAGAATGTTGGCGTCGCAGCGCAGGTTGTTGTCCACCAGGGTGCGCTGCACTGCACCCACCGCCATGGCGGCCGGGATCGGCAGGGTGTCGGCGCTGATATCGCGATCAGACAGCACCAGCAGTACGGTGCCGCTCCTGGCGGCGGTTTTGGCCTCATCGCAGATGCGCACGATGGCCGCTTCCAGTCCCTCTTCGGGCTTGAAGTTGAGGCTGATCACCTGATGACGGTAGTACTCTCCCTCCAGTGCCAGCAGCTGGTGGAAGTCGGAGTAGAGCAGGATCGGTGACTGGAACAGCACCCGGTGGGCGTGGCCGAAGGTTTCGTTGAAGACGTTCTGCTCGCGACCGATACAGGTGGCCAGCGACATCACGTGGTTCTCACGCAGCGGATCGATGGGCGGGTTGGTCACCTGGGCAAACATCTGGCGGAAGTAGTCATAAAGGGTGCGCGGGCCGGAGGAGAGCACCGCCATCGGGGTATCATCCCCCATGGAGCCCACCGCTTCCTGACCATTTTCACCGAGCACCCGGATGATCTGATCCAGCTCCTCGAAGGAGTAGCCAAACAGCTTCTGATAGGTTTTCAGCTGGTCGTCGGAGAACTCGCGGCTACCGGTCTGGCTGTCGTCCATCTGCTCGAAGGGGACCAGTCGGCGGCAATGTTTATCCATCCATTGCTTGTAGGTGTGACGGTTCTTGAGGTCGTCATCGATCTCGAAGCTGGTCCACACCTTGCCGTTGCTGGTATCCACCACGAACAGCTCGCCAGGGCCGACCCGGCCCTTCTCCAGCACTTCGTCCGGGGTGTAGTCCCAGGTGCCGACCTCGGAGGCGAGGGTGATGAACTTATCCTTGGTGATGACGTAGCGGGCCGGACGCAGGCCGTTGCGATCTAGTGCGCAGGTGGCGTAGCGACCGTCGGTCATGACGATACCGGCTGGGCCATCCCACGGCTCCATGTGCATGGAGTTGAAGTCGTAGAAGGCGCGCAGGTCGTCATCCATGTTCGGGTGTTTTTGCCATGCAGGCGGGATCAACAGGCGCATGGCGCGGAACAGGTCCATACCACCGGCGAGGAAGAGATCCAGCATGTTGTCGAGGCTGGAGGAGTCAGAGCCGGTGGTGTTGACGAAGGGAGCCGCTTCCTGCAAATCGGGGATCAGCGGCGTCGCAAACTTGTAGCTGCGCGCCTTGGCCCACTGGCGGTTGCCGGCGATGGTGTTGATCTCGCCGTTGTGGGCCAGATAGCGGAACGGCTGCGCTAGCGGCCAGCGCGGACTGGTGTTGGTGGAGAAGCGCTGGTGGAAGACGCAAATGGCCGCCTGCATGCGGATGTCGGCGAGATCCAGATAGAAGCGCGGCAAGTCCACCGGCATGCACAGCCCTTTATAGACGGTGACCAGATTGGAGAGGCTGACCACATAGAAGTAGTCGTCGTTGACGCGCTTTTCGATGCGGCGACGCACGATATAGAGGCGACGCTCGAGATCCTTGTCGACCCAGCCGGGCGGGGCGTTGACAAAGACCTGTTCAATGCTGGGCAGGGAGGCTTTGGCGATAGTACCGAGTACGTTGGTATCGACGGGCACCTTGCGCCAGCCGACCAGACTCAGGGTCTCTTTTTCCAGCTCCTCGTCGATGATGTCGCGAGTTGCCTGGGCCAATACGGGGTCAGGGTTGAGGAACAGCATGCCGACCGCATAGTTGCGGCCAAGGTGCCATCCCTTCTCCTCGGCGACAGCTCTGAAGAAGCTGTCCGGTTTTTGCAGCAACAGGCCGCAACCGTCGCCGGTCTTGCCATCGGCGGAGATCCCGCCGCGGTGCTGCATGCGAGCCAATGCTGACATCGCGAGACGGATAAGCTTGTGGCTGGCTTCCCCTTCCATGTGGGCCAACAGGCCGAAGCCACAGTTATCCCTCTCCAGCTTTGGATCATATAGTGACATTGCATTTCTCCCTTGCTCGGCCTTGTATCGCACAGTCATCACCTGACTGCATAAATTGCGATTGGCTCTTGTGGTTCCGTCTGCCTGACGTGGCGAATCTCCAAACTAATGGGATTTTCTGGCGAGGTCAATCGCAGGTCAGGTTTGTCTTCATGGTTACATTCGCATAACAAAATGTCGGGTTAGGGGGATTTGCTCGCAATTATGGAGTATTTACTCTGCATAGTTTGATTTTGTTGGTTAAATATATCGCCATTGGCGGGCTCAATGGTGCGCTCGGCGACGATGGGCGAATGTAGTAATTTTACCAACCCGATGTGGCCGACAGCGGAAGGGATCACATTTTCAATATCCCATGCTTGCAATTGTGTGCTGTC
The DNA here is from genome assembly GCF_040907825.1 of Aeromonas sp. s7(2024). Lineage (NCBI taxonomy): Bacteria > Pseudomonadati > Pseudomonadota > Gammaproteobacteria > Aeromonadales > Aeromonadaceae > Aeromonas > Aeromonas sp. s7(2024). The sequence goes on from NZ_JBFOCM010000016.1 coordinate 532,462, forward strand.
GGGTCTCTTTGAATTTTTCATTGTTCAACAGTGGGTTATCAGGTCTCATTTTCATATGAATGTTTACTGTTTGAATCGTCAAAGAACTGTAAAAATCTTTTTTTTGCGCTTTTTCTCTATATTTATTCAAAATTGGTCGGGTATTTATATGTTTTACCCTCTCCGCTAGCTTGATCCAGCTCAGCCCCTGTTTTGCGCAAGCTCGTACAATGGCGCTCCTTTAGCGGAGGTGTCATGCAGTTACACGAACTCGTCAATACATTCGGTCAGGATCTCAAGCAACGTCATGGTCAGAAGATCCACAAACTCTCCATCCACGGGGCCTTCACCTGCCCGAACCGTGACGGCACCCTGGGCCGTGGTGGCTGCACCTTCTGCAACGTATCCTCTTTTGCTGACGAGTCGGCTCAGGAACTCTCCGTGGTGCAACAACTGCTGGCTCGCCGGGACGAAGTCACCCGTGCCAAACGCTATCTTGCCTATTTTCAGGCCTATACAAGCACCTATGCCGAGGTCGAATATCTGCAGCGGATGTATGAAGAGGCGCTGTCGGTGAGCGATATGGTGGGGCTCTGTGTGGGCACTCGCCCCGATTGCGTACCGGATGCGGTGCTGGATCTGTTGGCGGGCTATCAGGCCCGGGGTTACGAGGTGTGGCTGGAGCTCGGGCTGCAAAGTGCCAACGACAAGACCCTGCAACGGATCAACCGCGGCCACGGTTATGCCGCCTATGAGGATGCGGTAAGACGTGCCCATCAGCGCGGCATCAAGGTATGTGCTCATCTGATCGTCGGCCTGCCGGGGGAGGTGCCGATGGACAGCCTCGATACCCTGCATCGCATCGTTGAGACCGGTGTTGAGGGGATCAAGTTGCATCCGCTTCATGTGGTTGAAGGCAGTACTCTCGGCAAGGCGTGGCAGGCGGGGCGGCTTGAGGTATTGACGCTGGAGCAGTATGTGGAGGCGGCCGTTGCCATGATCCAGCACACGCCGCCCGAGGTGGTGTATCACCGGATTTCGGCCTCCGCGCGCCGTCCAACTCTGTTGGCGCCATCCTGGTGTGAAAATCGCTGGACTGCCATGGCGGATATTGCCAAAGCACTCTCATTGAACGGCCCGCAAGGTCACGCGTTGGGCAGACCCTTCATACTTCCTGACCTATAATTGAGCGCCAGATTATTATTTTCACGTAAAACATAGGGTTATATAAAAAACTTCATACCCTAAACTATAGTTTTGGTACGTGCCGGTTGATATAGTGGTGCGCCATAATAAATGTCATTATCAATTAACTCCGACATTCACCCTGATAGCAGTGTTAGCATGGTGTTGATGAGCCGATTATTTTTACCAATAACGATTCATGCCGCCATTGCTGCTGTGCCGGGAAATTGGCGATGAGTGTCGCGATCTATCTGGACAGGTTTATCCCCTGATCAGTCTCATCAGCGGGAAGGCCACTCGGTTTTAGCGTGGCGATAGCAGGGAAATATGAGCGATGAACGCTCTTATCTACCTCATTTATGCAGTGACAGGATGCTATGCAAGCAGAAACAAGTCGTATTGATGAGTTATTGGAGTGTCTGGTCTTCTTGACCCGTTTTTATGGTGTACCCAACAGTCAGGATGCCCTGACGACCGGGTTGCCACTGGTCTCCGGACGCCTGACAACCGCACTCTTTTGCCGTGCTGCCGAGCGGGGCGGGTTATCCGCCCGTGAAGTGATCCAGCCACTGGCCGATATTTCTCCCTTGCTGCTGCCTTGTGTATTGCAGATGCGCAGTGGTGGCGCCTGCATTTTGCTGGAGTGGAACGAAGATCGCAGCCAGGGGAAAGTGATTTTCCCGCAGGCCGGTGATGCCGCGCAATGGCTGACCGCAGCCCAATTGGGTGATGAGTATCTGGGGCGCCTCTTCTATGTAAAGAAGCAGTTCAAGTTTGACGAGCGCTCTCCCAAGGTGCTGGAAACCCGTGATGGACACTGGTTCTGGAGCACCTTGTTCGAATCCCGCGGTATCTATCGCGATGTGCTGATCGCCTCCATTCTGATCAACCTGTTTGCCATCGCCAGCCCTCTTTTCACCATGAACGTCTATGACAAGATTGTGCCCAATCTGGCGTTTGATTCACTCTGGGTGCTGGCGGTCGGGGCCATGGTGGTCTTTACCTTCGATTTTGTGATGCGGCAGTTGCGTAGTTACTTTATCGACATTGCCGGTAAAAAGTCTGATGTGCTGCTGTCCGCCAAGATTTTCGCCAAGGTGATGGGCATGCGGATGGAGTCTCGTCCCGCTTCCACTGGCGCGTTCGCCAAACATCTGCAGGAATTTGAATCGGTGCGTGAGTTTTTCACCTCTGCAACGGTTTCTACTCTTATCGATCTGCCTTTTGCCGTCTTCTTCCTTTTTATTATCTGGATGTTTGCAGGCGTAATGGTGGTGGTTCCCATCGTCGCCATGCTGATCCTCATCGCCTACAGCTTCTATATTCAAGAGCCCCTCAAGCAGTCCATCGAAGAGGGTTCACGCCTTGCGTCCCAGAAGAACGCCAACCTGATTGAAAGTATTTCCGGGCTGGAAACCGTCAAGATTTTCGGCGCCGAGAGCATGTTCCAGCATCGCTGGGAGCAGGCCGTCTCCCATATTTCCACCTGGGGCGTACAGACCCGCCGCATTACCAACTCCATGTCCTCGCTGGCCAGCTATATCCAGCAGGTGGTGACGGTCGGTCTGGTGATCGTCGGTGTTTACCAGATCTCCGAAGGTTTGGTCACCATGGGGGGCATGATTGCCGCCGTGATGCTCTCCAGCCGCGCCATTGCGCCCATGGTGCAACTCTCCGTGTTGTCGACCCGTTATAACCAGGCCAAGTCAGCACTGGATATTCTGGAAAAAATCATGCAAACCCCGGGAGAGCAGGAGGAGGGCAAGCAATATATCCATCATCCGGTGATTGCCGGTCGCATTGAATTTGAAAATGTCTCCTTCAAATATCCGGGAATGGAAACCAGCACCCTGCACAATATCAATTTGCGCATTCAGCCGGGCGAAAAGGTGGCGATTATCGGCCGGATTGGGGCGGGTAAAACGACCCTCGAGAAGCTGTTGATGGGGTTGTATCGACCGACCGATGGCTCGGTACGTATCGACGGTTTTGAACTCGATCAACTGCCACCTGCGGTGATCCGTCGCAATATCGGCTGTGTTCCGCAAGATGTCATTCTCTTTTTCGGATCGGTGCGGGACAACATCATGCTGGGTAATCCGCTGGTGGATGATGTGAGAGTCTTGCGCGCAGCCAAGCGGGCGGGTGTCACCAACTTTACCAACCGGGATCCTAACGGGCTGGATCGGCAGATAGGCGAGGGTGGCCGTCAGCTATCCGGTGGCCAGCGTCAGTCGATCCTGCTGGCACGCGCCCTGCTCAATGATCCCCCCATTCTGGTGATGGATGAGCCGACCTCCAACATGGACAACCAGTCCGAGATGCAGGTCAAACAGGAGCTAGCCAGACTGGGCCCGGAAACCACATTGATCCTCATCACTCACAAAACCTCGATGCTGGATGTGGCATCGCGAGTGATCGTTATCGAGCAGGGGCAGATCGTTGCTGATGGCCCCAAAGAGGTGGTGTTGCAGCAGTTGAAGGAAGGCAAGGTGCGCGTGCAGGAGGTGTCCCATGGTTAAGGGGCTCATGGACTGGTTCAAGCGCAGCAAAAAGACGCCTTCCGGCGAGGTATTGCCAGCACCCGAGCATCTGGAGTTTGTCGATGACGGCGCGGCAGCTGTACTGCTGACCACGCCGACCGGAGCTCGTATCCTGCTATGGTGCTGTTTCCTCTTTTTCATGAGTGCCATCGTCTGGGCGGCCTGGGCCGAACTGGATGAAGTCACCGTGGGTCAGGGCAAGGTTATTCCGTCCCGTCAGCTGCAGGTGATCCAGAACCTGGAAGGGGGGATCGTCAAAGAGATCTTCGTTAAAGAGGGGGATATCGTCGAAAAGGGACAGCCTCTGCTGCGCATTGATGACACCCGTTTCCGCTCCGACTTTAGAGAACGGGAGCAAGAGGTAGTCACTCTAAAGGGGGATGTGGCTCGTCTGCGCGCCGAGATGGCCAGCGTCGAGGTGAAAAACGACCCGGCACTGGGGTGGCGTGAACAGGTCGTGGTAGGTGAAGCGCCAATCCAGTTTCCCGATGGTTATGAAACCGTTTTTGCCGAATACGCACACCGTGAGCGCTCTGTACAGCGGGATCGCCTCAATAACCTGAAGAACCAGCTCTATATTCTTGGTCAGCAAATCGAACAGAAAGAGCAGGAGCTGATTGAACTGAATGCCAAGATCCGCACCGTGAATCGCAGTGTGGATCTGGCCAGACAGGAACTGAATATTAGCCGTCCGCTGGCGAAAGAAGGTATAGTGCCTCAAGTGGAGCTAATCAAGCTTGAGCGGCAGGTCAACGAGATGCAGGGGGAGCTGGAGAGCAACCGTCTGCTGATCCCAAAACTCAATTCGGTACTGCGTGAGACCATCTCCAAGCGTAATGATATTGCGCTGAAGTTCAGAGCAGATTCCCAGACTGAACTGAATGAGAAACAGGGGCGGCTTGGCCAGTTATCAGAAGGGCAGGTTGGCTTGCGAGACAGGGTTGACCGGACCAGCGTGATTGCACCGCTCAAGGGCACCATCAAGAAGCTCAAGATCAACACCCTGGGCGGCGTGGTTCAGCCCGGCATGGATTTGATGGAGATTGTGCCGCTGGAGGATACCTTGCTGGTAGAAGCCAAGGTGTCACCGAAAGATATCGCCTTCCTGCGACCGGGGCTGGATGCCATCGTCAAAATTACTGCCTACGACTTTACAATCTATGGAGGATTGTATGGCAAGGTTGAACAGATAAGTGCGGATTCGATCCAGGATGAGGAGGGGAACTCCTTTTATCTGGTTCGGGTTCGAACAGAGAAAAGTTACTTGGGCGATGAGCTTAACGCACTTCCCATCATCCCCGGTATGTTAGCCAGTGCTGATATCATTACTGGTAAAAAAAGTGTCCTAGACTATTTGCTTAAGCCGATTTTACGGGCAAAGCAGTCGGCACTGAGAGAACGATAAGCCAACAATCTAAAAACAAAACATGACTGGAGATAACATGAAAAAAACGATTGTTGCCATGCTGGTCAGTGGCTGCATCCTGATCCCTAGTTTGGGTCAGGCCCAGACTCTGGAAGAGTCGGTGGCACAGACACTTGCTACGCATCCCAAGATCAAGGAAGCGTTTGATCTGTATCAGGCACGACTCTATCAGCATGATGGAGCCAAGGGTGGCTATTATCCTACGATCGATCTGCGTGGTGGCGTAGGCTATGAAAAAACTGACAGCCCTTCTACCCGTGCTGCCAGTGCCAACAGCAATATTGATGATTCCATGACTCGCAAGGAGGCTGGACTCAGTCTGCGGCAAATGTTGTTTGATGGCTTTGATGTCAGCAACAACGTCTCCAGAACCGAAGCTGAAGCCAATGCCCAGCGTCTGGCGATGATCTCCGAAGCTGAAAATACCGCGCTGCGAGTAGCTGAGGTCTACCTCAATATGCTGCGCCAGCAGGAGATCCTGGAGCTTTCCAAACAAAACCTGGAAACCCACGAACAGATCCGCAGCGACATCAGCAAGCGGACTGATTCAGGGCTTGGCTCTACTGCGGATCAGACCCAGATTGAAGGTCGTGTTGCCCGGGCCTATTCAAATCAGGCCGCTGCCGAAAACAACTATCGCGACGCAGAGAGTGAATTTATTCGTGTCGTGAACGAGGTACCAAAAGATCTGGTACAGCCGGTTCCCAATACCGAGCTTATCCCGGCCAGCCTCGATAGTGCGCTGAAAACGGCGACCGAAGTCCACCCGACCCTGCTCTCTTCCCTGCAGGATATCGAAGCGGCCAAGTATCAACATGAAGGCGCCAAATCCGGTTTCTACCCGAATGTAACATTCGAGGTCGATCAGAACTGGAATGAGGATATCGATGCGGTCAAAGGGCGCAACGATGATCTGAGCGCAATGGTGCGCATGCGTTACAACCTGTTCCGTGGCGGTTCTGATGTGGCAGAGAGCAATGCAACATCGGCGCTCTACTCTCAGGCGAAAGACATTCACTTGAATGCGTTTCGCCAGGTTGAGGAAGGCACTCGTCTGGCCTGGAACGCGAAAGAGTCGCTGGCCAAGCAAAAGACCTTCCTGAAAGAGCATGTTGACGCCAGCTATGACACCGTACAGGCATACAAGAAGCAGTTTGGGTTGGGTCAACGGACATTGCTGGACGTATTGAACACCGAGAACGAACTGTTCGAGGCGCGTCGCAGCTATATCACTGCCGAGTATGATGCACTGCTGGCGGACTATCGCATTCTCAACGCTACAGGTAGCCTGCTCAATGCATTTAGCGTCAAACAACCCGCTGAATGGCAGGCCAGGCAATAACCGTTTGCCCATGATCCCGCTGGGATCATGAACGCCAATATGGTGACTGCTGCTGGCAGTCACCATGTTTGGCTAAAGCAGATGGTTGCACGGGCTTTGAGGAGTGCAGCAGCAATAATGCAGCAGGAATATGACGTGACACTCCAGCGCGGAACCGGCGGCAGATGGTGTTATCTTCTTAATGAATGGAGATACCGATCCTTACGCGCTCTGCGCCACTCCTTATGGATCCTGCTGTTACCCTTCTCACTTCTGCTCTGTGCCAGTCAGCCTCTGCCACAGGAAGATCTCAACTTGATCAAACGGGCGGAGCAGACCTATGGCGCCAGAGCCGGCAAGCGTGTAACTAGTTGGCGTATGCTGGTCATGGAGACGAAGGGCAGGGCCCTGAGCGAAGAAAAAAAGCTTGAGCGGGTAAATAATTTTTTCAATCGGATGCGTTTTATTGACGATATCAAGTTGTGGCGCAAAAAGGATTATTGGGCAACCCCGCTAGAATTTTTGGGAGCCGCTGGGGGAGACTGTGAAGATTTCAGTATCGCCAAATACTCTACGCTGCTCGAGCTTGGGATCCCGGATGATAAAATGCGGATGGTGTACGTTAAGGCTCTTGATTACAACCAGTTTCACATGGTGGTGGCATATTATGAGACACCCTCTTCCGTTCCGGTTATTTTGGATAATTTGATAGGCTCGATTCGCCCTGCCACACAGCGGCGTGATCTGGTGCCTATTTACAGTTTTAACGGTAGTCACTTGTGGTTGATGAAGGCACGAGGCCAAGGGGAACTGGCTGGTCAATCATCCCGCTTGGGATTATGGAATGATTTACGCAATCGCATGACCTCGGGGCGATTGGCTCGGCCAGTGGTGAATTTGGATGATTAACCTATGACGCTCTATCGACAGTTATTAGCCACCATGCTGCTGCTGTTTGGATTGTTATTTGCGGCCACATACTGGGTGCAATTCAATTCAACCCGCACTTATCTGGCGCAGCAACAGGAAACAACGGTCATCAATACGGCAACCTCACTGGGGCTTGCGCTCACCCCCTATCTGGAAAACGGTGACAAGGTTGGTGCCGAGTCGGTGATCCAGGCCATTTTTGATGGTGGCTATTATCGACTAGTTCGCCTTGATCTGCTGGCATCAAAGGATGTCATCGAGCAGGAAAATACCAACAATATTCAGGGAGTGCCACAGTGGTTTGTGAAATTGGGACTGTTTCCTGAGGTATCCAACGAGTCAATTCTGACGTCTGGCTGGTTGCAGCTTGGAAAATTAAAAGTAGTGGGTCACCCCGGCCAGGCTTATTACGAGTTGTGGCGTGGGATGAGTGAGCTGGCGAGCTGGTTTCTGGTCGGCTTTTTGATCACCACAATTTTGTTGATGAGAGCACTCAACTACTTGCTCAAGCCACTCAAACAGATCTGTGATCAAGCCGTAGAGATCGAGCTGCACCATTTCGGTCATACGATCCCGGAGCCTAAAACCCATGAATTGAAGCAGGTCGTTCAGGCGATCAACACCCTCTCAAGCAAGTTGGCGTTGCAGTTCAAAGAGCAAGCCGATGAGGCCGAGAAATTGCGTGAGCGGGTTTATGTCGATGCCGTGTCAGGGCTTGGCAACCGAGCCTATTTTGTGGGTCAGGTAAACGCATGGATAGCGGAGGCTGGTCAAGGTGGTGTCATGCTGGTTGCGGTCGACATGCTGGATGATATCTATCGCGATGAAGGCTTTGCTGCCCGCGACAACATGGTTAAATCGATAGCTCAGGTCTTGAGAGAGCAATTAAAAGGGTGGGATGGCGCAGCCTTGGCACGGATCTCCGCGACGGAATATGCGCTGCTCTGTCCAACTGACGATCTGACTCAGCTAAAAGAGCTGGCTGAAGTGATTAATAGCCGCATTGCCGATCTGGTGGTGAATCCAATGGGCGAAGGGGATGCGCTCTCCGTCATCGGTATTGCCGGTCGTGATGGCAATGATGATCTCTCTGCCTTGTTGACCAAAGCCGATAATGCGCTTGGCAAGGCGCGCAATGAACGCCGTGGTGCTGTGGTGATGGAAGGGGGGACCGAGCAAGGTTTGATGGGGCGTTTGGCCTGGCGAGATCTGGTACAAGATGCAATTTCACGACAACTTTGGCGCTTCAAAGCACAACCAGCTTGCCGGTTTGATAATGGAGCAAGGTTGCATGCCGAGCTGTTTGCTTCTATCTCTCGGGATGGCACAGATTATTTTGCAGGTCAGTTCTTGCCCGCGATTGAACAGTTCAAATTGGGTGGCGAGTTTGACCAGGCGGTGCTTGATGCTTGCGTTCCATTACTGCAAAAACAGTCTGATCTGGTACTGGCGATCAACATCACTGCTGGCTCGCTCTGCTCGGATGAGTTTTTAACCTGGCTGACGCGCTATCTGACCGAGCATGCAGAGCTCAAAGAGCGGTTATTATTTGAAATACCTGAAGCTGCCATCATGAAACATAAAGACAACGTGGCTGCGTTGGTGGACACCTTGCAAGCTCATGGCTTCCAGTGGGGGGTTGACCACTATGGTCGTCACTTCCAGTCTCTGGGCTATCTGGAGGAGTTGTCGCCGGCTTATGTCAAGGTTGATCACGGTTATACCAGTCAGGTCATGGAGCCGGGGGCTGACACCTCATTCCTGGCTGCAGTGTGTCGCGCCGCACACAATGCCGGTGTGACCACCATTGCGACCCGCGTCGAGGATCAACATCAAGTGGAATTGCTTTCCAAGTTGCATATCGATGGTTACCAGGGATTCGTTCATCCTGCCTTCCCATTGTCTTGAATTAAATGCTGAAAATGGCCCCGATAGGGGCCTTTTTTATACCAGTTGTCCCGTCCTGAATATGGTTTACACCTTTCCCCCATATAAATGGAGAGCCCGATGGGACAAGGTGTGAAACGGACACAGCGCGATTACTCGCTGACTTTTAAACTGGCGCTGGTCGGGCAGATTGAAAAAGGCGAGCTCACCTACAAACAGGCTCAGGTGCGTTATGGCATTCAGGGCCGCTCCACCGTTCTGGTATGGTTGCGTAAACATGGTCGGCAAGATTGGAGCCAGGGGGCTTCTGTGCGTGCTGGCAGGAGCATCACCATGCCTGACCCCGACAACCAGACGCCCGAACAGCACATCAAGGAACTCGAGCAGCAGCTGGCGCTGATGAGTCAGAAAGCCGAGTTCTTTGAGGCTGTCATCGATGTCCTGAAGAATGACTACGGGCGGCGTTGTTTCCCAAATCGATGCAGTTTGAAGGGAACTAACTGGGGACTCGGTGATCTGATCACCACCATCCTCTTCAAATCTGCATCATGGGCACGTCGCTTCTCCCCATCACCAACTGGCCTCAATACAACCAGTCTTTGATTAACTGTGGTTCACTCTCCTTCTGGGTTGATGCCGAGGCCATGAGCAACTGGTTTCACCACGAGCATCATGGGCGGCGGGGCCGCAGCCAGCTTTACACTGACCAGACCATCGCAACCTTCCTAATGCTCAAGGGGATTTTCAACCTTACTCTGCGAGCAACACAGGGACTACTCGACTCCCTGTTCGAGTTGATGAATTGTAGTGGTCTAATCATCCCGGACACCATTTTAGGTGGTACAGTCGCCACCATGACCTGAGGTGTTCAATGACAAGATTACGTCGCTCATTTAC